>NZ_JAYLVN010000027.1:0-69688 GCF_046156345.1 Variovorax sp. H27-G14
GTGTCTTCTTTCTCTTGCCTGCATGCTCGGCATCCGAAAAACTGATCTGGCTCATCGTTGGCTCTCCTTCAGCTGGGTGATCAACGTTCAGGTCGGCAATCGGTGGACTTGATCAGACGTTCCCTAGAGACCGGCGCAGCATTTGTCGGACAATCCGTGCGCGCATGTCGCGCCGGATTCACAACACGCAGATCGATGGGCAGCTACGACAAGTCTTCCGCACGCACCACCACGGCCGAGCCACGGCCGCAGCAACGCCGCAGCGTGCACGGTGGATCGCATGTGCCTTCGGCGTCGCGTCAGCCGATGGCGTTCGACGTCGGCCCCTCCGCCCGGCCCGTCACAGCCTCGACCCCCATCGCCAGCGTGCGGACCTGGCGCTCGACGGTGGTCGGTGTGTCGCTCGGTCTGGGGCTCGTGCTGGCGCTGTCCATGAAGTGGCTCATGGGCTACCAGATCGACAGCGCGCAAGAGCGCCGCGTGCAGCAGAAGGCGGTGAGCGCAGCGACCGCGCGCTGCCACGAGCAGGCGTCGCGTGCGGCGGTCAATGCGTGCCTGAAGGGCGTGGAGGCAGGCAGCCTGTCGTCGCCCTGACGGCGGCGAAAAGCCGCTTCAATTTCCATTCATGCCCGGCTTGCCCGGGCATTTCTTTTTCAGGCGCGCGTGCGGATGGCCGACTTCGGCCTGAATGCTTTGCAGACCGTGTCGTCCGTCTCAAGGTACGGCCCGCCGATCAGGTCGATGCAGTAAGGCACGGCCGCGAAGATGCCGGGCACCACTTGCGCGCCGTCGGCGTCTTTCAGGCCTTCGAGCGTTTCCGCGATCGACTTGGGTTGGCCGGGCAGGTTGATGATCAGGCTCTGGCCGCGGATCACCGCCACCTGGCGCGACAGGATCGCGGTGGGCACGAAGCGCAGGCTGATCTGGCGCATCTGCTCGCCGAAGCCGGGCATTTCCTTGTGGGCCACGGCCAGCGTGGCCTCGGGCGTGACGTCGCGTAGCGCGGGGCCGGTGCCGCCGGTGGTCAGCACCAGCGCGCAGCCGGCATCGACCAGCTCGATCAGCGTGGCGCTGATGCGCTCGGCCTCGTCGGGGATGAGGCGGGGTTCGAATTCGAGCGGGTTCTTCAGCGCCCGGGCGAGCCATTCCTTCAGCGCGGGCAGGCCCTTGTCTTCGTAGGTGCCGCTGGAGGCGCGGTCGCTGACGGAGACGATGCCGATGCGAACGGTGTCAAGGGTGTTCATGGTTTGGCTCCTTCCCCTTCCGGGGGAAGGTTGGGATGGGGGCAGGCCTTCGAACAGGCGCCATGCGGGCGATGAAGCCGCCGTGCCCCCACCCCGGCCCTCCCCCGGGAGGGGAGGGAGGAAGGCGGCAGCGTCATGCGTCCTCTTCGCGGTCTTGCGCCGCGGCGGCGGCCGCATGGTCGTCGCCGCCGTGCACCGCCAGTTGCTCGCGCACCAGCTGGAAGATCTCGCGGTAGGCCTTGCCCTGGCGCGGCGCCTCGCCGGCCGGGCCGGTCTTCAGGTCTTTGCGGGCCTGGCGCACCAGGGCGCGCAGCTGTTGCGAGTCGGTGGCGGGGTGGGTTTCGATCCAGCCGCCCAGGGCGTCGTCGTCGGCAACCAGGCGGTCGCGCCAGCGCTCGGCCTCGTGCAGGGCGGCGGCTTCGGCGGCGGGCACGGTGTTCTGTTCGGTCAGGGCCTGTTTCACGGCCTCCAGCGTGGGTTCGTCGAGCTTGCGCATCAGCTTGCCGATGAATTGCATCTGGCGGCGCTTGCCCTCGAAATTGGTGATGCGCTTGGCCTCCGCGACCGCATCGACGAGTTTTTCGCTGAGCGGCAGCGCGTTGAACAGCGCCGCGCGCAGGCCGAGCAGTTCCTCGCCGAGCTTTTGCAGTTCGTCGCTTTCGCGCTTGAGGTCGGTGCGGCTGGATTCGTCGGTGCCCTTGAGCTCACGCTTGAGCTCCAGGTCGAGTTCGCTGCCTTCGGCGACGAACTGGCCACGGACGAAATAGCCTTTTTTGGGTTTGCGGGACATGAGGTGGATTCTGGGCCGCACCGCGCGGTGTTGCAACGCACGGTGGGAAGCTGAGGGGAAAACGTGAAACAGGGGGCGCAAGTATCATAGCCACCACATGACGACATCCTCCTCGCGCGCCGATTCCGGCTTCGCCTACAGCCGCTCCTTCTTCGAAAACCTGGTCGACTCGGCCTTGGCGCATGCCAAGAAGCTCGGCGCCACCGACGCGGGGGCCGAGGCCTCCGAGGGCTGCGGCCTGAGCGTGTCGGTGCGCAAGGGCGAGCTGGAGAACGTCGAACGCAACCGCGACAAGTCGCTGGGCATCACGGTCTACGTGGGCCACCGCCGCGGCAACGCCAGCACCTCCGACTTCTCCGAGGCCGCCATCCAGCAGACCGTGCAGGCGGCCTACGACATCGCCCGCTTCACCGCCGAAGACCCGGTGAGCGGCCTGCCCGACGAGGCGGACATCGCCAAGGACCACCCCGAGCTCGACCTGTTCCACCCCTGGGACGTGACGAGCGAGCAGGCCGCCAAGCTGGCGCTGGAGTGCGAAGCGGCCGCCCTGTCGACCGACAAGCGCATCACCAACAGCGAAGGCGCAGGCGTCTCGGCCCAGCAGAGCCACTTCTTCAGCGCCCACACGCATGGGTTTCGCGGCGGCTATGCCAGCTCGCGGCATTCGATTTCGGTGGCGCCCATTGCCGGCAAGGGCAACGGCATGCAGCGCGACGCCTGGTACAGCTCCATGCGCGCGGCCGACGAATTGGCCAGCCCGCAGGCCGTGGGCCGCTACGCCGCAGAGCGCGCGCTCAGCCGCCTGAAGTCGCGCAAGATCAAGACCACCGAATGCCCGGTGCTCTTCGAGTCGCCGCTGGCCGTGGGCCTGCTGGGCGGGCTGGTGCAGGCCGTGAGCGGCGGCGCGCTGTACCGCAAGAGCACCTTCCTGCTCGACTCGCTGGGCAAGCCGGTGCTGCCCAAGCACATGGACCTGGCAGAAGACCCGCACGTGATGCGCGGCAAGGGCAGCTCGCCCTTCGACGACGAAGGCGTGGTCACCCGGGCGCGCAAGGTGGTCGATGCCGGCCGCCTCGAAGGCTATTTTCTGTCGACCTATTCGGCCCGCAAGCTGGGCATGAAGACCACCGGCAACGCCGGCGGGTCGCACAACCTGACGCTGAGCTCGCGCCTCACCAAACACACCGACGATCTGGACGCCATGCTCGCCAAGTTGGGCACGGGCCTGTTCGTCATCGAGCTGATGGGCCAGGGCGTGAACTACGTCACCGGCGACTACTCGCGCGGCGCCAGCGGCTTCTGGGTGGAGAAGGGCCAGATCGCGTTTCCGGTGGAAGAAATCACCATCGCCGGCAACCTGAAGGACATGCTCATGGGCATTCAGGCCGTCGGGGCCGACGCCTACACCTTCGGTGCCAAGACCACGGGCTCGATCCTGGTCAACCGGATGAAGATCGCGGGCAGCTGAGGGCGCTTGCCGCTTCACGCCGCCGGGGTCACGGCACGGCGGCGTGAATTCTCAGGCTGCGGTCACTGCACCGCCACCGCACTCCACGCACGCCCCACCGCCGCCACCTCTGGCGAATTGGCCCCATACAGATCGGTGGCCGCCCGAATCGATGCCACGCGGGCGTTCGGGTAGGTCGAGCCGTTGTTCAGGTACAGCGTGAGCGTGCGATACCAGATGCGCCCAGCCTTCTCGCGCCCGATGCCGACAATGCCCGTGTCTTTGTTGCACACCAGGGCGCTCTGCGCCAGCCCGATATCGGTCGTGGGCACCGTCGCGCCCTCGGCCAGCAGGTAGAAGAAGCGGTTGCCCACGCCCGACGTGAGGTGCGGGTCGTGCGCGGGGTTCGTCAGCGTGCTCTTGAAGCCGCCCCGCGGATAGCAGACGAACGAGCGCCCGTCGAGGTCCTGCTTGTACATCTTGCGCAGGCCGCCCTTCAGAATTCTTGCGCCAATGACGTAGTTGCCCGGGTCGCTCGCGTTTTGCGCGGAGAACTTGACGAGGATGCCGAAGATGTCGGAGTTCGCCTCGTTCAGGCCGCCGGCGTCGCGCGTGTACGCCAAGTTCGCGGTCGCCTGGTTCACGCCGTGACTCATCTCGTGGCCGGCCACGTCGATGGACACCACCGGGCTCGGCAGCGAGGTGCCCGGCTGCCCGTCGCCATAGGCCATGATGCGGCTCTCGCCCAGCCAGGCGGCATTTGCGCCGGTGAGGCTGCCGTCCTGGTTGGTGAACTGCACGTGCGCGTAGCTCTGCACCCCCTTGCCGTCGTCGAAGATGCCGTTGCGCCCATGGGTGTTGCGGTAGTAGTCCCAGGTCTTGGCGAGCCCGTAGTTGATGTCGACCGCAACGGTCTTGCGGTCCGTGGCCGCACCGGTGCCCCACTTGTTGTCGGTGCTGGTGAACGGCTCCAGGTCGGGCGAGTCCGCCAGGTCGGTGAACACCGAGTCGCGCCCGTCGATCACCTCGCCGCCACCGCGCGTCGGGTCGACCATGCGGTAGCTGTTGTTGCCGGTCTTGTCGGTGGTGATCTGGAGCTCGCCGTAGTACAGCGACTTGCCCGTGCCCGCGGCGGCCACGGTGTGCACGAGGTCTTCGGCGTCCAGCAGCTTGCCGTTGTGCGCATCGACGTAGTAGGCCACGGCGCTTGCGTGCGCCGCGGTTGGCTGTCCGTACACGCGCACTTCGTAGGCGAGCACCGGCTTTTCATCGCGGGCGAACACCACCAGTTCGGGCGTGCTGAACCGCGTCACCGCGCTGGCAAAGCTCTCTGCCGCGATGCGCTTTGCGCGCTCTGCGCCAATGTCGGGCGCGTTGCGGATCACGGTGCGTCCGTCCGCCTTGCCGAGGGTATCGGTCAGCTGGATGGCGCCTTGCAGCGTCTGGTTGGGCTGCATCAGCTTGCCGCGGTTCGAATGCACGACCACGTCGCCGCCAATCACGCGCAGGCCGTCGTGCAGGCGGTCGAAGCGCACGTGCTCGGTGCCGTCCTTGTCCACGATCACGTCGCGCGCCTTGAACTGGTCGCCTTGCGCGCCCTCCGCGGGCAGCGCCGACGCGCTGCTTGCCAGGCTGGGGTCCACCGACCGGCGCGTGCGCGCGCCGGCGGCCGCGGCCGCCGGTGCCACGCTGAAGCTCGAAAGGTTGTTCTGGATCAGTTGAAGCGCGCGATCGATGACCGCCTGCTTGTCGGGCGGCGCGGCAAAGGCGCCATGCCCCGCCACGATAGACACCGCGACCACGATGACTCTGAGTCTGTTTTTCATTGGTTTTCCACAATGGTTATGCAAGGGATAAAACACATACCGGCCTGCCGTTGCTTGTGGCTTCGGTTGACGGCCGCGTGCATTAAAGCTGCGATTGCGGATGGCGTCGATACAAAGGAAGTAGTGCTTCCAGAGCCATTATTCGGGTTATGAATTGGCGACTGAACACCTTCGCATTGCTAACGAAACGAATGGCTTAAGTAGGCGCGTTTGCATGGAGATCGGGACAAACCCCGAGTGAAATTTCCATGAAATGACGGTGCGTTAATTGGCTTGTGCGCAAATGCCCCGGCTGCCGCACCGCCGCCGTCGGTCACTTTTTTGCGGCTTCTTCCGGTGGCGCAATGAGGTGCTCGAGCATTCGTCGCGCGTTCAGCGGCAGGTCTTGCGACGAGCGCACGCAGGCCATCAGCGTGCGTTCCGCCCAGGGGTCGGCGAGCGAGGCACGCGCGATCTTCATCGAGCGGGCACACCGTTCGGCCGCGGCCTGCGGCACGATGGCCACGCCGATGCCGTACGCGACCATGCGGCACACCGCCTCGAAATTGCGCACCCGCACCCGGTAAGCCAGGTGCTTGCCGAGCGCGCGCACCTGCAGGGTGATGAGCTGCTGCAGCGCGCTGTCCGCAGGCAGGCCGACGAATTCGTTGTCGACCACGTCGGCCAGCCGCACGCGCCGGCGACCGGCCAGCGCGTGGCCACGCGGCATCACCAGCACCAGGTCGTCACGGCGGAAGGGGTGGCATTCGAGGCCTTCGCTGTCGATGGCGTCCGAGACGATGCCGATGTCGCACAGGCCGGCGCGCAAAGCCTCCACCGTATCGGGGCTGGCGCGTTCCTCCAGGTCGACCGAGATGCGCGGGTGCTCGGCCAGGAAGCGGCTGAGCACCTCGGGCAGGTGCTCGGTCAGCGCGGAGGTGCCGCACATCAATCGCACATGGCCCTTCAGGCCCTGGCCGTATTCGCCGAGCTCGCCGCGCAGCCGCTCCATCTGCTGCAGCACGACGCGCGCATGGTGCAGCAGCGTGCGGCCGGCCTCGGTGGGGCGCACACCCTGCGCATGGCGCGTGAGCAGCGGTGTGCCCAGCGCGTCTTCCATGCCGCGCACACGCTGGCTGGCGGAGGCCAGCGTCATGTGCGAGCGCGCCGCTCCGCCGGTGAGGCTGCCGGCCTCGACCACGTTCAAAAAGAGCCGCAGGTCGGTGAGGTCGAATCGCATGGTGCGCCGAAGTGTGCACCACAGCCCTCAGCCTGCGCCTGAGGGTCGCTCTGCGAATGCCGCATTTGCAGGCGCGCCCGCGCCCGGCAGACTTGGCCGCGATGACGAACTTCAACAACGACATGGCCAGTTTCTGGGCCGCCGCCACGGCGGTGTTCCTGCTGGCGGGGGTGATCAAGGGCGTGGTCGGCCTCGGGCTGCCGACGGTGTCTATGGCGCTGCTCGCGTTGTGGATGTCGCCGGTGCAGGCTGCCGCGATGCTGATCGTGCCGTCGCTCGTCACCAACCTGTGGCAGACCGGGCCGCGCGCCACCTTCATGCCGGTGCTGCGGCGCATCGGCGGCATGCAGGTGGGGGTGGTGATCGGCACGCTGGGCGGGGCGCTGTGGCTGGGCGTGCCGGCGGGGGCCTGGGCTTCGGTGGCGCTGGGCGTGGCGCTGATGCTTTATGCGGGCTGGGGGCTGACGGGGCGACAACTGCATGTGAGCGACGCGCAGGCGCGCTGGCTGGGGCCGCTGGTGGGCATGGTCACGGGGCTGGTGACGGCGGTGACGGGTGTGTTCGCGGTGCCGGCGGTGCCGTACCTGCAGGCGCTGGGCTTCCAGCGCGATTCGCTGATCCAGGCGATGGGCATTTCGTTCACCACCTCGACGGTGGCGCTGGCCATCGGGCTGGCGGGGAACGGGGGCTATTCGATGTTGACCCTGGGCGCGTCGCTGGTGATGCTGGCACCGGCCCTCGGCGGCATGGTGCTGGGCACGTGGCTGCGCAAGCGGCTGTCGGTGGCGGTGTTCAGGTGCTGCTTTCTGATCGGCCTGGCGCTGCTGGGCCTGTACATGGTCGCTCGCGCCCTGGCGTGACAGCGATGAAGCCGAAGCCTCAGGCTGTAAGCAGCAAGGCCGCGCGCACGCGCTCGATGGTCTGGCGGTAGGGCAGGGCGAAGTCGTTGATGGCTTCACCGGCGTCGAGCCAGCGGAACAGGAAGACCAGGCCTTCTTCTTCGGGGCTGCCGGTGGCGGTGTGCGCGAAGGTCTCGGGCAGTTCGCCTTCAGCGCGCATCAGGAACAGGTGCCACAGCTGCGGGTGGCGGTGGGTGTTGCCTTCCACGCCGGCTTCGCATTCGCGCTGCAGCGTGCCCAGCGATTGCAGCGCGCCCGTGTGGTCGATGCCCGATTCCTCGAGCAGCTCGCGCCGCACGGCTGCTTCGGGCGATTCCCCGGGCTCGATGGTGCCCTTGGGGAGCTGCATGTTGCCATCCTCTGGATGGCGGAACACCAGCAGCCGGCCTCGCGCATCGACCAGGCAGGCGCAGGCCTTGAGGATCGGCTCGGAGGGGCTGCCGGCGGTCATCAGGCGCCCGTGAGAGCGGCCTTGACCGCTGCGCTGACCTGGCCCATGTCGGCCTTGCCGGCCAGGCGGGTCTTCACCGCGCCCATCACCTTGCCCATGTCGCCGGGGCCGCTGGCGCCCAGCTCGGCCACGATGGCCTTCACGGCGGTGGCGACTTCGTCGGCGCTCATGCGCTGGGGTTGGTAGACCTCCAGCACCTTGATCTCGGCGGCTTCCTTGTCGGCCAGGTCGATGCGCCCGCCGGTGGTGAACGCGGCAATCGAGTCCTTGCGCTGCTTGACCATCTTGTCGACGATGGCGATGACCATGGCGTCGTCCAGCTCCACGCGCTCGTCGACTTCTTTCTGCTTCAGCGCAGCGAGCAGCAGGCGGATGGTGCCCAGGCGCTCGGAGTCCTTGGCGCGCATCGCCGTCTTCATGTCTTCTGTGATCTGTTCTTTGAGTGTCATTCGCAACCTTTCGGAAAAAACAAAAGCCGCGGCAGGTTTCCCTGGCGCGGCTTGCTTGTGCAACGAGGCGCTGGCGGTGACTTTCGTCGAAGGCCAGCTGCCCTGGGCGTTGCTTAGAACAGCTTCTTGGGGAGCTGCATGCTGCGCACGCGCTTGTAGTGGCGCTTGACGGCGGCTGCCTTCTTGCGCTTGCGCTCGGCGGTCGGCTTTTCGTAGAACTCGCGGGCACGCAGGTCGGTCAGCAGGCCGAGCTTTTCGATGGTGCGCTTGAAACGGCGAAGTGCGACGTCGAAGGGCTCGTTTTCTTTAACGCGGATGGTGGTCATTGATGAATCGTTGAACTGAAGTTGGCTCGGGGAGATCGAGGCCCAAAGCCGGGGTTCCTCAACTGAAAACTTTTTGCGGCCGTTGAGGGAAGGCCAGAGTTAGCCCGCGACTATAGCACGCCCCCAGGCTTCGCGCACTTCGTGTCGCTTCTCCTTCCCCCTCGCCGGGGGCGACACCAGCGGCCCGGCAAAGCCGGTTCCGCGGTTGTCCCTGGCGAAGAGGGTCAGAGGGCCGTTGCGCACGCATGCGCACTTGCCCAGGCCCATTGAAAGTTGTATCCGCCCAGCCAGCCGGTCACATCGACCACTTCGCCGATGAAATACAGCCCCGGTTGCTTCGATTCCATCGTCTGGGACGACAGGTCGCGCGTGTCGACGCCGCCGGCCGTGACCTCGGCTTTCTTGTAGCCCTCGGTGCCGCTGGGGGTGATCTGCCAGCGCGCAATGCGCTCCGACAGCGTGGCCAGCGCTTTGTCGGGCGCCTCGTTGACGGGGCGCTGCAGGGCCGGGTCCTGCCCGACCCAGGCGTCGGCCAGCCGGGAGGGCACCAGCGCGGCCAGTTCGTTGGCCACGCGCTTTTTCGACCGCAGCTTGGCGTCGCCCAGTGATTCGGCCACGTCCACGCCGGGCGCAAAGTCCAGCGTGAGCGGGGTGCCGGGCTTCCAGTAGCTCGAAATCTGCAGCACCGCCGGGCCCGACAGGCCCCGGTGGGTGAACAGCAGGTCTTCGAGGAAGGCCATCTTGTCTTTCTTGGCCCCCGTCTCGATGCGCACCGGCAGCGCCAGCCCGGCCAGTTCGGCGTAGGGCGCCCAGGCGTCGCCGCCGAAGGTGAGCGGCACCAGCGCCGGGCGCGGCGTGACCAGGCGCAGGCCGAACTGCTCGGCGATGCGGTAGCCGAAGTCGCTGGCGCCGATCTGCGGAATCGACAGCCCGCCGGTCGCCACCACGATCTTCGCGGTCTCGATGGCGCCGTGGTCGCTCTCGATGCGGTAGCTGCCCGGGCCCGTGTCATCCGCTTGGTTGGCGGAAAACGTGATCTTCCCGACCTTGCACGGCTGCCAGCGCGCGACCCCGCCCGCGGTGCATTCCGCCAGCAGCATGTCGACGATCTGCTGCGAGGAGCCGTCGCAGAACAGCTGCCCCTTGTGCTTCTCGTGGAAGGCGATGCCGTGCTTTTGCACCAGCTCGACGAACTGCTGCGGCGCATAGCGCGACAGCGCAGAGCGGCAGAAATTCGGGTTGTCGCCGATGAAGTGGCGCTGCGGCGCGCGCACGTCCAGGTCGCGGTTGGTGAAGTTGGCCCGCCCGCCGCCGGAAATACGGATCTTCTCGCCCACCTTCTCGCTGTGGTCCACCAGCAGCACCTTCAGGCCGCGCTGGCCGGCCACGCCGGCGCAGAACAGCCCGGCGGCGCCGGCACCGATCACGACCACGTCGAAGCGGTGTACCTGGGAGTGGGCGCCCTCCGAGAGGGGCGCGTCGGCCGCGCTCAAGGCCCGTCGGCCGCCAGCAAGGGCGGCGGGTTGTACTTGAGGTGGCCTACGTAGCGCAGCGGCTGCGTGGCGGCAATCGAAGGCACGTCGCCCTCGCGCATGTGCAGCAGGTCGGCTGGGCTCACCCAGCGCGGGTCGGCGCTGGTGATGGGCAGGCCGGCCTGCTTGTAGGCCTCCAGCACGAACTGCGAGCAGAAGAACTGGTCGTTGCGGCTCGCGCCCAGCTGCACCATGGCCATGCCGCTCATGCAGTAGCTGCTGACCGCGCTGGGCATCAGCGGCAGTTCGCACAGGCGCCGGTTGAGCACGAAGGGCGCGTTCAGCAGCACGCCCACGGTGTTGTAGCGCGTGCCCACCTTCGACAGGGCCCATTCGCGCAGACGGTCGGCACCGGCCGCGTCGACGCCCGGCACGCGAAACGCCACCACCATCTGTTCTTCATCGACCACCTCGGCCAGCGGCCGCGCGCGCACGCCGGTGCCCACGGCTTCGGCGATCTGGCCGTCGCCCAGGTACAGCACCGCGTGGCTCACCGGCGAGAAGGTGCCCAGGCGGATGCCGAAGGAGTTCACCGTGGCGATCGAGGTCAGCAAAATGTCGCCCGGCGCCAGCGCGTCGGCTGCGATGAGCTCACCGCCGTTGCCCGGCGCAATGACCGAGCTCTGCACCCGCAGGCGCAGGCCGTTGTCCTTGGTGGGCAGGTCCAGGCGGGTGGCGCAGGCCGAGAGCAGCAGGGCGGCGCCCGCGGCAGCCAGCACCGCGGCGGTCTTGAAAGCGGCGCGCATCAGCCCTTCCAGACGAACGGAAACTTCAACTGCTTGAAGAAGCCGTTGGGCACGTAGTCGCCCAGCACGCCGTACTTCTCGGGCCACAGCTTGGTGGTTTTCACCGCGGTGCCGAAGATGTAGTCGAGAAACGCGTAGTGCGCCGCGTAGTTCTTGTCGAGCGCCTCGATGTCCTGGCTGTGGTGCCAGTGGTGGAAGTTGGGCGTCACGATGAGGTAGCGCAGCGGGCCCAGCCGCACGCTCACGTTGCAATGGTTGAACACCGCCTGGAAGCCGACCACCACGATGTACGCGTCGATCACTTCCTTGCTGAAACCCAGCACGTAGATGGGCGCCAGCACCAGCGTGCGCGTGATCAGCAGCTCCAGGATGTGCTGGCGCGAGCCGGCCATCCAGTCCATGCTTTTCACGCTGTGGTGCACCGCGTGCAGACGCCACAGCACCGGCACCTCGTGGTAGGCGCGGTGCGTCCAGTACTGCACCAGGTCGGCCACCAGAACGATCAGCAGAATGCCGGCCCAGAAGGGCAGGTTGCCCACCCAGCCGCGAATGCCGTCGTTGGCGGCCCAGCCGAACAGCTTGTGCACCATCAGGTTGGTGGCCAGCAGCACGAAGCCCACGATCATGTGGTTCACCACGAAGTGGTGGAAGTCGGTTTGCCACTCTTCGCGAAACACGGGCTGGTCTTTGCGCAGCGCAAAGAGCTTCTCGATGAAGATGAAGATCAGCGAGGAACCCAGCAGGTCGAGAATGAACCAGTCCAGCCCGATGTAAGGCGTGTTGTCGGCAAAGTCATGCACCGGCACCTTGTGCCCGCCCAGCAGCGCCGAGGCCACCACCAGCAGGAACGCCGCCGACGAGAGCCAGCGCGAGCGGTTGAAGATGATGTTCACCAGCGACATGCCGCCGGAGATGACCAGCGCCGCCAGCATGATGAAGCGGATCACGTCGACGTTGTAGCTCTTGCGCAGCTCCGGCGTGGTGAGGTACTGCGGAAAGTGGAAGGCCAGCACGCCCAGGAAGCACAGGATGGCCAGGCTCAGTGCGATGGTGCCTGTCACCAGGCCCCGGCCACGGCGCAGTTCGCCGTGGTTCTGGGTGAATTCGTTGAGTTTGTCGATGTCGAGCATGCCCACCTCTTCTTTTGCTTGCGCTTTTGTTGGAGCGCGATTTTAGAGGGGCTGTAGGAAAACGCTCACGCCTTGCGCACGGAGCGCCGGCGCAGCAGCGCCGCCGCGCCCAGCGCCACGCCCATGACCAGCAGCGACACCACGGTAGTCACCGTGCCCAGCGCATAGATCGACGGCGTGGTGACTGTCGAGGTCAGGCCCTGCAGCTCCAGCGGCAGGGTGTTGACGTCGCCGATGGCCTGCGAGGTGCGGGCAATTTCGTCCCATGACAGCGTGAATCCGAACATGCCGATGCCCACGATCGACGGCCCGATCAGCGGCAGCACCACGAAGCGAAAGGCCTGCCACGGCGTGGCGCCCAGGTCGCGTGCGGCTTCTTCGTAGGCCGGGTTGAAGCGGTTGAACACGGCGAACATGATGAGCAGCCCGAAGGGCAGTGTCCATGTGAGGTGCGCGCCCAGTGCCGAGCTGAACAGGCCCAGTGCGGTGCCGTAGCCTTCGAGCAGCGTGGTCGCGTCCATGGCCGTGAGCAGGCCCTTGATGCCGGTGTCGAGCAGCCGAAACTGCAGGCCGATGCCCAGCGAAATGATGATGGACGGCATGATCAAGCTGGCCACTGTGACGAAGAACAGCGCGTTGCTGCCCGCGAGTTTCTTGCGAAACGCCAGGCCGGCCAGCACGGACAGCACCACGGTGAAGGCCATCACCACCGCGCCCAGCGCCAGCGAGCGACGGAAGGCTGCGCCGATGTCGACGGTGCCCAGGCCCTCGGCCAGTTTGTAGAACCAGTGCAGTGACACGCCACGCAGCGGAAAGGTCAGGCCGCCTTCGGGGCCCTGGAAGCTCAGCACGAAGATGGTGATCATCGGGCCGTAGAGAAACACCACGAAGAGTGCGAAGACTGCTGCGAGGGGCCAGAAGCCGGGGCTGCGTTGTTCTCCGATGCGTTGGCTCATGTGCATTGCTCTCGGTTTGTGCTCGGAATGTTTTGGGGCGCGCCAGTGCTCGTGGCGTGCGCAGAGGACGCCGGGTGTCCCCCTCCGCGAATGTCCCCCGCCTTCGGCTCCTCCTTTATTTCGCTGCGGGGGACACCCGGCATCCTCTGCGCGTGGGCGCTGCGGTGGTGCCGGTGGTTCGACCGCTGCGTCCAGCGCTCACGTCGATGGGGTGCCTCTTTTCGCGAAATAAAGGAGGAGGCCGCAGGCCGGGGGACATTCGAGAAAAGAGGCACGCCGTCGGCGGGAGTGCGGGTCAAGAAGCGCTCTTCATGCAAAAGGCAAAACATACAGGAGCCCACGTTCAAAGCTCCTTGCGAATATCGACCAGCCGGGTCAACCCCCAGATGATCATCAGCACCACGGCCAGAAGAATCATCGCGTTGGCGGCGGCCAGCGGAAACTGCAGATAAGAGGTCTGCACCTGAATGATCTTGCCGATGGAGGCGATCTGCTGACCACCCATCACGCCAATGGTCACGAAGTCGCCCATGACGATGGTGATCACGAAGATCGAGCCGATCAAAATGCCCGTGCGCGACAACGGAACCACCACGTTCCACAGCGTCTGCCAGCCCGATGCACCCGCGTCGCTCGCCGCCTCCAGCAGCGAACGGTCGATGCGCATCATGCTGTTGAAGATCGGCACGATCATGAACATCGTGTACAGGTGCACAAAGGCCAGCACCACCGAAAAATCGGAGAACAGCAACCACTCGACCGGCTGGTTGACAAGCCCGATGCCCATCAGCGCCTGGTTGACCAGCCCGTTGCGCCCCAGCAGCGGCACCCACGAGATAATGCGGATCACGTTCGACGTCCAGAACGGCACCGTGCACAGCACGAACAGCACCGTCTGCATCGTGGAAGACCGCACATGGAACGCCAGAAAGTACGCGACCGAAAACCCGATCAGCAGCGTGATGCCCCACACGAGCAAGCAGAACTTGAAGGTGCTCAGGTAGGTGTTGAGCGTGACGCACAGATCGCCGTTGTCGGTGAGGTGCGAGCAGCCCTCGAACAGGCTGAAGTAGTTGCGCAGCGTGACGGCCGGAATCAGCTCGTACTCGTTGAAATTCCACAGGCTGACCATCGCGACCAGCGCCAGCGGAATCAGAAAGAACAGCAGGAACACCAGCGCGAACGGCGCCGCCTGCCACCACGCCTTCACGGCGTGGACGGGGGCAGTGGCGACGGACGCGCGGGTGGCAGGAGCGCTCACGGATGGACGTTGGGGTTCAGGCCGCCACGAACTCGTTCCACTTGCGCACCATGTACTCGTTCTCGTCCATCACCGCGTTCCAGCAGGCGATGCCGCCCATGCGCTGCTCGTAGCTGCCGCCATCGCGCACCGAGCCGGCCTTGGCGATCACGTCGCCCTGCGGGCTCTTGATGTCCTGCGCGGCGGGCTTGCCCTCCATCCAGTAGGCCCACTCGTAGGCTTCCATCTTGGTCTTGGCGGTGTCGAGCACGGCGCTGTAGTAGCCCTGGCGGTTGAGGTACGCGCCGGCCCAGCCGTCCAGGAACCAGTTGATGAACTCATAGGCGCCGTCCAGCTTCTTGCCCGAGAGCGTGGCAGGCAGGCCGAAGCCCGATGCCCAGGCGCGGTAGCCTTCCTTCAGCGGCTGAAAGGTGCAGTCGATGCCCTTGCTGCGCACGGCCGTCACGGCGGGCGACCACATCGACTGGATCACCACCTCGCCCGAGGCCATGAGGTTCACCGACTCGTTGAAGTCCTTCCACAGCGCGCGGAACTGGCCGGCCTTCTTGGCCTCGATCAGGGTCTTGATCGTCAGGTCGATCTCGGCCTTGGTCATGTTGCCCTTGTCGGCGTACTTGTGGATGCCCTTGGCCTCCACCACCATCGCCGCGTCCATGATGCCGATGGACGGAATGTTCAGAATGGCGGTCTTGCCCTTGAACTCGGGGTTCAGCAGCTCGGCCCACGAGCTGATGGGGCGCTTGATGAGGTCGGGGCGAATGCCCAGCGTGTCGGCGTTGTAGGTGGTCGGAATGAGCGACATGTACTGCGTGGCCGACTTGGCGAAGGCCTTGCTCTTTTCGCTCTCCAGGTAGATCACCTTCACCGGCGCCGTGCCCTGGCTGCCGACCTTCTTGCCCGCCACTTCGCCCTTGGTGAACAGCGAGGTGATCTTGTCGGCGTTCTTCACGCGCTTGGTGTCGATGCCCTTCAGGTTGCCGGTGGGCACGATTTTCTTGAGCGAGAAGAACTCGGTGTCGATCAGGTCGAAGCTGTTGGGCGCGGTCACGGCGCGCTTGGTCACCTCGTCGGTGGTGATGGCCACGTACTGGATCTCGATGCCGGTGTCGGCCTTGAACTTCTCGGCAATGGCCTTGTCCTGGTTCACCGCGGTGCCAAGGTAGCGCAGCACGATCTTTTCCTGTGCATGCACGAAGGGCGCGATGCCCGTGGCCAGAATGCCGGCGGTGCCTTGCAGCAGGGTGCGACGCTTGACGCCGGAGGACGAATCGATGGGGTCGGTCATTGCTGGGTCTCCTTGAATGAAAAAGTCTCGGGTGAGGGAACGGGGAACAAGGCGCAGGCCGTTTCAGGCCCTGTCAGTCCATGTCAGCGGGCGCGGTCACAGCGCCAAGGCAATTGCGGCGGTGTCGTCGCGCGCGGCACCGGCGGGCGATGCAGCCGCTCGCTCGCCCGGCGGCTTGACGCCCGGGCCGAGCACGCGGGCGTCGGCCTCGGCCCATGACAGGCGCACGGCCTCGCCCTGGGCAAAGGGGCGCGCCAGAAAGGCCGCCTCGCCCAGCAGCACCGAGACGTTCTGGCGCCCCGGCGCTGCGGCTTCGAGCGCCAGGCCCAGCAGCACGTAGGTGCCCTGGTATTCGACGTCGGTGACGGTGGCGGCCAGCCCGGCAGTGGCGTCGGACGCCGCGGCCATGCGCATGTGGTCGTTGCGCACCGCAATCGGGCCGCCGGGCGTGTCGAACACGTTGTGCCCGCCCATGAAGCGGGCCACGAACTCGCTGGCCGGGTGGTTGTAGATGGCGTGCGGCGCGCCGACCTGCTCGATCACCCCGTGGTTCATCACCACCATGGTGTCGGCCAGCGCCATGGCTTCTTCCTGCGAATGGGTGACGTGCACGAAGGTCAGGCCCAGCTCCTTCTGCCAGCGCCGCAGCTCGGCGCGCATCTGGATGCGCAGGAACGGGTCGAGCGCGGAGAGCGGCTCGTCGAGCAGCAGCACGCGCGGCTCGGTGATTAGGGCGCGCGCCAGCGCCACGCGCTGCTGCTGGCCACCGGAGAGTTCGCCGGGCTTGCGTTCGGCCAGGTGGCCCATGGCCACGCGCGCCAGCAGGTCGTTGGCGCGCTGGTGGCGCTCGGCCTTGCCGACGCCTTTCATCTTCAGGCTGAAGGCCACGTTGTCGGTGGCCGACAGGTGCGGGAACAGCGCGAAGCTCTGAAACATCATGGCCGTGCCGCGCGCGGCGGCCGGCAGATCGGTGATGTTGCGGTTGTCCAGCAGGATGTCGCCGCTGGTGACCGACTCGTGGCCGGCAATCATGCGCAGCGTGGTGCTCTTGCCGCAGCCCGAAGGCCCCAGCAGACAGCAGTAACTGCCGCTGGCGATGCGCAGGTCGATCTGGTCGACAGCGGCCGGCGTACCGGGCGCGTAGCGCTTGGTGAGGGCGACGATTTCGACCGCGGCGGGTTCAGGCGTGACGACGGCATTCATTGCCGAAGGCACAGCAGGATCCATGCCACCTGACGGTGCGCGGTGCCGGGCCGCGCTGCTCCGCTCTAGTGCGTTCCGGTGCGCTCCGGTGCGTGGCGGCTGCGCTGCCCGTGCCCGCTCAGGTGCCGAACTTGCCTGTGTCGGTCTCGGTGTCCACCGGCAGGGCCGCCACCGCCATCCCGCGCAGCACGTCGCCCACCACGATCACCGCGGGGCTCGCCAGCCCGGCTTCGGCGATGCCGTTCTTCAGGTTGCCCAGCGTGGTCGAAATGTGGCGCTGCTGCGGCAGGCTCGCATGCTGGATGACGGCCACCGGCGTGTCGCCCGGCAGGCCCTGCAGCAGTTCGCGCTCGATGTGGCCCGCGCCCGCCACGCCCATGTAGATCACCAGCGTGAGCCGCGCGTTGTACGCCGTGGCGGCCAGCGCGCGCCAGTCGGTCGGGTCTTCGGCCGCGCCCGCGCCGGTCTTGGCGTGGCCGGTGACGAACACCACGCCTTGTGCATGGTCGCGGTGCGTGAGCGGCACGCCCAGCGAGGTCACCGCGGCCAGGCCGGCGGTGATGCCGTTGACCACCGTGCACTGGATGCCCGCTTCGCGCAGGTGCTCCACCTCTTCGCCGCCGCGCCCGAAGATGAACGGGTCGCCGCCCTTCAACCGGACCACGGTTTCGCCTTCGCGCACCGCGGTGATCATCAGCCGCTCGATGAAGGCCTGCGGCGTGCTCTTGCAGCCGCCGCGCTTGCCCACGTGCACGATGCGCGCGTCGGGGCGGGCGTACGCCAGGATCTCGTCGTTCACCAGGTCGTCGACCAGCAGCACGGTGGCCGCCTGGATCGCCTTCACGGCCTTGACCGTCAGCAGCTCCGGGTCGCCGGGGCCGGCGCCCACCAGGGTGCAGCGTCCGGTGATGAGTGCGATGGAGGGGTGGGCGTTGTCGTTATTCATGCGTGGGATGCCAGTTGCGTGATGTGCCTGACTTGCGTGGCGATGGCCTCGGGCACCGGAAGCTCCCCGGCCAGCACACGGCGCGTGTAGTCGGCGGTGGTGGCCACGTCGATTTCCTTGGGCAGGCCGGGCACCTCGGCGGTGGTGCCGGGTTGCTGGGCCTGCAGCTCGGTGCGCACGCCGCCCACAAAGCCGTCGATCTGCGCGGTGCGGCGCGGGTCGGACACCACTTCGCCTTCGAGGCCGCGCGAGAGCAGGGCGGTCATGCCCGTGAGCTCGAAGGTCTCGCCCATGGTGCGGGCGTATTCGGGGTGCGTGTAGCTGGCCACCACCACACAGGCGCCGGCACCGGGCTGCATGAGCTTGACCACGCTGTGGCCCGGGTTGCGCAGACCGACCACGCGGCGCACGTCGAGCAGGCGCTTCAGGGCGGGGTTCAGCAGCTCGGTGGGCGCAAAGGCCGCCTGGCCGTTGGCGATGGGGCCAATGGCGGTCATGGGCGCCACGCCCAGCTCCGCCAGCACGTTGGACGCCAGCACGCGCGAGGTTTCGCTGGCGCTGCCGTGCACCAGCACCGGCAGGCCTTCGCGTGTCAGCAGCAGCGCCAGCAACGGGGTGAGCACGGGCAGCTTGCGCGCGCCGTTGTAGCTGGGCAGCACCACCAGCGCACGGCTGCCGGGCGGAATGCGGTTCAGCCGCGCGTGGGTGGCGTCCAGAAAGCCGGCCATCTCCTCGGGCGTTTCGCCCTTGATGCGCATGGCCAGGCAGAAGGCGCCCAGCTCCAGGTCGGTGACGGTGCCGTCCAGCACCTGGCCGAACAGGTCGAGGGCCTGTTCGCGCGCGAGCGGCTTGGCGCCTCGCGCGCCGCGGCCGATTTCCTTGATGTATTGGCTGATTCCCATGGGTGGGGGGATTGTCCTGCAAGGCTTATGCCGGAATGTCATTCGGCTTATGCATTGCTCCCTCTCCCCTTGGGGAGAGGGCTGGGGTGAGGGTGAGCGACATCAAAGGCCGCGCGATGTTGTGCGGTAGCTGCCCTCACCCTGACCCTCTCCCAGAGGGAGAGGGGACAAGGCAAGCGAAGCCGGCGGGTCATCACAGGGTTGCCAGCGACTCAGCCACTGTCGCCCGCACCATCCGCTTGAGCTCCGGAATGCACGACCCGCAGTTCGTGCCGCACTTCAGCGCCCCTTGCAGCTTCGCCAGCCGCTCTTGCGGCGTGCCGCTGCAGCGCCCCAGTTCGGCCTGTATCGCCACGTCCGCCACGTTGAAGCAGGTGCACACCGTCTTGCCACGCGACTGCACAGCCACCGGCGCGCGGGCGCCCGGCGACAGCAGCAGCCGGCCGTAGCCCTGCGCCGGAAGCTCTTCGCGCAGCAGCGTGGCGATCCAGGCCTCGGCGCTGGTGTCGCCGCCCAGCAGAAAGGCCTCGAGCCCGGCGCTGCCGTCGGCGCGGCGCACCAGCCGGGCGGAGCGGCGCTGGCCCCGGCGACGGTCGGCGTAGCGCAGGGTGTCGGCGGCCTGCAGGCCGAGCAGGCTTTCGATTCGCTCGACCACCGCGACCAGCGCATCGTCGGGCGCTTCGTATGCAGCGGCGCGAAACAGAATGCCGCTGCGCTCTTCACCCTGCGTGTTGCCCGCGAAGGGCACGCAGGTTGCGAACGGGAACATCGCCATCAGCGGCTGCAGCGCGCGGTGCGCGGTCAGCGCCGTGTCGGGCGGCAGCCAGGCCATGGCCAGCAGCGACCACGGCAGCTCGGCCTTCAGTATCTGCACCGGCGTGTGCTTCAGCTCGGGCTGCCTGGAGGTGGGGCAATACGCCGGCGTCGTCAGCGCGTTGATGCCCGCCAGGCGCGCGCCGGTCGACGCGCAGCCGCTCAGGTATTCCTCGCCCCAGTGCATCGCGACGAAGGCTTGGTTCAGGCCCACCTCGGCGCTGGCGCGTGCCGGCAGCAGGATCGAGCCGCGCCTGGAGCTCAGGTGCACCAGGTCGCCTTCCAGGATCTGGCGGCGCGCCATGTCCTGCGCATGCATCTGCACCATGGGTTCGGACACATGCCCGAACAGCCGCCCGGCCGTGCCGGTGCGGCTCATGCCGTGCCACTGGTCGCGCAGGCGGCCGGTGTTCAGCGCGAAGGGGTAGCGTGCCTCGCGGGGCTCGGCCACCGGCGTGTAGACGGTGTCGACGAAGCGGGCGCGCCCGTCCGGCGTGGGGAACACGCCGTCTTCGTAAAGCCGCACGCGGCCGGTGCGCTCGCCTTGCTTCAGCGGCCATTGCTGCGGGCCGTCGGTTTCCAGCATCGCGTAGCTCAGGCCGGTGATGTCCAGGTCGCGCCCGCGGGTCGATTCGCGGTGCTCGTTCCACACCTGCTCGGGCGTTTCGTAGGGAAACAGCGTGCACGCGCGGCCCAGTTGAAGTTCGAGCCGCTGCGCGAAGGCCACCGCAATCGACCAGTCGTTGCGCGCCTCGCCCGGCGCCGGCACGGCCGCTCGCACGCGCGAGATGCGGCGCTCGCTGTTGGTGACGGTGCCTTCTTTTTCGCCCCAGGTGGTGGCGGGCAGCAGCAGGTCGGCAAAGGCGCAGGTGGCGGTGGTGGCAAAGGCCTCCTGCACCACCACGAACTCGGCGCGCTCCAGCGCGCGGCGCACCGTGGCCTGGTCGGGCATCGACTGCGCCGGGTTGGTGCACGCGATCCACAGCGCGCGAATTTCGCCATCGGCCGCGGCCTGGAACATCTCGATGGCCGTCTTGCCCGGCTTCTCGGGCACCGACGGCACGCCCCACAGCGCGGCCACTTCGGCGCGGTGCGCGGGGTTGGCCAGGTCGCGGTGCGCGCTCAGCAGATTGGCCAGGCCGCCCACTTCGCGCCCGCCCATCGCGTTGGGCTGCCCGGTGAGCGAGAAGGGCCCGGCGCCGGGCCGGCCGATCTGCGCGGTTGCCAGGTGCAGGTTGATGAGCGCCGCGTTCTTCGCGGTGCCGCTCGACGACTGGTTCAGCCCCTGGCAGTACAGGCTCAGCGTGGCGGCCGATGTGGCAAAGAGCCGCGCCGCCGCAAACAGATCTTTCTTCGCGATGCCGCACACCTGCGCCACCTTGTCGGGCGTGCAGTCGCGCACCGTGGCCTTCAGCGCGTCGAAGCCGTTGGTGTGAGCCGCGATGTAGGCCGCGTCGGTCCAGCCCTCACTCAGCATCAGGTGCAGCATGCCGTTGAACAGCATCACGTCGGTGCCGGGCTGTATGGGCAGGAACAGGTCGGCAATTTCGACCGTGTCGGTGCGGCGCGGGTCGGCCACGATGATCTTCAGCGCCGGGTTCGCGGCCTTCGCGTCCTCGATGCGGCGAAACAGAATGGGGTGCGCCCACGCCGTGTTGCTGCCCACGATGAACAGGCACTGGGCATGCTTCAGGTCGTCGTAGCAGGCCGGCGGCGCGTCGGCGCCCAGCGTCTGCTTGTAGCCGGCCACCGCGCTGCTCATGCACAGGCGCGAGTTGGTGTCGATGTTGTTGGTGCCCAGCAGGCCCTTGGCGAGCTTGTTGAAGACGTAGTAGTCCTCGGTGAGCAACTGGCCCGACACGTAGAAGCCGACCGCGTCCGGCCCGTGGTCGCGCACCACCTGCGCGAACTTGCCGGCGGCGTTGTCCAGCGCGGTGTTCCAGGTCACGGGCGTGGGCGCCTCGCCGCGTGCCAGGCGTTGCAGGGGCTGCAGCAGCCGCGTTTGCCGCGTGACGGTGGCGCTGGCCGTGAGGTGCAGTGTCGAGCCCTTGGTGCACAGGCGGCCGAAGTTGGCCGGGTGGTCGGGGTCGCCGCGCACGCCGGTGATCTCAGCGCCCGGCGATTCGATGATGACGCCGCAGCCGACGCCGCAATACGGGCAGGTGGATTTCGTTTCGCGCAATGCGCCGGCTCCCTCCAAAGGAATAGCGGCGCTGGCGGCGGTGGTGATGTGCACGCTGCTGGCCCTCACCCTAAGCCTTGTCTGCAGCAAGGTAGCGCTCGGCCGGCACCGCCCGATGCTTCACCTCGTCGTGCGTGAGCAGGCCCTTGTCCTTGTTCCCGACCGAAAAGTGCTGGCCGAACATCAGCGTGTCGCGAATGTCGTGCACGCTGCGCCCGTCGCGCAGCAGCTCGAAGTACCAGCTGCCGTCCACCGTGTCGCCGTACAGGCAGGCGCCCACCAGCTTGTCGTCCTTGATCACCAGCTTCTTGTAGACGCCGCCGAAGGGGTCGCTCATGACGATTTCTTCCGTGCCTTCGCCGCCCTTGAAGTCGCCCGCGCTGAACAGGTCGATGCCCGTCACCTTGAGCTTGGTGGAGGTGAGAGATCCCAGGTAGCGGCCGATGCCCGACTGCGCCAGGTGGTTGGCCGCCACCTTGGCCTGCTCGAACAGCGGCGCCACCAGGCCATAGGCAATGCCGCGGTGGGCCGCGCATTCGCCGACCGCGTAGATGCGCGCGTCGGTCACGGTCTGCAGGGTGTCGCTCACCACGATGCCGCGCTCGCAGTGCAGGCGCATCGTCTCGGCCAGTGCCACGTTGGGGCGAATGCCCACGGCCATTACCACCAGGTCGGCCGGCAGCGCCGTGCCGTCCTTGAACTGCACCGCCTTCACGCGGCCTTCATCGTTGCCCAGGAAGGCCTGCGTGTTCGCTCCCATCAGAAAGTGCAGTCCGCGCGCCTCCAGTGACGTGCGCAGCAGGCCGCCGGCCACCCTGTCGAGCTGGCGCTCCATGAGCCAGTGCGACGCGTGCACCACGGTCACATGCATGCCGCGGCGCATCAGGCCGTTGGCCGCTTCCAGGCCCAGCAGCCCGCCGCCGATGACCACCGCGTGCCGATGCGTCTTCGCGGTTTCGATCATCTGCTCGGTGTCGGCAATGTCGCGGTAGGCGATCACGCCCTCCAGCTCCTTGCCGGGCAGCGGCAGCAGGAACGGGTTGGAGCCGGTGCACATCAGCAGGCGGTCGTAGGCGGCCTCCGTTCCATCGTCGGCACGCACGATGCGTTTGACGCGGTCGACCTCGACCACCTTCTTGCCCGCGTGCAGCGTGATGTGGTTGTCGGTGTACCAGGCCCAGCTGTTGAGCACGATCTCGTCGATCGTCTGCTCGCCGGCCAGCACCGGCGACAGCAGGATGCGGTTGTAGTTGGGGTGCGGCTCCGCGCCGAAGACGGTGATGTCGTACAGCTCGGGCGCGATCTTCAGCAGCTCTTCGAGCGTGCGCACGCCGGCCATGCCGTTGCCGACCATCACCAGTTTCATTTTCTTCATGGCGGACCTTTGCTGGATTCGAGCGAACGAGAGTCCGCGGCGCACCGCAGGCACCGCGCCGTCGTCTGGGGAAGCGCTGCGACGCCGGCCGGCCGACCGGCTGTCGCCGCATCAGGCGGCGGTTTTCTCCACATGCGCCTGGCGTGTGTAGAGAAAGTCGATCACCGCCTTGCGCGCATGCACATAGGCCGGGTCTTCGGCCAGCGCCACGCGGTTGCGCGGGCGCGGAATGTTCACCGACAGCACGTCGCCGATGGTGGCGGCGGGGCCGTTGGTGAGCATCACGATGCGGTCGCTCAGCAGCACCGCCTCGTCGACGTCGTGCGTGACCATGACCACCGTGCTGTGCGTCTTCTGCACGATGGCGAGCAGCTCGTCCTGCAGCTTGGCGCGGGTGAGGGCGTCGAGCGCGCCGAAGGGCTCGTCCATCAGCAGCACCTTGGGCTCCATCGACAGCGCGCGCGCAATGCCTACACGTTGCTTCATGCCGCCGGAGATTTCGCCAGGGCGCTTTTGGGCCGCGGGCGTAAGGCCGACCAGCGCCAGTGCGGCGTCGGTGCGTGCGCGCAACTGCGCCTTGCTTTCGGTTGCAGCGAACACGCGTTCCACTGCGAGGTACACGTTTTCGAAGCAGGTGAGCCAGGGCAGCAGCGAGTGGTTCTGGAACACCACCGCGCGCTCCGGGCCGGGGCCCTTGATTTCCTTGTTGGCGCACAGCAGCACGCCCTGGGTGGGCGTGGTGAGTCCGGCAATCAGGTTCAGCAGCGTCGACTTGCCGCAACCCGAATGCCCGATGAGCGTGACGAACTCGCCCTTGGCCACGTTCAGGTTCACGTCGCGCAGCGCGACGAAGCGGCCCTTTGGCGTCTTGAACGCCTGCTCGATGCCATGAATCTCGATGTACTTGCTGTCGTCATTCATGACTTCACCTCTTCGAACGTGAATGCGGTGGCGAGCTTGATGAGCGCGAACTCCAGCACCAGGCCCACGATGCCGATCACGAAGATCGCAATGATGATGTTGGCCACGTTGAGGTTGTTCCACTCGTCCCACACCCAGAAGCCGATGCCCACGCCGCCCGTGAGCATCTCGGCCGCCACGATCACCAGCCACGCGGTGCCCACGGCCAGCCGCACGCCGGTGAGCATGTAGGGCAGCACGGCGGGAAACAGGATCTTGGTGAGGATCTTCCATTCGCTCAGGTTCAGCACCTTGGCCACGTTCATGTAGTCGGTGGGCACGCGCTGCACGCCCACGGCGGTGTTGATGACCATCGGCCAGATCGAGCAGATGAAGATGGTCCAGATGGCCGCCGGGTTGGCACCCTTGAACACCAGCAGGCCGATGGGCAGCCACGCGAGCGGCGACACCGGGCGCAACAGGCTGATCAGCGGGTTGAACATGCGCGAGAGAAACTCGAAGCGCCCAATGGCAAAGCCCGCCGGAATGCCCACCAGCGCCGCCAGCCCGAAGCCCAGCGCCACGCGCTGCAGCGACGACAGCACATTCCAGCCCACGCCCTGGTCGTTCGGGCCCTTGCTGTAGAACGGGTCGCTGAACACCGTCACGGCCTGGTGCCAGACGGTCAGCGGCGTGGGAAAGCCGTTGGTGCTGCTCATGGCCACCAGTTCCCACACCAGCAGCAGCAGGCCGAAGCCCGCCAGCGGCGGCAGCACGCGCATCCAGAAGGCGCGAAGGTCGAGCGGCGTGCGCTGTGTTGGTTGCTTCCCCGCCTTGGCGAGCGGGGCAGGGTGCGGGGTTGCTTCGGCGCGGGGCACGCCGTCAGCCCGGCCTTCTGCTGCACGGGTGGCAGGGACAGGGAGCGATGCGTCGACGGGGGAGTGAAAGACTGCGCTGACCATGGTGTGCTCCTCAGGCGTGGACCTTGAACGAATCGGCGTACTTCTTCGGGTCCTTGCCGTCCCACACGGTCCCGTCCATCAGCTTGCTGGTGCGCATGAGGTCCTTGGGCACGCTGACCTTCATGGCGCCGGCCACGTCCTTGTACAGGTCGATCTGGTTGATCTGCTTTGCCACGGCCAGGTAGTCGGGGTGCTCCTTCAGGATGCCCCAGCGCTTGTGCTGCGTGAGGAACCACATGCCGTCGGACAGGTACGGGAAGTTGACCGCGCCGTCGTCGAAGAACTTCATGTGGTTGGGGTCGTCCCAGGTCTTGCCCATGCCGTTGTCGTAGCGGCCCAGGATGCGCTGGTTGATGGCGTCGGCGCTGGTGTTGATGTAGCTCTTCTCGGCCACCGTGTCGGCCATCCTGGCCTTGTTCTGCAGGTTGGCGTCGATCCACTTGCTGGCCTCCATCACGGCCATCATCACGGCACGGCAGGTGTTGGGGTTCTGCTTGACGAACTCGGCGCGCGTGCCCAGCACCTTCTCGGGGTGGTCCTTCCAGATGTCCTGGGTGGTGATGGCGGTGACGCCGATCTTGTCGATGATGGCGCGCTGGCCCCAGGGCTCGCCCACGCAGAAGCCGTCCATGTTGCCCACGCGCATGTTGGCCACCATCTGCGGCGGCGGCACCACGATGACCTTGGCATCGGCCACCGGGCTGATGCCGGCCGAGGCCAGCCAGTAGTTGAGCCACATGGTGTGGGTGCTGGTGGGAAAGGTGCCGGCAAAGGTGTATTCGCGCTTCTCCTTGGCCATCAGCTTGGCCAGCGACGGCGCATCCACCGCGCCCTTGTCGGCCAGCGTCTTCGACAGCGTGATGGCCTGGCCGTTGCGGTTCAGGCCCATCAGCACCGCCATGTCTTTCTTGGGGCCGCCAGCGCCGACGTGCACGCCGTAGACCAGGCCGTACAGCACGTGGGACATGTCCAGTTCGCCGTTGACCAGTTTGTCGCGCACGCCGGCCCAGCTGGCCTCTTTGCTGGGGACGATCTTCACGCCGTATTTCTTGTCGAAGCCCAGCACCGAGGCCATCACCACGCTGGCGCAGTCGGTCAGCGGAATGAAGCCGATCTTCACTTCCTGCTTCTCGGGCTTGTCGGAGCCTTGGGCCCAGACGGCCGCGCGCAGGGCGGGGTCGATGCCCACGGCGCCGATGGCGGCGGCTTGCAATACGCGGCGTCGGCTGAGGCGGGCTGTGAGCGGATCGGTCATGGGGCGGGGCTCCGGTTGAAGGCGAACAAACAAGAAGGCAGAAACAAAAAGACAAAAACGAAAAGGCGTCCGCACCGCGCAGGAGCTGCTCGAAAACGAGCCCTTGCGGGATGGGGACGCCTTTGTCCGGTAGGTGGAAAGCACCCGCCATTGGGTGCCGCCTGCCTGAAGACCCATTGGGGGGTCTATGGGCTGATCGCTTGCAAACGGTGTGCCAGCTTTGTCGGGTGCTTGAGTGCTACCAAAAACGGAGCGTGGTGCGACCCGGCGATGCGGGCAAGCGGCCCGAATGGCATGCCAACCGCCGCGGGCACGCTTGTTGTGCACCGCACCAAGTCGAGCCGCCCGGCGCCTCGGCGTGCGGCATCAACGCGTTGGGGTGCGCTCCGGCATGGGCAGGTAGTCGGCCATGGCAAGCATCGACTCGGCCACGTCGACCAGTCGCCGGTTCTGGTTCATGGCGGTCTGGCGCAGCATCTTGTGCGCCTCTTCCTCGCTGAGGCGGCGGTGCGCCATCAACAGGCCCTTGGCGCGCTCGACGATCTTGCGTTCGTTGAGCGAAGCGCGCACGGTCTCCAGCTCGTCGCTCATGGCCTGCAGCCGGTGTGACTGCTCGTGAACCATGTCGAGCACCGAGCGCTCCAGGTGCCGCCCGAACTGCGCGGGCGCGGCGGCCTGGGCGTCGGCGTCGTCGAAGAACAGTGCGCCGACCTGCGGCACCAGTGTGTCGAGCAGCCGCTGGTAGTCCTGCAGTTCGCTGCGCGCCTGCGCGGTCTTGCGTTCGCACAGCGCGCGCAGGTCGGCGGCCAGGCGGTCCTCCACTGTTTTCATGGCGTCGATGCGCCGGGTGCAGCAGTCGAACCAGGCCTGGCTCAGCGCGGCATCGGTCGGGCCGGAGGTGGCGCCGCGCCGGCGCATGCGCTCGAGCTCGGCCAGCAAGGCGTCGGGCTGGCTGTCGCGCCAGAGGGCGAGCACGGCGTCGCCCGAGAACTCGGTGAAGACCTGGAAGCAGCGCTCCTGCGATTCGATGAGGTGCAGCCAGTGCAGGCGCTGCGCGTCATCGCTGCTGCCCAGCGCCAGCGCCGCGGCGCCAAAGGCACGTTCCTGGCCGGCGAATTCCTTGCCCTGCATGAAGTTGAACATGGCCACCAGCAGGCGCGAAATTTCAGGGTCGTTGGCGCCGTCGGCCGCCTCGAACACCACCGACAGCAGCCCCGAAACCAGCTTGGCGAAGGCGGCCACGGCTTGGGCGGGCTTCAGCGCGAGCGCGTCGACCCGCTTGCGCAGGGCGGGGAGGGCGTCCAGCCCCGGCAGCACGAACGCGATGCGGCTGAACAGGCGCGCGCCGTTGCCCGCGCCCGCGCCGCCGTGGCTGTCGGTTTCGAGCTGGTCGAACCCCGCGCGCACCGCCTGCTCGAGCGCCAGGCACTCGGCGATCTGCGGGCCGCGTTGCTCGGCGAAGCGGCTGCCGCGCGTGGCAAGAAAGATGTTCGACATGCCGCGCTCTCGCTGCAGCGCGTGCACCAGGCGGCCGATCACGCCCACCAGTTCGCTGGTGCGCGCAAGCTGGTCGAGCTCGTCGATTTCGCAGCGGCGGGCGGCAATGAGGAAGTTCAGTCCGGATGTCATGGTGGGGCGCAAGGGTGTGCCCCAGTGTGCCTGCAACATCCGTGCCCCACCGCGGTGCCGGGCCAGGCCAGGTCACGCTGCTTGCCCCTTGGCGGGCGGGTGCGGCGGGCGCCACCTACACTCGGCGGCATGCTCTTGTTGGGAATCGAATCATCCTGCGATGAAACCGGCGTGGCGCTGGTCGAGTCGTTCGGCGACGCGCTGCCGCTGCTGCGTTCGCACGCGCTGCACAGCCAGATCGCCATGCACCAGGCCTACGGCGGCGTGGTGCCCGAACTGGCCAGCCGCGACCACATCCGCCGCGTGCTGCCGCTCACCGAGGCCGTCATGGCCGAGGCCGGCCGCTCGCTGGCCGAGATCGACGTGGTGGCCTACACGCGCGGCCCCGGCCTGGCCGGTGCGCTGCTGGTGGGGGCCGGCGTGGCCTGCGCTCTGGGCGTGGCACTGGGCAAGCCGGTGCTGGGCGTGCATCACCTCGAAGGGCACCTGCTGTCGCCGTTCCTGAGTGCCGACCCGCCGGAGTTTCCGTTCGTGGCGCTGCTGGTGTCGGGCGGCCATACGCAGCTGATGCGTGTCGACGGCGTGGGGCGCTACGCGCTGCTCGGCGAAACCATCGACGACGCGGCCGGCGAGGCCTTCGACAAGAGCGCCAAGCTCATGGGCCTGCCGTACCCCGGCGGCCCGTGGCTTGCCAAGCTGGCCGAAGAGGGCAATGCCACCGCCTTCAAGCTGCCGCGCCCATTGCTGCACAGCGGCGACCTCGACTTTTCCTTTGCCGGCCTGAAGACGGCCGTGCTCACGCAGGCCAAGAAGCTCGGCGACCAGCTCGAAGCGAACAAGGCCGACCTGGCCGCGTCCACGCAGGCGGCCATCGTCGAGGTGCTGCTGAAGAAGTCGCTTGCCGCGCTCTCGCAGACCGGGCTGCAGCGCCTGGTGGTGGCGGGCGGGGTGGGGGCCAACAAGAACCTGCGCGAGCAGCTGAATGCCGCCTGCGCCAAGCGCAATGTGCGGGTGCACTACCCCGAGCTGCACCTGTGCACCGACAACGGCGCCATGATTGCCATGGCCGCGGCCATGCGACTGCAGTCGGGTCTGTCGCAGGCCAGCGAGCGCTATGCCTTCGACGTCAAGCCGCGATGGCCCATGGCGTCGCTGTCGGCCGAAGGGGCACTACCAGAGACTGCGTGACCGGTTGGGGTTGGGGTTGCGGCTGGGGTTGACGCGCGCGGCCGAGCGACGGCAGCGGCAGCACGTCGAGCATGTTGCGCCACAGCTGGCGCCATTGCGGCCAGTCGTGGCCGCCTTCGGTGGTGAACACCTGGCCCGAGGGCAGGGCGTCGGCCAGCAGCTTGTGGTTGTTGACGAAGCGGTCTTCCAGGCCAAAACCCAGGTACAGCGGCGGCAGGTTCTTCACGGGCTGGTCCTTCAGGTACTGCTGGAAGAAGGGCCATAGCTTGCGGTCGGGTTCTTCGTCGGGCTGCGGGCCGGTAGGTGCCTGCCACGTGCGAAGGCCGCCGGCTTTCTTGATCTCCGCGCCGAGCACGCGGCGCCCCAGATAGGGCGCCAGCGCCACGATGCCGTCCACCGAACCGGGCCTGGCCAGTTCATGAATCAGCGCGCCGAAGCCGCCAATCGAAATACCCACGAGCCAGATCGACTTGTAGCCCTTGGCGCGTTGGGGCTCGATGACGTCGGTGTGCAGGCGGTCGCTCAGTGTCTGCTCGTAGTAGTACGACACGTCGGCGTCGACCAGCAGCGAATCGGCCGCCAGGTGACGCTCCCGCACCGCGCTGATGAATCCCTCTCGCTCGAACTCGTCGGGCTTGAGGTACGCGCCTGGCAGAAAGATCAGGAGCGTGTCGGACTGTTCGTTGGGGTTCGCGGGTTGCAGGTGTGTGTTCATGGTGCCGTGAGAGGGCACCCGACACGCACCGTCATGGACTCGATGCGTTCACGAGACGCCCACGAAGAAGAAAGTACTAAGAAAACGTCACATGATGTGACGTTATGCGGCCCTATTGTGAATAGGGAGCATGTTCAAAGTCAAAAAGTACCTTTACTGACACTTTCTTCTTGTGGGCTTAAGCCGAACTAGTTGATTTGCAACGGTGCGGCCTGGCTCACCGGAACGCGCTTGGCGAGCTTGAGCGTGAGCACGCCGTTCTCGAGCTTGGCATCGCTCGCGGTCACGTCGATGTCGAGCGGCAGCTCGTACGCGGCCTTGAACTGGCGCTTGGCTTCGGCCTTGCTGTCGATGCGCACCACTGCGCCTTCGATGCTGATGGCGAGGTCTTCACGCGCGAAGCCCGGCACGTCGAGCGACAGGGTCCAGCTGGTGTCGTCCTGCTCCACGAGTGGCGAACGGCGGGTGCCGGCGAAGGCTTCGCTGGCGAAGCGTTCGAAGGCCTGGTCATAGGCGCGGGGAGCGAAGCGGGCGGTGCGAACGTTGGGGGCGAAAAACATGATGAAGAACTCCTGAATCAACACAATGGGGACAAGGAATGTGTGTCCCTTACACTGCGCGGCCGTTCAATCGTGAGTGCCGCTTGACACCTCATCTAGGCGCTCAGGCAACCGTTTCAAGACAATGAGTTCTTCCTTTATTTGGCGCCGCGAGGCCTTGAAATTCGTGGCGCTGGCGCTATGCGCGAAGCCCTTCTCCGCGCTCGCGCAGGCTACCCCTTCGGTCCCGCCCGCCCCCATTCGTCTGGCCCTCATCGAGAGCATGAGCGGGCCGTTCGCCAACACCGGAGAGGCGGTGTTTCGCAACCTGCTGTGGGCGGTGGAGCGCGTGAACGCGCGCGGCGGCGTGAAGCTGCCGGGTGTTGCCGGTGGCGCCAGAGCGCTGCAGCTCGACCGCTACGACAGCAAGGGGCAGAACGAAGAGGCGCTCTCCGCGTTGCGCGCCGCCATGGACGACGGCGCGCGCATCGTGCTGCAGGGCAACTCGTCTGCCACCGCTTCAGCGCTGGTCGATGCGATCGACAAGAACAACGAGCGCGATCCGTCGCGCCGCGTGATCTTTCTGAACTACGCCGCGGTCGATCCGGCGCTCACCAACGAGCGCTGCAGCTTCTGGCACTTTCGCTTCGACGCGCATGCCGACATGCGCGTGGCCGCGCTCATGGCCGCGGTGAAGGACGACGCCGCGCTCAAGCGCGTGTACCTCATCGGGCAGAACTACAGCTTTGGCCAGGCCGTGCTGCGCGAGTCGCGCCGCCAGCTTGGCGTGCAGCGGCCCGACGTGGAGATCGTGGGCGACGAACTGCACCCGATGGGCAAGGTGAAGGACTTCGCGCCTTACGCCACCAAGATCATTGCGAGCGGCGCGCAGGCCGTGGTCACGGGCAACTGGGGCAACGACCTCACGCTGCTGGTAAAGGCAGCGCGCGAGGCCGGTTTCAACGGCACCTTCTATACCTTCTACGGCAATGCACTGGGCGCGCCGGCGGCCATCGGCAACGCGGGCATCGGCCGCGTGATTGCGGTGGCCGACTGGCTGCCGAACGTGCAGACGGCGCAGTCGGAGGCGTTCTACCGCGCCTTTCGCACGCGCTTTCCCAAGCCGGCCGACGACTATGTGCACATGCGGCTGCAGCTGATGATCGAGTCGCTGGTGCAGGCCGCTGAGCGGGCAGGCAGCGTCGATGCGGTGCCGCTGGCTCGTGCACTGGAGCAGGCCGACGTGAGCCTGTACGGCCAGCGCGGCCGCATGCGCGCCGCCGACCACCAGTTCCAGCAGCAGCTGGTGGTGGGCGTCATGGACCGGCAGGGCAGGCCGGGCGTGCAGTTCGACGTCGAAGGCTCAGGCTACGGATTTCGCGTGGTGAAGACCATTGCCGCCGAGCGCGCCGAGCTGCCGACCTCGTGCAAGATGAAGAGATATTGAAGACCCCCAACAGGACCCACAGACATGCGTGAAGCCATCCACAACCTCGAAGCCTCCAAGATCCGCGAAGTCGCCAATGCCGGCATGGGCCGTGACGACGTGCTGGCCTTCTGGTTCGGCGAAAGCGACGAAGTGACGCCCGAGGTGATCCGCCAGTCGGCCATCGAATCGCTGCAGCGCGGCGAGACCTTCTACGCGCACAACCTCGGCCTGCCCGAGCTGCGCGAAGCCATTGCGCGCTACACCAGCGCGCTGCATCCGGCGGTGGAGGCCTCGCGCATTGCCGTCACGTCGGGCGGTGTGAGCGCGCTGATGCTGGCCATTCAGGCGCTGGTCGACGCGGGCGACGAGGTGGTCGCGGTGACGCCGGTGTGGCCCAACCTCACGGCGCAGCCCGCGATCATGGGCGCGCAGGTGCGCACGCTGTCGCTGGTGCCGGTGAACGGGCAGTGGACGCTCGACCTGGGCGCGCTGCGCGCGGCGGTCACGTCGAAGACGAAGCTGCTGATCGTCAACGCGCCCAACAACCCCACGGGCTGGACCATGACGCGCGACGAGCAGCAGGCCGTGCTCGAGCACTGCCGCCAGACCGGCACCTGGATCCTGGCCGACGAGGTGTACGAGCGCCTCTACTTCGAGCCGACACCCAACGCCTGCGCGCCGAGCTTCCTGGACATTGCCAACCCCGACGACCGCCTGGTGGTGACGCACAGCTTTTCGAAGAGTTTTCTCATGACCGGCTGGCGCCTGGGCTGGCTGGTGCTGCCGCCGTCGATGGTGGAGGGCATCGGCAAGCTGATCGAGTTCAACACCTCGTGCGCCAGCGTGTTCACGCAGCGCGCGGCCATTACCGCCATTGCGCACACGAGCGACATCACGCCGCGCGTGGTGGCGCACCTGAAGCTGTGCCGCGACACGCTGGTGCCGCTGCTGGCCGCGCTGCCTGGTGTGCAGGTGGCGCCGGCCAAGGGCGGCATGTACGCCTTCTTCCGGCTCGAGGGCTTCGACGATTCCTTCGAGGTGGCCAAGCGACTGGTGGTAGAGGCCGGCCTGGGCCTGGCGCCAGGCAATGCCTTCGCGCCCGAGGCGCAAGGCTGGCTGCGTTGGTGCTTCGCCTCGAAGGATCCGCAGCGGCTGGTGAAGGGCGTGGAGCGCCTGCGAAACTGGCTGGCGGAACAGCCGCAGCGCAAAGCCTGAACACAGCCGCGCATGCGAGGCCCGACGAAGTCGCGGCCCCTTCGTGAAACACCGAGGAACCGGCTTTGCCGGGCCTCAGGTGTTGCCCCCGGTAGGGGGTAGGAGGAGCGACACGAAGTGCGCGAAGCCTGGGGGCGAGCCTTGTCCAGGCTATAATCCCGAGGCTTTGCATGCCGCAAGGCGCACGGTGAGGGCAGTTCCAGCGCTCATCGCAAGTCAAACATCCCGGAACAAGGAAATTTCAAATGATCGCAGCCTCCATCAAGGCCGAAGTCGTCAAGGACAACGCCCGCGCCGCCAACGACACCGGTAGCCCGGAAGTGCAAGTTGCACTGCTGACCGCTCGTATCAACGAGCTCACCCCCCACTTCAAGACCCACGCCAAGGACCACCACGGTCGTCGCGGTCTGCTGCGCATGGTGAGCCGCCGCCGCAAGCTGCTGGACTACCTCAAGTCCAAGAACGCTGAACGTTACACCGCGCTGATTGCCAAGCTGGGTCTGCGCAAGTAATTCGAATCGCATGAAAAAACGCCTGGGTTAGTCCGCTAGCTCAGGCGTTTTTTACTTCGCGATCCACTTTTCGGAGTGCCCAAACAGAGCGAAGCTGTGTCATTCCAATGAAGTTCGGTCGAACTTCGCTGGAATGGCATCGTGTTCTGAGAAGCCTCCGGCCCCTGCAGATCCTGTGTGGTCTGCTATCAAAACAGGAGCTAACATGAGCCTCTTCAACAAAGTCACCAAGTCGTTCCAATGGGGCGACAAGACCGTCGTCATGGAAACGGGCGAAGTCGCCCGCCAAGCCAATGGCGCTGTGCTGGTCGACATCGACGGCACCGTGATCCTGGCGACCGTGGTCGCCTCCAAGTCGGCCAAGCCCGGGCAAGATTTCTTCCCGCTGACCGTCGACTACATCGAGAAGACGTACGCCGCCGGCAAGATCCCCGGCAGCTTCTTCAAGCGCGAAGCCAAGCCCAGCGAACACGAAACGCTGACCAGCCGCCTGATCGACCGCCCGATCCGCCCGCTGTTCCCCGAAGGCTTCCTGAACGAAGTGCACGTGGTCATTCACACCGTGTCGCTCAACCCTGAAGTCGACGCCGACATCGCCGCCATGATCGGCGTGAGCGCCGCTCTGTCGATCTCCGGCATTCCGTTCAGCGGCCCGATCGGTGCTGCCCGCGTGGGCTACATCAATGGCCAGTACGTGCTGAATCCGGGTCAGACGGCCCGCAAGGATTCGCAGATGGACCTCGTCGTGGCCGGCACGCAAGCCGCCGTGCTGATGGTCGAGTCCGAAGCCAAGCAACTGAGCGAAGAAATCATGCTCGGCGGCGTGGTGTTCGGCCACGAACAAGCTGCCATCGCCATCAACGCGATCCATGAACTGGTGCGCGACGCCGGCAAGCCGGTGTGGGACTGGAAGGCTCCTGCCGAAGACGAGGCCTTCGTTGCCAAGGTCAAGGGCCTGGCCGAAGAAAAGCTGCGCGCTGTCTACCAAATTCGCAGCAAGCAAGCCCGCACGCAAGCCCTGCGCGAAGCCAATGCCAGCGTGATGGCCTCGCTGAAGGAAAGCGGCGAGCCTTTCGATTCGGGCAAGGTCAACGACCTGCTGTTCTCGATCGAATCGAAGATCGTGCGCAGCCAGATCCTGTCGGGCGAGCCGCGCATCGACGGTCGCGACACGCGCACCGTGCGCCCCATCGAAATCCGCAACTCGGTGCTGCCCCGCACCCACGGTTCGGCCCTGTTCACCCGCGGTGAAACGCAGGCGCTGGTCATCACCACGCTGGGCACCGAACGCGACGCACAGCGCATCGACGCGCTGGCCGGCGAGTACGAAGACCGCTTCCTGTTCCACTACAACATGCCTCCCTTTGCCACCGGCGAAGTGGGCCGCATGGGCTCGACCAAGCGCCGCGAAATCGGCCACGGCCGTCTGGCCAAGCGCGCGCTCGTCGCCGTGCTGCCGACCAAGGAAGAGTTCCCGTACACCGTGCGCGTGGTGTCGGAAATCACCGAGTCCAACGGCTCCTCGTCGATGGCTTCGGTCTGCGGCGGCTGCCTGTCGATGATGGACGCCGGCGTGCCCATGAAGGCGCACGTGGCCGGCATCGCCATGGGCCTGATCAAGGAAGACAACCGCTTCGCGGTGCTGACCGACATCCTGGGCGATGAAGATCATCTGGGCGACATGGACTTCAAGGTTGCCGGTACCACCAACGGCATCACCGCGCTGCAGATGGACATCAAGATCCAGGGCATCACCAAGGAAATCATGCAGGTCGCACTGGCGCAAGCCAAGGAAGCGCGCATGCACATCCTGGGCAAGATGCAGGAAGCCATGGGCGAGGCCAAGGCCGAAGTGTCGACCTTCGCTCCGCGCCTGACCACGCTGAAGATCAACCCCGAGAAGATCCGCGACGTGATCGGCAAGGGCGGCTCGGTCATTCGTGGCCTGCAGGAAGAAACCGGCACGACGATCAACATCGACGAAGACGGCACCATCACCATTGCCTCGACCGATCCGGAAAAGGCGGAGCTGGCCAAGCGCCGCATTGAGCAGATCACGGCGGAAGTCGAAATTGGCAAGGTCTACGAAGGCCCGGTCACCAAGATCCTGGACTTCGGCGCGCTCATCAACCTGCTGCCCGGCAAGGACGGCCTGTTGCACATCAGCCAGATCGCGCACGAACGCGTCGAGAAGGTGACCGACTATCTGAGCGAAGGCCAGATCGTGAAGGTCAAGGTTCTGGAAACCGACGAAAAGGGCCGCGTCAAGCTGTCCATGAAGGCCCTGACCGAACGTCCGGCCGGCATGGAATACAGCGAGCGTCCGCAGCGTGAAGACCGTGGCAACGACCGCGGCGACCGTGGCCGTGAGCGTTCGGACCGTGGCGACCGCGGCGGCGATCGTGGTGGTGACCGTGGCGAGCGCGCACCGCGCTTCAACGACCAGCAGCAACAGCCGCGCAACGAGCAGCCGCAGGCCCCGGCCGGCGAGCAGCAACAGGCCCCGCGCGAGCCTCAGGAGTAAGAAGGGCGCAACGGCGGCCATGCGCCGCTGTTGCTATCTTTTGAACAGCAAGCTTCGCCCCATCTGCGGGCGTTGGAGGCCGAAAGACCATGAAAGCCATTGAAATCACTTCGTACGGCGCCCCCGAGGTGCTGCGCGTCGCGCAGCGTCCCGATCCGGTGGCCGGCACGGGCGAGCTGCTGATCCGCGTTGCGGCCAGTGGCGTCAACCGTCCGGACGTGCTGCAGCGCATGGGCCACTACCCGGTGCCGCCGGGTGCGTCCGACCTGCCGGGCCTCGAGGTGGCCGGCCAGATCGTGTCGGGCGATGCCGCGGCCTTGGCCGAAGCGGGCTTCAAGATCGGCGATCGCGTCTGCGCGCTGGTGGCGGGTGGCGGCTATGCCGAGCTGTGCGTGGCGCCCGTGGCGCAATGCCTGCCGGTGCCCAAGGGTTGGAGCGATGTCGACGCGGCGTCGCTGCCCGAGACCTTCTTCACCGTCTGGAGCAACGTGTTCGAGCGCGGCCGCCTGCAAAAGGGCGAGACGCTGCTCATTCAGGGCGGCTCCAGCGGCATTGGCGTCACGGCGATCCAGATCGCCAAGGCGCTCGGTGCCACCGTGATCGTCACGGCCGGCAGCGACGACAAGTGCGAAGCCTGCAAGAAGCTCGGCGCCGACCATGCCATCAACTACCGCACCAGCGATTTCGTCGAACAGGCGAAGGCGCTGACGGGCGGCAAGGGCGTGGACGTGGTGCTCGACATGGTGGCCGGCGACTACGTGGCGCGCGAGATCGAATGCCTGGCCGAAGACGGCCGGTTGGTGATCATTGCGGTGCAGGGCGGCGTGAAGAGCGAGATCAATGCAGGCCTCGTGCTGCGCAAGCGTCTCACTGTCACCGGCTCGACGCTGCGTCCCAGGCCGGTGGCGTTCAAGGGCGCCATTGCCAAGGCGCTGCGCGAGAAGGTGTGGCCGCTGCTCGAGAGCGGCGCCATCAAGCCCGTGGTTCACAGCACCTTTGCGGCGGCAGGTGAGCCCAGCGGCGCGGCCCAGGCCCACACGCTCATGGAATCGAACCAGCACATCGGCAAGATCGTGCTGACATGGTGACGACAACGCGATGACAACGAACAAGAAACTGATCGCCGGCAACTGGAAGATGAATGGCGGCCTGGCTGCCAACGAGGCGCTGGTGAAGGCCTTGCAGCAAGGCCTGGCCGACAGTCCGGCGGCGTGCGATGTGGCGCTGTGCGCGCCAGCACCGTACTTCGCGCAACTGCAGTCGCTGCTGGCGGGTTCGCCTGCACTGGCGTTGGGTGCGCAAGATATTTCGGCGCATCCGCAGGGTGCGTTCACGGGCGAGCAGTCGGCTGCGATGCTGAAGGAGTTTGGCGTTCGCTATGCGATCGTCGGCCACTCCGAGCGTCGCCAGTACCACGGCGAAACCGATGAATCGGTGGCGGCCAAGACGGCGGCCGCGCTGGCCAACGGCATCACGCCGATCGTCTGCGTGGGTGAAACGTTGGCGCAGCGCGAAGCAGGGCAGACCGAAGAGGTCGTCAAGCGTCAACTGGCTGCGGTCATTCATGTGAACGGTCATTGCATCAGCGAGATTGTGGTGGCGTACGAACCCGTCTGGGCCATCGGCACGGGCAAGACCGCCACGCCGGCGCAGGCGCAGGCGGTGCATGCCGTGCTGCGTGCGCAACTGCACCATGCGGCGAGCGAGCATGCCGCGGGCATCAAGCTGCTTTATGGCGGCAGCATGAACGCGGCAAATGCCGCGGAGTTGCTGTCGCAGGCCGACATCGACGGCGGCCTCATCGGTGGCGCGTCCCTCAAGGCCGCCGACTTTCTGCAGATCATTTCCGCCGCTGCGCGCTGAGCGCGCAACGGCTGTATCACTTAGGAGTAAGAACGAATGAACGTGGTCCTCAACCTTCTCGTCGGCGTGCAGATGCTGTCCGCCCTCGTGATGATCGGCCTGATCCTGATCCAGCACGGCAAGGGTGCCGACATGGGCGCGGCCTTTGGCAGCGGCAGTGCCGGCAGCCTGTTCGGTGCGAGCGGAAGTGCAAACTTTCTCTCACGCACCACGGCAGTGCTGGCCGCCGTCTTCTTCGTGTGCACGTTGATGCTGGCTTACTTCAGCCATGCACGGCCCACGGGCGGCGGCAGCCTGCTCGAGCGCGCGGCCATTGGCGCGCCTGCGGCACCGGCCACGCCGGCCTCTGGCGCAGCGAACGAAATCCCTGGTGCAGGCGCTCCCAGTGCACCTGCGTCGGCGCCTGCAGCCCCCGTTTCGGGTGCTGGTCAGATTCCGGCGAAGTAATCATCTCGTTTTCATGAGTGCCCTGTGAAAAATAGCTTCATTTCAGGGTAAACTCGTAATCTGTTCGGAAAGCCAAATGCCTGTTCTCAGGTACCTCATGCCATCTGAACAGTAAAAACCGCGGTCGTGGTGAAATTGGTAGACACGCTATCTTGAGGGGGTAGTGGCGAAAGCTGTGCGAGTTCGAGTCTCGCCGACCGCACCAAATCTCATCGGCAGAAAACCCCATCCAGGGGTTCTTCTTGCCGGTGGCAAGCGGTGAAACACTCTCGATGAATCTCGACTCCTACCTCCCGGTCCTTTTGTTCATTTTGGTCGGAGTCGGCGTAGGCGTCGCACCTCAGGTCATCGGATACATTCTCGGCCCCAACAAGCCCGACGCCGCAAAGAACGCTCCCTACGAGTGTGGCTTTGAAGCCTTCGAGGACGCGCGCATGAAGTTCGACGTGCGCTACTACCTCGTCGCAATTCTCTTCATCCTGTTCGATCTGGAAATTGCCTTTCTCTTTCCGTGGGCCATTGCGCTCAAGGAGATCGGCATTGTCGGCTTCTGGGCCATGATGATCTTTCTCGCCATCCTCGTCGTGGGCTTTGCCTACGAGTGGAAAAAAGGCGCGCTCGACTGGGAATGACAAAGAAAGCACACGATGGCTATTGAAGGCGTTCTCAAAGAAGGTTTCGTCACCACCACTTACGACTCGATCGTGAACTGGGCGAAGACCGGATCCCTCTGGCCGATGACATTCGGCCTCGCATGCTGTGCGGTGGAAATGATGCACGCGGGCGCTGCCCGCTACGACATCGACCGTTTCGGCATGTTGTTCCGTCCCAGCCCGCGCCAGTCCGATCTGATGATCGTGGCCGGCACGCTGTGCAACAAGATGGCGCCGGCGCTGCGCAAGGTCTATGACCAGATGCCGGAGCCGCGCTGGGTGCTCTCGATGGGCTCGTGCGCGAACGGCGGTGGCTACTACCACTACAGCTATTCGGTCGTGCGCGGTTGTGACCGCATCGTGCCCGTCGACGTCTATGTGCCGGGTTGCCCGCCCACCGCCGAAGCGCTGCTTTACGGCGTGATCCAGCTGCAGCAGAAGATTCGCCGCACCAACACCATTGCCCGCGCCTGAGAGATTGCCGACGATGACTGACTTTGCAATTTCGCCGGAGGTGCTGCGCGCCACCATCACCGAGACGCTGGGGGCCAAGGCCAAGAGCGTGACGCTCGCATTGGGCGAGGTGACTGTCGTGGTGGGTGCGGCCGACTACCTCGAAGTCGCCACGCTGCTGCGCGACGCGCCCGGCTGCCGCTTCGAGCAGCTGGTCGACCTGTGCGGCATGGACTACTCCGACTACCGTGAAGGCGAGTGGCAGGGTGAGCGCTTCTGCGTGGTCTCGCACCTTCTTTCCGTGACCCTCAACCAGCGCGTGCGCCTGAAGGTGTTCGCGCCCAGCGAAGATCTGCCCGTGGTCGACTCGCTGCAGCCGGTGTGGAGTGCGTGCACCTGGTTCGAGCGCGAAGCCTTCGACCTGTACGGCATCGTGTTCGACGGTCATGACGACCTGCGCCGCATCCTGACCGACTACGGCTTCATCGGCCATCCGTTTCGCAAGGACTTCCCGGTGTCGGGACACGTCGAGATGCGTTACGACGAAGAACAAAAGCGCGTGGTCTACCAGCCGGTATCGATCGAGCCGCGCGAAATCACCCCGCGCGTGATCCGCGAAGACAACTACGGCGGCGGTTTGCACTGATATGGCCGAAATCAAGAACTACACCCTCAACTTCGGTCCTCAGCATCCTGCGGCACACGGCGTGCTGCGCCTGGTGCTCGAGCTGGACGGCGAAGTGATCCAGCGCGCCGACCCCCACATCGGCCTGTTGCACCGCGCCACCGAGAAGCTCGCGGAATCGCGCACCTTCATTCAATCGCTTCCGTACATGGACCGCCTCGACTACGTGTCGATGATGTCCAACGAGCACGCCTACTGCCTGGCCATCGAACGAATGATGGGCCTGGACGTGCCCATTCGTGCCCAGTACATCCGCGTGATGTTCGCCGAGATCACCCGCCTGCTGAACCACCTGCTGTGGCTTGGTGCGCACGGGCTCGACTGCGGTGCGATGAACATGCTCATCTACTGCTTCCGCGAGCGTGAAGACCTGTTCGACATGTACGAGGCCGTGTCCGGCGCGCGCATGCATGCGGCGTACTTCCGTCCGGGCGGCGTGTACCGCGACCTGCCTGACGCAATGCCGCAGTACAAGGTCAGCAAGATCAAGAATGCCAAGGCCATCGAGCGCCTGAACGAAGATCGCCAGGGTTCGCTGCTCGACTTCATCGACGCTTTCTGCAAGCGCTTTCCGAAGATGGTCGACGAGTACGAAGTTTTGCTCACCGACAACCGCATCTGGAAGCAGCGCACCGTGGGCATCGGCGTGGTCACGCCGGAGCGCGCGCTGAACCTCGGTTTCAGCGGCCCCATGCTGCGTGGCTCGGGCATCGAATGGGACCTGCGCAAGAAGCAGCCCTACGACGTCTACGACCAGATGCAGTTCGACGTGCCTGTCGGCAAGACCGGCGACTGCTACGACCGTTACCTGGTTCGCGTGGAAGAAATGCGCCAGGCCAACAAGATCATCCAGCAGTGCTCGGCCTGGCTGCGTGTGAACCCCGGCCCGGTGATCACCAGCAACCACAAGGTCGCTGCACCTGCGCGCGAATCGATGAAGGCGAACATGGAGGAGCTGATCCACCATTTCAAGCTCTTCACCGAAGGCTTCCATGTGCCCGAAGGCGAGGCTTACGCAGCCGTCGAGCACCCGAAGGGCGAGTTCGGCATCTATCTGGTGAGCGATGGCGCCAACAAGCCGTACCGCCTGAAGATCCGTGCCCCTGGTTTCCCGCACCTTGCCGCCCTCGACGAAATGTCGCGCGGACACATGATCGCCGACGCTGTCGCGGTGATCGGCACGATGGACATCGTGTTCGGCGAAATCGACAGGTGAGAAAGAGCGAATGACTTCCTCAACCCACCACCATGACGCGGCGCCTTCGGCCCCGCTGAAGGCAGAAACCCTCGAGCGCTTTGCGCGCGAGGTTGCCAAGTACCCCGAAGCCGGCAAGGCATCCGCCGTGATGGCTTGCCTGGCCATCGTCCAGCAAGGCGAGGGCTACATCAGCCTTCAGCGCGAACGCGAGATTGCCGACTACCTCGGCATGGCGCCCATCGCCGTGCATGAAGTGACGACCTTCTACAACATGTACAACCAGCACCCGGTGGGCAAGTTCAAGCTCAACGTGTGCACCAACCTGCCTTGCCAGCTTCGCGACGGCGTCACCGCCCTCGTGCACCTCGAGAAGAAGCTCGGCATCAAGATGGGCGAGACCACGGCCGACGGCCTGTTCACGCTGCAGCAAAGCGAGTGCCTGGGCGCCTGCGCCGACTCGCCCGTGATGCTGGTCAACGACCGCACCATGTGCAGCTTCATGAGCAACGAAAAGCTCGACCAGCTCATCGAAGGCCTGCGTGCCTCGACCAAAGGGGAGGCTGCCTGATGTCACCCGAACAAGTACTCCAGCAGTTCCAGGCAACGGGCGTCCAGACCTGTTTCCATGACCGCCACATCGAGCCGCAAATTTATGCGGGCCTCGACGGCACCAACTGGCGCCTGGCCGACTACGAATCGCGCGGCGGCTACCAGGCACTGCGCAAGATCCTGACCGAGGGCCTCACGTCCGAGCAGGTCATTGCCGAAGTGAAGGCCTCCGGCCTGCGCGGGCGTGGCGGCGCGGGTTTCCCGACCGGCCTGAAGTGGAGCTTCATGCCCCGCCAGTTCCCGGGCCAGAAGTACCTGGTCTGCAACTCGGACGAAGGCGAACCGGGCACGTGCAAGGACCGCGACATCCTGCAGTTCAACCCGCACATCGTGATCGAAGGCATGGCCATCGCTGCTTTTGCCATGGGCATCAGCGTGGGCTACAACTACATCCACGGCGAGATCTTCCAGAGCTACGACCGTTTCGAAGAGGCGCTTGAAGAAGCGCGCGCCGCCGGCTACCTTGGCGACAAGATCATGGGCAGCACGTACAACTTCCAGTTGCACGCGGCCCACGGCTTCGGCGCCTACATCTGCGGTGAAGAAACCGCGTTGCTCGAGTCGCTCGAAGGCAAGAAGGGCCAGCCGCGCTTCAAGCCGCCGTTCCCGGCCAGCTTTGGCCTGTACGGCAAGCCGACCACCATCAACAACACCGAGACCTTCGCGGCAGTGCCCTGGATCATCCGCAACGGCGGTCCGGCCTACCTCGAGTGCGGCAAGCCGAACAACGGCGGCACCAAGATCTACTCGGTGAGCGGCGACGTCGAGTTGCCCGGCAACTACGAAGTGCCCATGGGCACGCCGTTCTCCAAGCTGCTGGAGCTGTGTGGCGGTGTTCGCAAGGGCCGCACGCTGAAGGCGGTGATTCCCGGTGGATCGTCGTCGCCCGTGCTGCCGGCCGACCTGATGATGGCCTGCACCATGGACTACGACTCCATCGCCAAGGCCGGCTCCATGCTGGGCTCGGGCGCGGTGATCGTCATGGACGACAGTCGCTCGATGGTCGAGTCGCTCAAGCGCCTGTCGTACTTCTACATGCACGAGTCCTGCGGCCAGTGCACGCCGTGCCGCGAAGGCACGGGCTGGCTCTACCGCGTGGTGGACCGCATCCACAACGGGCAGGGCAGGGCGAACGACATGGACCTGCTGAACTCCGTGGCAGACAACATTCAGGGCCGCACGATCTGTGCCCTGGGCGATGCAGCGGCCATGCCGGTGCGCGCCATGATCAAGCACTTCCGTCATGAGTTCGAAGCCCTGATTCCGGGCTACGTTCCCAAAGCGCCGGTCCAGGCCTGAGCGCGAGAAACACACATATGGTTGAAATCGAACTCGACGGCAAGAAGGTCGACGTGACCGAAGGCAGCATGATCATGCATGCAGCCGACAAGGCGGGCACGTACATCCCGCACTTCTGCTATCACAAGAAGCTCAGCATTGCGGCCAACTGCCGCATGTGCCTGGTCGACGTGGAAAAAGCGCCCAAGCCAATGCCGGCCTGCGCCACGCCCGTCACGCAGGGCATGATTGTTCGCACCAAGAGCGAAAAGGCCATCAAGGCGCAGCAGTCGGTCATGGAGTTCCTCCTGATCAACCACCCGCTCGACTGCCCCATTTGCGACCAGGGCGGCGAGTGCCAGCTGCAAGACCTGGCCGTGGGCTACGGCGGTTCTTCTTCGCGTTACGAGGAAGAAAAGCGCGTCGTGTTCCACAAGGACGTGGGCCCGCTGATCAGCATGGAAGAAATGAGCCGCTGCATTCATTGCACGCGCTGCGTCCGCTTTGGCCAGGAAGTGGCCGGCGTGATGGAGCTCGGCATGACCCAGCGCGGCGAGCACTCCGAAATCGAAACCTTCGTGGGCGACTCGGTCGACTCCGAACTCTCGGGCAACATGATCGACATCTGCCCGGTCGGCGCGCTCACGAGCAAGCCGTTCCGCTACAGCGCCCGCACCTGGGAACTGTCGCGCCGCAAGTCGGTGAGCCCGCACGACTCCACCGGTGCCAACCTGATCGTCCAGGTCAAGAACAACCGCGTGATGCGCGTGGTGCCGCTCGAGAACGAAGACGTCAACGAATGCTGGATTGCCGACCGCGACCGCTTCTCGTACGAAGCGCTTAACGGCACGGAACGCCTGACGCAGCCCATGCTGAAGCAGGGCGGCCAATGGCAACAGGTCGACTGGCAGACCGCGCTGGAATACGTGGCCAACGGCCTGCGCCAGATCAAGGCCGACCACGGTGCCCAAAGCATCGGCACGCTGGTCAGCCCGCACAGCACGCTCGAAGAACTGCAGCTCGCCGCCATGCTCACGCGTGAACTCGGCAGCGACAACATCGACTATCGCCTGCGCAATGCCGAATTCACGGCGTTCGAAGGCGTGCGCTGGCTCGGCACCTCGATCGCTTCGCTCACGCAAGTGCAGCGCGCGCTGGTCGTGGGCTCGAACCTGCGCAAGGACCATCCGCTGTTTGCACAGCGCATCCGCCAGGCCGTGCGCAAGGGCGCCGCGCTGTCGGTGATCACTTCGGCCGGTCTTATGGCCGACCGCGACGCCTGGGCCATCAACGTGGCGCAGTCGACCATCGTCGAAGCCGACCAATGGGTCGAAGCGCTGGCCGCCGTGGCCGCCGCCATCGGCGAAACCAATGGCGCCCCCGCGCCGCTGGCGCCGAAGAACGCACCCGACGATGCCGCCAAGGCCATCGCCGCCTCGCTGCTGAGCGGCGAACGCAAGGCCGTGCTGCTCGGCAATGCCGCCGCCCATCACGCCCATGCCAGCAGCCTGCTGGCACTGGCAAGCTGGATCGGCGCGCAAACCGGCGCCACCGTCGGCTACCTGACCGAAGCCGCCAACACCGTGGGCGCGCAACTGGTCGGTGCATTCCCGAAGAACGGCGGTCTCGATGCCGGCCGCATGCTCGCCGCAGGCTCCGGCCTGAAGGCCGTGATGCTGCTGAACACCGAACCGGTGTTCGACTCGGCCGCCGGTGCTGCCGCGGCCGATGTCATCGGCAATGCGCAAATGGTCGTCACGCTCAGCCCCTTCAAGGCCAACCTGGCGTTCAGCGACGTGCTGCTCCCTATTGCTCCGTTCACCGAAACGCCGGGCACCTTCGTCAATGCCGAAGGCCGCCTGCAAGGTTTCCATGCCGTCGTGAAGCCGCAAGGCGAAACGCGTCCGGCGTGGAAGGTGTTGCGCGTGCTCGCCAACCTGCTGGGCCTGCCGGGCTTCGCGTTCGAGTCGACCTCCGACGTACTGGCCACCATTGGTGAGCAGGGCGCGGTGCCGGCGAACGCGTTGAGCAACGCCACGTCCGCCCATGCCGTGGCCGCCAGCGGTGCTGTTGCAGCGCCCGTGGCCGCCAGCATCTACCAGCTGGATTCGATCGTGCGTCGCGCACCGTCGCTGCAGCTGACAGCCGATGCACGCCATGCATCGGTCGCAGCGGCTCGTGCCGAGGAGGCACTGGCATGATCGACGCAATTCATGGCTTCGGCCAGGGGCTGGTCGCCGCAGGCTGGTGGACCGCCGTGGTGTGGCCCGTGGTCTGGACGCTGATCAAGATCATCGTGGTTGTCATCCCACTGATGGGGGCCGTGGCCTACCTCACGCTGTGGGAACGCAAGGCCATTGGCTTCACGCAGATCCGCATCGGCCCCAACCGCACCGGCCCGCTGGGCCTGCTGCAGCCAATTGCCGACGCTCTCAAGCTGATGACCAAGGAAATCATCATTCCGACGGTTGCCAACAAGGGCCTTTTCCTGCTGGGCCCGATCATGACCATCATGCCGGCGCTGGCCGCATGGGCCGTGATTCCGTTCGGCCCCGATGTGGCGCTGGCCAACATCAATGCCGGCCTGCTGTTCGTGATGGCCATCACCTCGCTCGAGGTGTACGGCGTGATCATCGCGGGCTGGGCTTCTAATTCGAAGTACGCCTTCCTGGGCGCGCTGCGCGCCTCGGCACAGATGGTGAGCTACGAAATTGCGATGGGCTTCTGCTTCGTCGTAGTGCTGATGGTCACCGGCAGCCTGAACATGAGCGAGATCGTCAACGTTCAGGGCAAGGGCATGTTCGCCAACCTGGGTGTCGGCTTCCTGTCGTGGAACTGGCTGCCGCTGCTGCCGATCTTCGTCGTGTACTTCATCTCCGGCCTGGCCGAGACCAACCGCCACCCGTTCGACGTGGTGGAAGGCGAATCTGAAATCGTGGCCGGTCACATGATCGAGTACTCGGGCATGAGCTTCGCGATGTTCTTCCTGGCCGAGTACGCCAACATGTGGCTTGTCTCGATCCTCACCGTGGTGCTGTTCCTGGGTGGATGGCTGCCGCCGTTCGACTTCCTGAGCTTCATTCCGGGCTGGATCTGGCTCGGTGCCAAGACCTTCTGCGTGGTCACCATGTTCCTGTGGGTCCGCTCGACGTTCCCGCGCTTCCGCTATGACCAGATCATGCGGTTGGGCTGGAAGATCTTCATTCCCGTCACCCTTGTGTGGCTGGTCGTGGTCGGTGGCTGGATGCAGACGCCGTTCAACATCTGGAAATAACAGGAAGCGCCCAAAAAATGACTGCTGCGCACACCGCCGGCGCGCCCACGCGCCCTTCCAAGCTTGCTTCCGCACCTTTCTCGCTCAAGGACTTCCTGAGCAGCTTCATGCTGTTCGAGTTGTTCAAGGGCCTGGCCGTCACCGGCAAGTACGCCTTCGCCCGCAAGATCACGGTGCAATTCCCCGAAGAAAAGACGCCGCTGTCGCCGCGTTTTCGGGGCCTGCACGCCTTGCGCCGCTATGAGAACGGCGAAGAGCGCTGCATTGCCTGCAAGCTCTGCGAGGCCGTTTGCCCGGCACTGGCCATCACCATCGAATCGGAAGTGCGTGACGACGGCTCGCGCCGCACGTCGCGCTACGACATCGACCTGACCAAGTGCATCTTCTGCGGTTTCTGCGAAGAGAGCTGCCCGGTCGATTCGATCGTGGAAACGCACATCTTCGAATACCACGGCGAGAAGCGCGGCGACCTGTACTTCACCAAGGACATGCTCCTGGCCGTGGGCGATCGCTACGAAAACGAAATTGCAGCGAACAAGGCGGCTGACGCCAAGTACCGCTGAATCCGACCAGCCCGAACCCATTCGAATTCCATGGACGTCAAGACCGGTCTGTTCTATCTGTTTGCCGCGGTGCTGCTGTTTGCAGCGTTCCGCGTCATCACCGCCCGCAACCCCGTGTACGCCGCGCTGTACCTTGTGCTGGCCTTCTTCCAGGCCTCGGCCATCTGGTTGCTGCTGCGCGCCGAGTTCCTCGCGATTGCGCTGGTGCTGGTGTATGTCGGTGCCGTGATGGTGCTGTTCCTGTTCGTCGTGATGATGCTGGACATCAACGTCGACGGCTTGCGAGAGGGCTTCTGGAAGCACTTTCCGCTGGCCGCTGGCGTGGGCGCGCTCATTGCGCTCGAAATGGCGGCCGTGCTCATGGGCGGCTTCCGCCTGGGCGAGGCACCGCGCGCGACCTCCGGGCCCATGGCGGCCAACGCCTCCAACACGCTCGAGCTGGGCAAGCTGCTCTACACCGAATACCTCTACCCGCTTGAGATTGCCGCGGTCATCCTGCTCGTGGCCATCGTGGCTGCCATCGCGTTGACGCTGCGCACCCGCAAGGACAGCAAGTACGTCGACCCGGCCGACCAGGTGCGCGTGAAGGCCCGCGACCGCGTGCGCATCGTGCAGATGCCGGTGACGCGTGCGGCCGAACCCGTGGCTGCGGCTGCGGACGCTGCAAAGGAAACCAAGGCATGACGCTCACGCTCGGACACTTTCTATCGCTCGGCGCGATGCTCTTCGCGCTGTCGGTGATCGGCATTTTCCTGAACCGCAAGAACCTGATCGTTCTGCTGATGGCCATCGAGCTGATGCTGTTGGCGGTCAACATGAACTTCGTGGCGTTCTCCCACTTCCTGGGCGACATGCACGGACAGATCTTCGTGTTCTTCATCCTGACGGTGGCTGCGGCCGAGTCGGCCATCGGTCTCGCGTTGCTGGTCCTGTTGTTCCGCAACAAGTCCAACATCAACGTCGACGAACTCAACTCGCTCAAGGGTTGAAATCAGCATGAGCGCAACCCTTTCCGCATCCACACTGCTGGCCGTGCCGCTGGCACCCCTGGTCGGCGCTGCCGTCGCAGGCCTGTTCGGCACCCAGTTCGGTGGCAATCACATCGGCCGCAAGGTCACGCATTCGCTGACCATCCTGGGCGTGCTGGTCGCCTTCATCATCTCGGTCATGACGCTGAAGAGCGTGGTGTCCGACGGTGCCCGCTTCAACGCCACCCTTTACGAATGGATGGTGGTCGGCGGCCTGAAGATGGAAGTCGGCTTCATGGTCGACGGCCTCACCGCCATGATGATGTGCGTGGTGACCTTCGTGTCGCTGATGGTGCACATCTACACCATCGGCTACATGGAAGAAGACGACGGCTACAACCGTTTCTTTGCATACATCTCGCTGTTCACCTTCTCGATGCTGATGCTCGTCATGAGCAACAACATGCTCCAGCTGTTCTTCGGCTGGGAGGCGGTGGGCCTGGTGTCGTACCTGCTGATCGGTTTCTGGTTCAACAAGCCGACCGCCATCTTCGCGAACATGAAGGCCTTTCTCGTCAACCGCGTGGGCGACTTCGGCTTCATCCTGGGCATTGGCCTGATCGCGGCCTACGCAGGCACGCTGAACTACACCGAAGCCTTCGCCAAGGCGAACATGCTGGCCGGCATCACCTTCCCGGGCACCGAATGGATGCTCATCACGGTGATCTGCATCTGCCTGTTCATTGGCGCGATGGGCAAGAGCGCGCAGTTTCCGCTGCACGTGTGGCTGCCCGATTCGATGGAAGGCCCGACCCCCATCTCCGCGCTGATTCACGCGGCAACGATGGTGACCGCCGGCATCTTCATGGTGGCGCGCATGTCGCCGCTGTTCGAGCTGAGCGATACGGCCCTGAGCTTCATCCTGGTGATCGGCGCCATCACTGCGTTGTTCATGGGCTTCCTTGGCATCATCCAGAACGACATCAAGCGCGTGGTTGCGTACTCGACGCTCTCGCAGCTCGGCTACATGACGGTGGCGCTGGGTGCCTCGGCCTACTCGGTCGCGGTGTTCCACCTGATGACTCACGCGTTCTTCAAGGCGCTGCTGTTCTTGGGTGCCGGCTCGGTGATCATCGGCATGCACCACAACCAGGACATCCGCTGGATGGGCGGCGTGCGCAAGTACATGCCCATCACCTGGATCACGTCGCTGCTGGGCTCGCTTGCACTGATCGGCACGCCGTTCTTCGCCGGCTTCTATTCGAAGGACAGCATCATCGAAGCGGTGCACGAGAGCCACCTGTGGGGCGCAAACTTTGCGTACTACTCGGTGCTGGCCGGCGTGTTCATCACGGCGTTCTATTCGTTCCGCATGTACTTCCTGGTCTTCCATGGCAAGGAACGCTACGACCAGAACCCCGACGCGCACCATGACGACCATGCGCACGACGCCCACGGCCATGACGATCACGGCCACGGTCACAACGACCACAAGCCGCACGAGTCGCCGCTGGTGGTGTGGCTGCCGCTGGTGCTGCTGGCCATTCCGTCGGTGGTGATCGGCTTCCTGACGATCGAGCCGATGCTGTTCGGCGAGTTCTTCAAGAACGCGATCTTCGTGGACGGTGTCAAGCACCACGCCATGAAGGAACTGGAAGAAGGCTTCCACGGTCCGGTGGCCATGGCCCTTCACGGCCTGACGACGGCGCCGTTCTGGCTGGCACTGGCTGGCGTGGTCCTGTCCTGGTACATGTACATGATCAACCCGGCGCTGCCGGCCGCGATCAAGCGTGCCTGCGGCCCGATCTATCGCCTGCTGGAAAACAAGTACTACCTCGACTGGATCAACGAGAACATCATCGCCCGCGGTACGCGTGCGCTGGGTACCGGTCTGTGGAAGGGTGGCGACCAGGCCGTGATCGACGGTGCCGTCGTGAACGGTTCCTGGAAACTGATCGGCCGTATTTCGGGTGTGGTGCGCTGGATGCAGTCTGGCTACATCTACCACTACGCCTTCGCGATGCTGCTCGGCATCTTCGTTCTGATGACGTATTTCGTCTGGTTCAAACGCTGAGCCTAGCGCTGGAGAAAAAGAAAAATGGGTTTGTTGAGCCTTGCCATCTGGGTGCCGATCGCATTCGGCGTCGCGCTGCTGGCGTTCGGGCGTGACGAGCACGCCAAGGGCGTTCGCTGGGTTGCCCTTGTCGGCGCCATCGTGAGCTTCCTGGTCACCGTGCCCTTGTTCACGGGTTTCAAGAACGGAACCGCCGCCATGCAGTTCGTCGAAAAGACGAGCTGGATCGCGCGTTTCAACGTCAACTACCACCTCGGGATCGACGGCATGTCGCTCTGGCTGGTGCTGCTGACGTCGTTCATCACGGTCATCGTGGTGATCTCCGCCTGGGAAGTGATCACCGAACGCGTGAACCAGTACATGGGTGCGTTCCTGATCCTGTCGGGTTTCATGATCGGCGTGTTTTCCGCGCTGGACGGCATCCTGTTCTACGTGTTCTTCGAGGCCACGCTGATCCCGATGTACCTGATCATCGGTATCTGGGGCGGACCGAACAAGATCTACGCGGCGTTCAAGTTCTTCCTGTACACCTTGCTCGGCTCGCTGCTGATGCTGGTGGCGCTGATCTTCCTGTACAACAAGTCGGGCGGCAGCTTCGACATCCTGGCCTGGCACAAGCTGCCGCTGGGGTCGACTGCGCAGACCTTCCTGTTCTTCGCCTTCTTCGCGGCCTTCGCGGTGAAGGTGCCGATGTGGCCGGTGCACACCTGGCTGCCCGACGTGCACGTGGAGGCGCCCACCGGCGGCTCCGCCGTGCTGGCGGCCATCATGCTGAAGCTGGGTGCCTACGGCTTCCTGCGCTTCTCGATGCCGATCGCTCCCGACGCATCGCACGAATGGGCCTGGCTCATGATTGCGCTGTCGCTCATCGCAGTGATCTACGTGGGCCTGGTGGCGCTGGTGCAGCAGGACATGAAGAAGCTGGTGGCCTATTCGTCGGTCGCGCACATGGGCTTCGTGACGCTGGGCTTCTTCATCTTCAACGAGCTCGGCGTATCCGGCGGCATCGTGCAGATGATTGCGCACGGCTTCGTGTCGGGCGCCATGTTCCTGGGCATCGGCGTGCTGTACGACCGCGTGCACTCGCGCCAGATTGCCGACTACGGCGGCGTGGTCAACACCATGCCCAAGTTCGCCGCGTTCGCGCTGCTGTTCGCCATGGCCAATTGCGGCCTGCCGGGCACCGCCGGTTTCGTGGGCGAGTGGATGGTGATTCTGGGCGCCGTCAAGGCCAACTTCTGGGTCGGCCTGGGTGCCGCCACGGCACTGATCTTTGGCGCGGCCTACACCCTGTGGATGTACAAGCGCGTGTACCTGGGCCCGGTCGGCAACGACCATGTCAAGGAGCTCAAGGACATCAATGCCCGCGAGTTCGTGATGCTCTCGCTGCTGGCCATCGCCGTGCTGTGGATGGGCCTGTATCCGAAGCCTTTCACCGACGCCATGGACGCCTCGGTGGTCGAGCTGCTGCGCCATGTGGCAGTTTCGAAGTTGCCTTCCTGATTCCACGCTGAACAAGAGAACGAGATGATTGACAAAATCAGCTGGGTCACGATCTACCCGGAAATCGTGTTGCTGGTCATGACCTGCATCATTGCGCTGGTCGACCTGTCCACCACGGACCACCGCCGCACGCGCACCTATGTGCTCACGCTGCTCACGCTGGCCGTCGTCGGCGTGCTGTCGGGCCTTGCGGCCCTCAACGGCAAGACCGCGTACGGTTTTGGCGGCATGGTCGTCAGTGACCCGATGGGCAACTGGCTCAAGTGCTTCGCCACCATCGCGCTGATGGTCACGCTGGTCTATGGGCGTCCCTACGCGGCCGACCGCGACATGCTGCGCGGCGGCGAAATGTTCACCATGAGCATGTTCGCGCTGCTGGGCATGTTCGTGATGATCTCGGGCAGCAACTTTCTGCTGATCTACCTGGGCCTGGAACTGCTCACGCTCTCGAGCTATGCGCTGGTGGCGCTGCGCCGCGACAACGCGGTGGCCAGCGAAGCCGCCATGAAGTACTTCGTGCTTGGCGCAATGGCCAGCGGCTTCCTGCTGTACGGCCTGTCGATGATGTACGGCGCCACCGGGTCGCTGGACGTGAACGAAGTGTTCAAGGCCATTGCCAGCGGCAAGGTGAACCACCAGGTGCTGGTGTTCGGCCTGGTGTTCATCGTGGCCGGCCTGGCATTCAAGGTGGGCGCAGCGCCGTTCCACATGTGGGTCCCCGACGTGTACCAGGGCGCGCCGACTGCCATCACGCTGCTGATTGGCGCCGCGCCTGAGCTGGCCGCCTTCGCGATCATCATTCGCCTGCTGGTCGACGCTCTGCAGCCGCTGGCCATCGACTGGCAACAGATGCTGGCCGTGCTGGCCATCGCCTCGCTGCTGGTCGGCAACCTGGCCGCCATTGCGCAGAGCAACCTGAAGCGGATGCTGGCGTACTCGACCATCTCGCAGATGGGCTTCATGCTGCTCGGCCTGGTGGCGGGTTCGGACCAGCAAGGCACCTACAACGCACAGTTCGCCTACAGCGCCTCGATGTTCTACATCGTGACCTACGTGCTGACCACGCTGGCGAGCTTCGGCATCATCCTGCTGCTGGCGCGTGAAGGCTTCGAAAGCGAAGAGATCACCGACCTGGCCGGCCTGAACCAGCGCAGCCCGCTGTACGCCGGCGTGATGGCCATCGCGATGTTCTCGCTGGCCGGCCTGCCGCCGCTGGTGGGCTTCTACGCCAAGCTGGCCGTGCTGCAGGCGCTGATTGCGTCGGGCCAGGCCATCTACATCGGCCTGGCGGTGTTCGCGGTGATGATGTCGCTGATTGGCGCCTTCTACTATCTGCGCGTGGTCAAGGTGATGTACTTCGACGCACCCGTCACGGCCACCACCGTGTCGGCCCCGCGCGACGTGCGCGTGGTGCTTGCCATCAATGGCGCACTGATCCTGATCCTGGGCATCGTGCCCGGCGGCCTGATGACCCTTTGCTACGACGCGATCGTGGCAACCCTGGCGCACTGACGCGGCCCCGGCCCGTCATTCACGGTGTCGCAAACCGCGTCGGTCTGGGTGGTTCTGCTGGTGGCCCTGATGGCTGCCAACCTGCCTTTCTTCAACGACCGCCTGTTCGGCGTCGTGCCGCTGCCGACGAAGCCCAAGTCGCTCGCGGTGCGCCTTGCCGAACTGGTGGTCTTGTACTTTGTGGCCGGCGCTGTCGGGCTGCTGTTCGAGCGCAGGGCAGGGCAGATTTCGCCGCAGGGCTGGGAGTTCTACGCGGTGACCGGTGCGCTGTTCATCGTGCTGGCCTTTCCCGGGTTCACCTGGCGCTACCTGATGAAACACAGGCACTGACGACATGACTTCAGCCACCACCCCGACCGCGACCCTGCCCGCCACCGACCTGCACCTGCGCGAAGAGCTCATCAGCAGCGAGGAGCTCGTCAAGGGCAACTTCCTGAAGGCCAAGCGCGACACCATTCGCCTGCCCGATGGCCACACGGCCACGCGCGAGTACGTGGTGCATCCGGGTGCGGTGGTCGTCATTCCGTTGCTCGACGACGGTCGTGTGGTGCTGGAGCGCCAGTTTCGCTATCCCATCGGTCACGTGATGATCGAGTTTCCAGCCGGCAAGATCGACGCGGGTGAAGACCCCTTCGTGTGCGGGCGGCGCGAGCTGCTCGAGGAAACGGGCTACACCGCGCGCGAATGGGCACATGCGGGTGCGATGCATCTGGCCGTGGCCTATTCGACCGAGATCATTCACATCTACTTTGCACGCGGCCTCTCGCTGGGCGAGCGCAAGCTCGACCACGGCGAGTTTCTGGACGTGTTCACGGCTTCGCCCGAGGAGCTCGCGGGCTGGTGCCGCGACGGCACGGTGACCGACGCCAAGACGCTCACCTGCACGCTCTGGCTGCAAAACGTCCTTTCCGGCGCATGGGCACTGGACTGGCAGCCCGTGCCGGCAGAAGGCCGCGCGGGATAATCCGCGCATGAAGGTTCTCGATCTCCGCTGCGCGCATGGCCATGGCTTCGAGGGCTGGTTCGCGTCCAGCGAGGCCTTCGAGACGCAGTTGGCAGGCGGGCTGGTCGAATGCCCGGTCTGTGGCGACACGGCCATCGTCAAGCTGCTGAGCGCGCCGCGCCTCAATCTGGGCAATGCCAAGGCACCGCGGGAAGCTGTAGCGCCCGTAACGGGTTCCGCGTCGAACCTTCCCGCCGCGCCGTCGCCCGAAGCCCGCTGGATGCGCGCTGTGCGCGAGGTGCTGGCAAAGACCGAAGACGTCGGCGATCGCTTTGCCGACGAAGCCCGCAAGATGCACTACGGCGAAGTGCAGGAGCGCGGCATTCGCGGCCAGGCCACGCCCGAGCAGACCGAGGCGCTGCTCGACGAAGGCATTCCGGTGATGGCGCTGCCGATTCCGGCGGCGCTCAAGGAAACCCTGCAGTAGCCTAGGCCCCGCCGGACACAGCCTTGCTCAGGCTGTGAACTGCAGAGCGGCCAGCCGTGCGTACACGCCACCTTGCGCGACCAGCGTCGCGTGCGTTCCCTGTTCGACGATGCCGCCGTGGTCCAGCACCACGATGCGGTCGGCTTTCTGCACCGTGGCCAGGCGGTGGGCAATCACCACCGTCGTGCGGTTGGCCATGGCCGACTCCAGCGCCGCCTGCACCATGCGTTCGCTTTCCGCGTCCAGCGCGCTGGTGGCTTCGTCGAGCAACAGCAGCGGCGGGTTCTTGAGGATGGCGCGCGCAATCGCGATGCGCTGGCGCTGTCCGCCCGACAGGCGCACGCCGCGCTCGCCCAGAAAGGTGTCGTAGCCCTCGGGCAGCGCTTGCAGAAAGTCGTGCGCGAAGGCGGCGCGCGCCGCGGCATGCACTTCGTCTGCAGTTGCTTCGGGGCGTCCGTAGCGGATGTTCTCCAGCGCGCTGGTCGAGAAGATCACCGCGTCTTGCGGCACCAGGCCGATGCGGGTGCGCAGGTCCGACAGGGCGAGCGACGCGAGCGGGGTGCCGTCGAGCAGCAGGCTGCCCGACTGCGGGTCGTAATAGCGCAGCAGCAGCTGGAACACCGTACTCTTGCCCGCACCGCTGGAGCCCACCAGCGCCACGGTTTCACCGGGCGCGACGTCCAGGCTGAAATCGCGCAGCGCGGGGGTGCCGGGTCGGGAAGGGTAGTGGAAGGTCACGGCATCGAATCGAATGGCGCTGCCTGCAACAGGCACGGGCGCCACCGCCGGATTCGCGGGCGACACGATGGCCGCGGGCGCGTGCAGCAGCTCCATCAGCCGCTCGGTAGCGCCGGCTGCGCGCAGCAAGTCGCCATACACCTCGCCCAGCACCGCGGTCGCGCTGGCCAGGATGGCCACGTACACCACGGTCTGGCCGAGGTGGCCCGCAGTGATGTCGCCGCGCAGCACCGCCTGCGTGCCCTGGTACAGGCCCCAGAGCAGCGCGGCCGAGGTCGCGATGATGATGAATGCCACCAACACCGAACGCGCCCGGGTGCGGCGCACGGCGGTGCGAAAGGCGTTTTCGGTCGAGCCGTTGAAGCGCGTGGCCTCGCGGCCTTCGGCGGTGTAGCTCTGCACCACGGGAATGGCGTTCAGCACCTCGGCGGCGATGGCGCTGGAGTCGGCCACGCGGTCCTGGCTGGCACGCGAGAGCTTGCGCACGCGTCGGCCGAACCACATGCTCGGCAGCACCACCAGCACCAGAATGCCCAGCACCTGCACCATCACATAGGGGTTGGTCCACACCAGCACGGCCAGCGCGCCCACGCCCATCACCGCGTTGCGCAGGCCCATGCTCAATGAGGAGCCGACGACAGTCTGTACCAGCGTGGTGTCGGCCGTGAGGCGCGAGAGCACTTCGCCGGTCTGCGTGGTTTCGAAGAACGCGGGGCTCTGCTTGAGCACGCGGCCGTAGACCGCATTGCGGATGTCCGCCGTGACCCGCTCGCCCAGCCAGCTCACCGTATAGAAGCGCGCCGCCGAGAAAAGACCCAGCGCCACGGCCACCGCGAAGAGGGCGCCGAAGTGCTCGCGCAGAGCCATCGTTTGGGCGCCCTTGTCGGGGTTGATCAAGCCTCCGTCAATCAGGCTCCGCAAGGCGATAGGAAAAGCCAGCGTCGTGACCGCTGCCATCACCAGAAAGATGGCCGCCAGGCCTATCTGCAAGCGGTAGGGGCGAAGAAAAGGGCTCAGGCCCGACAGCGACCGGGGCGAGCCCTTGGCCTGGGAAGACGGTGGGGTAGAAGCCATGCGGCGATTCTAACGAACCCTTGCCGCCACAAAGGCAGCCTTGACAATAACTGCCGCGGCAACTAATATTTCGGCCATGAGCGATGCCAATTCCACCCAAGCCACGTCGGCGCAATCCGACGCCGAGCGTCGCGCGCCTGCCGCCTTCTACCGGCCCGAGACCTACCAGGCCGAGGAGAGCATTGGCTACCTGATGCGCCGCATCGTGACGGCCGTGGGCCAGTCGATCGAGAGCCGCATCTGCGAGCCCGGCAGCCCGACCTATCCGCAATGGGTGCCTCTCTACAAGTTGCACACGGGCGCCGCCACCACGGTGGCCGAACTGGCGCGTGCCTGCGAGCTCGACACCGGCGCCATGACGCGCCTGCTCGACCGCCTCGAGGCCAAGGGCCTGTGCCGCCGCGTGCGCTCGCTCGAAGACCGCCGCGTGGTCAACATCGAGCTGACCGACGAAGGCCGTTCCGCCGCCAAGGAAGTGCCCTACGTGCTGAGCCGCGTGCAGAACGAACACCTTGCAGGTTTTTCCAATGAGGAGTGGGAGCAGCTGAAAGGCTACCTGCGCCGCATCCTCGACAACGCACAGGCCCTTGCGGTCCGTGGAGATAAAAATGACTGATTCCCTCGCCATGCGCGCGCAGCGTCGCATCTCAGTTGCCGTCGCGCAGCGTCGCATCTCGGTTGCCGTCGCGCCGCGTCGCACTTCTGTCGTGGCCGCCGCGTTGCTCGTCGTCGCCCTTGCCGGCTGTGCCGACATGGCCGGCATCGGCTCGCAGGCCAAGCTGCGCGATGCCGCGTCTCTGGGCATCGCGCCCGACACCGCCGCCACACCCGCCTCCAGGCTCGACACCCAGTGGTGGCTCGCCTTCGGCGACACGCAACTCAACACGCTGATCGACCAGGCCGTGGCCGGCAACCCGAACCTGCAGGTCGCGCAGGCCCGCCTGGCGCGCGCGCAGGCCTCGGCCGACATTGCCGGTGCGGCCCTCAAGCCGCAGGTCAAGGGCGACCTCGACCTGAACCGCCAGAAGTTCAACAGCAACTACATCTACCCGGCACCGCTGGGCGGTTCCACGCAGAACATCGGCCTGCTGCAGCTCAGCGCCAGCTGGGAGATCGACTTCTTCGGCAAGAACCGAAGCGCGCTGGACACCGCCATTGGCGCGGCCAACGCCGCCGCCGCCGACGCCGACGCGGCCCGCGTGCTGCTCGCGAGCAACGTGGCGCGCAGCTACTTCCAATGGGCCCGCCTGAACGACCAGCTCACCGTGGCCCAGCGCACGCTGGCCCAGCGCGACGAAACCTTGAAGCTGGTGCGCGACCGCGTCTCGGCCGGCCTGGACACCCGCCTCGAACTGCGCCAGAGCGAAGGCGGCCTGCCCGAGGCACGCCAGCAGATCGAAGCGCTCAACGAGCAAATTGCGCTGCAGCAGCACGCGCTCGATGCGCTCGTCGGCCAGCCCAATGTGTCGGCGTTGCTGAAGCCGCCGGTGCTTGCCAGCGTGCGGCCGATGGCGCCGCAAGGCAACATTCCGGCCGACCTGCTGGGCCGCCGCGCCGACATTGCCGCCGCGCGCTGGCGCGTGGAGGCCGCCACCAGCGACGTGGCCAACGCCAAGACGCTGTTCTATCCCAACGTCAATCTCACGGCCTTCGCCGGCTTCCAGAGCCTGGGCTTCGGCAAGCTGCTGAAGTCGGGCAGCGAGCAGTGGGGCGTGGGCCCGGCCATCAGCCTGCCGATCTTCGAAGGCGGCAAGCTGCGCGCCAACCTGCGCGGCAAGTCGGCCGACCTCGACGTGGCCATCGAAAGCTACAACGCCACCGTGATCGATGCCGTGCGCGACGCCGCCGACCAGGTTGCGAGCGCGCAGTCGATCGGCCGTCAGCAGACCGAACAACGCGCCGCGCAGACCGCGGCCGAAGGCGCCTACGACATCGCCGTGCAGCGCTACCGCGCCGGCCTGGGCAACTACCTCAATGTGCTGACGGCGGAAACCGCCGTGCTGGCGCAACGCCGCCTGGCGGTCGATCTTGCCGCGCGTGCGCTCGACACGCAGGTGGCGCTGGCGCGTGCACTGGGCGGCGGCTGGCAGCCCCCGACCACCGCCACGGCCGCATTGAACTGAATTGAATTGAACTGACACGACCCTCTCGTCTTCGGAAAGAACTTCACCATGAGCGATAACAACACTCCGACGCCCGCTGCAGCCGCAGCCTCCACCAACCCCAACGCGCCTGAAGCGCCCGCCGCCAACGGCAAGCGCCGCCGCGCACTCACCGCGCTGGCCGCGGTGGTGATCGTTGCCGGCGGCGGCTGGGGCCTCTACGAATGGCTGGTTGCCAGCCACTACGAGGACACCGACAACGCCTACGTGTCGGGCAACGTCATCCAGATCACGCCGCAGATCAGCGGCACCGTGATGGCCATCGGCGCCGACGACACCGACTTCGTCAAGGCCGGCCAGCCGCTGGTGCAGCTCGACCCAGCCGACGCCAAGGTGGCGCTCGATCAGTCCGAGGCCGCGCTCGCGCAGGCCGTGCGCCAGGTGCGCACGCTGTACGCCAACAACGGCTCGCTGGCCGCGCAGGTCACGCTACGCCAGTCGGACATCGTGAAGGCGCAGAGCGACATCGCCAAGGCGCAGGACGACCTGCAGCGCCGCCGCGCGCTGTCGGGCAACGGCGCCGTGTCGAAAGAAGAACTCAACCACGCCGAGACGGCGCTCGACACCGCCAAGAGCCAGTTCGCCGCGGCGCAGGCCGGTGTGGTGGCCGCCAAGGAAGCACTGGTGAGCAACCAGTCGCTGACCGAAGGCACCAGCGTGGCCCAGCACCCGAGCGTGCTGGCCGCCGCCTCCAAGGTGCGCGAGGCCTATTTGGCAACGCAGCGCGTGGCCATGCCCGCGCCGGTCGACGGCTACGTTGCCAAGCGCACCGTGCAGCTCGGCCAGCGCGTCGCCGCCGGCACGCCGATGATGTCGATCGTGCCGCTCAACCAGCTGTGGGTCGACGCCAACTTCAAGGAAGTGCAGCTGCGCAACATCCGCATCGACCAGCCCGTCAAGCTCACGGCCGACCTGTACGGCAAGAAGGTCGAATACAACGGCAAGGTCGCGGGCCTGGGCGTGGGCACCGGCAGTGCGTTTGCACTGCTGCCGGCGCAGAACGCCACCGGCAACTGGATCAAGGTGGTGCAGCGCGTGCCCGTGCGCATTGCGCTCGACCCCGAGCAGCTCAAGGCCAACCCGCTGCGCATCGGCCTGTCGATGGACGCCGAGATCGACATCTCCTCCAAGAGCGGCAAGATGCTGGCCGACGCGCCGCGCGCCGCCGCGCTCACGCAGACCACGGCCGTGTACAGCCAGCTCGACCGTGGGGCCGACGCCGAAGTCGACCGCATCGTGTCGGCCAACCTCGGGCGCAGTGCGCCGGCCGCGGCCAGCGCGCCCAAGGCGCCTGCGGCGTCGGGCGGTGCCTCGGTCGCCGTGCAGGGCCAGCCGGGCTGATCGCCCGCGCTGCCTTCAGGTAAACAGTTCGCGCGACCTGCAATGGCCACCGCTGCTCCTGCCTACATTGCGCACCCACCGCTCGAAGGCGCCGCCCGCGTCTGGGGCACGGTAGCGCTGTCTGCGGCAACCTTCATGAACGTGCTCGATTCGTCGATTGCGAACGTGTCGTTGCCTGCCATCTCGGGCGACCTGGGCGTGAGCACCACGCAAGGCACCTGGGTCATCACCAGCTTCGCGGTGGCCAACGCCATTGCGGTGCCGCTCACCGGTTTCATGACGCAGCGCTTTGGACAGGTGCGCCTGTTCATGGCCAGCGTGATCCTGTTCATGATGGCCTCGCTCTTGTGCGGCCTGGCGCCGAACATGACCACGCTGATCGCCTTTCGCGCGCTGCAGGGCTTTGTGGCGGGGCCGATGATTCCGCTCTCGCAGACGCTGCTGCTGTCGAGCTATCCGCGCGCCAAGGCGGGCCTGGCCATGGCCATGTGGTCGATGACCACGCTGGTCGCGCCGGTGATGGGGCCGCTGCTGGGCGGCTGGATCACCGACAACATCTCGTGGCCGTGGATTTTCTACATCAACATTCCGGTGGGCATTGTTGCGGCTTCCATCACGTGGGCGCTGTATCGCAAGCGCGAGAGCACCACGCACAAGGTGCCCATCGACGCCATCGGCCTGGCGCTGCTGGTGCTGTTCGTCGGCTCGATGCAACTGATGCTCGACAAGGGCAAGGAGCTGGACTGGTTCCATTCGCCGCAGATCATCGCGATGGCGGTGATAGCCGTGGTCGGCTTCGCGTTCTTCCTGATCTGGGAGCTGACCGACAAGCACCCGGTGGTCGACCTGTCGCTGTTCAAGCGCCGCAACTTCTGGTCGGGCGCCGTGGCAACGGCCGTGGCCTACGGCCTGTTCTTCGGCAACGTGGTGCTGCTGCCGCTGTGGCTGCAGCAGTGGATGGGCTACACCGCCACGCAGGCGGGGATGATCATGGCGCCGGTGGGGATGCTGGCGATCATCTTCTCGCCCATCGTGGGGCTCACTGTGGCCAAGGTCGACCCGCGCCGCTACGCCACGTTCTCGTTCCTGGTGTTTGCGCTGGTGCTGTGGATGCGGTCGAACTTCAACACGCAGGCCGACTTTGTGACCATCATCATTCCGACGGTGATCCAGGGCATTGCAATGGCGTTCTTCTTCATTCCGCTGGTGACGCTCACGCTGTCGGGCCTCACGCCGGACCGCATTCCGGCGGCGTCGGGGTTGTCGAACTTCTTGCGGATCACGGCGGGCGCCGTGGGCACATCGCTCACCACCACGTTGTGGGACAACCGCGCCACGCTGCATCACGCGCAGCTGGCCGAGACGATCAACCAGAGCAACAACGCGGCCACCAGCGCCATGGCCGGGCTGTCGAGCAGCGGCTTCAGCTCGGAGCAGGTGCTGGGGCAGATGAACCGCATCGTCGACCAGCAGGCCTACATGCTGGCGACCAACGACATCTTCTATGCCTCGGCAATTCTGTTCCTGCTGCTGATTCCGCTGGTGTGGCTGGCACGGCCGCAAAAGGGCGGTGCGGGCGGCGACGCCGCGGCAGGCGCGCACTGACCTGATCGACGGCAACCCCGCCTTTCGTTCTCTGGCCCTTTCGACCCCCAGGCTTCCTCAGGAAGACCTGGGGGTTTTCACATCCGCAGTGCGCGCAGCACGTCGTGGCACGCGCCCATGGTGTGGTAGTCGGTCTTGCCGGCCGGGCTTTTTTCGTCGCTGATCTTCTGGTTCTGCGGCGTGAGGATGCGGTACCAGGCGCCGTGCCGGTGGTCGACAAAGTGTGCCCAGCTGTATGCCCAGATGCTGTCGTACCAGTCCCAGTAGCTGGCGTCGCCGGTGCGCACCGCGAGCAGGGCGGCCGCGGCAAAGCTCTCGGCCTGCACCCAGAAGTATTTGTCGCCGTCGCACACCTTGCCGTCGGGCCCGAAGCCGTAGACCAGCCCGCCGTTGTCGGCGTCCCAGCCTCGGAACATGGCGGTGTCGAAGAAGTGCCGCGCGCGCGGCACGATCCAGTCGGCGGTGCGGTTGGCGTCGTGGTTCGCGGTGGACAGGTGGCGCTCCAGTTGCAGCAGCAGCTTGGCCCATTCGGTCAGGTGGCCGGTCTGAAAGCCCCAGGGTCTGAAGATGTTGGTCTTGTCGCCGCGGTTGTAGTCCCAGTCGATCGACCAGTCCTGCCGGTAGTGCTCCCACACCAGCCCATCGGCCAGCGCGGCCTGCCGGCCAGTGACCGATTCCGCGAGCGCCAATGCGCGCTCGAGGTAGCGTGCCTCCTGCGTGGCCTCGAAGGCGGCAAGCATCGCCTCGCAGGCATGCATGTTGGCGTTCTGCCCGCGATAGGGGCCAACCTGCCAGTCGCTCGTGGCCTCGTCGGCATAGAGCTGATGCCCAGGCTCCCAGAAGTGCTGCTCCATCAGCTCCCAGGTGTGTGCCAGGCCGGCACGGGCCTCTTCGATGCCGGCCATCAGCGCATGCGCATGCGCGAGCAGCACGAAGGCCAGGCCGTAGCAGTGGTTGGTTGCGTCTTGCACCGCGGCCTTGCCCTGGTGCCAGTCGATCTGCCACGCATAGCCGCCTTGCGCCTTCGCATGGCCTTGCTGAAGAAAGGCCAGCCCATGCCGCGCGGCCGCAAGGTGCCCCGGATCACCGAAGCGCCGGTATGCCATGGCGTGGTTGAACACGAAGCGCGCGCTGCTCACCAGGTGGCGCGTGCGCCGGTCGTACACCGTGCCGTCGTCCTTGAAGAAATGAAAGAAGCCACCCGCGTCGTCGAGGCTGCGCGGCGCATAGAACGCGAGCGTGTGCAGGATGTGGTCGGAGAGGAAATCGGGCGAGCGGAAATCGAGCATGTTGAGCACCAGTCTATGCAGGCCTCGCCGATCCTTGGTTGGGGTTTCCCTGCGGCTGATGCCTACAGCCGTCCGGCGCGCTGAAGGCCCGTTTGTCGCTGCAACGACAGTCCCCGTTTCGAATGCCGCGCCGCCTCGCTCAGGTTGCACTGCAGCATAGGCATTTGCCCCAGTATGAAATTGCATGACGCCCACCAACAATCACTGCGCGCCCGGCAGTGGCGACTAGATGGACCGCATGACCGACTTTCTTTTTTCCAACCCGGGCGACCTCGCGCAATGAGCGACGTCATTCTTGAAACACGCCAGCTCACCAAGGAATTCAAAGGGTTCACCGCGGTCAGCAAGGTCAACCTGTCGGTGGTGCGCGGCTCGATCCACGCGCTCATCGGCCCGAACGGTGCCGGCAAGACCACCTGCTTCAACCTGCTGACGAAGTTCCTCGAGCCGACCACCGGCACGATCCTCTTCAACGGCCAGGACATCACGCGCGAACGCCCCGCGCAAATCGCGCGGCGCGGCATCATCCGTTCGTTCCAGATCTCGGCCGTTTTCCCGCACCTCACGCTGCTGGAAAACGTGCGCCTGGGCCTGCAGCGCCGGCTGGGCACCTCGTTCCATTTCTGGAAGAGCGAAAAGTCGCTGAAGTCGCTCGATGCGCGGGCGCGCGAGTTGCTGGCCGAAGTCGGGCTCGAAGAGTTGGCCGACGAGCAGACCGTGAACCTGCCCTACGGCCGAAAGCGTGCATTGGAGATTGCCACCACGCTGGCCATGGAGCCCGAGCTGATGCTGCTGGACGAACCCACGCAGGGCATGGGCCATGAAGACGTGCACCGCGTGGCCGAGCTCATCAAGCGCGTGTCGGCGGGCCGCACCATCTTGATGGTGGAACACAACATGAGCGTGGTGTCGACCATTGCCGACACCATCACCGTGCTGCAACGCGGCGCCGTGCTGGCCGAAGGGCCCTACGCGCAGGTCTCGAAAAACCCACAGGTCATGGAGGCCTACATGGGCACCACCGACGGCGAAATGCAAGGCGCACACTGACATGACCGCCGCATTGGAAATCAAGGGCCTGCAAGCCTGGTACGGCGAATCGCACGTGCTGCACGGTGTCGACATGGTCGTGCAGCCCGGCGAAGTCGTCACGCTGCTGGGCCGCAATGGCGCGGGCCGCACGACCACGTTGCGCGCCATCATGGGCCTCACGGGTGCGCGCAAGGGCAGCATCGAGGTGAACGGCAAAGAAACCATCGGCATGCCGACGCACCGCATCGCGCACCTGGGCATCGGCTATTGCCCTGAAGAGCGCGGCATCTTCGCCAGCCTCTCGTGCGAAGAAAACCTGCTGCTGCCGCCTGAACTGAAAGGCGCGGGCCCGGGCATGTCGGTCGACGAAATCTACGCCATGTTCCCCAACCTGGCCGAGCGCCGCCACAGCCAGGGCACGCGCCTGTCGGGCGGCGAGCAGCAGATGCTGGCCGTGGCGCGCATCCTGCGCACGGGTGCCAAGCTGCTGCTGCTCGACGAAATTTCCGAAGGCCTGGCGCCGGTCATCGTGCAGGCGCTGGCCCGCATGATCACCACGCTGCGCGCCAAGGGCTACACCATCGTCATGGTGGAGCAGAACTTTCGCTTTGCCGCGCCGCTGGCCGACCGCTTCTACGTGATGGAGCACGGGCGCATCGCGCTGAAGTTCGGCGCCGCGGAGCTCGAAGCCAAGATGCCGGTGCTGACCGAGCTGCTGGGCGTTTGACGCGCCCGCACATCTTCCGATACGTCCACAAGACAACCGCTCTCATCCCACAAAGATTCCTTCAGGAGACAACACCATGAACAAGAAACTCGGCCTCATCGCCACCGCCATCGGCATCCTCGCGCTGGGCGCGGGCGCCGCGCAAGCGCAGGAAAAAGTGAAGATCGGCTTTGTCACCGACCTGTCCAGCCTGTACGCCGACCTGGAAGGCAAGGGCGGTGCCACCGCCATCCAGATGGCCATCGACGACTTCGGCGGCAAGGCGCTGGGCCAGCCCATCGAGCTGCTGGTGGCGGACCACCAGAACAAGGCCGACATTGCCGCCTCCAAGGCGCGCGAATGGGTCGACACCGCCGGCGTGACCATGATCTTTGGCGGCACCAACTCCGGCACCGCGCTGGCCACTGCCAAGGTGGCCGAAGAAAAGAAGCGCGTGTACTTCAACAACGGCGCGGGCAGCTCGGTGCTCACCAACGAGCAGTGCTCGCCTTACACCGTGCACTACGCCTACGACACCGTGGCGCTGGCCAAGGGCACCGGCGCGGCCGTGGTCGACCGCGGCGGCAAGAGCTGGTTCTTTCTGACGGCCGACTATGCCTTCGGCCATGCACTCGAAGCCGACACCACCAAGGTGGTGAAGGAGAAGGGCGGCACCGTGGTGGGCGCGGTGCGCCATCCGCTGAACGCATCCGACTTTTCGTCGTTCCTGCTGCAGGCGCAGAGCTCCAAGGCGCAGATTCTGGGCCTGGCCAATGCCGGTGGCGACACCATCAACGCCATCAAGGCGGCGCGCGAATTCGGCATCAACAAGACCATGAAGACCGCCGGCCTGCTGGTGTTCCTGAGCGACATCCACAGCCTGGGCCTGAAGAACACCGAAGGCCTGCTGCACACCACCAGCTGGTACTGGGACCTGAACGACGAGTCGCGCAAGTTTGCCAACCGCTTCTTCGAGAAGACCAAGCGCATGCCCACCGACGTGCAGGCCGCCGACTACTCCGCCACTATGACCTACCTGAAGGCCGTGGCCGCCGTCAAGACCACCGACTCCGACAAGGTGATGGCGCAGCTCAAGAGCATGAAGATCGACGACTTCTACGGCAAGGGCCAGATCCGCGCCGACGGCAGCTTCATTCACGACATGTACCTGGTCGAGGTGAAGTCGCCCGCCGAGTCGAAGAAGCCGTGGGACTACCTGAAGGTGCTCAAGACGCTGCCGGGCGACCAGGTCTTCACGACCAAGGCAGAGACCAAGTGCGCCGCCTGGAAATGATCGGCTGAGGCCGCCGCACCTACCGCCGCACCCACCGCTACCGACACCCCACCGAAGTCATCGAGGAGAACCATTCCATGAAACGCACGCTCATCGCCTCTGCCTGCCTTGCCGCCACCTGCCTGATGGCGGCCGGCGCCGCGCAGGCGCAGGACAAGGTCAAGATCGGCTTCATCACCGACATGTCGAGCCTCTACGCGGACGTGGAAGGCAAGAACGGCGCGCTGGCCATCCAGATGGCCATCGACGACTTCGGCGGCAAGGTCAACGGCATGCCCATCGAGCTGCTGCAGGCCGACCACCAGAACAAGGCCGACATTGCCGCCTCCAAGGCGCGCGAGTGGATCGACACGCAGGGCCTGACCATGCTGTTCGGCGGCACCAGCTCCGGCACCGGCCTGGCCATGGCCAAGGTGGCGCAGGAGAAGAAGCGCGTGTTCATCGTGAACGGCGCGGGCAGCTCCGCGCTCACCAACGAGCAGTGCAGCCCCTACACCGTGCACTACGCCTACGACACCGTGGCGCTGGCCAAGGGCACGGGCAGCGCGGTCATTGCGCGCGGCGACAAGAGCTGGTTCTTTCTGACCGCCGACTACGCCTTCGGCCAGGCCCTGGAGGCCGATGCCTCCAAGGTGGTGAAGGAGAAGGGCGGCACCGTGGTGGGCAGCGTGAAGCATCCGCTGAACACGTCCGACTTTTCGTCGTTCCTGCTGCAGGCGCAAAACTCCAAGGCCCAGGTGCTGGCGCTGGCCAACGCCGGCGGCGACACCATCAACGCCATCAAGGCGGCCAAGGAATTCGGCATCAGCAAGACCATGAAGATGGTCGGCCTGCTGGTGTTCGTGACCGACGTGCACAGCCTGGGCCTGAAGAACACCGAAGGCCTGCTGCTCACCACCAGCTGGGACTGGAACCTGGACGACAAGACGCGCGCCTTCGGCAAGCGCTTCTTCGACAAGACCAAGCGCATGCCCACCGACATCCAGGCCGCCGACTACTCGGCCACCATGACCTACCTGAAGGCCGTGCAGGCTGCCAAGAGCATCGACGCCGACACCGTGATGGCGCAGATCAAGAAGACCCCCATCGACGACTTCTACGCCAAGGGCGTGGTCCGCGAGGACGGGCGCTTCGTGCACGACATGTACCTGATGCAGGTGAAGTCGCCGGCCGAGTCCAAGCAGCCGTGGGACTACTACAAGGTGGTTCAGAAGCTCAAGGGCGAAGACGTCTACACCACGAAGGCCGAGAGCCGTTGCGCCCTCTGGAAGTGATCCCCCGCGGGCGCTTTCTCGGCGCCCGGGTTCGTTGAAACGCTTATGACCATTTCCCTTCCCGGCTTGTTGAGCCAGCTCCTCCTGGGGCTGGTGAACGGCTCCTTCTATGCCATCCTGAGCCTCGGGCTGGCGGTGATCTTCGGCCTGCTCAACGTCATCAACTTCGCGCACGGCGCGCTGTTCATGATGGGCGCCATCCTGACCTGGATGGCGATGGAGTATTTCGGCATCAACTACTGGGTGATGCTGATTGCCGCGCCCATCGTCATCGGCCTCTTCGGCATCGTGATCGAGCGCTTGCTGCTGCGCTGGATCTACAAGCTCGACCACCTCTACGGCCTGCTGCTCACGCTGGGCCTCACGCTGCTGATCGAGGGCGTTTTCCGCTCCGTGTACGGCGTGTCGGGCCTGGCCTACGACGCGCCCGAGGCACTGTCGAGCGCCACCGACCTGGGCTTCATGGTGCTGCCCAACTACCGCGCCTGGGTCGTCGTGGCCTCGCTGGTGGTGTGCTTCGCCACCTGGTACGTGATCGAGAAAACGCGCCTTGGCGCCTACCTGCGCGCGGGCACCGAGAACCCGCGGCTGGTGGAGGCCTTCGGCGTGAACGTGCCGCTGATGATCACGCTGACCTACGCCTTCGGCGCCGGGCTGGCCGCCTTTGCCGGCGTGCTGGCCGCACCGGTCATTCAGGTGTCGCCGCTGATGGGGCAGAACCTCATCATCGTGGTGTTCGCGGTGGTCGTCATCGGTGGCATGGGCTCGATCATGGGCGCCATCCTCACCGGCCTGGGCCTGGGCGTGATCGAGGGTTTCACCAAGGTCTTCTACCCCGAGGCGTCGTCGACGGTTGTGTTCGTGATCATGGTCATCGTGCTGCTCATCCGCCCCGCCGGCCTGTTCGGCAAAGAGAAATAAGGCGAGCGGCATGAACACCAAAAAAATCTCCCTCGTCGTCTACGCACTGCTGTTGCTCGCGCTCATCGCGGCGCCGTTCTTCGGCGCCTACCCGGTGTTCGTGATGAAGCTCATGTGCTTCGCACTGTTCGCCGCGGCGTTCAACCTGCTGCTGGGCTTCACCGGCCTGTTGTCGTTTGGCCATGCGGCCTTTCTGGGCGGCTCCGCGTATGTGGCCGGGCACGCCATCAAGGTCTGGGGCCTCACGCCCGAGCTGGGCCTGCTCGCCGGCACGATCACGGGCGCGTTGCTGGGCTGGCTCTTCGGCGTGCTGGCCATTCGCCGCACGGGCATCTACTTCGCGATGATCACGCTGGCGCTCGCGCAGATGATGTTCTTCGTCGCGCTGCAGGCCAAGTTCACGGGCGGCGAAGACGGCCTGCAGGGCGTGCCGCGCGGCAAGCTCTTCGGGCTGATCGACCTGTCGAACGACCTCACGATGTACTACGTGGCGCTGGTCGTGGTGGTCGCGGCCTTTCTGCTGATCGTGCGCACCATTCACTCGCCGTTCGGACAGGTGCTGAAGGGCATCAAGGAGAACGAGCCGCGCGCGCTGTCGCTGGGTTATGACGTGAGCCGTTTCAAGCTGCTGGCGTTTGTGATTTCCGCGGCGCTGTCGGGCCTGGCCGGTTCGCTCAAGACGCTGGTGCTGGGCTTTGCCACGCTGTCCGACGTGCACTGGACGGCGTCGGGCCAGGTCATTCTGATGACGCTGGTGGGCGGCCTGGGCACCCTGTCAGGTCCGTTGGTGGGCTCGGCGGTGGTGGTGCTGCTGGAGAACAAGATCGGCGAGCTCGGCAACTTTCTGGCCCGCATCACCACGGTGGACTGGTTCAACACGCTGGGCGAATCGGTGACCATGGTCACGGGCCTGATCTTCGTGATCTGCGTGCTCGCCTTCCGCAAGGGGATCATGGGCGAGATCATCGCGTTCATCGACCGGCGCAAGGGGTCTGCCGGTAAGTCGCACTGAGGCTTTCGTCTCTTGCTTGGTGCTTGAGCTGCGTTGTTCGGGGCGACGCTCACGCCGACGGGGTGCCTTGCTCCGCGAATGTCCCCCGGCCTGCGGCCTCCTCCTTTATTTCGCTGCGCAAGGCACCCCATCGGCGTGTGCGTTTTCAGAGCAGTGGTTGATCGCGCGATCACCCAGAGCGTGCCCTGTGCACACGCCCTGAACAAAGGCGTCACAACCGAAAGCAGCGCCCGCCAACGGGTCTAGTGCCGCAACGACATCCCATACCCGCGCCCAACGCGATGTCCCGCGCGCGACGACGAGGCCTGATTCATCAGCCGCAATGCGCGTCGAGTCACGGCCGTTTTTCTGCGCCGAGACGTGACCGGAAGTGAGCAAACATTGATTGTTTGTTGACAACCATGCGATGTGAACTTTCCGAGTTGACATTGCGTTGTTTCTAGTCCTCCAAGTCTGTCTTTTCACAATGCATTGAACAAGCGCACAAGCCGTCACGATATCTTTCTGAAACCTGAACCGCAGAGTTCAGATAAGGGAGAGAGTGAATGCAAAGCACGACTGCGGGGCCACCTCGGTCCGTCGCACAGCCATATGCGGGCGAGGGGTCACGAGAAGGAGAGTCGACGACTTCGGCTTTTGCGTCCCTGGAGGCCCTGTGCACCATTGCGCGGTTTCATCAAGTAGCAGCCGATGCGTCTTTGCTGGCGCACCAGCTGGGCCTGGCGCCTTCGGAGCCCATAACGACCGCCACGTTGCTGCAAGCGGCCAGGCAACTCGGCCTGAAGGCCAAGGCCTCACGCACCACCCCTGAGCGTCTGTCGTTGACGCCGTTGCCCGCACTGGCCGTGCTGCGCAATGAAGACGGAAGCGAACGCGTCGT
>NZ_JAYLVN010000028.1:0-60374 GCF_046156345.1 Variovorax sp. H27-G14
CGATAAAACCTCGTCGGAATTTGCAAGGAAACTGCGTTCTACGCCCAAGTACCTTGCAAATTCCGCGCCACGCACGCTCCGAAATCACCAGTGAAATCAAAGAGTTAGAGATTGTTCAGGGCGGACTCGTTATAACAAGGGATAACCAAGGCGATAACGCAGCCTCGATACAAAGAAGTGGTCGATTTAATTGCCATAGATGCCTCTAAATTTGAATCCGATATCGTTTGGTTATTCGATGAAAGCCAGGAATTATTTGGCGCAAAAAATTATCTTTTTGTATTTTTGGCAGGACTTAGCACTCGTGTCAGTGGGAAATCTTTCAATGGAACATTGACAACGTCTTCCTGCGGGGACTTTGGAGTCTCGTCTGTCGTGAGATGGATGTGTGAATAGCGGTTGAAGGTGCTATCGAGTTCTTCTCTGGATAAATGTGGATATAGAGAACGCCACATTTCCAGTGCAGGAACTGGCGTCACATGCACCACAGAGCGATAACCTAAACCGTTGAGAGCGGCGCCAGGGAGTGTCGGATGCTGCGGAACGAGAACGCCAGCTGGTTCTTGAATTTGCGTTGCGAGGCTATTAAGAAATGGTGTCGAGTGTTGCGCGAAAATAGGTTCGCTCGATTGAATGGGGTTGAAGGCGAATAATACAACTGCTCCCGCGCCAGCCGACGCAGCAAGAATTGCGTAATTCTTATTTGCTCGGATAGCGTATGTTACAAGGAGAGAAACGATCAAAAATGGGATTGAAATCAGATCGCCCGATTGGGCTCGAATAAATTCAGTATTAAACGAAAAATTGTTCGACGATAATTTAATCGTAAGCCAGCCACCGAGCGCGACCATCGTGTAAAGCAGCAGGCGATATTTATTAATGAGAATACCGCCGTTTTCGCCCAGCAGCGCAATGCTCAATAAAAGCAACCATCCTGCTGCATATTCCATGCGTTCTGGCAATACGTGGTTCCATAGCAATGGTGATCCTGCCCAAGATGGCAACGGAAGCAGCATCCATGCGTTCATCAAGACGAGACCGGCGAGCAAAATTGAAAAATTCAGTCGCTGTTCTTTTGATGCAATCAGGAGCGTTAGGAGTCGTCGCCAATTGAGCATGCACAGCGTCATCAGCAGGAATGCAGCGCCGACGACGCCTACCTCGCAAATATTTTGATTGGTAAGACTGACGAAAGCATTATCGAACGTTATAAACGGGAAAAACTGTGCCCACCATTCGAGGGAGGGTATGGAGCCACCAGAAAGGATTCGCTGTCCTGGGTAAATGGTATTTGATGTCGCAGTCAGATAATCTTTAAGATATATCCCGGCCGTCGATGCTGCCGCAACGACTGTAGCCAGCAGCGGCAATAATCGTTTTGGTTGCATCCATTCTCTTTGAAACGCCAATATTAGAATACCACCCACAAACGCGAGCGATATTATGATGGGAGGATAAAAATTTGTCAGCAGCCATGAAGTCGACAGCCAATAGAAAAATACGAGTCTGAGGCCCCAGGGAATGCTCAAAAAAAGAGAGCCTATAACCCATGGAAAAAAAGCGAATATCGGCCCTTTTTCGTTCCACCAAAATTGAGTGAATGGCGTAAAATAGAGTCCGATTGATAAAAAGGCCGCAGACAACGCGGGCAGCCCAGTTTTTCTGAATAAGAGCGCATGACCGATAAAAAACATTGCGCCAATTGCAAACCAATGGAACGAAAAAGCGCTCGCTGGTTGTAAAAATGTGTAAGTCCAGAATGTGGGCTTAAAAATTAGCCCCCAGTCAAAGACAGGGAGGCCGTAATTTATTCTTAAATCTTCGTCGTAAAAGGATGTCGCATTATATCTTTCGAAGTTATTTCGGACTGTGGCTTGGGTCAGTGGTGTAACGACTGCCAATTCATCGGAGCGTATAGCCCTCGACGTCCCGTATAATAATCCTGTATTCTGCTCGCCAATCATCTGTAAAATCAATCCATAGGACGATGGAGACCAGTGATTCGAAACGTAGATCCAGCCATTGACCGCTAGAGCAAACGCGAAAGCCGCAAAGATATATATTGATTTGATTCTCATTTATTTGAAAAAATGTTATGAGTTTTGACTGTTGATATTATTTTTAACCTTTAATGCACGGATGGTTAAATCAACAGTGCGAATGATTGTTTTGCGGCGAAATGGTCGGCAAAACACTAGCGTATTTGACCATATTGATTCATCGCGATCGGATATTTTCTTGATCGCATCAATGCAGGATGCATGCAGTGGGACAATGCGTCATGAACGCGTTTAATGTCCACGAACACATGCAAGCCCTCGGCCTGCAGGCAAAAACGGCTGCCGCGCTGATGGCGCGTGCGGAAGCTGCTACCAAAGTAAGAGCACTTAAGGCGCTGGCGCGACGAGTGCGCAACGCGGGCCCGGAATTGGCGGTCGCCAATCTGCGCGACGTCGAGCGCGCCACGGCCGCCGGTCTGTCGGCGCCGATGGTCGATCGTCTGAAGCTCACCCCCAAAGTGCTCGCCACCGTGGCCGAGGGCTGCGACCAGCTCGCCGCCATGCCGGACGTGATCGGCGAAATCATCGGCATGCGCCAGCAGCCCAGCGGCATCCGCGTGGGCCAGATGCGCGTGCCCATCGGCGTGTTCGGCATGATCTACGAGAGCCGGCCCAACGTGACCATCGAGGCCGCGAGCCTGGCCATCAAGAGCGGCAACGCGGCCATCCTGCGCGGCGGCTCCGAAGCCATCGAGTCGAACAAGGCGCTGGCGCTGCTGGTGTCCGAGGCCCTGGCCGAAGCCGGCCTGCCGGTGGACGCGGTGCAGCTGGTGCAGACCACCGACCGTGAGGCCGTGGGCCAGCTCATCGCCATGCCCGAGTTTGTCGACGTGATCATTCCGCGCGGTGGCAAGGGCCTGATCGAGCGCATCAGCCGCGACGCCAAGGTGCCGGTCATCAAGCACCTGGACGGCAACTGCCACGTGTATGTGGACGACACGGCGGAGTTCGACATGGCGCTGCGCATCGTCGACAACGCCAAGACCCAGAAATACAGCCCCTGCAACGCCGCCGAAGGCCTGCTGGTGTCGGCCACGGTGGCCGAAGACTTTTTGCCCCGCATTGCCGCCGTGTTTGCCGCCAAGGGCGTCGAGATGCGCTGCGACCCGGCCGCCGCCGCCATCCTGCGCGCCGACGGTGCCGCCGACCCCAAGGCCCGCGTGCTCGACGCCGTGGAGTCCGACTGGTCCGAGGAATACCTGGCCGCGGTCATCAGCATCAAGGTGGTGGCGGGCGTGGACGAGGCCATTGCGCACATCAACCGCTATTCGAGCCACCACACCGACGCCATCGTCACGCGCGACCATGTGCACGCACAGCGCTTCCTGCGCGAGGTCGATTCGGCCAGCGTGATGGTCAATGCGAGCACCCGCTTCGCCGATGGCTTCGAGTTCGGGCTGGGGGCTGAAATCGGCATCAGCACCGACAAGTTCCACGCCCGCGGCCCGGTGGGCATCGAAGGCCTCACTTCGCTCAAGTACGTGGTGCTTGGGCAGGGCGAGGTTCGGACCTGATGGGCCACGATGCCGCTCTGGCCGTCCGGTCCGTCTTGTCATTGGGGCGGCCATCCCCAAATCCTACAATTCCGCTCCACCTTTAAGCAAAAAACCAACAAGGCCGCCGCATGGTTCCGCATCTCGTCACTGCCCTGACCGGCCCGATCAACGAACTGGAGCAGCGGGTGCTCGACTCGATGCCCGCCATCGAACGCTGGTTCCGGCTCGAATGGATGGAGCACACGCCGCCGTTCTACAGCGCCGTGGACATCCGCAACGCGGGCTTCAAGCTGGCGCCGGTCGACACCAACCTGTTTCCGGGTGGCTGGAACAACCTCACCAAAGAGATGCTCCCGCTGGCCGTGCAGGCCGCCCAGGCCGCCATCGAGAAGATCTGCCCGGAGGCGCGCAACCTGCTCGTCATTCCGGAAAACCACTCGAAAAACACCTTTTACCTGGCCAACGTCGCGCAACTGGTGCGCATCTTCCACATGGCGGGGCTCAACGTGCGCATCGGGTCGATCGACCCGGCCATCAAGTCGCCCAAGAAGATCGAACTGCCCAACGGCGACACCGTGACGCTCGAACCGGTGGTGCGCACCAAGCGCCGCCTGGGGTTGAAGAACTTCGATCCCTGCACAATTCTGCTCAACAACGAGCTTTCCGCAGGAACGCCCGGCATCCTCGAAGACCTGCATGAGCAGTACCTGCTGCCGCCGCTGCACGCGGGCTGGTCGGTGCGCCGCAAGAGCAACCACCTGCACAGCTACGAGGAGCTCTCCAAGCGCTTCGGCAAGCTGCTGGGCATCGACCCTTGGCTCATCAACCCGATCTATGCGCGCGCTGAAGGCGTGGACGTGGCCGAGGGCCGAGGCATCGACGTGCTCACCAGCCACGTGGACGCCGTGCTCACCAAGGTGCGCCGCAAGTACAAGGAATACGGCATCAACGAGAAGCCGTTCGTGGTGGTCAAGGGCGGCCACAGCGGCAGCGGCAGCCCGGGCGTGGTGACGGTGCGCGACGCCAAGGAAGTCGAGGCGCTCATCGGCAAGGCACGCACCAGTGGGGCCAGCGCGCCGTCCATCAAGTCAGCCGCCAGCCGCAACATCGAGCCGCGCGAGCCCACCGAGCTGATCGTGCAGGAAGGCGTGCTCACCAACGAGCGCGTGCACAACGGCGTGGCCGAGCCGGTCGTCTACATGATGGACCGCTACGTGGTGGGCGGCTTCTACCGCGTGCATGCCGAGCAGGCCGCCGACGAAAACCTCAAGCTGCCGGGCGCGAGCTTCGTGCCGCTGGCCTTCTCCGAAAGCGCCCACATGCCGCAGCCCGGCGCCAAGCCCGGTGCCAGCGCGCCCAACCGCTTCTACATGTACGGCGTGGTCGGCCGGCTGGCCATGGTGGCCGCCAGCTACGAAATGGAAGCGACCGACCCGGACGCCGAAATCTACGAATGACCGTGGGGCCGGCTTGCCTCGGCTTGCACCGGGCGCAAGCAACGGCAAAATAGCGGCCCCACAGCACAACGGAAAAAAAAGGGCGGGAGGGGCGATAGGGCGGCAGGCTTGTGAACTAAAGTCCGCCTCCATCGCACCCCGGCGTGTCTGACGCGCCGACATCCGCAGCCTGCCCTTTTCCCCATCGACCTCGTGTCAGCCCCCAAATCTCTCTCAGCCGGCCTGATCGTCGGCGCCATTGGCGTCGTCTACGGCGACATCGGCACCAGCGTGCTGTATGCCGTCAAGGAAGTGTTCGGCCACGGCCATGTGCCGTTCACCGTGGAGAACGTCTACGGCATCCTGTCGATGTTCTTCTGGACGCTCACCGTCATCGTGTCCATCAAGTACGTGGTGCTGGTGCTGCGCGCCGACAACGAAGGCGAGGGCGGCCTGGTCGCCATGCTGGCGCTGGCCTCTCGCGCGGTGGCCGACAAGCCCAGGCTGCGCAGCGTGCTGCTGGTGATCGGCATCTTCGGCACTTCGTTGTTCTATGGCGACGGCGTCATCACGCCGGCCATTTCGGTGCTGTCGGCGGTGGAGGGCCTGGAGGTGGTGTCGCCGCACTTCTCGCACTATGTGATTCCGATCACCCTGGTGGTGCTGTTCTGCCTTTTCGCGGTGCAAAAGCGCGGCACCGCGGGCATCGGCAAGTTCTTCGGGCCGGTCACGCTGGCGTGGTTCGCGGCCATTGCGGTGCTGGGCGTGTGGCAGATCCTGCATCACCCTGAAATCATCAAGGCGCTGAACCCCTGGTACGCGCTGAAGTTCATCTGGGACAACCCGGGCACCAGCTTCATCCTGCTGGGCGCCATGGTGCTGTGCGTCACCGGCGCCGAGGCGCTGTACGCCGACCTGGGCCACTTCGGCAAGAAGCCGATTCGCATTGCGTGGTTCTCGGTGGTGATGCCGGCGCTCACGCTCAACTACCTGGGCCAGGGCGCGCTGCTGCTGGAGAACCCCGAGGCGGTGAAGAACCCGTTCTTCATGATGGCCCCCGAATGGGCGCTGGTGCCGCTGGTGCTGCTGGCTACGCTGGCCACGGTGATCGCGTCGCAGGCGCTCATTACCGGTGCCTTCAGCGTCACGCGCCAGGTCATTCAGCTGGGTTACCTGCCGCGCCTGAACATCGAGCACACCAGCGTGCGCACGGCCGGGCAAATCTACATACCGCTGGTCAACTGGGGCCTGTTCGTGGCCATCGTGCTGGCGGTGGTGATGTTCCGCTCGTCGAGCAGCCTGGCCGCGGCCTACGGCATTGCCGTGACCACCGACATGCTGATCACCACCGTGCTGACCTTCTTCGTGATCCGCTATGCGTGGAAGCTGCCGCTGGTGCTGTGCATCGGCGCCACGGCGGTGTTCTTCTTTGTCGACTTCATGTTCTTCGCCTCCAACCTGCTCAAGCTGTTCGAGGGCGGCTGGTTCCCGCTGATGATCGGCGGCTTCGTGTTCACGCTGATGATCACGTGGAAGGAAGGCCGCCGCCTGATGGGCGAGGCGCAGCATGCCGACGCGATCGACCTCAAGTCTTTTCTGGGCTCGGTGTTCGTGAGCCCGCCGGTGCGCGTGGAAGGCACGGCGGTGTTTCTCACGGCCGAGCCGGGCACTGTGCCCAATGCGCTGCTGCACAACCTGAAGCACAACAAGGTGCTGCACGAGCAGAACATGTTCGTCACCGTGCGCAACCACGAGGTGCCGTGGATTCCGATGGACAAGCGCATCGAGATCGAGGCGCTGGGCCATCACTGCTGGCAGATCATCGTGCACTACGGTTTCAAGAACGACATCGACCTGCCGCGCGCGTTGGACAACGCGCGCCTGCGCGGCTGCCAGCTGGAGCCGATGACGACCAGCTACTTCTTGTCGCGCGACGTGGTCATTCCCACGCTGGGCAGCGGCATGGCGCCCTGGCGCGAGAAGCTGTTTGCGCAGATGCACCACAACGCCAGCGGCGCAGCGGCCTTCCTGGGGCTGCCGAACAACGCGGTGGTGGAGCTGGGGTCGAAGATCGAGATTTGACAGGCCCTGGAGCGCGCGGGGCAGGCTTTCAGCCCAGCCCCAGCATCTGCCCCAGGCTGCGCTGCGAGACCGGCCGGTCCAGCGCGATGTTGCGCTCCAGCACCAGCAGGTGCGCTTCCATCAGGCGCACGGCCGTGTCCGCGTCGCCATGCGCCATGGCATCGACCACCGCCGCATGCTCGCCGTGCTCGCACGCCGCATGGCCGGGCGGCTCGTACAGCGCCACGATCAGCGAGCAGCGCGACATGAGCTCGCTCAGGTAGCGCTCCAATATCGGGTTGCGCGCCAGCCGCGCCACGCGCAAATGAAAAGTGCTGGCCAGCCGCGCCCATTCGGGCTGCGTGCAGCGGTGCAGGGCCGTGTGTTCTTCCTTCAGGTGGCGGCGCAGCTCGGCCAGGTCGGCCTTGGTGGCGTGGCGCACCGCCAAGCGCACCAGCGCGGCTTCCAATGCGCGGCGCGCCTCGAAGATCTGCCGCGTTTCTTCCGGCGACGGCATGGCGACGATGGCGCCGCGGTTGGGCCGCAGCGCCACGATGTGGTCGTGCGCCAGGCGCTGCAGCACCTTGCGCACCAGCGCGCGGCTCACGCCGAACAGCGCGCAAAGCGCGGCCTCGGGCAGCTTGGTGCCGGGCGCCAGGCGCTGGTGGGTCACGCCTTCGAACACAGCGCGGTAGATGCGGGCTTCGATGTCGCCGTCGATACCGCCTTCGATGCCGTCTTCGATCCCGCCTTCGATCCCGCTCTCTTCCACCGCCGCACGCGTCACTCGAACGCCCCTGGGCGCTGCGCCGCCAGCTGCGTCATGTGCGCCGCAATGGCCCCCGGCGTGGTGAACCAGATCTCGCCCCGGTCGCGCGCGCGCGCCAGGTGCGTGAGCGCGGTGCGCAGATGCCGCAGCCGATAGGGCTGGCCCACGATGTACGGATGCAGCGCCAGCCCCATCACAAGCGGCTGCGCGCGCGACTGCGCCAGCATTTCATCGAAGTTGTCGACCACCATCGCGCTGAAGTCCTTCGCGTCCATCAGGCGCCCGACGATCATCGGAATGTCGTTGAGCTCCTGCGGGTACGGCACCGACCACAGCGCGCCGCCGCCGCGCGTGCGCATGCGAACCGGCTGGTCGTCGTGGCACCAGTTCAGCGTGTAGCCGTAGCCGGTTTCGGCCAGCAGGTCGGGCGTGACGGCGCTCTCCGAAATCCAGGGCGACAGCCACCCCGAAGGCGCCTGCCCGCTCTCGCGCACCATGCGCTCGCGGCAGCGCTGCAGCAGCGCGCGCTCGTGGCTTTCGTCGAGCACGCCCTGGCGTTCGGCGTTGCTGTGGCCGTGGCCGATGAGCTCGTCGCCGCGCGCCACCAGCGCCTGCACCAGCTCCGGGCAGTGGTCGTACAGCGCGGTGTTGATCAGCGCGCCGGTCGGCAGCGCGAGCGCGTCGAACAGGTCCAGGCAGCGCCAAGCGCCCACCCGGTTGCCGTACTCGCGCCAGCCGTGGTTGAGCACGTCGGGCTGCGGCGACGCCGGGCCAATGCACGCGCCCAGCCCGTCGCCGAAGGCGAAATGCTCCACATTGAAGCCCAGGTACACGGCCAGCCGCGCGCCGTTGGGCCACACGTAGTCGGGCCGGCGGGTGATGGGGCTGTAGTCGAAGCGGTCGTGCGTGGGAAGCCGGTCGGGCCAGCGCGTGGTCATGCCCGCGGCCTCACAGCACCGCGAGGCCGGCGCGCACCAGCAGCCATTCGGCGCTGTCGTTCCACACGTCCATCTGCACGATCAGGCCGTGGCGCACCACGTAGCGGTCGACGTAGCGGTTGCCTTCGAACGCGGTGCCGTCGGGCCAGGCGCCGTAGAGCGTGCCCAGGCTGTAGACCACGGTGTCTTCGGGCGTGCCGCCGGCCACGGTTTCGGTGCGTTCGATTTTTTTCTTCACCCAGGCATAGCGCTGGGCATTGAAGGCCGACGTGTCGCCCGGCGCGTTCATTGGGCGGTTGCCGGTGAAGCGAATGCGGATGCCCGGCGCGGTGTAGCGCGAGGCCGACTGAGGGTCGGGAATCATCACCAGGCGAAGGAACTCGTCGACCACGCCGGCGGGGGTGAGGGTGGGGGCGGGGGCGGGGGTGTCTTGCGAAGCGGGTGGGGTCATTTGCGGGGTCCGGTCGGGTGGGAGCCAGGGCGGTGCATGGCAGGTGCTGCGACGGCATCGGTGCAATTCCTGTGCCCGGATTGTCGGCATTGCAATGGGGAAATTGTCGACAATTTGAGGCGGCCGGCGATTAACGGGCGCGAGTTATGCGTTCAAGAATTTATTTGGATCGGCTGCGGAAATATGCTGAATTGGCACGGGCCGGTGCGCGCCAGAATTGCCAAGGCATTGCGCCGAGGGTGACAAATTTGTCTGGCGTGCGTCATTTTGGTTATTTGGAACGCACCGTTGTTTTGATTGATTTATTATTTAAAACGATTGTTAAATAATTCTGATATTTGACGGGAGGATTTTTGAAAGGGCATGCAACCTGCAATTAAACAGCCCGCCGACATGGGTTGGCGAGTTTTAACCAGGAATAAATGCATGAAACGTCTCGGAAAATTTACCAATGCTGCTCAGAAGGGTTTCACGCTCATTGAGTTGATGATTGTTGTGGCGATTGTGGGTATCTTGGCTGCTATTGCGATGCCGGCTTATCAGAATTACACGGGAAAGGCGCAAGTCAGCGAAGGTGTTGTGATTGCAGAAGGCATCAAAAGGGATGTGGAGTTGGCTTTTACGATGGATGGTATTTGCCCTGACAACTCAAAATTGGAAATCGATGGAATGGCAAAAGCTACTGACATTAAAGGAAAATATGTCGATAGCGTCACAGCTGGCTCAACTAAGGGTGCCTGTACCGTTGAAACTAAATTCAAAAAAGCAGGAGTGAGCCCAACGATCTCAGAGGGGACGCTCACGTACACCCTTGTCTCAAATCCTAATTCTTCTGAGTGGACTTGTGAATCCACTCTCAAGGTGTCGGTGAATCCAAAGGGTTGCACCATAAAAACTGCAAAAACGCCTTGATTGTTCTATAAATTTTGGTCGCTGATAATATGGCAAGGGTGGTCGTGCGGGTCTGCAAAAACAGGCCCGTGGTCACAAAATTCACCCCCGCAAATCCGCCTCCAAGCAAATGGCAGAGCAGGATGAAGGATTGCGGGGGTAGTCAAGTCAAGTAATTGAATAAAACCGGTGATCAATTGAATAAAAGATCGACTGAAAATTCCCATGCAGATTTTTGCTCAATCCACTCATTCAATAGATCCCGGGGCATTGAAGCAAGAAATAGCCTTGCCATCCCTCCCGGAAATGGCAAGGCCCCCAGCTGACCAGAAAATCAGCCTCGATGCACTCGTCGTCATGTCCAGGTGGAGCCGAAGGACCTGGTGGCGACGCATTGCCAACGGCCAGGCGCAGCGCGTCGACGACGACCGCCGCGGCCGGGTCATGCTGTCGTGGGACAGCGTGCACAACCCCCCGTGGGACCTCTCGGGCCCGCAGGACGTGCAAATCATGTTGCAGGCAGATGCCGGCGATGTCGTGGCACAGAACGACTTCGGCCAGCACCTGTTTGTGTTGAACCGCCCCGCCGCCGCCCTCTACTGGATCGAGCAGGCGGCCGCCCAGGGATGCGCCGACGCGATGCAGTGGCTCGGCGTGGCGCACGCCACCGGCCAGGGCGTGGCGCGCAACGACTACCTGGCGCTCATGTGGATCGCCAGGGCGGCAGCGCAGGGGCATGTCATCGCCATGGCGCAGGCGGACGGGCTGCTCGGCCCGACACCCGGGCGCACGCCCGGCCCGACAATCCCGGGATGCGTTTCTTCAAGGATCTGAGCCTCTCCGCCTTCACCGCGGGCTTCGTCGCCGTGCTCGTGGGTTTCACCAGTTCGGTGGCCATCGTTTTCCAGGCCGCGCAGGCCTTCGGCGCCACGCCGGAGATGGCCGCCTCCTGGATGTGGGCGCTGGGCATGGGCATGGGGCTGGCCTCCGCGCTGCCCTCGCTGTGGTGGCGCAAGCCCGTGATGATTGCCTGGAGCACGCCCGGCGCGGCCGTGCTGGCGGTGGCCGGCATGGGCTACAGCATGAACGAGGCAGTGGGCGCGTTCATGGTCTGCGCGGTGCTGATCGTGCTGGCGGGCGCCACCGGCTGGTTCGAGCGGGTGATGAACAAGATTCCGATGGCCATCGCCTCCGCGCTGCTCGCGGGGGTGCTGGCGCGCTTCGGCCTGGGCGCGTTCATCGCGGCGCAGACCGCGCTGGCGCTGGTGCTGCTGATGCTCGGCACCTATCTCGTCACCAAAAGGCTGCTGCCGCGCTACGCGGTGCCGCTCACGCTGCTGGTGGCCATCGCGTACGTGGCGGCGCGCGGGCAGCTGGCGTGGTCGGCGGTGCATTTCTCGCTCACCTGGCCGGTGTTCACCATGCCGGCCTTCACCTGGCAGGCGATCGTGAGCCTGGCGCTGCCGCTGTTCGTGGTGACCATGGCCTCGCAGAACCTGCCGGGCGTGGCGGCCATTCGGGCGGCGGGCTATGGCGCGCTGCCGGTCAGCAAGCTCATCACGCTGAGCGGGCTGACCACGCTGGTGCTGGCGCCCTTCGGTGCCTTTGTGCTGAACCTGAGCGCCATCACCGCGGCCATCTGCATGGGCCGCGAGGCGCACGAAGACCCGGCGCGGCGCTACACGGCGGCGGTGTGCTGCGGCGCCCTCTACGTGGTGATCGGGCTGTTCGGCGCGGCCGTCACCGGGCTGCTGACGGCGTTTCCCAAGGAGCTGGTCGCGGCCATTGCCGGGCTGGCGCTGCTGGGCACCATCGGCGGCGGGCTGGCGGCGGCGGTGCGCGACGAGTCGCACCGCGAGGCCGCGCTCATCACCTTCCTGGTGACGCTCTCGGGCGTCACGCTGGCGGGCATCGGCTCGGCCTTCTGGGGCGTGGTGGCCGGGGCGGTGGCGCTGGCGGTGCAGCAGCTTGGCCGCGTGGAAAGACGTGTGGACGGCGTTGCGCAGGGCGGCTCGCCAGCCACGCAAAAGGCCCCTCCCGACAAAGACATCGCGGCTTCCGGCAACATCGCGCCCCGTACCCTTGTGATCCCCGAGACCCCCGTGAGCGCCGAGCCCGGCGCGCCAAGAAAGAACGCCTGATGACCCACATCCTCTTCGTCGCCGATCCGCTGGACCAGTTCAAGATCTACAAGGACACGACCTTCTCGATGATGCGCGAGGCGCAGCGCCGGGGCCACCGCATCGCGGCCTGCCTGCCGCAGGACATTCAGTGGAAATCGGGCGGCCAGGTGACGGCCAACGTGCAGCAGATCACGCTGACCGGGCACGCCAAAGACTGGTACACGGTCGACAGCACCGAGTCGAAGCCGCTGAAGGACTTTCGCGCCGTGCTCATGCGCAAAGACCCGCCCTTCGACGCCGAATACATCTACGCCACCCACCTGCTGCAGCAGGCCGAGCGTGAGGGCGCGCGGGTGGTGAACTCGCCGCGCGCGCTGCGCGACCACCCCGAGAAGCTGGCTATCATGGAGTTTCCGCAGTTCGTCACGCCCACGCTGGTGACGCGCAGCGCGCAGGCCGTGCGCGACTTTCATGCGGAGCACGGCGACATCATCCTCAAGCCGCTCGACGGCATGGGCGGCATGGGCATCTTCCGCGTGAAGCAGGACGCGCTGAACCTCGGCTCCATCGTCGAAACGCTGAACAAGGACGGCGCCGAAACCATCATGGTTCAGCGTTTCGTGCCCGAGGTGGTGCAGGGCGACAAGCGCATCCTGATCATTGCGGGCGAGCCGGCGCCCTTTGTGCTGGCGCGCATTCCGCAGGGCACCGAGGTGCGCGGCAACCTGGCGGCCGGCGGCAAGGGCGTTGCCCAGCCGCTGACCGCGCGCAACCGCGAGATTGCCGAGGCCGTGGGCCGCCAACTGGCGCCGCGCGGGCTGCTGTTGATCGGGCTCGACGTGATCGGCGATTCGGTCACCGAGATCAACGTGACCAGCCCGACCTGCTTTCAGGAGATCACCGAGCAGACGGGGTTCGATGTGCCGAAGATGTTTGTCGATGCGCTGGAGGCGCACTTGGCGACGTAATCTGCAACGCATGCGGCCAGCGCCTGGGCAAGGCCAGGGCCGGCCGCGGCGTGCTCAGAAGTCGATCGTGCCGCTCACCGCGAAGGTGCGCGGTGCGCCCAGCACCAGGTAGTTGGAGCCCTGCGTGCCGCCCACCGAGGCCCAGTACGACTTGTTGAACAGGTTGTCGATGCGCGCGCGCAGCGTGAGCGTGCGGCTGTTGCCCAGGTCGACCAGGTAGCGCGCGCCAATGTCCACGCGCGTCCACGACGGCACCGACTGCGTGTTGGCGGCGTTGGCGTACTGCTTGGAGGTGTAGAGCACGCGCGCATTCACCGACACGTTGCGCAGGCCGGCCACGTCCCATTCGGCGCCCAGGTTGGCCTGCTGCTTGGCGACGCCGATGGCGGTCAGGCCGTCGGTGGCGCCGCCGGCCGTGTTCTGCTGCTTGGCGTCGATCAGCGTCAGGCCGCCGAGCAGGCGCAGGCCCTTGGCGGGCTGGCCGAACACCGAGAACTCCAGGCCCTGGTTGCGTTGCTTGCCGTACAGGCCGTAGGTCTGGCCCGAGTAGTAGTAGGTGGGCTGGTCGGTGGTGAAGAACGCGGCGCTGGCGCCCAGCGTGCCGCCGTCGTACTTGACGCCGATTTCCTTTTGCTTGGCCTGGTACGGCGCGAAGATTTCGCCGGCATTGGTCACCGGGCGGTTGTTCGACGTGGTGCCCGCCACGTTGCCCTTGACCAGGCCTTCGATGTAGTTGGCATAGGCCGACACGGTGGGCGTGATCTTGAACACGACGCCGGCCACCGGCGTGGTCTTGCTCTTGTCGTAGCTGCTGGTCTGCTTGAGCGTGGTGTAGGCGAAGCTGGTCTGCTCGATGGTCTGGCGGCGCGCGCCCAGCGTGACCAGCAGGCGGTCGTCCATGAAGGCCATGGTGTCGGCAATGGCCACGCTGGAGGTGTCGATCTTGTCGGTCAGGCGCGGGTCTGCCAGCGTGTTGCCCACGAAGCCGCCGGGGCCGTTGGCGATCGGGTACGGCGACGCATACGGCGTGTAGATGTTGTTGCGCACGCTGCCCGCCGAGATGGCATAGGCGTTGTCGCGGTCGTTGCTGTACTTGGCCGCCGAGGCCACCAGCGTGTGCTTCACCGGGCCGGTGTTGAAGCTGCCGCGCACGCCGATTTCGGCGGTGCCGATGCGGTCCTTGCGGGTGTTGCTGAAGCGCGTGTTGCTGGTGTCGCCGAACGCGCTGGTGAGCGTGGGGTTGGACAGCACGTTGTCTTCGTCGCTGCGGCGCACGCCGCCGGCGGCCCAGGCCGTGATGTTGTCGGTGATGTCGACCTCGCCGCGGAAGGTGGCGAACTTGTCCTTTTCCTTCGAATAGGTCCAGGGCTGGGCGAAGTTGGTGCGGGCGTCGGGTGCGCGCGGAATGGGCAGCGTGGAGGAGGGCGTGACGCTCGGGCGGCCGTCCTTCAGGTCGAAGTCCTGGTAGCCGAAGTCGGCCGACAGGCGCACGTTGCGGTTGTGCCAGTCCAGGCCCACTGCAAAGGCGCTGAGCTGCTGGCTTTCGTTCTTCACGCCGGTGCCGCCTTCGCGGCGCACCGCGTTCACGCGCACGCCCAGGCTGTCGTCGGGGCCGAAGCGGCGTGCCAGGTCGAGGTTGACGAAGCCCTGGCCGCCGGTTTGCACGCCGAAGCCCACGCGCGTGAGCGGCTCGTTGGGCGCGCGCTTGGGCAGCAGGTTGATGGCACCGCCAATGCCGCTGCCGCCGGGGGCCGCGCCGTTCAGAAAGGTGTTGGCGCCGCGGAACACTTCCACGCGCTCGAAGAATTCAGAGGCGATGTACTGGCGCGGCAGCATGCCGTACAGGCCGTTGTACGAGACGTCGTCCGAGTACACGGGGAAGCCGCGCACCACGTACAGCTCCTGGAAGTTGCCGAAGCCGCGCGCCTGGCGCACCGACGGGTCGTTCAGCAGCACGTCGGCCACGCTCTTGGCCTGCTGGTCCTGAATCAGCTCGTTGGTGTAGTTGGTGCTGGAAAACGGCGTGCTCATCATGTCCTGGTTGCCCAGGATCCCGACCCGCCCGCCGCGCGCCACCTGGCCGCCGGCAAAGGGCTTGGTCAGGCCTTCGGCCGAGGCGTCGGCGCTGGCTTCCACGTTCACTGTGGTCAGCGTGCCGCTCGATGCCGCGCCAGCGGCGGGCTCGGCCGCGGTGCTCTGGGCCAGTGCGGCCACGGCATGGAGTGCGAGCAGCGTTGCGACCACGGTGGGCCGAAGGTAGAAGTTGGGAGCGGGCATGAATAGTCCGAAAAGGATGCAAATGAGAACCGTTATTGTTCCCGTGTTTGCACACGCCTTCCGATACTTTCATGCACTGTTGCTAAAAAGTGTCAGCTAAAAGGCCGCACTTTTTTGTTTGCAATCAGGTTCGCAATCAGGTTTGCAATCAGGTTTGCAATCAGACCCCCGACAACCGTCCGTCCACAAACACATGCAGCTCGCCCGGCGCGAACTGGGTCCAGGTCTCGTTGGTGGTGAGCGGCGCGGTCACCACCACGGCCACGCGGTCGGTGGGGGTGGTGTGCTGCGCGAAGTCGATGGCCAGGTCTTCGTCCGACAGTTGCGCGGTCACGAACGGGTGCTGGCGCTCCACGTACCAGAGGTTGGTGGAGGCATGCGCCCACAGCGCCTGGCCGTTGGACAGCATGAAGTTGAAGGTGCCGTGGCTCGCGAGCTGCGGCGCCAGTTCACGCAGCGTGAGCGTCAGCTCCTCGATGCTCGGCACGCCCGCATGCGACTTGGCCAGCTCCTGCATGAGCCAGCAGAAGGCATGTTCGCTGTCGGTGTTGCCCACCGGGTGAAAGTTGCCGTGCAGGCGCGGGCGAAAGTCTTTCAGGTCGCCGTTGTGGGCAAACACCCAGTAGCGGCCCCACAGCTCGCGCACGAACGGGTGGCAGTTCTGCAGGTTCACCTCGCCCTGCGTCGCCTTGCGGATGTGCGCGATGACGTTGCGGCTTTGAATGGGGTAGCGCCGAATGAGCTCCGCCACCGGCGACTCGCACGCCGGCTGGTGATCGACGAAGTGGCGCAGCCCGCGGTCTTCGAAGAACGCGATGCCCCATCCGTCCGCATGGTGGTCGGTGCGGCCGCCGCGCTGCGCGAACCCCGTGAAGCTGAAGGTCACGTCGGTCGGCGTGTTGCAGTTCATCCCTAGCAATTGACACATGTCAGCGATTAGACCGCGATTCGCGCCGGCCACCGTGCGCCGCGCCGCTCACCTGGCGTGGGACTGCGGCTAGCGGATGAATTTGCCATCCTTGGTCACGCGCACCATCTCGATGAAGCGCGAACCGGTGTTGCTGGCGCCGGTGAAGTCGATCTCCATGCCGCCGATGCGCAGCTTCATCGCCTTCAGCGTGGCGTGCAGCCTGGCGCGCGTGAGGTCGCGGCCGCTGCGGCGCAGGCCTTCGACCATCACCAGCGCATTGACGTAGCCCTCGTAGGCCAGGTAGCCCATGTCGACCTTGGCGCGCTCGGCCAGTTGGCGGAACTCGCGCGCGGTGGTGTCGACCTCGCTCCAGGGGTACGGCACGATCTGCGAAATGGCCAGCCCGCTGGTCTTGTCGCCCACGAGCTTGGCGGTGACGTCGCCCGGCACGATCGACATGCCGTAGTACATCTGGCGCCCGCCGGCCGCCCAGGCCGCCTTCATGACCTCGCCGCCGATGCCGCCGCCCAGATACATGATCACGGCCTGCGCCTTGCTGTTGGCCAGCGCCTTGCCGGCGGCCTCGTTGCCGGTGCCGTCGCCCTTGACGGCCACGGCGGCCTCGGGCTTGAGCTTGAGGGTGTCGAGCGCGCCTTCGACCAGCTTGGCCACTTCCGCGCCGCCGGGGTTGTCCAGGTACGCCACGGCGATGCGTGTCACGCCGATGGTCGTCAGATGCTGCACCAGCGCCTGGGCTTCACGCGCGAAGGTGGCGCGCACGAAGTAGCCCGCGCCGCCCATCTTCTCGCGGGCCGAGTCCGACACCGCATAGCCGCCCACCGTGGGCGCGCCGCTCTGGTTCACCACCTTGGCGCCCGCGGCGGTGGTGCCCGAGCCCACGCAGCCGAAGAAGGCGAAGACGCGGTGCTCGGCAAGTAGCTTCTCGTAGTTGGCCAGGGCCTTTTCGGGCTTGAGCTCGTCGTCGAGCGACACCACCCGGATCTTGCGGCCCGACAACCCGCCCTGTGCGTTGACCGAGTCGAAGGCCAGGCCCGCCCCCGCCATCACCACCTTGACCGGCACGCCGAGCGGGCCGCTCAGGATGCCGGTGTGGCCCAGAACGATTTCACCGTCGGTGACGCCGTTGTCGGCGGCATGGGCTGAAAGGGAAAACGGGCCGAGTCCGGCCGCTGCCGCAGCCGAGGCGGCGATGAAATTTCTGCGATGCATGGGGAACCCAATGGCTGTCAGGATCGAATGGATACAACTGATAACAATTGAATGCGAAAGTCCCCCCTTTCGCCGCCGGGGTTTACCCCGTGTTGCGCATCGGCCCCGTGCCTTGCGCTGGCGGCGTGCGCAGCTGCCACGCGGCGCAGATGGCCAGCGCGCACAGCCCCGCCAGCATCGCGAACACCTCGTCGAACGCGGCCAGCCGGGCCGGGCTGCTCAACGGGTTGGCCAGCGAGTCGCCGTGCGCGGCCAGCCGCCACTCGAGCACGATGGCGCACAGGCTCACGCCGGCCGCGCCGCCCAGCATGCGCACGAAGTTGATGGCGCTCGCGCCCTGCGGAATGAGCGGCTTGGCCAGCGGACGCATAGAGCCCAGGTTGAGCGAAGGCAGGATGAACCCCAGCCCGATGCGCCCGATGACCGCGAAGGCCACCAGCAGCCACAGTGCGCTGTCCAGCCGCAGCACCATCATCAGCGCGAAGGAGGCCGCCAGCAGCGCCAGGCCGATGGTCACCAGCAGCCACGTGGGGTGCCGGTCGGCCAGCCGGCCCACGCCCGCGATGGTCAGCGCCAGCACCAGGCCCGCGGGCAGCAGGATGGTGCCCACGTGCGAGGCCGACAGGCTCAGCCCCACCTGCATGTACACCGGCAGCAGGTACGTGGAGCCGAACAGCGCCGTGCCGTAGATGAAGGCCACCACGCTGCCCATGGCGAACTGCCGGTACTTGAAGAGCGCCAGGTTCATCAGCGGCGTGCCGCCCGCGGCCGCCAGCCGGCGCTGCCACCACACGAAGGCGGCAAAGGAAGCGAGCGCGCCGACCAGCAGCAGCGCGGCCTGCAGCGGGGAGTCTCCACGCAGCTCGACCAGCCCGTTCAGCAGGCACAGCGTGCCCACCGTGCCCAGCGCCAGGCCGCGCGTATCGAGCCCGCTGCCGCGCACCGCGGCCACGCCGCCCGGCGCCGTCTTGGGCACGAACTTGTAGGCCAGCCAGATCGAGGCCAGGCAGAACGGCACCACCATGAAGAAGATCGAGCGCCAGCCGAACAGGTCGACCAGCACCCCGCCGATGCTCGGCCCGATGGCCGGCGCCAGCACCACGCCCATGCCGAAGATGCCGCTCGCGCGCCCCTGCTCGTGCGGCTCGAAGGCGCGCAGGATGATGATGGCCGGAATGGGCTGCACCACGCCCGCCGCCAGCCCTTCGGCCACGCGCGCGAACAGCACCAGCGAAAAGTTGTTGGCCAGCCCGCCCACGATGCCGCCCACCAGCAGCAACAGCATCGTGCCCACGTAGGTGCGCCGGTAGCCGTAGCGCGACAGCAGCCACGGCGTGGTGAGCATGGAGACGGTCATGGCCACCATGAAGCCCGAGCTCACCCACTGCGCGCGCTCCTGGCCCAAAGAGAAGTGGTGGCTCATGCCCGGAATGGCCACGTTGACGATGGTCGAGGACATGATCGACGCCATCGTTCCCACCATGACCGACAGCAGCAGGTACCAGCGGTAGCGCTCGCCGTAGCGTTCGCGCAGGGTGCCGATGGTGGGAATGCTGGGGATGTCTGGCGGGGCCGACGTGGCCGGCATGGGCGACGGAGGTGGCTTGGGCGTGGCTTCGGATGCGTGGGGGGGTGTCATGTGCTGCGGAATGGCTGGTGTTCCGTCGTCCTACAAGCATATCGGCGATTGCATGGCGAACGGCGCGGTGGCCAATCGCACAATGCAGCCGCTGACCCTCTTGCGTCAAGCTTCGCGTCAAGACCGATACACCCCATGAATGCCCCCGTGAACGATCTCAACGACTCCACCGCTCTTGCGTCAGCGCCTGAAGTTTCTCCCGTGCCTGAAGGCACCGCCGCAACCACGCTGGCCACCGAACTGGCCGCGCCCACCGTCAGCCGTTCGTACCGCTGCCAATGCGGTCGCCCCGTGTTTCTGCGCAACAGCCAGTGCCTGGCCTGCCGCACGCCGCTGGGCTATGTGGAAGACCGCCTGGGCGTGGTGCCGCTGGCGCCCGCGCAGGGCAACGACGCACCGCCCGACACCTTCACCGTGTTCGGCGACGCGCAGGGCCCGATCTACCGGCGCTGCGCCAACCTCATGACCGCCGCCGCCTGCAGCTGGATGGTGCCCGCCGCGCGCGACGGCCAGCCGCCACCGGTCGACACCCACGGCCTGGCGCCCGGCTACTGCCTGGCCTGCAGCGTGACCCGCACCATCCCCGACCTGTCGCAGGAGGCCAACGGCGTCTTCTGGGGCAAGCTCGAACAGGCCAAGCGCCGGCTCATCTCGCAACTGCTGGCGCTGCGCCTGCCGGTGGTGAGCCGCCATGTCGACGCGGTGCACGGCCTGGCCTTCGACTTCCTCAGCAACATGCCCGGCGGCCCGCACGTGATGACGGGCCACGACGACGGCGTGATCACGCTGAACGCCGAGGAGGCCGAAGACGCCGTGCGCGAGCGCATCCGCGCCGAGATGCGTGAGCCCTACCGCACGCTGCTGGGTCACTTCCGCCACGAAATCGGCCACTACTACTGGGACCTGCTGGTGCTGCCCACACCGTGGATCGACGACTTTCGCGCGCTCTTCGGCGACGACCGTGCCGACTACGCGGCCGCCCTGCAAGTGCACTACGAGCAAGGCCCGCCGCCCGACTGGGCCGACCGCTACGTGAGCAGCTACGCCAGCACCCATCCGTGGGAAGACTGGGCCGAGACCTGGGCCCACTACCTGCACATGGCCGACACGGCCGACACCGCGATGAGCTTTGGCGTGGACGCCACCAACGTCGAGCTGACCAACGACCTCTTCACCGTGGAAGACCTGTGGCAGCCCGACCATGCGGACGCGGGCAAGTTTCTGGACTTCATCAACGGCTGGGTGAAGCTCACCAACGTGCTCAACGAGCTGTCGCGCAGCATGGGCCAGCCCGACTACTACCCGTTCGTGCTGCCGCGCGCGGCGGTGGGCAAGCTGCAGTTCATTCACAGCGTGATCACGCAGCAGCGGGCCGGCAGCGCGCCGACGATGGTGGTGGCGAGTGAAGTGGCGGCGAGTTCGGTGGAGGCGGTGCAGCCGTTGCAATCGCAATCGCAAGGACAGTCGCAGTCGCAGGGCCAATCTCAAGGCCAGTCGCAGGGCCAGTCCCAGTCGCAGGGCTTCGTTCAGTCCTGAGCCTGTGGCGCGCCTGCCGCGCAACGCGCGCAGATGCACGCCAGCCCGCGCATCTCTTCCGGCAAGTTCGTCAGCGGCGCGTTGCTGAAGTCGATTTGCATGCACCAGCAGGCCGGCTGCGCCTGCCCCGTCTCGCGCTCGACTTCCATCGCGCAGCGGTTCTGCTCGCCGCACAGCGGGCAGCGCGTGGCGTCGATCAGACCGGCGGGCGGCGCGGCGGCCATGGTCATGCGATCGCGAACGCCGGCAGCTTCTTCGCCACGGCCACGTTCTGCAGCGTCACGTACACCGGCAGGCCGCCGCTGTAGGCCGGGTAGTCCTCGCCCTCGATCAGCGGCAGCAGGTAGCGCCGGCATTTTTCGGTGATGCCGTAGCCGTCGTCCGAAATGAAATCGCGCGGCATCGGCTTCTCGACATTGGCGACCGACTCCAGCGGCGCGCTGCCGATGGTGTACGCATAGGGCACGTCGGACGTGCGCTCGATGGTCGGCATCACCGCATTGCGGCCTTCCAGCGCCAGCTCGACCGCGCGCTGGCCCAGTTCATAGGCCTGCTTCACGTCGGTGGCCGAGGCAATGTGCCGGGCCGCGCGCTGCAGGTAGTCGGCCACCGCCCAGTGGAACTTGTGGCCCAGTGCGTCCTTCACCATCTGCGCCACCACCGGCGCCGCACCGCCCAGCTGCGCATGGCCGAACGCATCGCGCGTGCCCTGCTCGGCCAGGAAGGTGCCGTCGGGGTGATGGCAGCCTTCGGACACCACCACCGAGCAGTAGCCGTGCTGCTTCACCAGTGAATCGACCCGCGCGATGAAGCGCGCCTTGTCGAACTCGATCTCCGGGAACAGCACCACCACCGGAATGCCCTGGTCCGCCGCCAAGCCGCCTGCCGCCGCGATCCAGCCCGCATGCCGGCCCATCACTTCGAGCACGAACACCTTGGTGGACGTGGCCGCCATCGAGCGCACGTCGAATGAGGCCTCGATGGTCGACACCGCCACGTACTTGGCGACCGAGCCGAAGCCCGGGCAGCAGTCGGTCAGCGGCAGGTCGTTGTCGATGGTCTTGGGCACGTGGATGGCCTGCAGCGCATAGCCCATCGACTGCGACAGCTGGCTTACCTTGAAGCAGGTGTCGGCCGAATCGCCGCCGCCGTTGTAGAAGAAATAGCCGATGCCGTGCGCCTTGAACACCTCGATGAGCCGCTCGTACTCGCGGCGGTTCTTCTCCAGCGACTTGAGCTTGTAGCGGCACGAGCCGAACGCGCCAGAAGGCGTGCTGCGCAGCGCGGCAATGGCCTCGGCCGACTCGGCGCCAGTGTCGATCAGCTCCTCGGTCAGCGCGCCGATGATGCCGTTGCGCCCGGCGTACAGCTTGCCGATGCGCTCGGGGTGCCGGCGCACCGTTTCGATCACGCCGCAGGCCGACGCGTTGATGACCGAGGTGACGCCGCCCGACTGGGCATAGAAGGCATTGGTGAGGTCGTGGGGCATGAAGATTCCTTGGCTCGCGGGGAGGGCCATTCTGGCGCAATCGCCCGGCGCAGGACAACCGCCGGGCCGGCGGTTCGGGTGCGATTACAGTTCTTTTCCTTATGCACGGTGCAGCGCCGTGCGCAGGCGCTGCGGCGCATTCAGGGAGCCCCCATACATGAGCATCTTTTCCCGTTTCTTCGGCCGCAAGGACGAACCCTCCGACACCGGCGCGCTGGTGGCCAACCCCGATCTGGAAGACCCGGTCGCGCTGACCGTGCTGTTCGCGCAGCCGCAGCCCATCGACATTGCCGCGTTCGGCCAGGCGCTGCGCGCCTACCACCGCTCCACCGCCGACGCGCGCTGCGAAATGTCGCCCGACCCCGGCCCCTTCATCGCGCTGGCCGGCTGGCGCAACCATGTGGTGCGGCTGGTCGGCTTCGATGCGCCGATGCCCGCAGACGCGCTGGAGACCTGCGTAGGGCCGGCGCACTACCCGCAGGAACTCAAGGCCCAGGTGCGCGCCCACCGCGGCCACCTGATCCTTTACTACGCCGGGCGCGAGGCCTCGGTGCTGGAGCAGTACGTGGCGCTGGCCACCGTGGCCGGTGCGCTGGCCCGGCTCGGCGCGCTGGCGGTGGTGAACGAGGCGGCGCACACCTCGATGCCGGCGGCAGTCTTCGACGCCGAGTTCGAGGTTGAGGGCGAGGGCGACAGCATCGAACTGCTGCGCGAACTCGACCTGCCCGCGCTGTACTGCGGCTTCGTCAAGTACGACGTGGAAGGCGCGCCGGGCGTGTGGATGCGCACCTACGGCGCCGACCGCTTCGGCCATCCCGACTTTGCGGTGCTGGCCGAAGGCCACCACGAGGGCGAGACGTACTTTCAGCTGTTCGGCAACGTGCTGCGCTACCTGGTCGACAGCGGCGCTGAAATGGGGGCGGGCCACACCATGCAGGTGGGCGAAGACCGCTTCATGCGGCTGCGCGCGCCGGCCGAGACCGAGTACTTTCTGGACGGCCCCGGCACGGTGATGGTGGCCGAGATGATCGGCGCCGACGAGATCGTGCAGCGGCCGCACTGAGGCGGCGCCCGGGCCCTTGTGATTCTCTTGAGGCTCTTGATGCCGGCCGGCGAAGCCGTCTTTCAGCGGGGCTCGAACACCGGCGGGCGCTTCTGCAGAAACGCACTCACGCCTTCGCGAAAGCTCGGGCTGTCGATCAGTTCGCGCTGGCGCTCGCTCTCGTAGTGCAACTGCTCCTTCAGCGTGTGGCGCTCCGAGGCGTCGAAGGCTTCGCGCGCCTCGGTCACCGCATGCGCGGGCAGGCGCGCCAGGCGCTGCGCGATGGCCCTGGCTTCGTCCATCAGCTGCGCGTCTTCCACGCAGGCCCAGATCAGCCCCCACTGCACCGCGCGCTCCGCGCTCAGGCGCTCGTCGAGCAGCGCCATGCCCATGGCGCGCGCGCGGCCCGCGCGGCGCGGAATGGCCCAGGTGCAGCCCAGGTCGGGCACGATGCCCAGCTTGGGCAAGAACGGCAGGTAGAAGTACGCGCTGCGCGCCGCAACGGTCACGTCGGCCGCCAGCGCCAGGCCCACGCCCGCACCGGCCGCCGGGCCGTTCACCGCGGCCACCACCGGCACCGGCAGCGTGCGCAGCGTTTCGATCAGCGGGTTGCTGAGCGCCTGCATGCCCTCGGCCGTTTGCGTGCCGAGCGACTTGCCCTCTTCGCCTGCGGCCATCGCGCTCAGGTCGGCACCCACGCAGAAGGCCTTGCCCGCGCCGGTGAGGATCACAGCGCGCACCGCGCGGTCGTCGCGAATGCGCTCCAGCGTGTCGCGCAGTTCCACCTGCAGCTCGCGCGCAATCGGGTTGAGCTTGGCCGGCAGGTTCAGCGTGAGCGTGGCGATGCCGTCGTTCAGTTCATGGCGCACAAAGGGTTGGTCGCTCATGGTCACAGCCTTTCGATGATGGTGACGTTGGCCATGCCGCCGCCTTCGCACATGGTCTGCAGGCCGTAGCGCTTGCCGCGCTGACCCAGCGCATGAATCAGCGTGGTCATCAGCTTGGTGCCCGAGGCACCCAGCGGATGGCCCAGCGCGATGGCGCCGCCGTTCACGTTCAGGCGCGACGGGTCGGCGCCCAGCGCCTGCAGCCAGGCGATGGGCACGGGCGCAAAGGCCTCGTTCACTTCGTACAGGTCGATGTCGCCGATGCTCATGCCGGCCTTCTTCAATGCACGTTGCGTGGCGGGCAGCGGGGCCTCCAGCATGATGACCGGGTCGTGCCCCATCACGCTCATGTGGTGGATGCGCGCGAGCGGCTTCACGCCCAGCGCCTTCAGGCCGCGCTCGTTCACCACCAGCACGCCGCTGGCACCGTCGCAGATCTGGCTGGCCGTGGCGGCCGTGCAGCGCCCGCCTTCGGCAATGAGCTTCACGCCCGCGATGCCTTCCAGCGTGGCCTCGAAGCGAATGCCTTCGTCCACCGTGTGCCGCTCGCCGCTGCGCGTGCCGTCGGCCAGCAGCACGTCGATGGGCACGATCTCTTCGTTGAAGGCGCCCGCGCGGGTCGCCGCAATGGCGCGGTGGTGGCTTTCCAGCGCATAGCGGTCGAGCGCGTCCTTCTCGATGCCGTAGTTCTTCGCGATCATTTCCGCGCCCGTGAACTGGCTGAATTCCACGCCGGGGTAGCGCGCCTTCATCGCCGGGCTCATGTAGGTGCCCAGGCCGGCCTTGGCCGGCAGCGCGTTGGGCGTGAACATGGGCACGCGCGTCATGCTCTCCACGCCGCCCGCGATCACCGCGTCCATGGCGCCCGACATCACGGCCTGCGCCGCAAAGTGCAGTGCCTGCTGCGACGAGCCGCATTGCCGGTCGACCGAGGTGCCCGGCACCGACTCTGGCAGCCGCGACGCCAGCACCGCGTTGCGCGCGATGTTGGTGGCCTGTTCGCCCACCTGGCTCACGCAGCCGAGGATCACGTCCTCCACCGCCGCGGGGTCGATGCCGCTGCGCGCCACCAATGCATCGATCACCTGCGCCGCCAGGTCCGCCGGGTGCCAGCCCGCGAGCTTGCCGCCGCGCCGGCCGCCGGCCGTGCGTGCGGCGGCAACGATGTATGCCTCTGCCATGTTCATGTCCTTCCGATGACGGGAATTCGGGATGCCCCAAGGCGAGCGAGGCCGCGCGTTGCAAGCAACGGCGGCCAGCGAAGCGGCGGGGCTCGTGAGCATCGATGGTTCGACGCCCACGAACCAGGGTCAAGCCGGGGACAACCCGTGGGGCAGAAGTCGCCAAGGCGACCTTGTGCGTGCGCGCCGCGGCAGCGCAATGGCGGCTGCCTGCGCATGCGACAGGGTGATGCACGAGGCCTCCAGCGCCGACACCAGCACGCGCCGGTGGTCGGTGCCTTCGAAGCGCTCGCCCGGTGCCAGCACGATGTCGCGCAGGTCGCGGTCCAGCGTGACCCAGACCGAGCCGCTGCGGCACGCGATACCCACGCCGGCGCCGTCGGGCACGGCGAAGACGGCGCGCTTGGGCAGGCTCAGGTGGAAGCGGGAGGCGTCCGAAGAAGGGTAGGAAGACGCGCTAGAAGAAGGGTGGTCGGTGCTCATGGCAAGCTCCATTGCATTCGTGATACGAATGAATATAGTGAGCCGACCCCTGCTTTACACGCGGTCATTCGGAACTCGTTGCATGCATCCAGAGAATGCGAAACCCCATGGCGCCCTTGCGGCCGAGCTCCCGCCGCTGGAGTTGCTGCGCAGCTTCGAGGCGGCTGCGCGCCGGTTGAGCTTCACGCTGGCGGCCGGCGAGCTGCACCTCACGCAGTCGGCCGTGAGCCGGCAGATCCAGCAGCTCGAAGCGCACCTGGGCGTGCTGTTGTTCGAGCGCCGCCACCGCGCGCTGTCGCTCACCGACGCCGGCAGCGTGCTGCAGCGCGCCGTCACCGACAGCCTGGAGCGGCTGCGCGACGCCACGGCCCGCGTGCGCGCCAGTTCCGCGCCGCGCCAAGTGGCCATCACCACCACGCCGGGCTTCGCGTCGCTCTGGCTCATTCCGCGGCTGGCGCATTTCACGGGCAGCCATCCGGGCGTCGACGTGCGCGTGTCGGCCACGCTCGACGTGCTCGACCTGGAGCGCAGCCGCATCGACGTAGCGGTGCGGCTCATGCCGACGGCCAGTGGCGCGGGGCCGGCGCTGTTCGAGGAGTCGGTGGTGCCGCTGTGCGCGCCCATGCTGGCCGATGCGCTGCGCGTGCCCGCCGACCTTGCAAAGTTCACGCTGCTGACGGTCGACTACCCCGATCACCGCGAAGCCCCCACCGCCGACTGGGAGCCCTGGCTCAAGGTGATGGGCCTGCAAGACCTGCGCATGAAGAGCACCCTGCGCTTCACGCAGTACGCCGATGCCGTGGCCGCCGCGGTGGCGGGGCAGGGCGTGGTGATCGGGCGGCTGCCGTTGCTGAGTGAACTGCTGCGCGAAGGGCGGCTGGTGGCGCCGCTGGGGGAGGGTGCCGCGTCGCTGCGCGGCTACTTCGTCGAAACGGCAAAGCGCGCCGCGGGCAACCGCGACGCGCTCGAGTTCGCGCAATGGCTGCGCGACGAGGCCGAAGAGATGAAGGCGGCGCAGCGGGCCTGAGAGGTCGCTGCGCGCCTGCCGCTCAGGGGATCAACCCGGCAGCAGCACCTTGTTCACGACGTGGATCACGCCGTTCGACTGGTACACGTTGGCAATGGTCACCATGGCGGTGCCGCCCTTGGCGTCGGTCACCATCACGTTGCCGCCGCTCATGGTGGCGGTCAGCGTGCCGCCGCTGGCGGTCTTCAGCACGGCCTTGCCGCCGCCGGCGTTGATGGCGCTCATCAGTGCCGGGCCGTCCATCTTGCCGGGCACCACGTGGTACGTCAGCACCTTGGTCAGCGTGGCCTTGTTCTCGGGCTTGAGCAGCGTGTCCACGGTGCCGGCCGGCAGCGCGGCAAAGGCCGCGTTGGTGGGTGCGAACACGGTGAATGGGCCGGGGCTCTTGAGCGTGTCGACCAGGCCGGCAGCCTTCACGGCGGCAACCAGCGTGGTGTGGTCCTTCGAATTCACGGCGTTGTCGACGATGTCCTTCGTCGGGTACATCGCGGCGCCGCCGACCATCGGGTTCGACGACATGGCCGTGCTGCCGCTGCCGCTCATGCCCATGCCGCCTGCGCAAGCGCTGAGCAGGACCGAAACGCCGACTGCAATCATGAGTTTTTTCATTGAAGGCTCCTGGAGAGAAATGGTTCTTGGAAGGTGTCTGTGGAAACCGCCATCAGCTCGGGGGCGCGATGCGCTTGAATCGAATACGGGGCCTGCGCGCATTTGGATTCGCACCCGGTTTCAGATTTGTTGCGCGTCGGCTTTGCGCCACAGCCGGGCAAGCCGCGCTTGCGCATCGCACGCGTGCTCGACAGAATCCGTCCTTCGTTTTTCAGCAACAGTTTCTTTTCACCGCGCCTGGTGACGATCAACCTCCCGGGCGCTCAAGCCAACCAATGAACCGTTTCCTGAACACCTGACCCGCACACCGACCGCCCCGGCCGGATGTGCATCCACGCATCCGCCGAGGCCCGTCGACAAAGGCCCCGCGCAGCCATTCGCCGGGGCTTTTTTGTTTCTGGAGTGTGCGCACATATGAGTGCTCAACGAAAGGCCCGCGACGACGACAAGCGTCTGGGCCGGTATTACTTTGCGGTGCCCGTTGCGGCACCGCGCAACCCCGTGGTGGCCGCGCTGGCCCGCGGCGAATCCAACCAGCGCGCGGGCCGCCACCTGCGCACGCACCGCGCGGAGCGGCGTGCACAGAAGGTGGCGCTGCAGAAGGCGGCGTACAGCCCGCGCGGGGGAGCCGGCGATGCGTGAAGACATGGACAAGGTCATCGCCGCTGCCCGGTCACGCGGCGCGGCGGGTGCGAGAAGCCGGCCTTCGGTTCACCCGATCATCGGCACATGTACGGGCGGGACCACGTGTATGCGGCCGCGATGCGCAGGCTCAACATGTGGGAGGTACGCAAGCGCTTCGGCGATCTGTGGCCGGACCCCGCGGCCGGCCCCATCAACCGTTGAAGCGCGCGGACACGGGTGCCCGCGGCAGCAGCACGAAAGCCAGCGTGCCCGCTGCCAGCATGCCCGCCACCGTGAGGAACACCGCGCGGAACGGCTCCGCGCCGTGCGCTACCGCCCACGACGCGGCCACGCCAGTGGTCCATTGCATCAGCGACACACCGAGGAACATCGCCATGTTGAGCAGCGCCATCGCGCGGCCCGTCATGGCCGCCGGATACGAGGTCTTGGTGTATGCGTACTGCAGCACGCTGTAGCCCGAGAGCAGGCCGTAGGCAATCGGCAGGCCGATGTCGACCGCGCGCGAGTTCGTGAGCGCCATGGCCGCGAACATCAGCGCGCCGGCCAGCGCGCAGCCCGTCATCCAGTGGGCGCGCCGCGCACCGCCCGGGTCCATGCGCCCGAACAGCGCGGGGCTGATCATGCCGGCCACCGTCATCACCAGCGCCACGTTGCCGCTGGCCACCAGCGACAGCCCATGCCGGTCGTGCAGCACCGGCCCCAGCCACAGGCCGCGCAGCGTGATGAACGCCGCGTACGACACGCAGGCGAAGCAGATCAGGCCCAGCGTGTGCGGCATCGCGAACAGCGGCAGCAGCTCGCGCACGGCCTTGCCCAGCGACTGGCGCTCGGCCGGTGCGGCCTGTGTTTCGTCATGCGCCGCCGCGCGCGCAGGCTCGCGCACGCGCCAGAAGATGACCACCCACGAGAGCACTGCAAAGCCGGCCAGCACCGCATAGCCGGCGCGCCACGAAGCGGCCTCTATCAGCAAGGCCAGCGGCGTGCCGGTGAACACGATGCCCAGGCCCGCCATGCTCATCACCAGCCCCGACATGGCGGTGAAGCGCGAGGCATCGAAGTGCCGCGCGATGAACACCGTGCAGGCCAGGAACGCCGGCGCGCAGCCCACGCCGATGAGCGCCTGCCCGATCAGCAGCGCGTGGTAGTTGGGCGCCATGGCGCACAGCACCGCGCCCGCCACGGCCAGCGGAAAAGCCGTGAGCACCGTGCGGCGCACGCCGAACATGTCGATCGACACGCCCATCGCGAGCTGCATGATGCCGAAGGCGAAGTGAAAGGTGCCGGCCCAGATGCCGAGCTGCTGCGGCGTCAGCCCGAAGTAGCCGCTGAGCGGCGTGGCCATCATGGCGCCGACCGTGCGAAAGGCCTGGCTCAGCGCGAAGGCCGAGGCCAGCGCGACCAGCATGGCGGCCGCGGAGGTGGCCCCAGGGGGAAAGCGAGAGAAGCGAGAGAGGCGTGAAGGCTGTCCGGCGTTGCCGGTGCGCTCCGCGGGCTTGGGTGCCGCGTTCGGGTTCATGAGGGAGACGGGGGGCTTGATGAAGAGGGCGGCCTGAATGCTAATGGCTCGCGGCCCTTCATGCAGAACGGCGCCCGAGGGCGCCGTTCGTTTCATCGGTGAGTGTGCGCCTGCGGGGCCCGCGCGTGGTCGAGGCTCAAGCCTCGCCCTTCACCTTCAACCGCCATGCATGCAGCAGCGGCTCCGTGTAGCCGCTGGGCTGTTCGATGCCCTTGAACACCAGGTCCTGTGCCGCCTTGTACGCCGCCGAGGTGTCGAAGTGGCCCGCCATCGGCAGGTATTGCGCATCGCCCGCGTTCTGCTCGTCCACCACCTTGGCCATGCGCTGGAAGGTCTCGTCGACCTGGGCCTTGGTCACCACGCCGTGCAGCAGCCAGTTGGCGATGTGCTGGCTGGAGATGCGCAGCGTGGCGCGGTCTTCCATCAGGCCCACGTTGTGGATGTCGGGCACCTTGGAGCAGCCCACGCCCTGGTCGATCCAGCGCACCACGTAACCCAGGATGCCCTGCACGTTGTTGTCGATTTCCTGCTGACGCTCTTCGGCCGTCCACTTGGCTTCGGCAGCGATGGGCACCTGCAGCAGCGCGTTGAGGATGTTGTCGCGTTCGCCGTCGGCGTCGATCTTCTCCAGCTCCTGCTGCACCGCGGTCACGCTGACCTGGTGGTAGTGCAGCGCATGCAGCGTGGCGGCGGTGGGCGAGGGCACCCAGGCGGTGTTGGCGCCGGCCTTGGGGTGCGCGATCTTCTGTTCGAGCATGGCGGCCATCAGGTCGGGCATGGCCCACATGCCCTTGCCGATCTGCGCCTTGCCACGCAGGCCGCACGACAGGCCGACCAGCACGTTGTTCTTTTCATAAGCGCCGATCCACGCGCTGGACTTCATGTCGCCCTTGCGGATCATCGGGCCGCCCTGCATGGCGGTGTGCATCTCGTCGCCGGTGCGGTCGAGGAAGCCCGTGTTGATGAAGGCCACGCGCGCGGCGGCTTCGGCAATGCAGGCCTTCAGGTTGACGCTGGTGCGGCGCTCTTCGTCCATGATGCCCAGCTTCACGGTGTTGGCGGGCAGGCCGAGCAGTTGCTCGACGCGGCCGAACAGCTCGCTGGCAAAGGCCACTTCGGCCGGGCCGTGCATCTTCGGCTTGACGATGTAGATGCTGCCGGTGCGCGAGTTGCCCTTGCGCTTCAGGTCGATGGTGGCGATGGTGGTGGTCACCACGGCGTCCAGAATGCCTTCGGGAATTTCCTTGCCGGCGGCGTACAGGATGGCCGGGTTGGTCATCAGGTGGCCCACATTGCGCAGGAACATCAGCGAGCGGCCGTGCAGCTTCACGGGCTGGCCGTCGGCACCGGTGTATTCACGGTCGGGGTTCAGGCCGCGCGTGAAGGTCTTGCCGCCCTTGGCGACTTCTTCGGTCAGCGAGCCTTCCACAATGCCCAGCCAGTTCGCATACGCGACCACCTTGTCGGCCGCGTCGACCACGGCCACCGAGTCTTCGAGGTCCAGGATGGTGGAGAGCGCGGCTTCCAGCACCAGGTCGCTCACGCCGGCCGCGTCGGTCTTGCCGATGGCGGTGCTGCGGTCGATGCGAATGTCCAGGTGAATGCCGTTGTGCTTGAGCAGCACCGACGACGGCGCCGCGGCGTCGCCCTGGTAGCCGATGAACTGCGAGGCATCGGCCAGGCCGGTGCTGCTGCTTTGCAGAGCGACGACGAGCTTGCCGTCCTTCACGCTGTAGCCGGTCGCCATCTTGTGCGAACCGTTTGCCAGCGGCGCGGCCTGGTCGAGCACGTTGCGCGCAAAGGCGATGACCTTGGCGCCGCGCACGGGGTTGTAGCCCTTGCCCTTTTCAGCGCCGTCGGTTTCCGGGATGGCGTCGGTGCCGTAGAGCGCGTCGTACAGCGAGCCCCAGCGCGCATTGGCCGCGTTGAGCGCGTAGCGCGCGTTCAGGATGGGCACCACCAACTGCGGGCCGGCTTGCAGTGCAAGTTCGGAGTCGACGTTGGTGGTCGTGGCCTTCGCGCCCTTGGGTTGGGGCAGCAGGTAGCCGATCTTTTCCAGGAAGGCGCGGTAGGCCGTCATGTCGGAAGGATTCGAAGGATCACCTGCGGTGATCGGCCCGGGGTTCTTCTTGTGCCAGGCGTCGAGCTCAGTCTGCAGGCGGTCGCGTTCGGCCAGCAGGGCGATGTTCTTGGGCGCGAGGTCGTGAACGATGGCGTCGAAGCCCTTCCAGAAGACGTCGCTGGCCACGCCGGTGGCGGGCAGGACCTTGTCTTCGATGAAGCGGTGGAGCTCGGTCGCGACCTGGAGTCCGTGGGCGGTGGTGCGGGCAGTGGCGCGGGTGTTCATGGGGGTTCTCCTTGAGAAAGATGCAGTCTTGGGTCGAACTTTATTCGATACCTTGATGGCAAGTAAGCGCCGCAAGCGGGATTTATCTGTGACAAAAATGGGGGTAATCGAAAACCGTCACGGGGAGTGCAAAGGGTAGGCACTGAGCGGGGCATGGCACGCGCCGGATATATTTAACTTCTTAAGCAAACCGGGACCCGCCCTCATGATTCTTCTGGCTTCCAACGAAAACCCCCTGGGCATGCCCGAATCGGCCCGGCGCGCGGCCGCCGCGGCACTCGACGGCGCGGGCAACTACCCCGACAGCAATGGCACCGCGCTGAAGAACGCGCTGGCCGCCCGGCTCGACGTGCCGCCCGAGTGGCTCACGCTGGGCAGCGGGTCGAGCGAAATCCTGGAGCTGGCCGCGCAGGTGAGTCTGAAGCCGGGCGAGGGCGTCGTCTACTCCCAGTACGGTTTCATCGTGTACGCGCAGGCCGCCGCGCATGCCCATGCGAGCGCCACCGTGGTGCCGGCGCACGCGCACGGGCACGACCTGGATGCGATGCGCGCGGCCATCGGCGACGACACGCAACTGGTGTTCGTGGCCAACCCGAACAACCCGACCGGCACCTTCATCAATGCCGCGCCACTGCTGGCGTTCTTGCAGTCGGTGCCTTCGCATGTGACGGTGCTGCTGGACGAGGCCTACACCGAGTACCTGTCGCCCGCTCAGCGCTACGACAGCATCGAATGGGTGCGGCGCCTGCCGAACCTGATCGTGGCGCGCACCTTCTCCAAGGCCTTCGGCCTGGCGGGGCTGCGCATCGGCTACGGCGTGTCGCAGCCGGCGCTGGCCCTGCGCATGAACGCGCAGCGCCCGCGCTTCAATGTGACCACGCCGGCGCAGGCCGCGGCGGTGGCAGCGCTGGACGATGCGGACTTTCTGGAGTGCACGTATGCGCTCAACACGGCGGGGCGCGAGCAGCTCGCGGCCGGCTTCACGGCGCTGGGGCTGACTTACGTGCCCTCGTCGGGCAACTTCCTGATGGTGCAGGTCGGCGACGCGCAGGCCGTGCATGCGCGCCTGCTGGCGGCCGGCATCGAGGTGTCGCTGCTCGGGCCTTACGGCCTGCCGCAATGGCTGCGCGTCAGTGTCGGCTTGCCTGAGCAGAACAAGGCCGTGCTGGCTGCTTTGGGCTGACCCCGGTTTTTCTCCCTCCCCTCCCGGGGGAGGATTGGGTGGGGGCACGGCTGCGTCCGCAACAACGCGGCGCCTGATCGAAGGCCCGCCCCCATCCCAGCCTTCCCCCGGCAGGGTAAGGAGCAAGACCTTCAGACCTGCCCGCTCAGTTCCTTTGCCGCGGCACACACCGGCGCGATGTATCGCTCGTCGTAGCGGTGCGTGGGCATGGTCAGCGTGACGGCCGCCGCCAGGCTGCCGTCCGCATGGAACACCGGCGCCGAGATGCCGGCCAGCTCGGCCGTGCGGTCGCCCACCAGCGCACACCAGCCCTGCGCGCGGATGCCGTCGTACAGCGCGCGCTCCTTCCCGCTGCGCGGCAGCTCGGCTGTGGGGCCGAAGGCGATCAGCACGCGCGCGCCCGCGCCACGGTCGTTGGGCAGCAGGTCGCCCACGCGCACATGGTCGCGCACCACATGCGACGAGTCGACCCGGAACTGACACAGCCGCACCCAGCTGTCGCCCTGGCCCTGGCGCACGTGGTACGCCGCGCTTTCGCCCGTGGCCGCGGTCAGCGCGCGCAGCACCGGCAGCACGATGTGCTCCAGCGACTGCGAGGCGGCGTACAGCCCGTGCAGCCGCGCGATTTCCATGCCCAGCGCATAGCGGCCGTCGTCCTGGCGGCGAATCAGCCGCGCATGCTCCAGCGAGGCCAGCAGCCGCAACACCGTGCTCTTGTAGAGCTGCGTGCGCTCGGCGAACTGCGCGAGCGACAGTGCCTCGTCGCCCGGCTGAAAAGCCGACAGCAGGCTCAGCGCGCGGTCGACCGCGGCGGCGCCGCCAGGGGCTGCGTTGAGGTCGGACACCGATTCGGTCTGGGCTTTGCGGGGCATGGGTGGGCTTGACAGGGAAAGTCGATCGGCGGTCTAATTCTGTTTAACGGAATTTAGTTCTGTCTAATAGAACTGTCAAGCGGTCCATGCCAGATCGCGCCAAGGAGACAAAGTCGATGACACCCCCCGACGTCCTCATCAGCGAGGTCGGCCCGCGCGACGGCCTGCAATCGGTCAAGGCCACCATGCCCACGGAGCACAAGCTGCGCTGGATCGACGCGCTCTACGCCGCCGGCGTGCGCGAGATCGAAGTCGCTTCCTTCGTGCCCGCGAAGCTGCTGCCGCAGATGGCCGACGCCGCCGCCGTGGTGCGCCACGCCATCACGCTGCCCGGCCTGGTGGTGATGGCGCTGGTGCCCAACCGCAAGGGCGCGCAGGCCGCGCTGGAAGCGGGCGTGCACAAGCTCACCATGCCGGTGTCGGCCAGCGTGGCGCACTCGCTGGCCAATGTGCGCAAGACGCCCACCGAGATGGTGGAAGAGGTGCGCGCCATTGCCGACCTGCGCCGCGCCATCGCGCCGCAGGTGAAGCTGGAGGCGGGCATTTCCACCGCCTTCGGTTGCACGCTGCAGGGCCTGGTGGCGGAAGACGACGTGATTCGCTTGGCCGCGCAATGCATCGAGGCGGGGGCGGACGAGTCGGGCCTGTCGGACACCGTGGGCTATGCCAACCCCGCTCAGGTGCGCCGGCTGTTCAAGCGCTTGCGCGCGGAGATCGGCATGCACGCCGGCGCCGCCCACATGCACAACACGCGCGGCCTGGGCATTGCCAATTGCCTGGCGGCGTGGGACGAGGGCGTGCGCACTTTCGACGCCTCGCTCGGCGGCCTGGGCGGCTGCCCGTATGCGCCCGGCGCCTCGGGCAATGCGGTCACAGAAGACCTGGTGTTCATGTTCGAGGCGATGGGCGTGCGCACGGGCATCGACATTGAAAAACTCATTGCGGCGCGCGCGCCGCTCATGGCCGGCCTGCCGGGCGAGCCGGTCTACGGCATGACGCCCGAGGCCGGCCTGCCCAAGGGCTTCGTTCAAGGTCTTGTTCAGGAACACATCGCAAATGTCTGAAGCCCATCCTTTGCCTTACGCCGGCATTCGCGTCGTCGAGTTCACCCACATGGTCATGGGCCCGACATGCGGCCTGCTGCTGGCCGACCTGGGCGCCGAGGTCATCAAGGTCGAGCCCATCGAGGGCGACAACACGCGCCGCCTGCTCGGTTCGGGCTCGGGCTTCTTCCCGACCTTCAACCGCAACAAGAAGAGCATCGCGCTCGATCTGAAGAAGCCCGAAGGCGTGGAGGCCGCGCTGCGCCTGATCGCCACCGCCGACATCGTGAGCGAGAACTTCAAGCCCGGCACCATGAAGAAGCTGGGGCTCGACTACGACACGCTGTCCAAGCTCAATCCGCGTCTCATCTACGTGAGCCACAAGGGCTTCTTGCCCGGCCCCTACGACCACCGCACCGCGCTCGACGAGGTGGTGCAGATGATGGGCGGGCTGGCCTACATGACCGGGCGCTCCGGTGACCCGCTGCGCGCGGGCACCAGCGTGAACGACATCATGGGCGGCATGTTCGGTGCCATCGGCGCCATGGCGGCGCTGCGCCAGCGCGAGCTCACGGGCAAGGGCTGCGAGGTGCAGTCGGCATTGTTCGAGAACAACGTGTTCCTGGTGGCGCAGCACATGATGCAGTTCGCCGCCACCGGCAAACCCGCCGACCCGATGCCCAGCCGCATCTCGGCCTGGGCGGTGTACGACGTGTTCACCGTGAAGGACGGCGAGCAGATCTTCCTGGCGGCCGTGAGCGACAAGCAGTGGGCCATCTTCTGCAAGGCCTTCGGCCTGGAAGACATGCTGGCCGACCCGCGCCTGAAGACCAACAACGACCGCGTGCTGGCGCGCGAATGGATGATGCCGATCCTGCGCTCGCACCTGGCCGGGCGCAGCGCGGCCGAGCTCTCGGCGGTGTTCGAAAAGAACGAGCTGCCCTTCGCGCCCATCACCAAGCCGCAGGACCTGTTCGACGACCCGCACCTGAACGCGACCGGCGGCCTGGCGCCGGTGCGCATGAACGACGGCAGCATGGCCAAGGTGCCCCTTGCGCCGTTCACGCTGGACGGGCAGCGCCCCGGCATTCGGCTGCAGCCGCCGCACATCGGCGAGCACAGCCACGCGCTGCTGAAAGAAGTGGGCTACAGCGACGAAGAAATCGCCGCGCTCAAGACACACCACATCACCTTCGGAGACTGACAACATGTTTTTCACCACACGGCGCGCCTTCATGGCGTGCGCCGCGGCCGCCGCATGCCTGAGCGCCGCACCTTCCCTTGCCATTGCCGACACGGCCTGGCCCGACAAGCCGGTGCGCCTGGTTGTGCCCTACACGCCCGGCGGCGCCACCGACATCGTGGCGCGGCTGGTCGCGCAGAAGCTGGCCGAAGACACCCACTGGAGCTTCATCGTGGACAACCGCGCGGGCGGCAACGGCAACATCGGCATGGACGTGGTGGCCAAGTCCAGGCCCGACGGCTACACCGTCGGCCTGGGCCAGACCGCCAACCTGGCGATCAACCCGACGCTGTTTCCCAAGATGCCCTACGACGCGCTGAAGGACCTGGTGCCGGTGGCGGTGGTGGCCTCGCAGCCGGTGGTGCTGGTGGTGCGCGCGGACGCGCCCTACAAGTCGCTGGCCGAGCTGATTGCGGCCGCCAAGGCCAAGCCCGGCGAGATCAAGCAGGCGCTGGCGGGCACCGGCACGCTGGGCCACATGGCCGGCGAGGTGCTGGCGCAGCGCGCGGGCTTCAAGGTGCTGAACGTGCCGTACAAGGGCGCCGCGCCCGCCATCACCGACCTGCTGGGCGGGCAGACCGACTACATGTTTGCGACGCCGCAAGGCGCGCTGTCGATGGTGAAGGGCGGCAAGCTGCGCGCGCTGGCCGTCACCTCGGCCAAGCGCCTGCCGGTGATGCCCGATGTGCCGACCGTGGGCGAGAGCTACAAGGGCTTCGAGGCGGTGGACTGGAAGGCGCTGGTGGTGCCGGCCGGCACGCCCGTCGACATCGTGAAGAAGCTCAACGCCGCCGTCGACAAGGCGCTGGCCAAGCCGGCCACCGTGGCGCAGCTGCTGGCCGAAGGCAGCACGCCTGTCGGTGGCAGCCCGGAGCAGGCGGCGCAATACATCAAGGCCGAGCACGCACGCTGGGGCGCGGCGGTGCGCGAGGCAGGGGTGCGGCCCGAGTAGGCCACGCTGGCTACCTGCCGGGCGGCACGGGCGGCACGGCGGCATGGGCAACACGGGCGATATAGTTCCCCGCCCATGGACCGCCTCAAGCAGCTCGAATCCTTCGTCTCGGTCGCGACCCGGGGCGGGCTCACCGCCGCGGCCAAGGCAGAGGGCGTGGCGCCGGCCATCATGGGCCGCCGGCTCGATGCGCTGGAAGAGCGGCTGGGCGTGAAGCTGCTGGTGCGCACCACGCGGCGTATCACTCTCACGCACGAGGGCAGCGCCTTCCTGGAAGACTGCCAGCGCCTGCTCACTGAGTTCGCCAACGCCGAGGCCAGCGTGAGCGCCGGCGGCGTCAAGGCCAGCGGGCATTTGCGCGTGACCGCCCCGGCCGGCTTCGGGCGCCGCCACGTCGCGCCGCTGGTGCCGCGCTTTCATGCACTGCACCCGGAAGTGACGATCTCGCTGAACCTCAGCGACCGCGTGGTCGACGTCACCGGCGAGAGTTTCGACTGCGCGGTGCGCGTGGGCGACATGCCCGATTCGTCCTTGGTGAGCGTGCGGCTGGCCGACAACCGCCGCCGCTGCGTGGCCACGCCGGAGTTCGTGCGCCGCCATGGCAAGCCCGCTCACCCGGGCGAGCTGTCGCGCTTTGCCTGCCTCACGCTGTCCAGCGACGCCTCGCAAACGCGCGGCTGGGCCTTTCGCGTGACCACCGAGGCCGGCGTGCAGGAGCTGATTCACCTGCGCCCCAGCGGCCCGCTCGATTGCTCCGACGGGCAGGTGCTGCACGACTGGTGCCTGGCCGGCCACGGCATCGCCTGGCGCAGCACCTGGGAGGTGGAGGCCGAAATCGACGCCGGCCTGCTGGTGCCGCTGCTCGACGACTTTGCCGCGCCGCCCAATGGCATCTACGCGGTGTTCGCGGGCGCCAAGCACCTGCCGCTGCGCGTGCGGCTGTGGCTGGATTTCCTCAAGGCGCAGTACGGCAACCCGGAATTCTGGGGCGGCAGGGCGTAGGCACAGTCGCGGCGGCACAATCCGTTCTCAATTGCAAACCCACTGCATCGAGATCTTGAGAAGAAAGCCATCGATGACCTTCGAAGCCATCCTCGCGTACCTGCACCTGCTGGCCATCCTCACGATGGTGGTGTTCATTTCCAGCGAAGCGGCCCTGTGCCGCGTGCAGTGGCTCAATGCCGCAGTGGTGGAGCGGCTGGCCAAGGTCGACATGGTCTACGGCATTGCGGCCATCGCGGTGCTGGCCACCGGCCTGGCGCGCACCTGGTGGGGCGTGAAGGGCACGGCCTGGTACTGGACCAACCCGCTGCTGCACGTGAAGCTGGGGCTGTTCATCATCGTGGGCGTGCTGTCGATCTTTCCCACGCTCACCTACTTCCGCTGGCGCAAGACGCTGCGCGCCACCGGCAAGCTGCCGGCCGAGGACGACATCAGGAAGACACGCAAGCTGGTGATGGCGCAGGCCCACCTGATCGCGCTGATTCCGCTGGTGGCGGTGTTTCTGGCGCGCGGCTTCGGCAAGTAAGACCCTGGGCGAACCACGCGGGCATGAAAAAGGCCCGCACATGGCGGGCCTGGTTGGCGAGCGCTTCAGCGCGGCGCGGTCTCAGCCCTTGGCGTCGGCTTCGCACTTCTTCATGAAGCTGTTCTTGGCGGCACCGGCCAGCGCCTTGCCGTTCTTGTCGATCGCCTTGGTGGCGCAGGCGGGTGCCATGGCGGCCTTGGTGTCTTTCTCGCACTTCTTGATGGAGCTGGCCTTGGCGGCGCCGGCCAGGGCCTTGCCGTTCTTGTCCACGGCCTTGGCGTCGCAGGTGGCGCCGGCAGCCGGTGCGGCCATGGCGGCGGGCGCTGCCGCTGGCGCGGCGGCCTTGTCCTGCGCGAAGGCGCTGAACGACAGGCAGGCGCCGAGTGCGACGGTGGACGCGACCAGGGAAAGGAGCTTCTTCATGATGGGGTATGTCCTTGCAAGGTTGGGTTGTCTGACAGTTGCCCCACCCCGGGGCCGACCCACCTAACGGGTCAAGGCAACAATCGGATGACGATCGTCAACTGGGTCCGGGTTTGCCCCCGGTAAAATTGCAGGATGCTATTGGTCAAACAGGAGCTGCTCGCGGCGCTCGCGAACACGCTCGAATCCCTCTCGCCCGGCGCTGGCCCCAAAGCCGCGTTCGAGTCGCCCAAGGTGGCTGCCCATGGCGATTTCGCCAGCACCGCCGCCATGCAGCTCGCCAAACCGCTGGGCCAGAAGCCCCGCGAGCTGGCCGAGCGCCTGAGCACTGCGCTGCTCGCCACCCCCGCTTTCGCCCAATGGGTGGAAGCCATCGAAATTGCCGGCCCCGGCTTTCTCAACATCCGCTTGAAGACCGCGGCCAAGCAGCAGATCGTGCGCGAGGTGCTGTCCGCCGGCGGCGCCTTCGGCCAGCAGCCGGCCACCGGCGAAAAGGTGCTGGTCGAGTTTGTCTCGGCCAACCCGACCGGCCCGCTGCACGTGGGCCACGGCCGTCAGGCGGCGCTGGGCGACGCCATCTGCAACCTGCGCGCCTCGCAGGGCGAGAGCGTGTGGCGCGAGTACTACTACAACGACGCCGGCGTGCAGATCCAGACGCTGGCCAACAGCACGCAGCTGCGCGCGCGCGGCTTCAAGCCCGGCGACGCCGAATGGCCCAGCGGCGAGAAGGCGCCGGCGTACAACGGCGACTACATCGCCGAGATCGCGGCCGACTTCAAGGCGAAGAAAACGGTCAAGTCCGAAGACCGCGAAGTCACCGGCAGCGGCGACATCGACGACCTGGACGCCATCCGCGAATTTGCCGTGGCCTATCTGCGCCGCGAGCAAGACCTCGATCTGCAGGCGTTTCGCGTGCGCTTCGACCAGTACTACCTGGAGTCCAGCCTGTACACCAGCGGGCGCGTGGAGGCCGCGGTGGCCAAGCTGGTGGCCGCGGGCAAGACCTACGAGCAGGACGGCGCGCTGTGGCTCAAGTCGACCGACTACGGTGACGACAAAGACCGCGTGATGAAGAAGCAGGACGGCACGTACACCTACTTCGTGCCCGACGTGGCGTACCACATCGCCAAGTGGGAGCGCGGCTTTCACAAGGTCATCAACATCCAGGGCACCGACCACCACGGCACCATCGCGCGGGTGCGCGCCGGCCTGCAGGCGGCTGGAGAGGGCATTCCCCAGGGCTACCCCGACTACGTGCTGCACACCATGGTGCGCGTCATGAAGGGCGGCGAAGAGGTCAAGATCAGCAAGCGCGCGGGCAGCTACGTCACGCTGCGCGACCTGATCGAGTGGACCAGCACCGACGCCGTGCGCTTCTTTTTGCTGAGCCGCAAGCCCGATACCGAATACACCTTCGACGTCGACCTGGCCGTGGCCAAGAACAACGACAACCCGGTGTACTACGTGCAATACGCCCACGCGCGAATCTGTTCGGTGCTGGCCGGCTGGGGTGGCGACGCCGCCACGCTGAAGGGCGTGGACCTGTCGCCGCTGGAAAGCCCCGCCGCACAGGCGCTGATGCTGCTGTTGGCCAAGTACCCCGAAATGCTGACTGCCGCGGCCAAGGATTTCGCCCCGCACGACGTGACCTTCTACCTGCGCGAACTGGCCGCCAGCTACCACAGCTACTACGACGCCGAGCGCATTCTGGTCGACGACGAGCAGGTCAAGCTGGCCCGCCTGGCGCTCGTCGCCGCCACCGCGCAGGTGCTGCACAATGGCCTCGCGATTCTCGGCGTCAGTGCGCCGAGCAAGATGTGAACCTCCCCAACATGAAGAAGACAACCAGACAACGCGGCAACATCGTCATCGGCCTGATCATCGGGCTGGTGCTCGGCCTGGGCGTCGCGCTGGGCATTGCGGTCTACGTGACCAAGGTGCCGATCCCGTTCGTGACCAAGACGCAAAAGGGCGGCGCCGAGCAGGACGAGGCCGAAGCCCGCAAGAACCGCGACTGGGACCCGAACGCGCCGCTGGCCGGCAAGGCCGGCGCGGCCAAGGCCGCCCCGTCCGCGACCGGCCCGGTCAACCCCGTCACGGGTGAGCCCGCCACCACCGCCGTGGCCCCCGGCACCCCGCCGCCCACCACCGCACCGCCGGTGCCCGTGGTGGTGGCGCCCAAGCCGCCGCGCACGGCGCCCGTGCCGGCCGAGGCCAACGCGTTGCCGGCGTCGAACGACCCGCTGGGTGACCTCGCCCGCGCCCGTTCGGGCAGCACGACCACCGCGTCGGCCGCGCCGACCAGCAGCAACAACGCCGGCAACAGCGTCGGCAACAACGCCGCCAGTTCGGGTGCCGATCCGTTCATGTACTTCGTGCAGGCCGGCGCCTTCCGCACCACCGACGACGCCGAGGCGCAGCGCGCCAAGCTGTCGCTGATGGGCGTGGAGGCCAGGGTCACCGAGCGCGAGCAGGCAGGCCGCACCGTCTACCGCGTGCGCGCCGGCCCGTTCAACAAGAAGGACGACGCCGACCGCCTGAAGGACCGCCTGGACGGCGGTGGCATGGAGTCGGCGCTGGTCCGCGTGCAGCGCTGACCCGGCGGCTGACTTCCTGACACCCTGACCCTGACACCATTAGCCCTTAAGCTTCGCGCCGCGGCGTTTGCCGCCACCATTCACGGCCCCGGGCGCGCCGGCGGCAGGGGAACTCCCCGCCGCGCGCCGGCTCAGTCTGCCGTACCAACTGGAGAACCCTTTCAATGAAACGTCGTGACTTTTCGCTGGCCGCCACTTCGCTCGGGCTGCTGTCCCTGGCCGCCAACCCGGCCCACGCCCAGGCGCGTGCGCCCAAGGCCGGCACCGAGTACCTGGTGCTCGACAAGCGCGCACCGGTCGACGCACCGGCCGGCAAGGTCGAAGTGGTCGAGTTCTTCTCGTACAACTGCCCGCATTGCAACGACTTCGAGCCGTCCCTCGAGGCCTGGGCCAAGACGCTGCCGAAAGACGTGGTGTTCCGCCGCATCCCGGTGCCGTTCGTGGGCAACGACGTAGAAGCCAAGCAGCGCCTGTACTACGCGCTGGAAGCCATGGGCAAGGTTGACGAATACCAGCCGAAGGTGTTCAACGCGATCCACGCGCAGCGCCAGAACGTGAACGGCGACGCCAACATCATTGCCTGGGCCGCGGCCAACGGCCTGGACGGCGCCAAGTTCAAGGAAACCTTCACCTCGTTCAGCGTGGCCAGCAAGGCCAAGCGCGCCACGCAGATGACCGACGCCTACAAGGTGGCCGGCGTTCCCGCGATGGCCGTGGCCGGGCGCTGGTATGTGGACGGCGAGACCGCCGGCAACATGACCAAGGTGCTGCAGGTTGTGAACTACCTGGTCGGCGAAGCGAAAAAAGGCTGACCCGACCCCCTTGCAGGGGGCAATGCCAGCAGCCGGGCAAAGCGCGGTTGCGCGGCAGTCCTGGAAGGGAAAGAGTGGCCCGCTTCGGCGGGCTTTTTCATCTGTGCGTGTGGGGCTGATGCAATCAGCCGCATACAATGCCGAGCAAGTTTCGTGCCTCTATGAAATTGCATTCTTACCCCACCACTCCCCTCCTGCATCGCCTTGGCCGCATGGCCGCCGCCGCGTTCTTGCTGGCCGGCCTCGCCTCTGGCGCGCTGGCCGAAACCGCCGACCGCACCAAGCCGATGAACATCGAGTCGGACGCCATGCGTTACGACGACCTCAAACAGACCAGCGTGTTCACCGGCAACGTGCTGGTCACCAAGGGCACCATCATCATTCGCGGCGCGCGCATGGACGTGCGCCAGGATGCCGAGGGCTACCAGTACGGCGTGGTCACGGCGGCGCCCGGCAAGCGCGCGTACTACAAGCAGAAGCGCAACGCGCCCGACGAGTGGATCGAGGGCGAGTCTGAAGTCATCGAGTACGACAGCCGCGCCGACAACGTCAAGTTCATCCGCAACGCCGTCATGCGCCGCCTGCTGGGCGCCACGCCCAACGACGAGAGCCAGGGCGCGCTGATCGTCTACGACCAGAGCAACGACACCTACACGGTCAACGGTTCCACCGTGCCGTCGAACACCGCCGTCAACGCGTCCGCCCCGGGCGGTCGCGTGAAGACCATCCTGACCCCCAAGGCCGCGACCGCGCCCGGTGCCGCGGGTGCAGCGGCCCCGGCCGGCACCAAGGCGCCGCCGACGGCACCCACTCCGGCGCCCGGCAAGGGCCTGCGCCAGAGCACCACGCTCAGTGACGAGGGAGAAACCCGCAAGTGATCGAAACCGCTGGAACGCACGACGCCAATGGCACGCCGGGCAGCCGCCTGGTCGCACGCGGCCTGAAGAAGAGCTACGGCAGCCGCACGGTAGTGAAAGACGTCTCGCTGGACGTGCAAAAGGGCGAAGTCGTCGGGCTGCTCGGGCCGAATGGCGCGGGCAAGACCACGTCGTTCTACATGATCGTGGGGCTGGTGCGCGCCGATGCGGGCGACATCACCATCGACGGCGAGCCGATCGCCCACATGCCGATCCACCGCCGTGCCCGCATGGGCCTGAGCTACCTGCCGCAGGAAGCCTCGATCTTTCGCAAGCTCACGGTCGAGGAAAACGTGCGCGCCGTGCTCGAGCTGCAAAGCGAGCCCGACGGCAACGGCAAGATGGCGCCGCTGTCCAAGCAGCACATCGAAGAGCGCTTGACCGAGCTGCTGGCCGACCTGCGGGTCGATCACCTGCGCGATTCGCCGGCGCTGGCGCTGTCGGGCGGCGAGCGCCGCCGCGTGGAGATTGCGCGCGCGCTGGCAACCCAGCCGCGCTTCATCCTGCTGGACGAGCCCTTTGCCGGCATCGACCCGATAGCGGTGATCGAGATCCAGCGGATCATCAGTTTCCTGAAGGAACGTGGCATCGGCGTGCTCATTACCGACCACAACGTGCGTGAGACGCTGGGCATCTGCGACCACGCGTTCATCATCAGCGACGGACATGTGCTGGCACAAGGCACACCCTCGGAGATCGTCGACAACGCCGAAGTACGCCGGGTGTACTTGGGCGAACACTTCCGCATGTAACGGAGGGTCGGGTTCTCAATGAAGCAAGGGCTGTCCCTTCGCGTCTCTCAACATCTGGCATTGACGCCCCAGCTCCAGCAGTCGATTCGGCTGCTGCAGCTCTCCACGCTCGAACTGAGCCAGGAGGTGGAGCAGATGCTGGACGAGAACCCGTTCCTGGAGCGCACCGCGGAAGAAGCGGCGCGCGAGGAGTTCGGCCTTGATGCTGCCGACGCGCCGGTGCCGCGCGACGACGCAGGAGGCAGCGGTGACGGCGACGGCGGCAGTGGCGGTGAAGGAGGCGAAAGCGACTTCACGCCCCCCTCCGCCAGCACCAGCACCACGTCGAGTGAAACCAGCACCGCCAGCACGGAGTCCGACGGCCCGGCCGCTGAAATCACCGAGCGCGAGCCCGACTGGGAAGGCGACGGCACCGTCGACATGGCCGCGCCCGACGACAGCGAATGGGGCAGCGACGCCCCCGCGCGCCAGAACAACCTGGGTGACGACGAACGCGCCGACGCCACCGAGCTCGCGCGCAGCCAGGAGTCGTTGCAGTCGTTTTTGCACCGCCAGGCGCTGAGCCTGCGGCTGACCGAGAACGACAGCGCCGCGCTGCGCTTCCTGATCGAATCGCTCAACGACGACGGCTACCTCGAAGACTCGCTGCCCGCGCTGGCCTCCGGCCTGGCCGGCGACGACAACGACCAGTTCGACGACCTGGTGCACCACTTTCAGGTGGCGCTGGGCCTGCTGCAGAGCCTGGAGCCGGTGGGCGTGGGGGCGCGCGACCTGGGCGAATGCCTGGGCATCCAGCTGCGCGCCCTGGCCAGCGAGAGCGAGACCGAGCAGTGCGCACTGGTGCGCAAGACCGCCCTGGCCGTGTGCAAGCAACCGATGGAGCTGCTGGCGCGGCGCGACTTCAAGCGCCTGGCCACGCTCACCCGCACCAACGAGGAGCTGGTGCGCTCGGCGCTGCAGATCATTGCGCGGCTGGAGCCCAAGCCGGGCCGGCGCTTCGTGGACGTGGAGCGCAACATCGTCATCCCCGACGTGATCGTCACCAAGACCGGCCGCGGCACCAACATCAAGTTCCGCGTCATGCTGAATCCGGAGGTCATGCCGCGCCTGCGCGTGCACGACATCTACGCCGGCGCGCTGAAGGCGCACAAGGGCGAAGGCAGCCAGGCGCTGTCGCAGCGGCTGCAGGAGGCGCGCTGGTTCATCAAGAACATTCAGCAGCGCTTCGACACCATCCTGCGCGTGAGCAACGCCATCGTGGAGCGGCAGAAGAGCTACTTCGTGCACGGCGAACTTGCCATGCGCCCCCTGGTGCTGCGCGAGATTGCCGACGAGCTGGGCCTGCACGAGTCGACCATCTCGCGCGTGACCACAGCCAAGTACATGTCCACGCCGTTCGGCACGGTCGAGCTGAAGTACTTCTTCGGCTCGGCGCTGGGCACCGAGACCGGCGGCAATGCGTCGAGCACCGCGGTGCGCGCGCTCATCAAGCAGTTCGTCAGTTCTGAAAGCATCAAGAAGCCGCTGTCGGACAGCCAGATCTCCGAGATGCTGAAGGAGCAGGGCATCGAATGCGCGCGCCGCACCGTGGCCAAGTACCGCGAAGCACTGCGCATTGCACCAGCCAATCTGCGCAAAGCGCTCTAACCAGGCACACCCCCAGGCCATGCGCACTTCGTGTCGCTTCGCCAACTCCCTTGCAGGGGCCAACACCTGCGGCCCGGCAGAGCCGGTTCCGCGGTGTTTCCCGCCACCGGTGGAATGGCCCCGCTGGTTGTCGGCGTTGCTCGCCTTGGTGGCCGTTCTGCTGTTTGCCGGCTGCGCCACCTTGCCCGACGAGGCACCGCGCCCCGCCGTCAAGGCCATGGCCGTATCGGGCGACACCGCGCTGGGCCGCATCGCGCTGGCCGCCCAGCCCGACCCCGACCTGAGCGGCTTTCGCCTGATGCCCGGCGGCGACTTTGCTTTCGACACCCGCATCCAGCTGGCCCGCCGCGCCCAGCGCACGCTCGACGTGCAGTACTACCAGATCGAGAACGACGAGACCGGCCGCTACCTGCTGCGCACCCTGCGCGACGCCGCCCTGCGCGGCGTGCGGGTGCGCCTGCTGATGGACGACCTCTACACCTCGGGCGAGGACGATCTGCTGCTGGCCTTTGCCGCCACCCCCAACGTGGAGCTGCGCCTGTTCAACCCGTTCCCGGCGGGGCGCGGCAGCATCCTGAAGCGCTTCACCGCGTCGCTGTTCGACTTCAGCCGCGTGAACCGCCGCATGCACAACAAGCTGTTCATTGCCGACGGCGCGATGGCGGTGGCAGGCGGGCGCAACATCGGCAACCAGTATTTCCGGCGCACGGCGGGCGAGAACTTTCTCGACCTCGACACCTTCGTGACCGGCGCGCTGATTCCGCGGCTGGGCAGCCTGTTCGACCAGTACTGGAACAGCGTCTATGTGCGCCCCATCGGCTCGGTGGTGGCCACCGACGTGCCGCGCGACGAATTGCAGCGCCGCTTCGAGGCCGCCACGGCACCCGACACCACGCCGCCCCCGCCGCCGCCCGCGCCCAACGACCTGCTGGGCTACAGCCCGATGGCCGACGACCTGGCAAGCGGCAAGCTCAACCTGATCTGGACCCTGGCCGAGGCCTACGCCGATGCGCCTGAGCGCGTGATCGGCAAGACGGCGTCCTATGGCGGCGTGCCGCTGCTGGACGTGGACAGCGTGCGCTACAACGTGGTCGAGCAGATGCGCCGCGCGCGCTCCGAGGTGACCATCGTCTCGCCCTACCTGATTCCGGGTGCCACCGGGCTGGAGGTGATGCGCGAGATTCGCCGGCGCGACGTCAAGATCAGCGTGGTCACCAATTCGCTGGCCGCCACCGACGAGCCGCTGGTGCACACCGCCTACCGCCGCTACCGCCCCGACATGCTCAAGCTGGGCGCCGACCTGTACGAGCTGAGCTCCAGCCGCACCCGGCGCAGCGTGCGGCTGGGCCTGTTCGGCACGTCGGTGGGGCGGCTGCATGCCAAGTCGGCCGTGATCGACCGGCGCACGCTGTTCGTGGGGTCGATGAATTTCGATCCGCGCTCGGAGTCGGCCAACACCGAAATCGGGCTGATCATTCACAGCCCCGAAATGGCGCAGCAGATGCTCAAGCTGCTCGACGTGCTCAAGCAGCAGGGCGCCTACAGGCTGCGCTTTGCGCCGGGCAGCAACGATTCGCGCATCGAGTGGACCAGCGAGGACGCCGGCCAGCTCACCGTGCTGACCGAGGAGCCCGACTCGGGGTTCTGGGACCGCACGATGCTGGAAATTCTGGCGCCGTTGACGCCGGAGAGCCTGCTGTAGCCGTTCCGGCAAAGGCAAGAACCGACAGCGACGTCGCTCAGTTGCCCCCGCGCAGGGCCGACCCAACCAGCCGCAGGCCCAATAGCCCCATCACGCCGCCGGCGGCGCGGTCGATCCAGGCCTTGTAGCGCAGGTAGGCCGAGCGCGGCGCCGCCGAGGACAGGGCCAGCGCCACCACGGTGTACCAGCCGGTCTCGATGCAGAAGATCACCGCCGGCACGGCCAGCGCCAGCGCGAGCGGCACGTCGTGCGGCAGAAAGGCCGCGAAGATGCTGGCGTAGACCACCGCCGTCTTCGGGTTGCTGACCTGGGTGGCCAGGCCGAACAGAAAGGTGCGCAAGGCGCGCCGCTGACTACCCTGCGCGGCGGGCGAGGTACCCAGCCCTTCCTGGCCCGCTCCCAGCGCCAGCGGCTGTCGCGCCCCCTGCCAGATTCGCACCCCCAGGTACACCAGGTAGGCGCCGCCGAAACCCTTGATGGCGAGGTAGAGCCCCGGCACCGCCAGGAACGCCGCCTGCAGCCCGGCCAGCGCCGCAATGGCGAACACCAGACCACCGGCGCCCATGCCCAGCGCGGCGGCCAGCCCGTCGCTGCGGGACGCCACCGCCGTGCGGGCGACCATCACGAAACTGGGGCCGGGGCTCATTGCGCCCAGCGCCATGGCGCCGGCGATGCCGAGCAGGGAAAGGGTGGTGTTCATTGGATGGAACGCTGGTTGGCGTTTGTCTCGGAGCTTGTCTGAGCGCTTGTTTTTGGTAACGAATGCCCGAACAGCGTGCACTAATGCACGTTCATCGGCGCTTAAAAAGTAAACTTTAAGTAGTACTCAAGTAACTTTTGGTTTACATTTTCTGCACCGGAGTAACTACCATGCAAAAAATGAAAAACCTCATTCTTCTGGCCGTCTGGGCCGTGGTGCTGGCGTTTTTGCTGAGTTTCTTCTACTGGAGCGACGCCCCGCTGGCCGAGCAGCTGCTGTTCGGCGCCCTCATGACGGTCGCCACCGGTGCCTGGATGCTGGTGCTGCTGAACCTGCCGCGTGCCTTTCTCGCCACCCGCAACTGGCTGAAGATGTCCAAGGACGACGCCGAACGCAAGCGCGTGGGCTCGGGCATCTAAGGCTGGATGTTCACGGCCTCGACCTGCACCAGCAGCTTCACCTTGTTCTCGAAGCCGAAGTTCAGGCCCCAGGTAATTCCCCAATCGCTGCGCTCCACCGTGGTCTCGAAGTCGCCGCCGCAGACCTGGCGGTTGATGAGCGGGCTCAGGTAGCAGTTGAAGCGCACGGCCTTCAGCGTCACCGGCCGGGTCTGGCCCATCAGGGTGAGCGTGCCGGGCACGTCGGCCACCTTGTCGCCGCTGAAATCGATGCGATCGGCCACGAAGCGGCCGGTCGGAAACTCCGCCACGTTGAAGAAGTCCTTGCTCTGCACATGACGGTTGAGCAGGTCGACGCCCGTGTTGATGGAGCTGATGTCCATCGTGATGTCGACCGCGCCGCTGCTGCCGGTGCCGTCGATCTTCACCGTGCCGTCCTTGGTGCTGAAGCGACCGCGGTTGGTGGTGGTGCCGTAGTGGCCCATCTCGTACATCACGAAGGTGTGGGTGGGGTCGACCACGTAGCTGGCGTTCTTCACCGGCCCACCCGCGGGTTTGACGGCCACGGGCGGCGCCGTGTAGTCCTGCGCCATGGCGGGGGCGCCGGCAAGGGCCGCGGCCGACAGCACCGCGGCAAAGAGGAGCGGGTTCAGGGCGTGGAGTGAAGAAGGCATGGTGGCAAAAGGTTGGAGGCGGGGCGAGCAAGGCGGGGCAAAGCAAGGCAGCGGGGGCCGCTCACAGCGGCCCGAAGCCCGTGAGCGTGAACTTGAAGCGCACCTGCACGTCGTTGCCGACCATCGAGGTGTCGGTCCACTCGCCGTCGCCCACCTTGTAGTCGAGCCGCTGGATCGTAAAGCTTCCGGTGGCCACCGCCTCCTTGCCGCCGGCCGCCGCAATGCTGACCGGCACCGTCACGGCCTTGGCCACGCCCTTGATGGTCAGCTTGCCCGCCATCTCGAACTTGCCGTCGCCCAGCGCCTTGATGGCGCTCGACTGAAAGCTCGCCTGCGCGAAATGCCCAGCGTCGAACCACGGCGCCTTGGGCAGCTCGGCGTCGCTCATGGGAATGCCGAAGCCCGCGCTGGCCGTGTCGATCTGCAGGGCCACGGTGCCGCCTTCGGGCTTCTTCGGGTCGAAGGCCACCTGGGCGTCGAACTTCTTGAAGCTGCCTTCCACCGGCACACCCATCTGCTTGGTGACGAAAACGATCTGGCTCCTGTCGGCCACCAGCCTGGCCACAGGGGGCTCGGCATGCGCGGGCAGGGCCGCGGCAAGGGCCAGCGCCGCGCAGGGCCACAGGCGGGAAAAGGGGTGCGTCATCGAGCAGTTTCCTTGCGTGGCCCGGGCCACATGCGTTGCATAAGACCGTCGCGGTCGATCCAGTGGTGCTTGCACACCGCCGCCACGTGCAGCAGCGTGACGCCGCCCAACAGAAAGGCGCTGTACTTGTGCAGCGGCTGCAGGGCGGCCTCGGCGAAGACGCGGTCGAGCGGCATGAAGTCGGGCAGCACCAGCACGCCGAACCACGCCACCGGCATGCCCATGGCAGAGCTGTAGGCCCAGCCCGAGAGCGGCACCGCGAAGAACAGCAAGTACATCAGCGTGTGGCTGATGCGGTAGCTCGCCAGCTGCAGGCGCGACATGCTTGGCGGCAGCGTGGGCGGCCGGTGGCCGGCGCGCCACAGCAGCCGCAGCGCCGACAGCGCCAGGATGGTGACGCCCGCCCACTTGTGCCAGCTGTAGACCTTCAGGCGCAGCGGCGAGAAGGGCAGCCCCGTCATGTAGAGCCCCACGCCGAGCGCGCCGACGATGAGGGCCGCGAGCAGCCAGTGCAGCGCGATCGCGAAGCCGTCATAGCGCAGGGCGCGCGGCTTGGCTGAAGAAGAGTGGGGGGAGGGGGTGTCGGCGGACATCGGGAGCAGGCGCGGCGGCCTGTGCGCGCAGCATATCTTGGAAGCAGTGACAACAGCACAGCCCGTGCCAGGGCCCCGCCCCACTCAGCCGCGCTGGGCCTTCAGCAGCACGTTGCGCAACTCGTCGGGCTGCACCGGCTTGCGCAGCGCATGCCAGCCGCGTTCGGCCGCGAGCCGCTGCGTGGCTTCGTTGATGTCCGCCGAAATCAGCGCGATGGCCAGCGAGGGCTTCTGCCGCTGCAGCTTCTCGGCCAGCGCGATGCCGTCGAGCGCGCCCGGCAGCCGGATGTCGCACAGCGCCGCGTCGAGCGCGCGCAGGTCGGCCAGCGCCAGCGCCTCGGCGGCGCTGGCATACACGCGCGGCTCCACCGCCCATTGCCTCAGCAGCGCCGACAGGCTGTCGGCCACCACGGCGTTGTCTTCCACCACCAGTACGGCCAGCCCGGGGCGCAGCGTGCGTGTGGTGTCGGTGGCGTCCGGCAGTGCGAGCTGTGCCTGTGCTTTCGTCTCCGCGGCCGATGCGGCGCTCGCTACGTCTGCGCTCGACGCGGCCGGCAGCTCGAAGCTGAACACCGACCCCCGCCCCGGCGCCGAGCGCAGCGACACCTTGATGCCCAGCTGCGCCGCCAGCCGCCGCACGATCGCCAGCCCCAGCCCGTGGCCGCGCTGCAGGTTGCGCTCCACGTTGCCGATCTGCTCGAAGTCGTTGAACACCCGCACCTGTGCGTCGGCCGCAATGCCGATGCCGCTGTCGCGCACCTCCACGCGCCATGCCAGGCCCTGGCCGCGCCGGCGCGCGCGCACCGCCAGCAGCACCCGGCCGCGCGGCGTGAACTTGACGGCGTTGTCCACCAGGTTGGCCAGCACGCGGCGCAACGACACGGTGTCGGTCCAGACCACGGCGCCGGCCGGGCAGCGCACCCGCACCCGCCCTTCGCCGGCCTGGCGCGCCAGCTCCTGCAGCAGCGGGGCCAGCGCCACGGCGGCGGGCCGCAGCGGATCGACAGCCGCCTCGATGCGGCCGATTTCCAGCAGCTGGTTGGTCAGCCCTTCGAGCGCCTGCTGCGCGCGCGCCAGCGAGCCCACCGTGTGCTGCACGGCCTGTGTGTCCGCGCCGTTGTTCAGCTGCTGGCGCAGCACCTCGGCCTGCAGGCCGATGGCCATCACCGGCTGGCGCAGGTCGTGGTTGGCAGCCGAGAAGAAGCGCAGCCGCTCGGCCTGTGCCTGCTCGGAGGCGCGCAGGCCGGCCAGGGCCTGTTCGCGCAGGGTGCGCTCGTTGAGCCGCAGGCCGATGTTTTCTTCGAGCTGGCGCGAGCGCTCGGCCACCAGCTTCCACATCATGGCGGTCAGCCCGATGCCGATGACCGCCACCGCAATCATCACCGGCGCGCCCAGCCACAGGCCGGTGAGGATCACCGGCGCCAGCAGCAGCGTGATGGCCAGCTGCGTGGCCGGCGTGTAGAACGACACCGAGAAGGCCGACGACAGCGTCATGCCCATCAGGATGAGGCCCAGCAGCAGCTGCAGGTCGGTTCGCTCGGGGTTGAACAGCAGCAGCCCGGCCAGCCCGTGCGCCAGCTCCCAGATGCCGGTGCGCAGCGTGTGCGTGCGTTGCGCCGCGCGCAGCGTGACGGGCGTGAAGGGCTCTGGCAGGCGCTGGGGGAAGAAACCGCGCATGAGCGTCACCCCGGTGATCAGCGCAATCCACACCAGCGCGCGCGCCGGCGAGTACTGCCAGGCGAACAGCGCCGCCACGCCGCAGTTCAACAAATACTGCACCAGCAGCACCGGCCCGATGGGGCGAATGGACAGCCGCAGCACCTCGCACTGAATCTCGAAGCGGTCGCTTCCGGCTGTCGAAAGGGTGGGGGTGGGGTTCATCGGCGAATTGACTATATAGAGAAGGTGCGTGACACGGCGACAATGGAGCCCCCTTGGTCGGGCTTCCCGATAGCGAAATTTCCGTGAACGATCTCTCCTTTTTCCTGCCTTGCGCCGCCGGCGTCGAAGAATTCCTCGCCCAGGAGGTGCATGCCCTGACCGGGCGCTCCGGGCAAGACCTGCTCACGTTGCGAGGCGGCGTGCGCGTGCGTGCCGACTGGCGCGACGCCCTCAAGCTCAACCTGCACAGCCGGCTCGCGCAGCGCGTGCTGGTCGAGCTGGCCCATGCGCCCTACCGCAACGAGAACGACCTGTACGCCATTGCCAGCGGCGTGGCGTGGGAGATCTGGTTCACCCCCAAGCAGACCTTCAAGATCGAGACCACCGCGCAGCACAGCCCCTTGCAGAGCCTGAACTTCGCCACCCTGCGCATCAAGGACGCCGTGGCGGACCGCTTTCGCGCCAAGGCCCATGGCGTGCGCCCGAGCATCGAGACCCAGTGGCCCGACTGCCGCGTGTTCGCCCACCTCACCACCGAAACCTGCACGCTGTACATCGACACCTCGGGCGAGCCGCTGTTCAAGCGCGGCTGGCGCCAGGACAAGGGCGACGCCCCGCTGAAGGAAACCCTGGCCGCCGCCATGCTGGCCGCCAGCGGCTGGTGGAACCCCGAGACCGGCACCGTGTCGGAGCAGCCGCTGTACGACCCCTGCTGCGGCAGCGGCACCATCGCCATCGAGGCGGCGCAGATTGCGCGCCGCATTCCAGCGGGCTCGCTGCGGCAGTTCGGCTTCGAGAAGCTGCTGCCGTTCCAGGCCCATGTGTGGAACGCCATCAAGCAGGAAGCCCAGACCCATGTGGCCGACAGCAGCGTGGCCATCTTCGGCTCCGACGTGTCGCACCGCATGGTCGACTTCGCCGAGCGCAATGCAGAGCGTGCCGGCGTGGCGCAGGCCATCGAGTTCCGCGGTGGTGATGCGCTGCAGCGCATGCCGCCGGCCGAGGCGGGCGTGATCATGATCAACCCGCCGTATGGCGAGCGCATCGAGGTTGGCGGCGTGGCCGGCCCGGGCCGTTCCGGCGCGCGCGAATCGGCGCAGACCGAAGAAGGCGATGGCGGAGAGTTCTTTCCGCAGCTCGCCACGCACTGGAAGAAGAACTACGCCGGCTGGACCGCCTGGGTGCTCACGCCCGACCTGAAGCTGCCCAAGCAGATGCGCCTGAAGGAGTCGCGCCGCGTGCCGATGTGGAACGGCCCCATCGAATGCCGGCTGTTCCGCTTCGACATGGTCGCGGGCTCGGCGCGCAAGTAGCGCCTCTTCATTCGTTTCAGGGGGCGGACGGGTCCTTCGGCTCCCTCTGCTCCTTCGGCTCCTTCGCTCCCCCCACGCTGCAGGCCGCGTTGACGGTGCGCCCCGCCAGGTCGCGCGGCGCGCCGCTCAAGGTCATGGGCCGCACGTCGTCCGCCTCGAACACACGCACCGCAATCGGGTCGCCCACAAAGTCCGGCTGGCCGAAGTAGGTGGCGCTCACATAGCGCGCATTGCGGGCCTCGCAATCGACATTCACTCGGGCGCGGAACGACCGGAAGCGAATGCCGTCCTTCGTGGTGCGCTCCTGCGCCAGGCTCAGGCGCAGCTTCACGATGCGGTGCGAGCCGTCGACCTGCACGGTGGTCGGGTCCACCTGCACGTAGCTGCTGGCGGGCTCGCCGGGCGAGCCCGTGAGCGTGAGCCACTCGGCCCTGGCACCCAGCGAGGCGAACAGGACGAGACAGAACAGCGAGAGTCGTTTCATGAAAGGCGAATGGCAAAGGAGGGGGTGTGGCCCGGGCACGGGCAGGGGCCTGCAAGGCAGGCTGCGGCATTGTGGGGCGCAGACCCTACACCAGGCTGACCTGCGCCCGCATGGTGCAACATCGGCCCTCCATTCCGCCACATTCCATGACGTTGACAGAACCCGGCCCCGTCGTCATCGACACCAACATCGCGCTCGACCTCTTCGTGTTCGACAACCCCGACTGCGCGCCGCTGGCCGCCGCACTGGCCGCGGGCCAACTGCGCTGGCTGGCCACCGCGCCCATGCGCACCGAGCTGGCGCGCGTGCTCGGCTACCCGCTGATCGTGCGGCGGCTCGCGCAGCGCGAGATGGCCGCGGCCAGCGTGCTCGAGGCCTTCGACGCGCGCGTGCACCTGGTGGCCGACACACCGCCGCGCGCCCCCTGTGTGTGCAAGGACCCCGACGACCAGGTCTTCATCGATCTTGCGGTGGCGCGGCGCGCGTTGCTCATCAGCAAGGACCAGGCGGTGCTCACCATGCGCAAACGTTTGGCTGAGCAGGGCGTGGTGGTGCAGGCGGTGCTGGCTGTCACGGGTATCAAGGCTGTCACGGACGCGCCGTAGTTTTGTTGCCGTCGAGCGGCAGCGGTCCTTCCCACGCGCGCCGCCTCAGTCCAGGTGCCAGAGCCCCAGCAGCCGTGCCACCGCGCGCACGCGTTGCGTGTCGCGCCCCCAGCGCCGGCTGGCCGGCAGCTTCTGCGCCCACCTCATGCGGCGCGCCGCATTGGCGATGCGCTCGCGCACTTCGTCGCTCACGCCCGCCAGCGCCGCATGCCAGTGCTGACCCGCGGCCTGCGGCGCGGCGGCCTCCAGCATCATGGCCGTGGAGTGCAGGTAGCTCAGCCAGTCGCGCGCCTGGCATTCGGCCAGCGTCATCACCTCGGCGGGGTCGTCCTCGAAATCGATGTAGCCGATCACGCCGTCGGGGCACTGCACCAGGTTGCGGTCGAAGGCCTGGCTCAGGTGCTGGCCGCACAGGTGCACGGTCGCAATGGCGGCGAGCCCTTCGCGCCACACGGCGAGCAGCGCAGCCGGGCCGGCCGCTGCTGCCTGGTCGATGCGCTCCTGCAGCACCACGGTGGCACGGCCACTTTCGCCCAGGTCGGAAATCAGCAGGCCGTCGGCCTGCTGCGCCAGCACGGTCGGCACGCGCAGGCCGGCGGCGGCCAGTTGCTTCAGGCGCCGCGCCTCGGTGGCGATGGCTGCTTCGCCGCCCGGGTTGGGCACCGGCTTGATGATGTCCAGCCGCACCATGCGCGCCACGGCGGCCATCACGCGGTAGCCCCACTTGCCGTGCCGCGGGCCGGCCTTCTTCAGCCACACGCGTTCGCTGCCGAAGCGGTGGCTGGCCACGTTCTTCTGTTGCCGGGGCAGGGTGATGCGCAGAAACTCCGCGTAGTCGCCGGGGGCCGGCGCGCGTGCGTCCAGGGGCGTGGGCGCCGAAGCGACGCCCTTGCGCGATGGCAGGCGCGCGTTGGCGCCTCGTCTCAAAGGATTCATGCGGCCATTGCAAAGCCCGCCACCAGCCCTTGCTGGCCTTGCGTAACGGGTTGAAAACTCTCTGCACTGGCCAGCGGCCAGTAGGTGCGAAACACGTTGTGCTGCTCGTCGAGCGGGCCGAGCAGGGCGCCCGGCTGCACCTGCATCACCAGGTTGCTCAGCAGGCGCACCTCGGTGTCGGAAATGCGGCGCACGATGTGGTGCGCGGTGATCTGCTGCGGGTGATCCAGGCCCGCGGCCTGCACCAGCTCCTGCAGCGCATGCAGGGTGCTGCGATGAAAGTTGCGCACGCGGTCGGCCTTGGTGGGCACCACCAGCGCCTGCTGGCGCAGCGGATCCTGCGTGGTCACGCCGGTGGGGCAGTGGCCGGTGTGGCAGGTCTGCGCCTGAATGCAGCCCAGCGCCATCATGAAGCCGCGCGCCGCGTTGCACCAGTCGGCGCCCAGCGCCATCATGCGGGCCACGTCGAAGGCGGTGATCACCTTGGCGGCGCAGCCGATCTTGATGCGGTGGCGCAAATTGACGCCGATCAGCGTGTTGTGCACCAGCAGGAGGCCCTCCTGCAGCGGCGCACCCACGTGGTCGCTGAACTCGACCGGTGCCGCGCCGGTGCCGCCTTCGGCGCCGTCGACCACGATGAAGTCGGGCGTGATGCCCGTGGCCTGCATCGCCTTGACGATGCCAAACCATTCCCACGGGTGGCCCAGGCAGAACTTGAAGCCGGTCGGCTTGCCGCCCGACAGCTCGCGCAGTCTGGCGATGAAATGCATCATCTCTGTCGGCGTGGAGAAGGCGCTGTGCGACGACGGCGAGATGCAGTCCACGCCCACCGGCACGCCACGCGCCGCTGCAATCTCCGGCGTGACCTTGGGCGCGGGCAGCACGCCGCCGTGCCCCGGCTTGGCGCCCTGGCTCAGCTTGAGCTCGATCATCTTCACCTGCGGGTCGCGCGCGTTGGCGGCGAAGCGTTCGGCGTTGAACGTGCCGTCGTCGTTGCGGCAACCGAAGTAGCCCGAGCCAATTTCCCAGATCAGGTCGCCGCCGTGCACCCGGTGGTGCTGGGAGATGGAGCCTTCGCCCGTGTCGTGCGCAAAGCCGCCCATCTTGGCGCCCTGGTTGAGCGCAAGGATGGCGTTGGCAGACAGCGCGCCGAAGCTCATGGCGGAAATGTTGAACACGCTCGCGCTGTACGGCTGCGTACAGACCTGCGCCAGGTTGGCCTCTGCCGGCTGCGGCGTGCCGCCGATCACGATGCGAAAGTCGTGGTTGGCAAGCTGCGTCGGCTGCATCGAGTGGTTGATCCACTCGTAGCCCGCAATGGTCACGTTCAGCTGGGTGCCGAAGGGCCGGTTGTCGGGCTCGCCCTTGGCGCGCTGGTACACCAGCGAGCGCTGGGCGCGCGAGAAGGGCGCGGCCTCGGAGTCGCTCTCGATGAAGTACTGCCGCATTTCGGGGCGGATGTACTCCAGCAGAAAGCGCAGGTGGCCGATGACCGGGTAGTTGCGCAGAATGGCGTGCCGCGTCTGCCGCAGGTCGTGAATGCCGGCACCGGTGAGCGCCGCGAAGACCAGCACGCCGATCCAGGCCAGCCACAGGTGGGGCGACACCAGCACGAACGCGAGGCAGGCCGCCAGGCCGACCACGCACAGGGCAAAAGCGCTGTAGCGCGCCGGAAACGGAATAATCGTGGGCATAGAAATAGTTGTCGACCGAAGCCTGCTGCATCATAGAGGGCTGCCCCGAACTTGCCATGACGACCATTCCCGACTCCCTTCCCTCCCCGGAACAGGCTCCTGAAGCCGCTCCCGCGACGCCCGCCACCCCTGCCACCGCCAACACTTCGCCGGCCCAGACCCCTCTGGGCCCGGACGACTTCGACGCTCTCGACCAGGCGCTCGACGCCATGCGCGAGCACGACGACGAAATTCCCCAGTGGGAATTCTGCGAAGGCTTCATGGCCGCGCTGATCTGCACCCGCCGCCCCATCCTGCCGTCGGAGTACTGGCCCGTGCTGCTGGGCGACAGTTTCTCGTCGGCCCAGCACATGGAGTTCGTCTGGAACTGGAAGCGCCGCTGGATCGAGATCGAGGAGGGTCTGGACGCCCCGGTCGAGACGCTGGACGACGAGCGCAGCTGGCAGCCCGAGGTGCTCGACACCCGCGGCGCCATTGGCTCGCTGTCGGAGGAGGAGCGTGCCGAAGTGGCCGGTGAGGCCATCCCTTCGTTCGCCCAGATCTGGGCGCTGGGTTTCATGTACGCCGTGGAAAACTGGCCTGAAGACTGGTCTGCGCCGCGCGACAAGGAGGCTGCGCAGATGTTGGACGACGCGCTCGACAACATCGTTGCGCTCACCGAGGACGACACCGCCAAGCCCACGTTGTCGATGTACAGCGACGACGCCCCACCGAGCGTGAGCCAGCGCCGCCTGGACGACTTCGGCGCCGCCATCTGGGCGGTGTACGACCTGCGTCAGCTCTGGAAGAGCCTGGGGCCCAAGGGCGAGACGATCCGCAAGGAAGCAACGCCGGGGCGCAACGATCCTTGCCCTTGTGGCAGCGGGAAGAAGTACAAGAAGTGTCACGGTGAGTGACTTTGGGTGTGGCCTGCCTTCAGGGCACGCTCTGTGTTCAGGGCGCGCTCACGAGGGCGGGGTACCTTGCTCCGCGAATGTCCCCCGGGGCTTCGCCCCTCCTCCTTTATTTCGCTGCGCAAGGCACCCCATCGGCGTGTGCGTTGTAAGCCGCGGTGGTTGATCGTGCGATCACCAGCAGCGTGCCCTGGTGCACAGGGCGTCGGGTGCTCCCCGCAGCGAAACAAAGGAGGAGAGGCGGTAGCGCGAAGCCGGGGGACATTCGCGGAGGGGAGTACCCGGCGGCCTGTGCACGCGCCCTGAACGACCATGACCCCGACCCCGAATCCGAGCCCAAAACCAGAACAGTTGACCAAGCAGGCAGCCTGGGCAATGGTCCTGACCCTGTGTGCCGGCGTGGCGCTCAGCCAGGCCTTTCGCACCGTGGGCGCCATCATGGCGAGCCCGCTGCAAAACGACTTTCATCTGTCCGCCCAGGCCCTGGGCATCTTCTCCGGCGCTTTTCACTTTGCGTTCGGCGCCATGCAACTGTTCATGGGCATCGGCATCGACCTGCACGGCGTGCGGCGCACCGTACTGGTCGCGTTTCCGATCGCCATCGCCGGCGCGCTCCTGTCGGCCGTGTCCTCCAGCTACCTCATGCTGGTGGCCGGACAGGCACTCATCGGCGTCGGCTGCGCGCCCGCCTTCCTCGTGTGCACCGTTTTCATCGCACGGCACTTTCCGGCCGCACGCTTCGCCACCGTCTCGGGCATGGTGCTGGCCGTCGGCGGCCTGGGCATGCTCGTTACCGGTACGCCGCTCGCGTGGCTGGTGCAGGCCTGTTCATGGCGCGCCGGCTTCGTGGTGCTCGCCGTGGCCGCGGCGCTGGCCTGGCTGGCCATCTGGCGCTGGGTGCACGAGCCCGCGTCCGCCGTGCCGCAACAGAAAGAATCCATTCCCCAGGCCATTCGCCAGTTCGGCGCGCTGTTCGCCATGCCGCACACGCTGGGCATCGTGGTGCTGGGGGCAGTGACCTATGCCGCCTTCATCTCGCTGCGCGGCCTGTGGCTCGGCCCGCTCATGATGGAACGCCACGGCTACTCGCTCGTGCAGAGCGGCAACGTGGCGCTGGCGGTGTCGGTCATCTCGCTGTTCGGCGCGCCGCTGTTCGGGCGCCTCGACCGCGACGGCGCCGGGCGGCGCCGCTGGATCGTCGTTTGCGCAATGGGCTATGCGGCGCTGTTCGCGCTCATCGCGGTGCTGCACTCGGCCTGGCTCGACATCGCCGGCATGATGCTCATCGGCATGCTGTCGGGCTTCATCGTGTGGCAATACGCCGACGTGCGCGGCGCCTACCCGGCCACGCTCACCGGCCGCGCGATGGCCGTCTTCACGATGGCGATGTTCCTCGGCGTGGCGCTCATGCAGTGGGGCACTGGCGTGGCAGCCTCGGTGGCCCAGGCGCATGGCGCCGACCCGCTCACCGCCGTGCTGGGCACCATCGCCGCGCTGCTGGTGCTGGGCGTCGCGGCCTTCGCGTGGTTGCCCGCGCCGAAGGCTTGCAGTGTCGTCACGCGCTGAGGTTGGCCAAGAGTGGTGAGTTGGTGCACGCAACCGATCATCTTTGCGTCTGTGATTTGAACCAAGAGGGATCTTCGATCGCTTCGATTGAAATGCTGTCCGTCCGCTCTCTTCGGACTGCGCCGGTTGTGGGGTTGTAGAGAATTACAGATGTCGAGGTCGCAAGTACGACAAGCCCTTCAGCTAGGGAACATCTGATCAAGTCGTAAATTGACTTGATGACGAGCGCGCGTGTTGTGTCGCAGCGCTCGCCGGCTCGTTGCACCGGCATTCGATGTGTTTGAGCGCTTCTGTAGTGCCCTTACGCTG
>NZ_JAYLVN010000029.1:0-59961 GCF_046156345.1 Variovorax sp. H27-G14
GAAGGCCGCTGAGTGCGTGCGGCGGGGTCTTCTGCTCATATTCGCTCCAGTCTTCACAGGCGAGGTCCTCGCCAGCAGGAGCAGTTTCCACACTTATCGGCTTGTTCAGATTTCCGGGGCCAGCTCTATGGCGAGTTCGTCAAGGTCGCGGACAAGTTCAACAAATACGATCCGAAGTACTTCGGCACCTACAAGTCGCACGTGTCCGGTGATATCGACACCGACACCTACACCGACAAGCGCGCCAGCTTTCTCAATACGTCATTCGTGCGCTACGGCGTGCCATTGGCGATTGGCCTGGCTATCTGGGGCGGATGGAAGTCGTGGGCGTTCTTTCACCCTGAGGCTGTGAAGCCGAAGCCCGGCAGTGTGTCTGTTGCGCAGGCCGGTCCTCCTGTGCAGACCGCTTCTGCCGCGCCGGTGGCGCCGCCAAGCGCGCAAAAGCCTTTGATCGGTACGACACCCCCACCGGACGCTAAAACGCCTCAGGAGCGTTATTTTTCGGATCTGGGCGCGAAGGGGAGGGTTCGCCTTTCCGGATTGCTCCTGGCGAACGGTCGAGTTGCCGCCGGCGTTGTTGAGTGGGTGGACGGTGGTGCGCGTGTCATAGAGCGCATCGGGCTCGACACGATGCGCCAGCTCGGTGTGTCCGTCGAGGTGATCGGGCCAGCTGTTGTTCTCAGGCTCGGTGAGTGGAACACGTTGGCCACGATGTGGCCTGTTGAAGCAGAGGGCAAGGTATCGGAGTATCGACAGGCTGTGATCCGTGGGTCCGCCGACCATGTCGAGGGTGTTGCTCCTTCGGGGCTATCGCTTATCGATTCTGGGAAATCATCTGGTGGTGTCGCGCCTGTCGGGGCGCCTGTCGGGGCGCCTGGTGACAATCCTGCGTCGCGCGTGCAGCCTGGATCAAAGTGGTCTTTTCAGGCGGGCGCTTAGCGGTGTTTGGCCGGGCCCTGCCATATGGGCCTTGCCTTGGCTGCGGCGCATTTCGTTTCCGGCAGCGTCAATCCGCTCTTATGTCGGGCAGGTTGGCTGTATTCGCCGCGCGGTTCCTTGCTGGCATGCGTGTGTCTCGAGTGCCGCGTTGGGCGTCTAGTACCCCGTCGCGGACTGCCAAGCGGATCACGAAATACATCACCGCTAGCCCTAATAGCGTGCCGATGATCGATAGGGCAATCCCGCCGATGGCCCATGCTGCCAGGGTGCGTTCAATGTCAGTCGCTGCTCGCATCTTGCTCCTCCGGTAAAGTTGTGCAAACTAATTGTTACATGTTCTTTAAGGAGGCAGGTCTGTGCTGATTGGTTATGCAAGGGTTTCTACTAGTGAGCAGGAAACGCATCTTCAGATGGATGCCTTGCGTGCTGCTGGTGTTGGTCGTGTGTTCGCGGAAAAGGGTAGTTCAGTTGGGCCTCGCCCTGAGCTGCGTAGGGCGCTCGCGAGCATGGCTCACGGAGATGTGCTTGTGGTTTGGAAGCTGGACCGCCTTTCTCGCGGTCTTATTGATCTTCTCGCGTTGATTGATCAACTGAAGGTTAGCGGTTGTGGTTTTCGGTCTTTGACTGAGCCGATTGATACGACGAACCCGCTTGGCGTCTTCATGCTTCAGGTGCTTGGCGCGGTTGCTCAGTTGGAGCGTTCGCTTATTCGTCAGCGGGCCGTTGCGGGCCAGGTGGCTGCTTATGACCGTGGCGTGCGTTGGGGCGGTCAGCCTCGTGCTTTATCTGACGATGATTCTCTCGAACTGGTGCGTTGCAAGCGCACTGGGTTTTTCACAAACGCTTTGCTGTCTGAGATATTTGGTTGCTCGATGTCTACCGTGTATCGGACCTGGTGGCACGCGGCCAACCCTGGAGGGCTGCGGTCACGAGTGCGAGCACTCCCTGTGCTCGGCTCTTATGTGTCACCAATGAAGTAAAGTGACATTCCCTCATTCTCTCCCTCAGTTCATGGATGTCTTGCTCCTGGCTTTGCTGACCACGCTCAACGCGGCGTTCGCAATGTCCGAAATGGCCCTTTCAACCAGCCGCCGCGCACGCCTCGCGGCCTTGGCCGAAACGGGAGACACCGGCGCGGTGGCCGCGCTGAAGCTGATGGAGTCGCCCACGCAGTTTCTTTCCACCGTGCAGATCGGCATCACCTCCATCGGCATGCTGAGCGGCATCGTCGGTGAGGCCGCCTTTGCCGCGCCGCTGGCGGTGTGGATGGAGTCGGTGGGCATGGGCGCGGGCACCGCCAGCATCGTGTCGACCGCCTGCGTGGTCACCTGCATCACCTTCTTCACCATCATCTTCGGCGAGCTGGTGCCCAAGCGCATCGGCCAGCTCTACCCCGAGCCGGTGGCGCTCTGGGTGTCGCGCCCCATGCGCGCGCTGGCCAAGGGCGCCAAGCCTTTCGTGTGGTTGCTGGCCGGGGCCACGGCCACCATGCTGAAGCTGCTGCGCATCGACGCCAACGCAGCGCGCCACGTCACAGAAGAAGAAATCTCAGCCAGCCTTGAAGAAGGCGTGGACGCCGGCGTCATCGAGCAGCATGAGCACCAGATGGTGCGCAACGTGTTTCACCTGGATGACAGGCGCCTGTCGTCGCTGATGATTCCGCGCGCCGACATCGAATGGCTCGACGCCTCGTTCACCGTGACCCAGGCGTTGCAGCAGGTGGCCGACGCGGCCGGGCTGAACCTGGTGCATTCGTGGTACCCGGTGTGCCGCAACTCGCTGGACGACGTGGTCGGCGTGATCAGCGTGGCGCACCTGCTGCGCCTGGGCTCGGCCCACGTCGGCGCGCTCGGCCGTGAGGCCACGCCCGCCGTGTTCGTGCCCGAGACCCTCACCGGCATGGAGCTGCTCGAGCAGTTCCGCGAACGCGCGGGCCGCCTGGTGTTCGTGGTCGACGAATACGGCGTGGTGCAAGGCCTGATGACCCCGCGCGACCTGCTCGAAGCCATCACCGGCGAGCTGCAGCCCGGCATGCAGACCGACGCCTGGGCCCGCGAGCGGCCCGATGGCGTGTGGGAGCTCGACGGGCTCATGCCCGTGTCGGAGCTGCGCGCGCGCCTGGGCATTCGCGAGCTGCCCGAGGAAGATCGCGGTCGCTACAACACCGTGGCCGGCTTGCTGATGTCGGTGTCGGGCCACTTGCCCGAGGTGGGCGAGCTGATCGACTGCGCCGGCTGGTGCTTCGAGATTGCCGCGCTCGAAGGCCGCCGCATCGACCGCGTGCTGGCATCGCCCGACCCGCAGGCGCACCTGAAAAACGACTAGGGCACAGGCCGATGCTGTCACTGCTCGCACTCAGCTGCCCCCAATGTTCCGCGCCGCTGCCGCGTGCCGCGCGATGGCGCACCGTCAACTGCAGCTACTGCGGCGCCACCATCGTGCGCGGCACCGAGACCGTGGAGCGCGAGAGCTTTCGCGCCGCGCTGCGCCGGGCCAATGCAGATGTGCCGGGCGGGCGCATCCTTGCCTGGCGCGGCGCGCGCTACCGCGTGCTGGCGCCGCTGGCCACCGGGGAACACAGCGAGGTGCTGCTGGCCGAACGGCTCGGCGCGCTGCCTGAGCGCGTCACCTTGAAGCTGGCGCGCGACTCGGCGGCCCACAGCGTGCTGCTGCGCGAAGCCGCCGTGCTGCAGGCCTTGCAAGAGCTGTCGGTGTCCGGCGCGGCGTATTTCACAAGGCGGCTGCCGCAGCCGCTGGGCACGGGCATGGCCGAGGGGCTGGGCGACGGTGCGCGACAGGCTCTGGTGCTGCGCTACCCGACCGGTTTCTGGGGCAGCCTGCAAGACGTGCAGCAAGCCAGCCCGGGTGGCATCGACCCGCGCCACGCCGTGTGGCTGTGGCGCCGCATGCTCGAGGTGCTGGCCTTTGTGCACGGCGCCGGCTGGACGCACCGCAACCTGTCGCCCGCGCATGCGCTCGTGCATCCGCGCGACCACGGTGTGCTGCTCATCGGCTGGTCGCGCGCGCAGCACGCCACCGGCTCGGCGCACGCCGCCGCGGTGGTGCGCGACCTGATGCAGTCGGCCTGGACGGTGCGTGCCGTGCTGCATGGCGACAGCGCCGGCGATCCTGGCGTTGGCGCGCACACCCCCGCACCGCTGGCCGCCTTGCTGCGCCAATGCAGCGAAGACGCCGCCGCCTGTGCGCGCCTGGGCGCGCAGGGCATCGAACAAGCGCTGTCCGTCGCGTCGCGCGAGGCCTTCGGGCCATCGAAGTTCGTTCACTTCGACCCCGCGCCGCACGCGGGCATCTGAACCAGCCTGAACGGGCTTGAACGGGCTTGAACCCACACAGTCACCAAGGAGGATATTCATGGGCTACGGAAATTACTCGCACGCCGCGCACACCGCGCTGATTGCCGACCGCGCCGCCAAGCCGGGCGCCGAGGTCTTCACGCAACGTTCCACGCACCCGCTGATGAACCCGCACGGCCTGAAGGTGCGTGAGTCGCGCGACAACGCCGACCACCCCAACTCGCTGGGCATCGTCTTCGCGCTGGACGTCACCGGCTCCATGGGCGACATTCCGCAAACGCTGGCGCGCCGCGAGCTGCCCAACTTCATGAAGCTGCTGACCGACTGCGGCGTGGCAGACCCGCAGCTCATGTTCATGGCCATCGGCGACGCCAACTCCGACGGCGCGCCGCTGCAGGTCGGCCAGTTCGAGTCGACCGCCAACCTCATGGACCAATGGCTCACCTGGAGCTACCTCGAAGGCGGTGGCGGCGGCAGCGGCGAAGAAAGCTACGAGCTGGCCTTCTACGTGATGGCGCAGCACACCGACATGGACTGCTGGGTCAAGCGCAAGAAGCGCGGCTACCTGTTCGTCACCGGCGACGAGCTGCCGTACCCAGCCGTCTCGCGCCACCAGATCGAAGGCCTCATCGGCGAAAAGCTCGACGAGGACATTCCCATCGAAGAGGTCATTGCCGCCGCGGCCGAAACCACGAACCTGTTCTTTCTGATTCCCGACGCCCAGCGCCGCCGCCGCTGCGAGGGCCGCTGGCGCGAGCTGCTGGGCGATCACGTCATCTGCATGGACTCGCCCGACGACGCCTGCGCCGTGGCCGCCGGCATCGTCGCCCTCACAGAAAAGGCCGTGCCCAGCCTGGAGGCGCTGGCCGCTGTGATGAGCGGCACCGGCATGGCCAAGGAACGCGTGGGCGGCGTGCTGCATGCGTTGGATGCGTACGCCGCACTGCTCGACCCGACCGCGCCGCGCCGCGCGCCACCGGCCGTGGCCACCGCGGCGGGCAACCCGCGCTCGTCGTGGTGGAAGCGGCTTTTCGGCTGATGGCCGAGTGAGTGCCGCCACGCCAGCCACGCGCTACGTCTCGCTGCTGGGGCTGGGCTTCGGCGACTGCGGCAAGGGGCTCTTCACCGACCACCTGTGCGGCGCTTTGCAGGCCCACACCGTGGTGCGCTTCAACGGCGGTGCGCAGGCGGGGCACAACGTGGTGCTGGCCGACGGGCGGCACCACACCTTCTCTCAATTTGGCGCCGGCAGTTTTCATGCAGGCGTGGGCACAGTGCTGGCCAGCCCGGTGGTGGTGCACCCCACGGCATTGCGGGTCGAAGAGGCCGTGTTGCGACAGGCGGGCGTGCACCATGCCTTCTCGCGCCTGCTGATCGACGCGCGCTGCCGCGTGACCACGCCCTTTCACCAGGCCGCGGGCCGGCTGCGCGAATGGGCGCGCGGGGAGGGCGCACATGGCACTTGCGGCGTGGGCGTGGGCGAGACGGTGCGGCATGCACTTGCCGCGCCCGACCACGCGCTGCATTACGGCGACCTGCTGCATCCGGCCCGCGCGCTCGACAAGCTCGAAGCCTCGCGCGCGATGCTGCTGCAAGCGTTCACCAGCGCATCGTTCTCGCAAGCCGACGCCGTGCAGGAACTCGCCGTGCTGCAGGACGACTCGATGGCCCGGCGCTGGTTCGATGCCGCGGCCCCCTGCGTGGCGCAGTCGCCTCCCGCCAGCACGGACCGCATCGCCGAGCGGCTTTCGCGCCCGGGCACCGTGGTGTTCGAAGGCGCGCAAGGCGTGCTACTCGACGAGTGGCGTGGGTTTCATCCGCACACCACCTGGAGCACCATCTCGACCGCCGCCGTCGAGGCCGTGCTGCGTGAGCTGGGCATCGGCGCCGGCGTGCAGCACCTGGGCGTGCTGCGCAGCTACCTCACCCGCCACGGCTCGGGCCCGTTGCCCACGCACGACCGCGCGCTCGACGCGCGGCTGGCCGAGCCGCACAACGCGGACGAAGGCTGGCAGGGCGTGTTCCGACGCGGGCATCCCGATGCGGTGTTGCTGCGCTATGCACTGGATGCGGTCGGCGCGCTCGACGGCCTGGTCGTGAGCCATCTCGATGCCGTCGAAGGCACGGGCTTGCGCTGGTGCTCGGGCTATCGCGATGCCGATGGTTCGCGCCTGACCTCGCTGCCGTTGAGCCGAACGCCGGACCTCGAGCATCAGCACGCGCTGACCCAACAGCTGCACAGCGCCCAGCCGCTGTACGACCCCGGCACCATCGGCACCGCACAAGAATGGATCGAGCGTGTCGAGGCCCTCAGTGGCCTTGCGGTGCACTACGGCGCCTTCGGCCCGACCCGCGACACGGTGCGCGTGCCGCGGCCGCTCGAAAGATCTTGAAAGACCTTGGGGCCTGGAACATTCCCCTGACCGCCGGCGCCTCCCTCATCGCCCACGCGGCGCTGCTGTTGTTCGTCTTCAACCGCTGGCGGCTTACGGCCTTGTGGGTGTGGAGTTCGGCGATCTGCCTGGTGTTTGGCAGGGTGCACGGCGGGGTGCACCTGCTCGGTGCGGTGCAGGTCTGGCCCGATCTTTGAACGCTTCGCTGGCCCGGCTCCCGGGCGCCTCAGGCCTTTGTTTTCTTCGCGACCTTTGCAACCTTTGCTACCCTCCCCGCCGCTGACTTGCCCGCGCTGTTGAGCGCAATCGCCTCACGCACCAGCGCCTTGAAAGCCGATGCGTCGACCGCATGACCTTCAGCGATGTCGATCGCGCGGCGTGTGTTGCCGTCGAGGCTGGCGTTGAAAAGCTGCGTCGGGTCTTTCAGCGAAGCGCCCTTGGCAAAGGTGAGCTTCACCACCTTCTTGTAAGACTCGCCGGTGCACACGATGCCGTCGTGCGACCACACGGGCGTGCCCATCCACTTCCATTCCTCCACGACGTCGGGGTCCGCTTCTTTCACCAGCTTGCGCATTTTGGCCAGCGTGTCGCCGCGCCAGTCGCCGAGGTCGGCAATTTTTTGCGAGATGAGCTCCGAGGCCGGAAGGTCTTCGCTCGCGCCTGACTTTTTCATGTTTGCGTCCTTGAGGTTTCGCAAGATCGTCACGCCGGATGTCGGCGGCGATGTTAGGCGCACGTTCAGGGGCCCGCAAGCCGAGGCGCCCGGTCTCTGCGCCGCCGCATGCGTTGCCTAGAATGCGGCTCCCCCCGCTTTTCGCCGCCACGCGCTCCCCGCCCGCGCCCCCCCGCCGCCATGCAACTCGACGTCCCTTCGCTCATGCTGCCGCTGGGGTTGGGCTACCTGTTGTTCGCATGGCAGCTGGTGCTGGTGCGTCGCCGGCTGGCGGCCGACCGCGCCCTGGCGTTGTGGACCAAGGGCTGCCTGTTTCTGCTGGCGGGCATGGTGGCGCTGCTGTCGCGGCTGCTGTTGCCCGAATGGGTGGCCGTGTTGCTGGGCAACCCGCTGGTGCTATGCGGCATGCTGTATTTCAATCAGGCGGTCTACGTGTTCGTGGGCAAGGGGCCCGTGCCGAAATGGGTCACGGGCATGGTGGTGGCGGCCGTGCTGGCCACGCCGGTGCTTCTGGCCTGGCCGATCAGCACGCGCTCGATGGTGTTTTCGGTCGTGCTGATGTTGATGGCCGGCGCACCGGCGGTGCATGTGTTTCGCCATGCCTGGCATGCCGAGAGCACCATGCGCGCCGTCGGGCTGACCATGCTGATGCTGAGCCTCGCGCACGCGGCGCGCGCCGTGCAGGCAGGCTTGGTGCCGGATCAGTACCTCAACTTCTTTCAGTCGAGCATGGGGCAGGGCATCGTCGTTCTGCTGGCGTTCCTGGCCCTGCTGGGCAGCGGTGTCGGCTTTGTGATGGCCTCGCTGGAGCGCACGGCCAAGAGCATGGAATTTCTGGCCAGCCACGACGCGCTCACGGGTTGCCTGAACCGACGCAGCTTCGACCCGTTGTGCGAGCACGAGGTAGCGCGCAGCCGGCGCAGCGGCGAGCCGCTGGCTTTGCTGGTGCTGGACCTGGACCATTTCAAACAGGTCAACGACCTGCACGGCCACCGCTGCGGCGACCTCGTGTTGCAGGGGTTTGCGCAGCGCGTGCAGAGCCGGCTGCGCTCGGGCGACGTGTTCGCCCGGCTGGGCGGCGAGGAGTTTGCGGTGCTGCTGCCCCACACCGACCTGGCCGGCGCGCTGGGCGTGGCCAATTACTTGTGCAGCGCCGTCGCAAGCAACCCCGTGCCGCTGCCCGACGACCAGTTGCTGGCCCTTACCGTGTCGGTGGGCCTGGCGATGCTGACGCCGCACGGCGGCCAAGCGGCGCCGCTCGCGCAGCGCCAGCGGGCTACCACGGCCGCGCACATTTCGCCGGAGCTGCTGTACATGCGCGCGGACCAGGCGCTCTACCAGGCCAAGCGGCAAGGGCGCAACCAGGTGGTGGTGTGGCAGGCGGAGGCCGTGTCGGCCAGGGGCGCAGCCGTGTCCGCATGAAGCGCAGGCGCGGGGCCGCTCACCATGCGTACCCTGCCTGCAACCGTGCCGCGATGCGGCTGTTGCTTCCACTGCTGGTGGCCGTCGAAACGCCTACGCCCAGGTTCAGGTTGTCGTTGACCTGGTAGCCGAAGGCAAACCCCACGGCCGATGCACCCGCGTAGTTGCCGACCGCCGCGCCCATCCATTTTTTCCCCGCAGGCAGGTTCGGCATGGATGGCATCGCCAATGCCGCGGCAACGCCCTGTGCCGCAAATGCGTTCGACTGCTGTGTCGCAATGCCCACCGCTTGTTGCAGTTGGTTGACGTTGACCGCATCGGTGCCCAGCACACCCGGGGCAACATTCGCGATGCCGCGCAACTGGCCGGTGGTGGCATTGCCGACCGACACGGTGTTGTCACGCTCCGCCACGGAGCCCTGCCCCAGCGCAACCGAGTTGGTGCCGCTGGCCAGCGTGTTGGCTCCCAGCGCGACGGCGTTGTTGCCGGTGGCCACCGCGTTGTTGCCGACGGCGGTGGTGGGGTCGGCCAGCGCCCGGGCGCCGGCGCCGATGGCCACCGAGCCCGCGTGGTCGGCCTGCGCACCGTTGCCAATGGCCACCGTGTTCTCGCCGTTGGCCTGCGCGTTGGTGCCCATCGACGTGCTGCCCGCACCGCTCGCCCCGGCCCCCGGACCGCACGCCACGGCCCCGCCCGCGCCCACGGCGCACACGCCGCTGCTGAGCGCCTGGTTCATCAACGCCTGCAGCGCGGTGACCTGCTGCACGGTGAAGTTGTGGGCCGTGGTGACAGCGGCCTGCTGGGCCTCCTGTACTTGGCCGACATTGGCGGCGTCGGTCGTCGCCTGGCCCGCGCTCACGTTGCCGATGGTGGTGCCGGCGCCGCCGTTGGCGTTTAGCTGCAGCGACGTGCCGCCCGCGCTGTATTGCGCCGAGTTCTGCGCCAGGCCCAGTGCGGAGTTGGCCGTGGTCTGCGCCGTGGTCGCAACGGTCGCCGCCGTGTTGGCCGTGGTTTGCGCCGCCGTGGCGGTCGTCGAGGCGGTGTTCGCGGCGGTCTGTGCCGCCAGGGCGGTGGTTGATGCTGTATTGGCGGTCTGCTGCACGGTGTACAGCTGAGCGCCGTTGACGGCGTCGGTGCTCGCGGCGCTTACCGCGCCGGCGCTCACGTTGACCAGGCCGCGCGTCTGGCCCGCGGAACCGAAGGACACGGTGTTTGCCGCGCTGGCCACCGAGTTCGCGCCAATGGCCACGCTGCCCGTTGCACCGCTCGCAACTCGGCTGCCCGAGCCCAGCGCGACGCTGCCTGAGGCCAGCGCGGCCGCGCCCGCAGAACCGTTGTTGGCACCACCGATGGCGGTGCTCCCATTGCCCGACGCCACCGCGCCCTGGCTGCTGCCCGAGGCACTGCCGATGGCGACAGCGGCATCGCCGGAAGCCTGCGCGCCGCTGCCGCCGGCCTGGCCGGTCGAACCACAGCAGCGGTCACTGCCCGTGCCGCCCGCACCGAGCGCGATGGCACCACTCGAGGTGGCCTGCGCGCCAAGCCCGCCCGCGCCACCGACGCCACCCGCACTTCCCGCGCCGCCGCTGCCGCCGCTGCCCACGGCGGTCGCGCCACCGGCGCTTGCTCTGGCACCTGCACCGCCGGTGCCGCCGGTGCCGCCGGAATTCGCCGTGCCGCCGGAGCCGCCACCCCCGACAGCGGTGGCGCCACCGGCGTTGGCGCTGGCGCCTGCGCCACCGGCGCCGCCGGCGCCGCCAGAACCCGCCGCGCCGCCGTCGCCGCCCGCACCCGACGCGGTGGCTCCGTCGCCCGAGACCGCCGCTGCGCTGCCGCCGGCGCCTCCGGCGCCGCCCGCGATGCCGATGCCCGCAGTGCCTGCATCACCGCTCGCCGACCCGGCAGCATGGGCGCCTGCGATGCCGAACAAAGCCATCGCTGAAAGGCACCGAAGCACGTGATGCAATTTTTTGGCGCGTGTGGCTTTGTTGGGCGCGCCTTCGGGATGGGTTGAGATGGGCATTTTTTGACCTGTGAAAACGGGAAGACAAACGCGGGCGAGTGTGTCTTTTTGCTTTCATCAGAGCCATCCCCGAGAACTGGTAGATGCGCTTTGCCGATGCGCAAAGGGGGCTGCAGCTAACAGGCGCCAGCGTCCCCCTCCAACGCCCGCCTTGCCAGCAGAAACGTCGCCGCATTCCAGCTCTGCCCGGCCATCCCCATCGGCGCCAGCGTGCGCCCATGGAACCACTCGGTGAAGCGCCAGTCGTGCAGCGCGTTCGCCTGCGCAAGGCGCGCAAGCTCCGGCCAGCCCTGGGCATGCAGCCCCAGCTTGGCCAGTGCCATCACCCAGAACCCGCCGACGAACGGCCAGATGCCGCCGTTGTGGTACTGGTGCACGATGTTCTGCTGATGCCTGCCCATGTACGCCCGCCATAGCGGGTGCTGCTGCGACAGCGGGTGCAGCACCACGCGCACTGGCCAGGGGTCGCACGCGCGTGCCTCGTTGATGGTCTGCACGATGCGGTGCGCCATGGCCGCATCGGCCAGCCCGCTTTGTATGGCCAGCACGTTGCCGAACACGTCCCCCTCGTCGCCCACGAAAGCGAAGTTGACGAAGCTCAGGTACAGGCCAGGGTCGCGCCGCCCGCGCCGCGCGTAGTGGCGCAGCAGCCGGGCGCGGTGGTACTCCGGCAGGTCGCGCTGGAACGGGTTGAACAGGTGGTTGAAGTGATGCAGCGTGTCGTTGGCATGGTCGAGCGCAAATCGGCGCTTCACGTCGTACCACAGCGCGTTGCTGTACAGCACGTAGCCCGAGCGCGGCATGATGTCCGCCCAGTCGCTGGCCTCGTTCTGCTGCAGCAGCCGAAAGTGCTGGTGCTCCTGCGCGTGCAGCCACTGAATGGCGCGTGCCACTTCCTCGTGCCAGTGCGTGGGCCCGACCTTGCCGTGCCGGCGCACATGGTCGACCGCAATCAGCCACCACAGGGTGGCGTCGATGCAGCCCAGGTACCAGAAGTCGGCGTCCTGCCCCTCGGGGTCGACGTACTTGGGAATCTGCCCGTTGGCAGCCTGCTGCGCGGCCAGCGCATCGAGGCTGGCCACCGCGCCTTGCTCCAGCGCGCGCACGCCGCTGCCGCACATGGCCATCACGCAGATGGCCGCGTCGCGCCCGAAGATGCGCGTGTAGCGCCGCGCCACGGCGGCCTCGGTGCGGCTGGCGGCCAGGATGCCGTGCGGCGTGAGGTTGCTTTCGAGCAGGTCAAGGCAGGCCTGGGTGCAGGCGTCGATGTGGGCGAGCGTGGAGGGGTCGAGAAGTGTCATGAGGTGTCTATGTTCGCGCAGCGGCAGGCCGTTGCCGGAACTTGCTTTGGCACGTCGGGTATCTGATTGTCTGATCTCAGAATCAAACCGCATACTCTGCGCCGGACCCTTCCGCAGCGGGAGGGCGTGGCAACCGAACCGGGAGCAGACACATGGCGACCGCAGGCTGGATCGAACTGAGGCGAGTGCTGCGTGGGGCGTTCGGGCTGCACCTCTCGCTCTTTCTCTCGCGCTCTCTTTCGCGCTCTCTCACGTTTTCTTTGACGCTCGCGCTCACGGTGCTCATGAGCGCCTGCGCCAGCCTGCCGCCGCAGCTGCCCGTGCCGCCCGTCGGCGCGATCACCGATTTCTCGGCCACGCCGTTGGCCGCCATCACGCAGAAGGTGCTGCCGCCGGACGACCGCTCGGGCTTCCGCCTGCTGCCGTACGGCCCGACCTCCTTCGTCACCCGCGTGGAACTTGCCCGGCTGGCCACGCGCAGCCTCGACGTGCAGTACTACCTGCTGGCCGGCGACAACACCGGGCGCGCGCTGATGCGGGCCCTGCGCGACGCGGCGCAGCGCGGCGTTCGCGTGCGCTTGCTGGTCGACGACCTTTACACCACCGGTGAAGACACACTGCTGCTCGCGCTGGCCAGCTACCCCAACGTGCAGGTGCGCCTGTTCAACCCGTTTCCGGGCGGCCGCGGCAGCGAGGTGACGCGCTTCATCCGCTCGGGGCTCGACTTTTCGCGCGTCAACCGGCGCATGCACAACAAGCTCTTCGTGGCCGACAACGCAGCGGCCGTCGCGGGCGGGCGAAACATGGCCGACGAGTACGTGATGAATGCCGCCGGCAGCAACTTCGTCGACATGGACGTCTTTGCGGCCGGCCCGGTGGTACGCGACCTGTCGGACGAGTTCGACCACTACTGGAACAGCGAGGTCGTGTACCCCGTGGGCCGCATTGCCAGCAGCGCCCTGACGGTGGCGCAACTGCGGCAAGACTTCGAGCAGCGCACCGCGGCGGCGACACCGCCGCAGGCACCGCGCATTCCGGCTGACGGCAAGGTCGAGGACCCCAGCCCCGGCGAACCGACGGCATTGCCGCTGGACATGGTGCCCATGATGAATCTGCCGTTCGAGCTGGCCGAGCACCGGCTCAGCCCCTTGCTGTGGGCGCATGCGCGCGTGCTGTACGACCCGCTCAGCAAGACCGAAGGACTGAACCAGCGCGAGAACTCGCTCAAGGGCACGGTGACGGAAGGCGTCATTCGCTGGTTTCGCACGGCGCGCAGCAACATCAAGATGGTGTCGCCGTACTTCGTGCCGTCCGACGCGTCGGTGGAGAGCCTGGCGCAGGCGCAGGCCGCGGGGGTGAGCGTGGCGGTGCTCACCAACTCGCTGGCCTCGACCGACGAGCCGTGGGTTTACGTGGGCTACTGGCCGCACATCCATGAGCTGCTGAAGGCCGGCGTGTCCATTTACGAGCTGAGCCCCACCTTGAGCGTGAAGCGCGGCAAGCTCGGCATCTTCGGCCACCGCACGGGCGCGCTGCACATGAAGAACGGCATCGTGGACCACCAGCAGGTGTTTCTCGGCTCGATGAACCTCGACCCCCGCTCGGCAAGGCTCAACACCGAGCTGGGCCTGATCATCGACAGCCCCGAGATGGCACTGCAGCTCGAAGGCTTCGCGGACGCGGGCAGCTCCTACCGGCTGCGGCTGGACGCCAGTGGCCGCGGCGTCGAATGGGTAGAGCAGGACGCCGACGGCAAGGAAACCGCCTATGACGTGCCACCCGAAACCACGGCGTGGCAGCGCCTCAAGCTGAGGCTGATGGCGCCGTTCATTCCGGTGGACGAGCTGTAGCGCCCGGCGGGTCTGGCCGCCGGGCTACCCCGTCACACGTTGCTGGTCGCGCGCACTTCCTCGATGCTCGTGTGCCCGGCCAGCACCTTCTCGATGCCGTCCTGGCGCAGGGTGCGCATGCCTTCCTGCAGCGCGGCCTGTTGCAGTTCTTCGGCGCGGGCGCCGGTCTGCACCAGGCGGCGCAGCGTCTTGGACATCACCATCAGCTCGTGGATGCCCACGCGGCCCTTGAAGCCCGTGTTGCCGCAGTGCTTGCAGCCGGTGCTGGCGTGGCTGTGCAGCTTGCCGTCGTGGCCATAGCGCTGCATCCAGTCTTCGTACACCGACCTGCGCTGTGCCGCGGGGTGCTCCTGCGGACCGAAGGCGTGCATGTAGTCGTCCAGCAACTCCTCGACCACCTCGGTGCGCGCGGGCGTGGTGGTGGTGCAGCGCGAGCACAGGCGGCGCACCAGGCGCTGGGCCAGCACCGCGAGCAACGCGTCGGCAAAGTTGAACGGGTCCATGCCCATGTCCAGCAGCCGGGTGATGGTCTCGGGCGCGCTGTTGGTGTGCAGGGTCGACAGCACCAGGTGGCCGGTGAGCGAGGCTTCGATGGCCGTCTTCGCGGTTTCGCCGTCGCGAATTTCGCCGACCATGATCACGTCGGGGTCCGCGCGCACAAAGGCCCGCAGCGCCTTGGCAAATGTCCAGTCGATGCGCGGGTTCACCTGCACCTGGCGCAGGCCGGTCTGCGTGATTTCGACCGGGTCTTCGGCCGTCCAGATCTTTCGCTCGGGCGTGTTGATCTGCATCAGCGCCGAGTGCAGCGTGGTGGTCTTGCCCGAGCCCGTGGGGCCCACGCACAGCACCATGCCGTAGGGCCGCTCGACCGCCTTGGTCAACTGCGCCAAGTTGTTGGGCGACAGGCCCAGCTGGGCCATGGGAATCGGCTTGGCCGAGGCCAGGATCCGCATCACCACGTCTTCCAGGCCGTTGTTGGTGGGAATGGTGGCCACGCGCAGCTCGATGCGGTGCTGCGGCGAGTATTTGGCAAAGTTGATCTTGCCGTCCTGCGGATTGCGCTTTTCGCTGATGTCCAGGTCGCACATGATCTTGATGCGCGCGACGATCGCGCTGCGGTAGCTCGGGGGCAGCTCCAAGTAGGTGTAGAGCAGTCCGTCACGCCGGAAGCGGATGCGCGTTTTTTCCTGGCCGGGGTAGCTCTCGATGTGGATGTCCGAGGCGCCTTCGCGGTGCGCCTCCAGAATCATGCTGTTGATCATGCGCACCAGCGAGTTGTCCGACTGCTCGATGGGGGCTTCGGTGGTGGGCGCGGCGGGGCCTTCGCGCTCCAGCGTCTGCAGCAGCTCGGTGGTGCCGGCCATGTCGAACTCGATGGGGCGCATCGGGTCGAGGTTGGCGGCAAACACGCCCCCCGCGCCCCCGGCCGCCGCGTCGCCGATCTTCTCGTAGGCGGTGTGCAGCACGCTGTCCAGGTCCAGGCATTGGCCGATCACCGGAATGACCTTGGCCTGCGCAATGAACTCCACCTCGTCCAGCGCGGAATGCCGGCTGATCGGGTCGTCGATGGCCACGATGAGGCGGCCCTCGTGCAGCATCAGCGGCATGACCTGCAGGCGCCGCGCCACGCTGTGACCCACCTTGCGCAGCGCCTCGGCCGACGCGGGAAACACCTGCAGGTTGACCAGCGGATAGCCCATCTTGCGCACCAGCGCCGTCTGCAACTGGCCCTGGGTGACGATGCCCATGCGCACCAGCGTCTCGCCCAGCGGCACCTTGGGGTCGCGCTGCTGCTGCGCCAGCCCGGCGCGCAACTGGTCCTGGGTGATCATGCCCAGCGAGGTGAGGGCCTCGCCGATCCGGGCGATCGGCATGCGGCTCTGCGCCGCGATGGCGGCCAGCAAGGGTTCGGGCATGACGATTTCATTGGGGGACATCGGCTTTTCTCCTGTCTGCATGTCTTGACGGCTCGAGGGTAGCGCACTGGATCGGCGGCGCGCCCCGTGCTGCATCGTAGGGCGCGGCAGTCGAACGTGCCACCCCGTAGAGACGCTGGCGTACGCAAGTTCTAAGGGCTGCGCAGGCCGCGGCAATGTGCTCGCCAGTCGCACGGCGCCGCGTCGTTGGCGCGACAGCCGTGCGGGCCGTGGGGACAAGCGCGTGCCGTGCATGGCGTGGCAGCCCGCATCGCTGAAGATGGTGCAGTGCAACCCCGGCCAACCCGCCCAACGACGGGCCATTGGCCGACCTTCAAAACACCAGATTTCCCACACCATGACCCTCACTCACGCCTACGCGGCCAAGTCCGCCACCACGCCCCTGGCGCCCTTCAGCTTCGAGCGCCGCGCACCCGCCGCGCGCGACGTGGCCATCGACATCCTGTATTGCGGCGTGTGCCACTCCGACCTGCACACCGCGCGCAGCGAATGGGGCCCGGCCGCCTACCCCTGCGTGCCGGGCCACGAAATCGTCGGGCGCGTGCGCGCGGTCGGCAGCGAGGTGTCCAGGTTCAAGGCAGGCGACCTGGTGGGCGTGGGCTGCATGGTCGACAGCTGCCAGCATTGCCAGCCCTGCAAGGACGGCCTGGAGCAGTACTGCGACAACGGCATGACCGGCACCTACGACAGCCAGGAACAGGTGTCGCGCGCCAACACGCTGGGCGGCTATTCGGACCACATCGTGGTGTTCGAGAAGTTCGTGCTGAAGATCTCGCACGACGAGAAGCAGCTGGCCGCCGTGGCGCCGCTGCTGTGCGCCGGCATCACCACCTATTCACCGCTGCGTCAGTGGAAGGTGGGCCCGGGCTCCAAGGTGGGCGTGGTCGGCCTGGGCGGGCTGGGCCACATGGGCGTGAAGATTGCCGCGGCCATGGGCGCGCACGTGGTGCTGTTCACCACCTCGCCCGGCAAGGCCGAGGACGCCAAGCGCCTGGGCGCCAAGGAGGTCGTGGTGTCCAGAAACGAAGACGAGATGGCCGCCCACCGCAACAGCTTCGACGTGATCATCAACACCGTGGCGGTCTCGCACAACCTCGACCCCTTCGTGCAACTGCTCAAGCTCGACGGCACGCTGGTGCTGGTCGGCGCGCCGGGCACGCCGCATCCGTCGCCGGGCGTGTTCGGCCTGATCACCAAGCGCCGCCGCATCGCGGGCTCGATGATCGGCGGCATTGCCGAGACGCAGGAAATGCTCGACTTCTGCGCCGCGCACGGCATCGTGTCGGACATCGAGACCATCGCCATGCCGAAGATCAACGAGGCCTACGAACGCATGCTCAAGAGCGATGTGAAGTACCGTTTTGTGATCGACATGGCAACGGTTGCGGCCTGAACAGCGGGGCGCGGAGCCCCTTTGCTGAACAGACCCTCATGCGGCGGCCTCGCTGCGAATGACATGCGCCAGCTGTTTGACCAGTGAGCCCATCTTGTCGACCGGCACCTGCGCGTAACCCAGCAGAAAGCCGCGCCAGGGTTGGGTGCGCAAGCCGACGGCATGCTGGCTCAACGCGGGGGCCGCGATGCCCCGGTCGAGCAGCCTGGCGCTCATGCGCACATCGTCCAGCGCGTGGTCTTTCAGGCGCAGCGCCAGGTGCATGCCGGCCGTGCTGCCGTGCACATCCGCCACGTCGCACAACTGCGCTTCCAGTTCGGCGACGAGTGCATCGCGGCGCTGGCGGTAGAGGCGCCGCATGCGCCGCAGGTGCAGGCTGAATTGGCCGCTGCGAATGAATTCCGCCAGTGCAAGCTGGTCTGCCTGACGCCCACGCGGCGCGGTTCGCGCCAGCAGTTGCGCCAGCGACGGCGCCAGGCATGCGGGGACCACCATGAAGCCGATGCGCAGCGCCGGAAACAGCGTCTTGCTGAAGGTGCCCAGGTAGATCACCGGGGCATCCGCCGCCAAGCCTTGCATGCATGACAACGGTGGGCCTTCGTGGCGGAACTCGCTGTCGTAGTCGTCCTCGATGATCAACGCTCCGGCCCGGCGCGCATGGTCGATGAGCGCGAGGCGCCTCTCCAGGCTGAGCACGCTGCCCACCGGGTACTGGTGCGAAGGCGTGACATAGATGAGCCTGGGCCTGTGGCGCAGCCAGTCATTGGCCGTAGGGGCCATGCCCTGCGCATCGACCAGGATGCCGATGGGTTTGAGCTTGGCGCCGCCGAACGCAGCCACCGCGCCCTGGTAGCCCGGGTTCTCCAGCCACACCTTGTCGCCTGCATCGGCAAAGGCGCGGGCACACAGGTCCAGGCTGTTCTGCGTGCCGTCTGTGATGAACACCTGCTCGCTGTCTGTCAGGGCGCCGCGCGCTACGCGCAAGTGGTCGGCGATGGCGGTGCGCAGCGCGTGCTCTCCCCTGGGGTCGGCGTAGTTGAGCTGGGCCGGCTTCAAGGAGCGCCATGCCCTGTCCAGCAAACGCCGCCACAGCGTCACCGGAAAATCTCCGAGTGACGGCACACCGGGCGCAAACGCACCGGGCATGTCGAAGTTCGGCAAGGCCGGCAGGGTGCGCGCGCGGCGCGACAAGCCCGAGCGCAAAGACAGCCCGGCACCGGGCGCTGTCGCCGGTGTCTGCAAGCTGACGATCGACGCCACCACGCTGCCGCGCCGGCTGGCAACGAGAAAGCCCTCCGTGGCCAACTGCTCGTAGGCATACAGGGCCGTGTTGCGTGCCATGCCCAGTTCATTGGCCAGCGTGCGGCTGGCGGGCAAGCGGGTGCCACCGGTCAGGGTGCCGTCGCGAATGCTCCGGCGCAGGCACTCGTGCAACTGCCGCTGCTGCGACCACTTCGCGTGCGCCGGGTCTGCCTGGAACGTGGAGAACAACAGCCGAAAGTCCATTCTGTGGCTCTAGAAAATATGCGGTGCCTGGATCTTATTGAAGAACCACATATCGCCTAGATTGCGCTCCCCAACCACTCTCGATGGAAACAGATTCCGTGAACGATGCCATTGCCAAGCCCGCGACCGACCGCACCCGCGTAAGACGCATTGCCGAGAACGCGCGCTATGACCGCGCGACCCTGCACGCCATCGTCGATGCGGCCTATCTGTGCCATGTGGCGTTTGCGGACGACGCAGGCACGCACTGCATTCCGACGGCTTGCTGGCGTGAGCAAGACCATCTCTACATCCACGGCTCCAACGGGGGTCGCCTGATCAAGCTGCTGCAAAAAGGAACGCAGGCTTGCGTCACGATCACGCACCTGGACGGCCTGGTGCTTGCGCGTTCGGCCTTCAACCATTCGATGAACTACCGCTCGGCGGTGGTCTACGGCAGCTTCGAGGCCGTGCACGACAAGCGCGGTGCCATGGCTGCCTTCATGGAGCACATCGCGGTGGGCCGACAAGCCGAGATCCGCGCCGGCAACGCCAAGGAGTTTGCGGCCACCACGGTCATGCGCATTGCGCTGAACGAGGCGGCTTGCAAGGTGCGCAGCGGGCCGCCCGTGGACGACGAAGCAGACCTGCAGCACCCCGTCTGGGCAGGCGTGCTGCCATTGGTGGCTGGCCGCGCACCGCCCATCCCCGATGCGCGCTGCAGCGAAGCGCCGCCAGGGTATGTGAAACAGTGGGTGTGATCGACATGTCGACGGTGGCGCAGTAACCACCCGGCGCACCACCCGGCTCACGACCCCGGCTCACGACCCCGGCTCACGGCCCGAGACCCTGGGCTTGTGCTGCCCCCGGCGCGCCAGCCACAGGTACAGCCCGCTGCTGAGCAGCACGATGGCCACGCCGTCGAGCAGCGCCCAGATGATCTTGAGCGGCAGCCCACCGTAGTCGCCGAAGTGCAGCGGGCGCGACAGCTGCAGGGCCGTCAGGTACCAGGGCGGCGGGGGCAGCAGCACGAGCGCGCCGGTTCTCGCGTCCACCAGCGCCGGTGTGAACAGCCGCGAGGTCACGGGCGTCTGGCCGATGGCCCACACCAGGTAGTGGTGAGGGCTGCCCAGTTCGCCGTCGGGGAAGCGCACGCTGCGAATGCGCATGTCCGGCATCGCCTGCAACACGGCTGTCACCGCGGCCTGCGCCGAGGCGAGTTGTGTGGGCATCGGCTGCCCGTAGTAGGGCCGCAGTGCATCGGCAAGGGCCGCAGTGCATCGGCAAGGGCCGTCTCGCGCCAGCGGTCGTACAGCGGATCGGCCACCTCGTTCATGGCGCCCGTGGCACCGACCACCAGCACCCACGCCAGCGTCGTGATGCCGAGCAGGTTGTGGATGTCCAGCCAGCGTATGCGGGCACCGCGTTGCCGGCGCACGGTTCCGAAGTCGAGGTTGCGCAGGTACGGGCTGTAGAGCACCGCGCCCGAGACGCTCGCAAGCAGCACCAGCAAGGCCATGGCGCCCAAGAACAGCTCGCCCGGCAGGCCCAGCAGCAGGTCTTTGTGCAGCCGCAGCAGCACGCCGGTCAGCGTGGGCCGTCCGGGGGCGGCCTGCGATGCGGCCGGTAGCATGCGGCCTGTGTGCGCGTCGAACTTCAGCACGTGGTTGAGCTTGCGGTCCGCGAGGTAGGTGGGCGCGAGCGCGATCCACATCTCGGGGCGGTCGTCTTCCAGGCTGATCCAGCGCACGGTCTGGCCCGGGTACAGCCCCGAGGGGCCGCGCGCCGCGTCCACCATCGCGTCCAGGTCGGCCTGGCCGGCCTGCGCGGGCGGTGCGGCCTTGCCCGCGGAGGCGCTGGCCCAGTCGGCCAGCTCGTCGCGGAACACGAGCGGCAGGCCGGTCAGGCACAGCACCAGCAGAAACACCGTGCAGACCAGGCTGCTCCACCGGTGGACCCATTGCCAACGCCGAAGGCGCCGTGCGTGCATGGCGCGCGCGCTCAGAAGTCGAAGGTGGCCGACAGCTGGATGCTGCGTGGCGAGCTCTGCACCAGGTAGCCGTCGATGGCCGAGGCCCAGTAGCTTTTGTTCAGCAGGTTCTGGATGTTCAGCCGCAGCGTGGTCGGCACGCCCGACCAGCTCGTGCGGTAGCGCGCCCCGACGTCATAGCGCGTCCAGCGTGGAATGGACTGCGCATTGAGGGTGTCGACGTACTGCGAGGCGGTGTGAATGGCGCGGCCCGACAGCGTGAGGCCCGGGGCCTGGGGCACATCCCACTCGGCGCCGAGGTTCAGTTGCACCTTGGGCGCGCCCGTGACCTGCCGGCCGTCGTTGGTGCCGCCCGCGGTGCGGGTCTGCTTGGCATCGACCAGCGCCAGGCCGCCGAGCAGCCGCACGCCCGTCGCAAGCTCGCCAAAGCTGTTGAGCTCGATGCCGCGCGTGCGCTGCTCGCCGTCCACCGAATACACGCGCGTGGTCGCGTTGGCCAGGCCGTTGGGCGTCTTGAGCTGGTACACGCCCAAGGTGGTGGCGATACCGCCAAAGTCGACCTTCACGCCGGCCTCGTACTGCTTGGAGACGTAGGGCGCGAAGATCTGGCCCGCGTTGACGGAGCCCGCGGTGGCCGTCGGACCCTGTTGCAGACCCTCGATGTAGTTGGCATACACCGAGACCCTCTCGCTCGCCCTCACCACCAGGCCCACGCCGGGCGTGGTGGCCGACTTGTCGTAGCTGGACGACGTGGCGCCCGTGGTCGCGCTGTAGTTGGCCGACTTCACTTTCTGCTGGCGCACGCCCAGCGTGAGCTGCACCCGGTCTTGCAGCACCGACAGCGTGTCCGCCACGGCCACGCCCGAGATGTCGGCCGAGCCGGTCTGCGGCACGGCGTCGGGCCCGCGCAGCCCCGCGATGCCCGGTTGGCCGATGAACACCGGCGCATAGATGTTGGTGCTGGTCTGCGCCAAAGTGTTCAGCAGAATGCCGTTGCGCACGCGCAGCGTGGAGGCCGTGACCGTCCAGCGGTGCTGCACCGGCCCGGTGTCGAAGCGCCCGCGAATGCCGGCTTCTGCCGTCGTGCTGTTGCGGTAGAGCGGCCAGTACACCTGGTTCTGCAAGAGCTTGCCGGCCGACGACTGCAGCTGCGAGTTGGAGAACAGCTGCGACTCTTCGAAGCGTGAGCCACCGGCCGCGGCAAAGACGGTGAGGCCGGGCGTGATGTCGAACTCGCCGCGCAGCGCCACGGTGCGTGAATTGACGTTGTCATAGGACCAGGGCTGCTGCCAGTTGCGCCCGGAACGCGGTGGCGCGGGCAGCGCGAAACCGGGTGCCACGAAAGTGGTGCGTGAGGGCGAGTCGCTGTCGTTGCGCCGCGCGCCCAGGTCGGCGGACAGGCGCAGGCGGTCGCCGCGGTAGTCGAGCGCCAGCGCGCCCATGGCCACTCGTTTTTTCTGGCGGTCGGTGGCGGTGTCGCCGTCGCTGTAGACGCCGTTGAAGCGAATGCCGAAGCGGTTGTCCTGGCCAAAGCGGCGCCCCACGTCGGCCTGCACGCCCCATTGCGCATCCGACACATAGCCCGTGCTCAGCCGCGTGAGCGGTGCGTCGCCCGCGCGCTTGGGCACCTGGTTGATGCTGCCACCCACCCCGCCGACCGGACCAAGGCCGTTCAGCAGTGCGTTGGCGCCCGAGAGCAATTCGATGCGCTCGAGCGACTCGACCCCGGGCGACATCAGCCCATAGAGCCCGCCGTAGGCCGCGTCCAGCGCCTTGACCTTGTTGCCGCGCACCACAAAGTCGGTCATGGCGTCGTTGCCGGGGTAGATGGCTCGAAACGACGGGTTGTTGTCCGCGATGTCGGCAACGGAGCGGGTCTGCTGGTCGCGCATCACCTGCGCCGTGTAGGTGATGAGGTTGAACGGCGTGTCCATGAAGTTGCGGTCTCCCAGCAGTCCGACCCGGCCGCCGCGCGCGACCTGGCCGCCCGCATAGGGCTGGGGCAGGTCGCCGGGCACGGCCGAGTCGGCGGTCACCGTCACGGGGGGCAACACGGCGTCGCTCTGCGAGGCCGGCGGCGCGCCGGCGGTGTTCTTGCGCAGGGTGTACTCGCCGTTCGCATCCCGCAGGGCCTCCAGGCCGGTGCCGGCCAGCAGCGAGCGCAGCGCGTCGTTCACGCTCAGGGTGCCGCTCACTCCAGGGCTGCGCAGGCCGTTGGTCAGCTCCGCGTTGACCGCGATCTGCGCGCCGGCCTGGCGCCCGAACCGGCTCAGGGCCTGGTCGAGCGTGCCCGCGGGAACGTCGAAGCTGCGGCGTTGCTCACCTGACGGCATCGCTCCTTGCGCGAAGGCCGGCCCGCTGGCCAGGCCGCCCACCGTGCCGAGCGCGACGCACAACAGGGCCAGCGCCACGGGCGACAACTGATACCGCCCGCCCGTGGCGGATGACTGTGGAAAAGACCGAGTGCGAACGACCGCCATGTTGCAGATTCCTCTTGCTGTTGCTTGTGTTGGACAGTGGCTTGGCAAGCACGCACAAAGAGTCGTTCCGCCTGGCTTCTGCATGCAAAGCCGCACGAGACCGAAAAAACTGCCGGTTTTCTGTGTAAAGCCGCTGTGAGTGCGTCAGTGCCTCAGCACGTCAGCGCGCCGACACGGTGACCCAGTAGCGCGTCAGGCGCGTCACCTTGACCGGCAGGCGCCGCGCCAGCGACTCGAGGATTCGCTCGGTCGGGTCGCTCCCGTCCAGCGGCCAGGCGCCGGTGATGCGCAGGCCCGCCACCTCCGGCGAGCACCGCAGCCGGCCGGGTCGGTAGCGGTCGAGTTCCGCGATGAACCGGCCCAGCGGCATGCCTTCGGCGGTGAGCGTGCCGTCGGTCCACGACTGGCTCGCCTCCTGCAGCGCTTCGGGTGTGTCGACGTGGTGGCGCGTGAAGCGGGCCTGCCGGCCGGCGCGCACCAGCGTGGGCGGTGCAGGGTTGGGGTTGCCATTCGCGGTGCGGATCTCCACCGCGCCTTCGCTCACCCCCAGGGCGGTGAAGCCCAGCGAGTCGTCGGCGGGCTCGTCACGGCGCACCGTGAAGCGCGTGCCGACGGGCGTGAGGCTGCCGTCGCGCGTGCTCACCACGAAGGGCCGACGGGCCGCATCGCGCGCCGTCGCGACCATGATTTCTCCGCGGTGCAGAACGAGCCGGCGCTCGCGCGCGTCGAAGCGCACGTCGAGCGCGGTGCCGGTGTTCATCAGCACCGTGCTGCCGTCGGAGAGCACCATGCTGCGGCGCTCGCCGGTGGCGGTGCGCATGTCGGCCCAGGCGCCCGCGAACTGGCTGCGCCAGGGGAACTGGTCTTGCACAAGGTAGAGCGCGGTGCCACCGGTGCCGACCCACATCAGCGTCTTCAGCGTGCGCCGGCGCGCCGACACCGTGGCCGCGCGGCCCAGGGTGGCCCGCGTGACGGCCGGCTCCACGCTGGCCGAGCTGCCGCGCAACTGCTGGCCCATGGCCTGCAGACGCTGCCAGGCGTGGGCATGGTCGGGGTGAGCGGCATGCCAGCGCGCGAATGCCGACGGGTCTTGCGCGTCGCCAAGGCCGGAGGCCCGCTGCACATACCAGCCGATGGCCTGCTCCACGATGGCCTCAGGCAGCACCTCTCCAGTGTCTGGCGGTGACGGAAACTGCGCGCTCACCTGCAAGGCCCGCGCTTCAGCGGGCCGTTGGCGCATAAAGCGCCTTGTAGCAGTGCGCCATGGCGCGAACCATGGCCTTCTGCACCACGTTGACGGTAGTGCCCAGCCGTTCGGCAATCTGCGGATAGGTCAGCCCGTCGAGCTGCGACAGCAGAAAGGCTTCGCGCACCTGCGCGGGCAGGCCGTCGAGCAGGCGGGCAATTTCCTCAAGCGTTTCAAGAATGAGGCAGCGCTCCTCGGGGGACGGCGCCAGCGCCATGGGCCGGGCGGCGAGGGTGTCGAGCCAGGCCTGTTCGAGCGCATGGCGGCGCCAGTGGCTCGCGAGCAGGCCGCCGGCAATGGTGGTCAGGTACGCGCGGGGTTCGCGGATGTCCTCGCTGGCGTTCTTGCCCAGCACGCGAACGAAGGTGTCATGTGCCAGGTCGGCAGCGTCGAAGCTGTTGCCCATCTTGCGGCGCAACCATCCCTGCAACCAGCCATGGTGTTCGGCGTAGAGGGACTCGACCGGATGAGGGGACGCAAGGGACGGGGAATTCACGATCCGCGCACGGCCGAACGGGCGCTCGACAGTCTAAATAAGAATTGCTCTCAATTATGTGGGCCACTACGACTTTTGGCAACACGCCGCAGCCGCACCGTCAGCTCCTTCGCCAACTGCATCTCACCGCGCCGCTGCGCCACTTCCAGGCCCTTGGCGAACGCGCTCTCGGCCTGCGCGGTGTTGCCCAGCTCCAATGCGACCAGCCCCTGCAGCCGGTGGGCAGCGCTGAAGTCCGCGTCAAAGGCCAGCGCTTTTTCCAGGTGCGTCAGCGCGGTCAACGGGTCTGCCCGGCGGTGGTAAGCCAGCGCAAGGCTCATGCGCAACAGCGCGCCGTCGCGGCCGGCGGCCAGCATGCGTTCCAGCGCTTCGGGCGCGGGGCCGGCGGGGCCGGCTGGTGGGGCGGGTGTGTCCATGGATCGTCCTTCTGCGTTTTTGTCAAAGCATAGTCTTTGACATTTTCAGTTGCAGCGCATGGCCTGAATCTCCTTTCGTCCTACGCGGGTCAGGCGCCGCATCGCAAAGCATCGAGCGATGCGTAAATTGATTCTTGTGACGACGTTGGGTTTGAGCGCGGCCAGCGCGCTGGTGCAGGCCGAGCCGGTGAAGGTGCCGGTCGACAACGACGACAAGGGCACCGTGTATGTGGCGCCCAACGTGAACCCGACCGAGACTTCGGCCACCGTCAACGGCGCCACGGTCGGCGTGCAGCGCGCCGACGGCAGCGGCACCTACATCGGAACCGACACCTCCACGCCGCGGCCCACCTATTCGATGGGCGCGAGCACGGGCGGCAATGTGTCGCTGTCGGGCGGGGTGTCTTCGGACGGCAAGGCCAACAACGGCGTGAAGGCGGGCGTGACCATCAAGTACTGAGGGCTGCCTCAGACCATCTTGCTGTACACGATGAACCCGTCGTGCGACGCGACCTTGTCGTACAGCGTGCGGCCCGCCGTGTTGGTCGCATGCGTCTGCCAGTACACGCGGTGGCCTCCCGCGAGCTTCACGTTTTCATACACGGCCTGAATCAGCTGCCTCCCCACACCTCGCCCGCGCTCCGACGGCAGCGTGAACAGGTCCTGCAAATAGCACGTCGGCTCGATGCGCGTCGTGCTGCGGTGGTACAGGTAATGCGTGAGCCCGACCAGTTGCCCGTCGCGCTCGGCCACCAGCGCATGCACCGGCTCATGTGCGTCGAAGAACCGCTGCCATGTGGCCTGAGTGATTTCTTGGGGCAGGGCGGACGGGCCCTCGCGGCCGTAGAAGGCGTTGTAGCCCTCCCAGAGCGGCTGCCATGCCGCAAAGTCGTCCGACACCGGGGGGCGAATCAGAAGGGTGGAAGTCGTCATGCGTGTTGCGGCCTGCGCGTTGAAAAGAACACGCGCGATTGCAACATGACTGCGGCCGCGTCAAACATCAGCGCGCGAAGAATGCCTTCAGCGCGCCTTCAGGCAACTGCCCGCGCAGCCCGATCGCGACCACGCCGGCACGGCCATCTCCCACCGGCGGCAAGGCCTTGCGCAGGCTGCCGTGGCGGCCGGCGAACTGCACCTGCGACCAATCGCTTTCTCCTGTGCGAAGCAGGCCCTTGAGCCGCAGCACGCCCGGCGGCACATCGCGCAGCCACGCACGCAGCGCTTCGGCGGGAATGACCGCGTCGGGCTGCGCGTTCCAGGTCTGGAAAAGCGCGCCGTGGTCCGGCGCTCCATGCCCGTGCTGCCCGTGATGCGCATGACAGCCAGGGCCGCACACATGCGCCGCCGCATCCGCCTGCGTCACGCCCGACAGCAGTTCCAGCGGCACCGCCGATTCGGTGGTCTCCATGCACGGCGTGCCGGGCGCCGTCGCTTCGACCCAGGCCCACGCCCCGGCCAAGGCATCGGCCGTCGCCAGGTCCGCCTTGTTCACCACCACCAGGTCGGCCGACTTCACCTGCCGCGCCAGCGTGTCGGCCAGCAGCGGATCTTTGGCTTGCTGTGCCACCGCGCTTGCATCCACAAGCACGACGACCCCTTCCAGGCTCAGCTCCGGCGCGGCCATGCCGATCTGCGCGATGCGCCACGGGTCCGACACGCCGCTGGCCTCGATCACCACCGCGTCGAACGGCGTCGTCGCCTCGATCACCGCCACCAGCGCGCGCCCCAGGTCGTCGCCGATCTGGCAGCACACGCAGCCGTTGGTCAGCGCCGTGGTGTCGCCGTGCGTGGCGGCGATCAGGTCGGCGTCAATGTTGAGCGCGCCAAAGTCGTTCACCAGCACCGCCATGCGCAGCCCGTTGGCCTCGCGCAGCCAGCGGTTGAGCAGCGTGGTCTTGCCCGCGCCCAGAAAGCCGCCGATGACGGTGAGCGGCAGGCGCTTTTTCAGGCTCACGCGCCCGCGCCTCGCTGTGCCTCGAACACCCTGCCCGACAGCACGGTGCCCCACACGCGCGCGTCTTTCAGGGCCATCGGGTCCATCTGCAGCGGGTCGTCTTCCAGCACGCAGAAGTCGGCGCGCTTGCCGCATTCGATGCTGCCGATTTCGCCGTCGAGCTTCAGCGTCCAGGCCGCGCCCAGCGTGATGGCGCGCAGCGCCTGCGCCACGGTGATGCGCTCGGCCTCGCCCAGCAACCGGCCCTTGGGCGTGACACGGTTCACCGCGCACCATGCGGTGAACAGCGGCCCCAGCGGCGTGACGGGCGCATCCGAATGAATGGCCAGCGGCACGCCAGCCGCCAGCGCGCTGCCGCAAGCATCGAGCCGGTTGGCGCGGTCGGGGCCCATGGTCATTTCGTAGTGCTGGTCGCCCCAGTACCAGATGTGGTTGGCGAACAGGTTGGCGCACAGGCCCAGCGCGGCCATGCGGCGAAACAGCGGCGCATCGATCATCTGGCCATGCTGCAGCGTGTGGCGGTGGTCGGGCCGCGGCGCGCGCGTGAGCACGCGTTCGATGGCATCGATGGCCACCTCGCTGGCCTCGTCCCCGTTGGTGTGCGTGTGGATGGTGAGGCCGGCGCGGTGGTAAGTCTCGAAGTCGGCCTCGTACTGCGCGGGCGCGGTCACCCAGATGCCGTTGGGCGCGCCGTTGAAATGCCCCGGCCAGCGCAGCCGCGCAGAGAAGCCCTGGATGGAGCCGTCGAGCATCATCTTCACCAGCCCGTAGCGCAGGCGGTCGGTGTTGCGCGGCAGCAGCGCCTGCACATGCGCCGCGCCCTGCGGCGCGCCGTGCGTGCCGTGAAAGGCCTGAAACGCGGGCAGGATGCGCACGCCAAAGCCGTCGTCGCCGGTGGTCTTCTCCAGCACGCCGCAGTCTTCGGGCGTGAGCTTGTTGACGAGGTCTGTCGCGGTCGTCACGCCCTGCATGCAGGCCAGCCTGGCGAATGAGCGCACCCCGGCCTCGGTCATCGGTGCGAGCAGGCCGGCGTTGCCGATCTTGCGCAGCACCAGGAACATGGCCGCCGGCTCCTGCAGCTCGCCGGTGGGCTCGCCTTCGTTCGCACCGTCGGCAAACTTGACCACGCCCTCGACCTCGTTGTCGCTCGAAATCTCGGCGATGTTCAGCATTGCGCTGTTCACGTTCATCAGGTGCCCGTTCGCATGGCCGATGACGATGGGCCGCGTGGCGCTGGCACGGTCGACGTGCTGCACCGTCATGCGCTCCCCGCCGAAGTAGATGGGGTCGAAGCCCCAGGCGATCAGCGGCGTGGTGTCGGGCACGCCGTCGGCGGTCATCCTGGCGGCCACTTCGGAGAGGCGGGACACCACTTCGTCCATCGACCTCAGGCCGCTCCACACCTTGCCCGCGGGGTCGCGGCGGTCGAACCAGCCCAGGTATGTCCAGTCCCACATGCTGCCTTCCTTCAGGTGGCAGTTGCCCTCGACCAGGCCGGGCATCAGCACCTTGTCGGCAAAGCGCTCGTCGAGAGTGAAGGCTCCCCAGGCCTGCATGTCCGCGAGCGAGCCGACGGCCAGCACATGGCCGTCGCGCACCGCCACGTGGGTGGCGTGCGGCTGCATGGGGTTCATGGTGATGATGGTGCGGGCGGTGTAGACCGTGGTGGTAGCAGTGGTGGTGGTGTTCGTTTGGCTCATGGCGACTCTGGATTCGAAAGAGGCGGGCGCGGCACGCCGTCGACCATGTCGACGCGCCTGCAACGCACCCAGTGGTCGGGCGCCACCTCGCGCAGCGGCGGCAGCTCGGCCGCGCAGGCCGGCTCGGCCACTGGGCAGCGCCCGGCAAAGCGGCAGCCCTTGGGCGGATCGATGGGGCTCGGCGGATCACCGCTGAGCTTGATGCGGCTTGCCGCGCGCCGGCGCCCGCCGCTCACCGTGGGCACGGCCGACATCAGCGCCACGCTGTAGGGGTGCAATGGCCGCGCGAAAAAGCTGCGCCGCGGCGCGCGCTCCACGATCTGGCCCAGGTACATCACCGCGATGTCGTCGCAGATGTGCTCCACCACCGCCATGTCGTGCGAGATGAACAGGTAGGTCAGCCCCAGCTCGCGCTGCAGCCGGGCCAGCAGGTTCAGTATCTGCGCACGAATTGCGATGTCGAGTGCCGACACCGGCTCGTCGCACACCACCAGCTCGGGGTTGGTGGCCAGCGCCCGCGCAATGTTGATGCGCTGGCGCTGCCCGCCCGAGAACTGGTGCGGAAACAGGTGCTGCTGCTCAGGCCGCAGGCCCACCGCCTCGAACAGCTCGGCAACGCGGCGCGTGCGCTCTTCGGGCGTGCCGACCTTCATGAGGTCGAGCGGCGCGCGCACCGCCGCGCCCGCTCGCTCGCGCGGGTTCAGCGAAGAGAACGGGTCCTGAAAAATGATCTGCATGCGCGTGCGCGCCTGGCGCAAGGCCTCGCCCTGCAGCGCGCCCAGGTCGGTGTCGCCGAGCTGCATTCGGCCCGACGTGACCGGCGTGAGCCGCATCACCGCCAGCGCCGTGGTGGTCTTGCCCGAGCCCGATTCGCCCACCACCGCCAGCGTGCTGCCGCGCCGCACCTCGAAGGAGACACCGTCCACCGCCTTCACCACCTCGGGCTTGCGGCCCCAGCCAGAGTTGCCGCGCGGAAAGTGCACCTTCAGGTCGTCGACCTTCAGCAGCGTGTCGGTCTTGCCGATGAATGTCATGCCGCCTCCTTTTCGCGTCGGCCGAGCGCATCGTTCGCGTTCGGCGCATCAGCATGCAGCCAGCAGGCCGCGCCGTGCGGCAGGCCCGCGTCGACATCCCCTTGCACCGCGAACATCGGCGGCACCTCTTCGGCGCAACGCGCCATGGCGCGCGGGCAGCGCTCGCGAAACGCGCAGCCTGTGCCCAGCTCCCAGATGGAGGGCACCACGCCCGCAATCTCCGCCAGGTCTTCGCGCGTGTCGCCGTCCCAGGCGGCGCTGCTGCCCAGCTCCGGCAGGCAGTCGATCAGCCCGCGCGTGTAGGGGTGGCCGGGCTCGGAAAGCACCTGCTCGGTGGTGCCTTGCTCGATGACGCGGCCCGCGTACATCACCATCACGCGGTCGGCCATTTCGGCCACCGCGCCCATGTCGTGCGTGATGAGCAAGATGGCCGTTCCCTTTTCGCGCTGCAGCTCGCGCAGCAGGTCGAAGATTTGCGCCTGCACCGTCACGTCCAGCGCGGTGGTGGGCTCGTCGGCAATCAATATGTCGGGGCGGCAGGCCAGCGCCATGGCAATCATCACGCGCTGGCGCATGCCGCCGGAGAGCTGGTGCGGGTACTCGTCCACGCGCCGTTCCGGCGCCGGAATGCCCACCTGGCGCAGCATTTCGATGGCACGCTCGCGCGCCGCGTGCGCGTTCATGCCTGCATGCAGCCGCAGCGACTCGCCGATCTGATCGCCCACGGTGAACACCGGGTTCAGCGAGGTCATGGGCTCCTGAAAGATCATCGAGATGCGGTTGCCGCGCACCTCGCGCATGCGCGCGTCGGTGGCCTGCACCAGGTCTTCACCCTGGAACAGCACGCGGCCTTTGCTGATGCGGCCCGGCGGCTGCGGAATGAGCCGCAGCAGGGCCAGCGCCGTCATGCTCTTGCCGCAGCCCGACTCGCCGACCACGCACAGCGTTTCGCCGGCGCGAACCTCGAAGTCGACCCCGTTGAGCACCAGCGCCTGGCCGCGGCGGGTCTTGAACTCGACGTGCAGGTCTTGCACGCGCAGCAGTGCTTCAGTGGCGTCGTGGTTTTCTTTGCTCGTGGCCATCAGCGTTCCCTCAGCTTGGGGTTGAGGGCATCGTTCAGGCCGTCACCAATCAGGCTCACGGCCAGCACGGTGATGAAGATGGCTGCGCCCGGAAAGGCCACGGCCCACCAGCACGACAGCACATATTGGCGGCTGGAGCCGATCATCAACCCCCAGCTCATCTGGTTCGGGTCGCCCAGGCCCAGAAACGACAGCCCCGCCTCGAACAAGATGGACGCGCCGATGGCCAGCGTGGCCGACACCACCAGCGGCGGCAGCGCGTTGGGCAAGATCACCTTCCAGATGATGCGTGCGTCGCGCGCGCCAATGGCCCGCTCGGCACGCACGAACTCCAGGCCGCGAAACTTCATGAACTCGGCGCGCGTGAGCCGCGCGGTGTGCGTCCAGCTCACGATGCCGATGGCCAGCGTCACCGTCACCAGCGTGGGTGAGAACAGCGTGACCACCACCATCGCGAACAGCAGCGCGGGCAGCACCTGAAAAAACTCGGTGAGCTTCATCAGCGCCGTGTCTATCTTGCCGCCGTAGTAGCCCGCAAAGGCGCCCAGCGTGATGCCGATCACCACCGACAGCAGTGCGGCCACCGCGCCCACCAGCAACGTGGCGCGCCCGCCGTAGATGAGCGCGGTGAGCACGTCACGGCCCAGGTAGTCGCTGCCCAGCCACGCCTCTTCGCTGAAGGGCGGGGTGAGCGGCGCTGTCTTTATTTCGAACGGGTCGGCCGGGTACAGCCAAGGCCCGGCAATGGCCACCAGCAGCACGGCCAGCAGCATCACCATGCCGGCGATTGCGGCCGGGTTGCGCAGGAACATGCGCAGGGCTTCCATGCCGGGGTGCTCCACGCGAACGGGCGAGGGCGTCTTCATGGCAGGGGCCTTGGCGGTTGCAGCGGCAACAGCGGGCACGGTGGTCACCTTGGGCACCTTGGTCATATGGGCGGTGCTCATGAAGCTTTGATCCGCGGATCGATGAAGCGATAGCAAAGGTCGGTGAGCTGGTTCATCACCACCACCACCACCGACGAGAACAGCAGCACGCCCAGAATGGTCGGGTAGTCGCGCCGCAACACCGACTCGAAGGCCAGCCGCCCCAGGCCCGGCCAGTTGAATACCGTCTCCACCAGAATGGCGCCGGCCAGCACGTTGCCGAACTGCAGCCCCAGCACCGTGACCACCGGCAGCAGCGCATTGCGCAGCGCATGCTTGTAGAGCACCACCCGCTCGGCCAGGCCCTTGGCGCGCGCCGTGCGAATGAAGTCGGAGCCCAGCACGTCGAGCATCGACGAGCGCGCGAGCCGGCTGTATTGCGCCAGGTACACCAGGCTCAATGTGAGCGTGGGCAGCACCAGGTGGTGCGCCACGTCGAGCATGTCCTTGAGCCCGCCGCCGCCGTCGGAGTCGATGGCGCGCATGCCCGCCACCGGAAACACCGGGAACACAGAGGCCAGAAGAATCACCAGCATGATCCCCAGCCAGAACACCGGCGCGGCAAAGCCCACCAGCGACAACACCGTGATGAACTGCGACAGCCAGCCGTTCGGCTTGCGCGAAGACAGCACACCCAGCGCCGTGCCCACCAAGAACGCCAGCAGCACCGAGCTGAGCACCAGCAGCAGCGTGGCCGGCACGCGCTCGGCAATCATGTGGGTCACCGGCAGGTTGAAGAAGTACGAGTAGCCCAGGTCGCCCCGCGCCACCTTGCCCAGGTACACGCCCAGCTGCACGGGCAGCGGCTTGTCGAGCCCGTACTGCGCGCGCAACTGCGCCATGAGCTCGGGCGACATGCCACCGCTGGCGCCCGCAATGGTTTCCACCGGGTCGCCCGGCGCGGCATGCACCAGCACAAAGTTGAGCACCACCACCGCAATCACCAGACCCAGGGCCTGGAGCAGTCGAGAGGCGGCATAGCGCAGCGTGGCCATGGCTTGCCCGCCTTACTTGAAGTACACCTCGTCCATCGGCGACATCGGTCCCCAGATGGTGGTCGGCACGTTCGCCACCTTCCTGCTGGTGATGGTGTGGTACGGCACCTGGTTGATGAACTCGATGGGCAGCTCGTCGGTCACGATCTTCTGGAAGGTCGCGTAGTAGGCCTTGCGTTGCGTCGGGTCGATCAGGCTGCCGGCGGTGTTGAGCAGCTCGTCCACCTTCGGGTTGGCGTACGACTGGGTGTTGGTCCAGACGATGGGCTTGATGTTGGTCGACAGGTAGGTGCGGTGCACGCCGATGATCGGGTCGCCCCAGTTGAACACCGTGTCCATCGACATGTCGAAGTCGTGCGAGGCCAGCCGCTTGGCCCATGCCGGAAAGTCCGCCGAGGCGCGCACCTCCACCGTGATGCCCACCTTCTTGAGCTGCCCGCGAACGTACTCCGCCACGTTCTTCTGCTGGTCGTCCACGCCGGGCAGGTAGTCGATGGTGAGCTTGAAGCGCTCGCCACCCGCACCCCCGCCACCGGCGTTGTAGCCTGCGGCGTCGAGCATGTCGCCGGCCTTTTTCAGGTCGAACGGGTAGCGCACCAGGTCAGGCACGGCAAACGGGCTGCTGGCCACCAGCGGGCCGTCGGACACGCTGGCAAAGCCGCCCATCAGCGCCTTGGTGATGAAGTTCTTGTCCAGCGCGGTGGCAATGGCCTTGCGCACCTGCACGTCGGCAAGCGGCTTCTTCGCGGTGTTGAAGGCCAGCCAGTTGAGCGCGCCGATGCCGTCGTAGCCCTTGGGCGTGAGCGCCACCTTGGGGTCGTTGGCCAGGCGCTTCAGGTCGGTGGGCAGGGTGGCGAAGGGCACCATCTGAATGTCGCCGCGCTCCAGCCCCAGCATCAGGCTGGCCGAGTCGGGCGTGAGGCTGATGATGATCTTGTCCAAGTAGGGCTTGCCGGGCAGAAAGAACTTGTCGAAGCGCTCGAGCACCACGCGCTGCGCGGGCTTGAAGTCGGTCACGCGGAACGGGCCCGAGCCCACCACGTCGGTGGTGTTGCGCGGATGGCTCTTCAGGTCTTGCCCGTCGCCGTAGATGTGCTTGGGAAGAATGGGGCACAGCGCGGGCGACATCGCCAGCACGATGGCCGGGTGCGGCACGCCCATGCGAATGACGGCGGTGTACGCGTCAGGCGTTTCCACCTTGTCGACCGGGCCCATCATGGTGGTGAAGGGGTGGTTGGCCTTGATGGCCATGATGGAGAAGGCCACGTCGGCCGAAGTGACGGGCTTGCCGTCGTGGAACACCGCGTCCTTGCGCAGCTTGAGCGTGAGCGACTTTCCGTCGTCCGCCAGCTTCCACGACTCGGCCAGGTAGGGCTGCGGGTTCCACTTGTCGTCGAAGCGCAGCGGGCTCGCAAAGATCTGCGTCGACGGCATGGCCGTGGCGGTGCCCGACTGCACCGCGCCGTTCAGGTGGCGCGGCGTCTGGGTGCTGCCGATGACCAGCGTGCCGCCGCGCTTGGGCTCGTCCGCCGCAAAGCTCGGCAGCGGGAGCAAGGTGCCCGCTGCCGCCAAGCTGGCGGAAAGCAGGGTGGTGCGGCGCGTGAAAACGGGAAGCGACATGGCAGGACCTCGGAGAGTTCGACACAGGCAGATCAGGATTCGGTTGGCATCGGCATGCGCAACCTTGGTGTCGAAGATAGGGGCTTGAGGCGCGCCGGCGAAGAGCCAACGCGGCGCCAGTCACAGGGCCAGAAGGCGCGGGTTTGCCCCGTTGTGCAACAGGGTGGTGCTGGCGGTGCGCCACTTAGGGGAATGACGGGGGAATGTGCGCGCGCGGTGCGTTCCCCATGCACCCGAACGCTACTTCTCGTCCCGCAGCCAGTACCACTTGTAGAGCATGCGCTGCCCCATGCGCCGGAACGGCGCGAACGCGCGCGACTCCACCAGCCCCAGCACATTGGGAAACGGCAGCGGCGATTGATAGATGGGCAGCTCGAACACGTCCTTGCCCGTGTCCTTGCCCGCCACGCGCTCGGCCAGCCGCTTGCCGGCCCAGGTGGAAAACGACACGCCGTTGCCGCCGTACCCCACCGCGTACCAAACCTTCTTGTCGGCCTCCGGCTGCGTGATGCGCGGCATCATGTCGTGGCTCATGTCGACCCAGCCCCACCACGAGTAGTCGATGCGAATGCCCGCCAGCGGTGGAAACTTGCGCGCGATGGCGTCCGTCAGCAGCTTCAGGTGCACCGGGTCTTCTGCGTCCGCGCCGCTCACCGCGCTGCGGCTGCCAATCTGCAGCCGGTTGCCCTTGAGCAGCCGGTAATAGAAGCGCAGCGTGCGCGTGTCGGTCAGAAAGGTCTGCGACTTGAAGTTGGTGGCCTGCAGCTCCGCGTCGGTCAGCGGGCGCGTGACCACCGAGTTCGACAGGATCGGCATGATCCGGTTCTTCAGCAGCGGGCTCAGCGCCTGCCCCGTGTAGCCGCCGGTGCACACCGCCACGCGGCGCGCGCGCACCACGCCGGCCGGTGTCTGCAAATGGTGCACGCCGTCGATGGTGTGCCAGCCCTGCACCGGGCTCGATGTGTGCACCGTCACGCCCAGCGCACGGGCGCGCTGCATCAGCCCGAAGGTGAACTTCAGCGGGTGAATGCCGATGCCCTCGGCCTCGAACATCGCGCCCACGGTTTCGCGCTCGTCGCAGTAGTTTTCGTGCACCTCTTCGGCGCTCATCATGCGGGTGGCGTAGCCGAACTTCTCGCGCATGAGCTGCGCCTCGGCCGCCAGCACCGGCAGCTTTTCGGGCCGGTGCGCCAGGTAGAGGTGGCCGCCGTCGAAGGCGTCGCAATCGATCTGGCGGGTGAGCTCGCGAAAGTTCTCGAAGCCGCTTCTAATTTCGGTGTCGAGCCGGCGCGCGGTGTCCATGCCCCAGCGCTGGATCCACTGCGAGCGCTTGAGCCGGCCGCTCGCGTTCTGCCCCTGGCCGCCGCTGCGGCTGGAGCAACCCCACGCGGCCTGATTGGCCTCTAGCACCGTGGCGCGAATGCCGTGCTCCTGCGCCAGGTAGAGCGCGGTCGACATGCCGGTGGCACCCGAGCCGATGATGGCCACGTCCACATCGATGTCGTGCACCAGCGGCCCGTCGTCCTCTGGCGGCTCACCGGCGCTGGCCACCCACCAAGTGGGTGCGTAGGCGCGGCCCGCGCCGGGGTCGGGTGCGTGCAGCGGGTCGTACTGCGGGTCGTAGGGGCGAAACGGGGCCTGCGGCGGCTGCGTGAATGCCACGGCACCGTCGATGGCCACGCTGGCCGCATGGGAGGGCGCGAACTGCACGGTGCCTGTCATGGTCATGAAGGGCTCCAAGAGGGGGAAAGAAGAAAAGAAGGGCCGGGCTACTTGGCGGCGGGCAGGTTGGGGCGGGCCTTGCGGAACACGTTCTTCAGGTGAATCTTGTCGCCCCTGAAAGTGAACACGTCGATGCCGTCGGTCTCGATGCCGCTGCCGTCCGCGGCGGTGCCGGTGAAGGTCCACTGCGAGGTGCCGAAGTCGCCATGCACAAAGTGCTGGCCGTTGACCCACTGCGCGTTCGGCACGGCGGCCCAGGCGGCGGCGAAGGCCTTGCGCACGGCCTCGGTGCCCGTGTGGCGCGTGCCGCAGGCGTCGGGGCCGGCGGCGGTCTGGAAGATGCAGTCGGGCGTCATGAAGCTCATCAGCGCGTCGATGTCGTGGCGGTTCCAGGCGTCGCTGAAGGCGGCCAGGGTGTCGGTCGTTACTGAAGAAGAAGAGGGATTCACGCGGAGCTCCGAAAAAGAATTGAGGCAAGCGTAGGCAGCCCGCCGCTTGCGCGATAGGGCCAGTTGCGGGGATTCGACCGAGCCAGAGCGCCACCGGACGGTGAAGAAGCACAGGGGCTGCCCTAAACTGCGGCGCACCATGTCCAACCCGCGAGCCACCCAATGGGCGCAGCTCTTCGCGCTGCCCGACCAGCCTGCGTTGCCCCTGCAGGCCCGTTTGCGGTCTGCCGTGGTGCAGGCCATTCTTGAAGAACACCTGAGCCCCGGCGCGCCGCTGCCGTCGTCGCGCGAGCTGGCCGCGCTGCTGGGCCTGAGCCGCAACACCGTCACATCGGCGTACCTGCAACTGATCGACGAAGGCTTTCTTGAGGCGCGTCCGCGCAGCGGCGTGTTTGTGGCGCGCAATGCGCGGCCCTTGTCCGCCGCGCATGCCGAGCCGCTGGTGGGCCGCAGCGGCCAGGCCAGCCAGCCGCCCGACTGGTCGGGCCGCGTACTGCGCTCGCTGGTCGACAAGCCCACGCTGTCCAAGCCCGACCGCTGGCGCGACTACCCGTACCCTTTTGTCTACGGCAACTACGACCCCCAGCTGTTTCCCACCGAAGACTTTCGCGAATGCTGTGCGCGCAGCCTGGCGCGCTCGCAGCTGCCGCACTGGACGCCGGACTTCGAGACCGACGACGTGCCCGACCTCATCGAGCAGATTCGCACGCGCCTGCTGCCCAAGCGCGGCGTGTTCGCGCTGAAGGAAGAAATTCTGGTGACCATGGGCGCGCAGCACGCCTACTACCTGCTGGCCGAGGCCCTGTTCGACGAGCAAACGCGCGTGGGCCTGGAGGAGCCGGGCCATCCGCATGCGCGCAACAGCTTCTCGCTGCGCCAGCCCAAGTGGGTGGAGGTGGACGTGGACGAAGACGGCCTTGTGGTCGACGCGCTGCCCGCCGCCGACTACCTGTTCGTGACCCCCTCGCACCAGAGCCCGACCACCGCCACCCTGAGCCTGGAGCGCCGGCAATGGCTGCTGCGCAAGGCCGAGCTGCAAGACTTCGTGATCATCGAGGACGACTACGAGGCCGAGAACCTGTACGAAGGCACGCCGATGCCCGCGCTCAAGAGCCTGGACAAGACGGGGCGGGTCATCTACGTGGGCTCGGTATCGAAGAGCCTGTCGCCCGCGCTGCGCATGGGCTTCATCGTGGCGCCGCGCGCGCTCATCAAGGAGCTGCGTGTCATTCGGCATGCGATGGTGCGGCACCCGAGCACCTTTCTGCAGCATGCGTACGCGCTGTTCCTGTCGCTGGGCCATCACGAGTCGCATGCACGCCGCGTGAACCACGCCATGCAGGAGCGGCTGGCGCTGGCGGCGCAGGCGCTGCGCGACCATTTGCCTGATTTCGAATTCCGCCTGCCTTCAGGCGGTGCGTCGATCTGGGTGCAGGCGCCGACCTGGGTGGACGCCACCGAGCTGTCGCTGATGGCGCGCAGCCACGGCGTGTTGATAGAGGCGGGCGAGGTGTTCTTTGCGAAGCCGCCGTATCCGTGCCCGTTCTTCCGGCTGCGCTTGTCGTCCATCACGGCGGCGCAAATTCCGGCGGGCATCCGTGCCCTGGGGCTGGCGGTGGAAGAGCTGGCCTTGGCGCGCGGCGAGAAGCGGCCCGCGGGCGCACGCACGCACTGAGCGGGCCGGCTGCGGCCCCGCTCCCGGCAACCGGCGCGCACCGCGTGCGTGCAGCGCGCACCAGAACGAGGGTAAGTCCCGATCCACTGGCTCTACGCCCGCCAGCGGGCTGGTACTTCCTGGCTGGCGGCTATCGGTGCAAAGTCCGCAGCGAGATCCACCCTCCAGGAGAACACAGATGACCATGACCCGACGTCTTTCCCTCCAGTGCGCAGCCCTTGTGGCGGCATTCACCTTTGGCGGTGCAGCCGTTGCGCAAACCAAGGAAGTCACCTTCGCCCATCAGGACATGCTGGTGCCGTTGCGCCTGGTGATGGAGTCCGGCGAGGTCGAGAAGGCCACGGGCTACAAGATCAACTGGCGCATGTTCGCGGGCGGTGGCGACGTGATTCGCGCGATGGCCTCCGGCGACGTGCAGATGGGCGAAACAGGCTCCAGCCCGTTGACGGCCGCGGCCAGCCAGGGGCAGGACATCAAGCTGTTCTGGATCTCCGCGGACATCGCAAACGCGGAGGCACTGGTGGCGCGCAACGGCTCCAACATCAACAGCATGAAGGACCTGGCCGGCAAGAAGGTGGCCACGCCTTTTGTGTCGACCGCGCATTACCAGTTGATGGCCGGCATGAAGATGGACGGCGTGGACGCCAAGAGCGTGAACGTGATGAACATGCGCCCGCCGGAGATTGCCGCCGCCTGGGAGCGAGGCGACATCGACGCCACGTTCATCTGGGACCCGGTGCTTTCCAAGATCAAGGCCAACGGCAAGACGATTGCCACTTCGGGCAGCATCGGCAAGCGCGGTGCTCCTACGTTCGAGGGCATTGTGGTCAACGCCAAGTGGGCCGCTGCCAACGAGCCGTTCATGGTCGCATTCGTGAAGGCCTTGAACCGTGCCAACGACGAATACAAGGCCACCGGAAAGAGCTGGACACCTGACTCCCCGCAGACCAAGGCCATGGCCAAGTGGACCAAGGCCGACCCGAAGGACGTGTCGGCCGCGATGGCGCTCTACACCTTCCCGACCATGGCCGAGCAGGTGTCTGCTACGTGGCTGGGGGGTGGTGCTGCAAAGGCAATGGCCAATACGGCGGCGTTCCTGAAAGAGCAGGGGCGTGTGCAAGAGGTGAAGCCTGACTACGGCGCGTTCGTGACCACTGCTTATGTCGAGAAGGCGATGGGGAAGTAACTGCTTTGGTGCTTTGTGGGCGCTGCTGTTCAGGGCTCTTGTTCAGGGCGCGTGCACAGGCCGCCGGGTGCTCCCCTCCGCGAATGTCCCCCGGGGCTTCGCCCCTCCTCCTTTATTTCGCTGCGGGGAGCACCCGACGCCCTGTGCACTTGGGCACGCTCTGAGTGATCGCGCGATCAACGACAGCTCTGAAAACGCTCACGTCGATGGGGTGCCTTGCGCAGCGAAATAAAGGAGGAGCGAAGCGGGGGACATTCGCGGAGCAAGGCACCCCGTCGGCGTGAGCGTCGCCCTGAACAACAGCGCCAAAAACGAATTCAGCAACCGCATTTGGAGAACCAGAATGCCCACGCTAGACATCCGAGACCTCACAGTCAACTACGCAGTCAAGGGCGGCACCTTGCAAGCGTTGGCCCCGGTCAACCTCACCATGCACGACGGTGACTTCGTCGTGGCGCTGGGCGCCTCAGGCTGCGGCAAGACCACACTGCTCAACAGCATCGCCGGCTTCCTTCCACCTTCCACAGGGGAGATCCTGCTGGACGGCAAACCCGTCGTCGGCCCCGGCGCCGACCGTGGAGTGGTGTTTCAGAAGCATGCGCTCATGCCCTGGCTCAACGTACGCGACAACGTGGCACTGGGCCTGCGACTGGCCGGCGTCGCCAAGGCAGAACGCGACCGCATCGCCGAAGAAAAACTCGGCCTCGTCGGCCTGCAACCCTACGCCGACCGTGCCGTGTACGAACTCTCCGGCGGCATGCAACAACGCGTGGGCATTGCGCGTGCACTGGCCAGCGACCCCGCCGTGCTGCTCATGGACGAACCCATGGGCGCGCTCGACGCGTTCACGCGCGAACAAGTGCAAGAGATACTTTTGCAGGCCTGGTCCAAGTCCAACAAGATGGTGTTCTTCATCACCCACTCGGTGGAAGAAGCGCTGTTCCTGGCCACCCGCCTCATCGTCATGAGCCCCAGCCCCGGGCGCATTTCGCATGTGTACGACAACGTGCCCTTCTCGCGGCAGTTCTTGTTGCACGGCGACTCGCGCAAAGTGAAGTCGGAGCCCGAGTTCATCCGCATGCGCGAAGAAGTGCTGTCCATCATTCACCAGCGCGAGGTGGCCCATGCCTGAGGCGTCCATTGCATCCCCCGTTGCGGCCGTCGTCATGACACAACCCCCGCCCACCAAACCTGTGGCCTCGCCCGCGCCCGCAGCCGCACCCGGCGCCAAGCTCAAGACCAGCGCGTTCAAGGTGCCGGGCGAAGGCTCCAGCGTGGTCATCAGCGTGGTCACCGTGGGGTCTTTGATCGCGCTGTGGTTCCTGGTCACCAACATGGGCTGGGTCAAGCCGCTGTTTCTGCCCACGCCGCAGGCGGTGTTTCAGCAGTTCTACGAATACCTCACGGGGCAGGCCAACGACAAGCCGCTGTGGCAGCACTTTCTGGCGAGCATGTTCCGCGTGTTCTCGGCGTTTCTGCTGGCCTGCGTCACCGCCATTCCGGTGGGCATTGCCATGGGCATGAGCCGCTTCTGGCGCGGCATTTTCGACCCGCCGCTGGAGTTCTACCGGCCGCTGCCGCCGCTGGCGTACCTGCCGCTCATCATCATCTGGTTTGGCATCGACGAGCTGCCCAAGGTGCTGCTGATCTTCTTGAGCTGCTTCGCGCCGCTGGCCCTGGCCGCGCGCTCGGGCATGCGCAGCGCGTCGCAGGAGCAGATCAACGCGGCGTACTCCATGGGCGCGAGCTACATGCAGGTGATTCGCCACGTGATATTGCCGTCGGCCCTGCCAGACATTCTGGTGGGCATGCGCATCGCCATCGGCTTCGGCTGGACCACGCTGGTGGCGGCCGAGATGGTGGCGGCCAGCATGGGGCTGGGTCAGATGGTGCTTAACGCGTCGAACTTTCTGCGCACCGACATCGTCATCATGGGCATCATCGTCATTGGGGTGGTGGCTTACCTGTTCGACCTGCTGATGCGGTGGCTCGAACGGCGACTGGTTCCCTGGAAGGGGCGCATGTAGCCGTCAGCGCCACCGGCTGCGCCGGCGGCATCACCTGCGGAAACTCGCCGTTCGGCCCCATCGACTGCTCCAGAAAATCGAGCATCGCGCGCATGGCCGCGCTGTTGTGCCGGCGCTGCGAATACGCGGCATACAGCCAGTGCTCATGCGGCATGTGATCGCGCAGCACCGGCACCAGCGCACCGCGCTCCAGGTGCGACTGCGCCAGCGGCTCTGGCACATAGGCCACGCCCACACCGCGCAGCGCCAGTTCGATCAGCGCAATCGCGTCGTTCGCCTCCATGCGGCTGTGCACCGCCACGTCGTGCGGCTTGCCGTTGGTTTCGAAGGGCAGGTGCGTAGTGGGCATGGCCGAGTAGCTCAGCACCGCGTGCTTGGCCAGGTCTTCGGGCACCTGCGGAATGCCGCGCTGCGCCCAGTAGGCGGGCGACGCACACACCACCATGTCGAACTGCACCAGCCGTCGCACGATGAGGTTCATGTCGTCGATGCGCCCGCCGGTCAGGTGAATGTCGATGCCTTTTTCGATCAGGTCGAGGTCGTCGTTGGTGAACACCAGGCTCACATACACCTCGGGGTAGCGCTTGATGAACTCGGCAATCACGTCCGACAGCCAACCCGCAATGAGCCCGTGCGGCGCGCTCATGCGCAGGCGCCCCTGCGGGTGCGAGCCGTGGGCCTGCAGGTCGTTGAGCGTGTTTTCGGCCATGGCCACCAGCTCGGTGCTGCGCTCCAGCAGCACCTGGCCGGCGTCGGTGAGGCTCAGGGAGCGAGTGGAGCGGTTCAGCAGGCGCACGCCGCTGCGGGTTTCCAGCTCGGCCACGTAACGGCTGACCGTGGCCTTCGACATGCCCAGCGAAATGGCCGCGCGGGAGAAGCTGCGCCGGAACGCGACTTCACGAAAGGTTTTGATGAGGTCGAGTCCGTCCATAAGTGGGCGGATTGTTTCAGCTTCGGGATTCGGGGTTTTTTGCGGGGGGAATGGGGCGGTTTTGCTCGCTCGGCGGCGGGGGCTGCGTGGCTATACTGCCGCCGTCACGTCAGCAAAAGGCGTGATCGGGATTGGACTCCCGTTGAAATCACTGCGACGCAAGCCGCAGTCACCCCGCAGGGTCTGCGGCTTCGTCACTCTTGCTTCCTTTTTAGGCGGCTCGATGGGCGGGCGCGAGCCCGGCCGGTTTCACGCAAGTGGTTTCCCGGTAGTCCAACTCGTCGAGCCGCCGCCTCCGATTGGACTCGGGTGCGTCGGTTTCAGCAAACCGAAACCCTTGGAGGCCACCCATGGCTCACGCTTCTTCGTTCCCCGAATCTTCCGAAACCCCCACGGCTGAATCGCTCGCCCTGCAGGCATGCGACGACGTCGACAGTCTTCGCGTGGTGCACCGCGCGTACGCGTGCCTTGAAAAGCTCATCGTTCCGCAACGAGTGAACGATGCGGAAGAGGTCTACCCGAGCCGCACCGAACTCAGTGCGTTGGTGAGCGTGGTCAATGAAGACCTGCAGCGGCGAATCGAGGTGGCTGATGCCACGGTGCTGGCGCTTCGTGCGGCTGTGGACAAAGGCGCTGCGGCGGTGGGCTGACTCGCGCCGACCAGGCCCATGCAAACGCGGGCCGATTCCGCTGCCCACGGGCCGAGCCTCAGGCCTTGTCAGTTCTGAGGCTTGGTGCCTTCCTTGCCCGTGTAGGGGTTGACGTTGCCCTTGGTGGACCAGTTGTCCGACTTCGTGCCGTTGGGGTTGGTCGCATGGCTGGGGGCGACATAGGTTCCGTTGCTCTTGGTGTAGCCACTGGTCGAATGGCTTTCGCTCGATGACCCGGACGCATGCGAACTGGCGTTGCTGTGCCCGCCCGAACTGTGCCCGCCACCGCCGCCGCCCTTGGCAAACGCGGACGAGCCGAGGGCGAGTGCGAGTGAGGCGACAAGAATGAAGATCGGTTTCATGTTCATGCTTTTCACATCAATGGCAGTGGGAGCCGCCGTTTTTGTGGTCGCGATGGCATCCGTTCTTGTCGGTGCCGCCCGAGTGGGCGAGCGCACCGCAACTCATGCACAGCGCCGCGATCAATACCGCAATCTTCTTCATGTTGTCTCCTCGGTTGTTGGAGGCCGAGTGTGGCGCGATGAGTGAGCGCGTCTGCGAGGGTTTGCGAGCGCTCTCACATGATCATGGGAGCCGGGATCAGACATGGCCTGTTGCTGCTCAGGCAGCGCTTCTTTTCGAAGAATGCGTTTCGCAGTCGATGGACGGCGTCTTCAACGCTGCTCGTCGCGCAACCTGTTCAGCTCCGCCCGCCCGAGCGGCGTAATGCGCAAGATCACCCCGCCGCGGCCTGCGGAGTCGCTGGCGTCCTGAAGGTTTGCTTCAACCAATTCGGCATCCGCCAGGACGGCCGTGCAATGGATGTCGGCCTTCTCATGGACGGCAAGAGGGAACGACGCGTTCTCGATGCGGCGAAGAAAATCCATTGGCATTTCGACAAGACTCCTGTTTTTCAAACGGTGCAGCGAGCGGGTGGGGCAACGATGGATTCCTCAGCGTGGGGCCAGAGCTGCCTTTGGTAAGCGATGCCGCGATGTTGGTGTAGGCGGTCAATCGCTATTCCGAGAAATTTACCTCTGCGTCTACGTTGGAACTCGCGCCTCAAAAACTGGCCGATTCAGTTGGCGCACAGCCTCCGCATGTTCGCCGAGCCGGCCCGGCGACGCTTTCTTCGATGATGAAATTCAACGGGTTATGCCTCCGACACGCAACAAGCAATCCGCCATGAATCACGCGCCAATGTGCATCACTTCGGCCGCCGCAACCGCACAGGCCCGCCCGCACTCATCGCATCCACCTCATCCGCCCCCCGCGTAACCCGCACCAACCCCTCCTCCGCCAACCGCGCAGCCACCCGCCGCACATCCCCCATCAACGCCCGCCAGCCCGCATCGTCCGTCGCCAGCGCACGCGCTACCTCAAACGGGCAAATCGATGCGGAAGCATCGCGCCTTGCCAGCAGCGCAAAGATGGTCTTCTCGATCGTCTCGTCACTCGTCACGGCAGCGGTGCCTTTCTTCAAAGCAATTCCGGCCGCTCACGCATCGCATCCGCAGTGCGTGCAATCGCAGCCCGCTCCTCGACACTGAAGCGCTGAAAATTGCGCGCCATCATCACCGTGCGCGGGTTGTTCTCCAGCAGGCGTTCATGGCGCGCCACAAAGTCCCAGTACATCACCGTCATCGGGCACGCACCTTCTCCGCTGCGCGTGGTCGGCTTGTAGCGGCAGCCGTCGCAGTAGTTGCTCATGCGCCGGATGTAGGCGCCGCCCGCCGCATAGGGCTTGGTCACGAAGCGCGCGCCATCGGCAAACAGCGACATGCCCACGGTGTTGGGCAGTTCGACCCACTCCACCGCATCGACATACACCGACAGGTACCACGCATGCACCTGCGCCGGTGCCACGCCGAAGGTCAGCGCGAAGTTGCCGGTGACCATCAGGCGCTGAATGTGGTGCGCATAGCCAGTGCGCAAGGTCTGGCCGATGGCCTGCTTCATGCAGTTCATGCCGACGTTGCCGCTCCAGTACCAGTCGGGCAAATCGTGCTGGTGCTTCAGCGCGTTGGCTTCGGCCAGTTGCGGCATGCGCCACCAGTACACGCCGCGCATGAACTCGCGCCAGCCCAGTATCTGCCGCACGAAGCCTTCGACCGATTCCAGCGGCACCACGCCGGCGCGCCACTGGGCCACTGCCGCGTCTATCACCTCGCGCGGGTCGAGCAGTTTCAGGTTCAGCGACGACGACAGCAGGCCGTGATACAGAAAGGGCTCGTCGGTCCACATGGCGTCCTGGAAGCGACCGAAGTCCTGCAGACGGCATTCGACGAAATCTTTCAGGGCCACCAGGGCTTGCTCGCGCGTGACCGGCCAGTCGAACTGCGCGGCGCTGCCGTAGTGGTCGCCGAAGTGCGTCTCTACGTCGGCCAGCACCTCGCGGGTGATGGCATCGGGCGCGAACGACGGCGGCGGTGGCAGCATGCCCGGCCCTTCGCGGCCGAAGGCGCCGCGGTTGTCGTGGTCGAAGTTCCACTGGCCGCCTTCGGGCTGGCCGGCGTCGTCCAGCAGCACCTGGTGCTTCACGCGCATGCGCCGGTAGAAGGCCTCCATGACCAGGCGCTGCTTGCCCTGGGCATGGGTCGCGAATTCGGCGCGCGAGGCCATGAAGTGCAGGTCGTCTCTCACCACCAGGCGCACACCGGCCGCCTCGCAGGCGCTGGCCATCGCCTGTTCGAGCCGCCATTCGCCGGCCTCGACCATCACGACGGCCTGGGGGCGGTGGTGCGACAGGGTGTGCGTCAGCGCAGACGCGAGCGAGCCGAAACGGTGGGTGCCCAGTTTCAGGTAGTCGAGCGGCATGCCGCCGGCGGTGAGCGCCTCGGCAAAGTGCCGCATGGCGGACAGAAAAAGGGCCGTGCGCATCTTGGCGCTGGGCACGTGCTCGGACTCTTCGCGCACCTCGGCCATCCACACGCGGTCTTGCGCGGCGTCGAAGCCCTCGAAGGCCACGCTTGAAAGGCTCAGCTGGTCGCCCAGCACCACCACCAGATTTCGCATGAACGGGGTATGGAAAAAATTGCGGGAGGTCAGCATAGCGGCAGGGTGCCGGCGCGGTGACGCGAGGGGGAATGCCGGTGCAGGTGGCCCGAAAGCACGTGCGGTCGCCCACAATATCTGCCTCATCCAAAACCCGATCTGCCGCGTACAAGTGCCTGTGGCACGCGCATCGACGTGCCCCTACGAGGAAAAACCGACATGCCGCAAGACATTTCATTTGCCATCCGCTGGGTCGAGAAGGGCCTGGTGCCCGACACGGTGATCCGCCGCGGCATCCGCCGGCTGCTGAAAGACCGGCTCCAGGAGCTGCAGGCGGGCAACGCCTTGGCCGTGGCCGACCTCACGCAAGACTTTGTCGCCCGTATGGGCAAGGCCAACCTGGCGCCCCTGCCGGAGAAGGCCAACGAGCAGCATTACGAGGTTCCCGCCGCCTTCTTCGCCGAAGTGCTGGGAAATCACCGCAAGTACAGCAGCTGCTACTGGCCGGAAGGCACGCAGACGCTGGAAGAGGCCGAGTCTGCCGCGCTGGCCGCCACCTGCGAACGCGCCGGGCTGGTCGACGGGCACGACGTGATGGAGCTGGGCTGCGGCTGGGGCTCGCTCACGCTGTGGATGGCCTCGCATTACCCGAACAGCCGCATCACGGCGCTGTCCAACTCCAACTCGCAGCGCGAATACATCGAGGCGCAGGCGGCGCAGCGCGGCCTGCGCAATGTGCGCGTGCTGACGCGGGACATCAACGTGTTCGACACCCACGAGCGCTTCGACCGCGTGGTGTCGGTCGAAATGTTCGAGCACCTGCGCAACTGGCCGCAGGCCTTTGCCAACGTGGCGCGCTGGCTGAAGCCGGGCGGGCGTTTCTTCATGCACGTGTTCGCCCACAAGGAGGCGCCCTACCCGTTCGAGGTGCGCGACCCTAGCGACTGGATGAGCAAGTACTTCTTCTCTGGCGGCATGATGCCCAGCGACGACCTGGCGCTGCACTGCCAGGACGATCTGCGCCTGCTGCGCCGTTGGCGCTGGGAAGGCAGCCACTACCAGCGCACGGCCGAGGCCTGGCTGCGCAACATGGACGAGCGCCGCGACACGCTGCGCCCGCTGTTCCAGGCCACCTACGGCGCCGACGCCAACGTGTGGTGGACGCGCTGGCGGCTGTTTTTCATGTCGGTGGCGGAGCTGTTCGGCTTCGACCATGGGCAACGCTGGTGGGTGAGCCACTACCTCTTCGAGCGTCGCGCCGCATGACGGGGGTTGCACTCGCGGGCCTGGCCCTGACCGCGTCCCTGGCCTTCCTGACCTGGGTGGCCAGCCTGGTGCGGCGCGACGTCAGCCTGATCGACCGCATGTGGCCCGTGTGCATCGTGGGCGCGGGCATCGTCTACTTCGCGCTGCTGCCGATGCAGACGATGCGCGGGCTGTGCATGGCGGTGATCGGCGCGGCGTGGGCGGTGCGGCTCAGCCTTTACATCACCTGGCGCAACTGGGGCCACGGTGAAGACCGGCGCTACCAGGCGATCAGGGCGCGCAACCAGCCGAACTTCGGTTTCAAGAGCCTGTACCTGGTGTTCGCGCTGCAGGCGGTGCTGGCGTGGGTGGTGTCCGCGCCGTTTCTGCCGGGCATGGTAACGCTGCGGCCGCTGGGCGCGCTCGACGTGCTGGGCATCGCGCTGGCGCTGTTCGGCACCTTCTTCGAGGCGATCGGCGACGCGCAAATGGCGCGCTTCAAGGCCGACCCCGCAAGCAAAGGCCAGGTGATGGACCGCGGCCTGTGGCGCTACACCCGCCACCCCAACTACTTCGGCGAATGCTGCGTGTGGTGGGGGCTGTGGCTCATGGCCATGGGCGGGGCAGGGTGGGCAGGCGGGTGGAGCGTGGTGTCCCCATTGCTCATGACCTGGCTGCTGCTGAAGGTGTCGGGCGTGCGCATGCTCGAAGGCGACATCGGCGAGCGCCGCCCGGCGTACCGCGACTACATCGCGCGCACCAATGCCTTTGTTCCAGGGCCGGTGCGCGGCAACCCCAAGGCGTCATGAGCAAACAAACACACGGCATGCGGCTGCGGGCCGCCTTGACAGCGCTCGCGGCGCTTTCCGCAGGGGTGGCCGGCGCCGCCGGGCCCGCTACCGCTGCGGCCGCCGGCCCCTCCGGCGGCGAATGGGACTTTCGGGTGCTGCTCGACGACTCCCCCATCGGCGAACACCGCTTCGCGTTGGCCACCACCGGCAACGAGCGCAAGCTGACCAGCGAGGCGCGCTTCGCGGTGAAGCTGCTGGGCGTGACGGTGTACCGCTACCAGCACAACGCCACCGAAACCTGGCGCGGTGATTGCCTGAAGCGCCTCAGCTCAAAGACCGACGACGACGGCACTCCCGAAAAGGTGAACGCCGAAGCCGCGGGCGACAACGCACTGGCCGTGACCACCCCCAAAGGCACGCAGTCGCTGGAAGGCTGCGTGATGAGCTTCGCCTACTGGAACCCCGCCATCCGCACGCAAGACAAGCTGCTCAACGCGCAAAGCGGCAAGTTCGAAGCGGTGCAGGTCAGCCGCGCGGGCAGCGGCACGGTGGAGGTGCGCGGCCAGCCGGTGGCGGCCACGCGGTGGCGCATTGCAACCGATGCGCAGCCCATCGACGTCTGGTATTCGCAGCAGGGCGACTGGCTGGGGCTGGACTCGATGGTCAGCGGCAACCGAAAGCTGAGCTACCGGCTGAAGTAGAGGGGGGCGGCGGTGTCGCGCCGCTTTCATTCCGCTTGCAATTAAAAAAAGCACAAAAGAACAGCTTTCCTTTGTTTTGCTTTGTGAAATATTCACGCCTTCTGGCGCCGGAAGACCCCACACCGCGCCCGAAGACAGGCTGGGTTCAGCTGTTGTGCATATAACTAAAGCACTAGCCAACATGCAAATGCCGAAAGGGACGCGATGAATGGTTCGAAATTTCAGCTGCTCGACAGCTACTTCGACGCAAGGCTCCTGGAGCCGCGCCAAGATGCCGACGCGGCCGACCGGGCCCGCCGGGCGCGCCGCATGTCGCAGCGGCTCAACGAGCTGGCCTACCCGGTGTTCTGCGAGTTTGCAGACTACTTCGACACCAAGCTCGGCGATGCGGCCGAATGCTATGTCGACCGCGAAGAGGGGCTGAGCCGCGATGCCCCTCCGCATGTAGGTTTCAGATGGGGCGCGCAGGGCGGGCGGCTCAACGAGGTGGTGTTCACCGGCAACATCGAAACCGGCGAGGTGCACGCCACCTGGCGATGCTGGCGCAACGGCATTCCCGCCCTGGGCGACAAGACGCTCGACCCGTTCTGGTCCCCGCCGCTGGTGCATTCGATGCTGCAGGAGCTGATCTTCCAGTTCCCACCGGTCTGACCCGGCGGCCACCGTGCGCACCGGCTTCGGAGTTGCGGCCTTTGGCGCCGCCGCCTTCGTGGCGCTGGCCGTGCTGGCGGGCGTGGTGTACGAGCAGGTGGGGCGCTACCGCGCGGTGAGCGACTTTGCGCCGCCGGGGCAAATGGTCGACATCGGTGGGCGGCGCATTCAGCTCGACTGCCGCGGCACGGGCTCGCCCACGGTGGTCTTCGAGTCGGGGCAGAGCGTGGGCGGCGCGCTCGACTGGTCGGCCGTGCAGCCCCAGGTGGCAGCGCACACGCGCGCGTGCGCCTACAGCCGCGCGGGCTTGATGTGGAGCGACCCGTCGACAGCGCCTTCCAGCGCGCGTCAGGTGGCGCAAGACCTTCACGCCGCACTCACCCGCGCGGGCGAGCACGGCCCCTTCGTGATGGTGGGCCAGTCCATCGGCGGGCCTTATGTCGTGAGCTTCACGCGGTACTTTGGCAATGAGGTGGCGGGGCTGGTGCTGGTCGACCCTTCGCACCCCGACCAGGTGGCGCGCGTTGCCAGCTACATGGTGGAGACGCGTTCGCCGCTGTGGCGTGTGCTGGTGGGCCTGCGGTGGTTCGGCCTGTTGCGCCTGGCCGTGCCACGGCTGCTGCCGCAGGCGCCTCATCAGAGCGACCACGACGTGCAGGCGATACGTGCCTTCGCGCCGCAGTCGTTCGAAACGCAGCTCGCCGAAGGCGACGCCACCGACCGCACGCTGGCCGAGGCGGGTGCCTTTCGTGACCTGGGCAGTCGGCCGCTGGTGGTGCTCACCGCCATGGCGCCCTACACTCCGGCCGAGCTGCACGGCATGAAGATCACGCCGGCGCAGGGCGAGCAGGTGCAAGTGCTCTGGAAGCAGATGCACGACGACATCACCGGCTGGTCTTCGCGCGGCACGCACCAGCTGCTGCCGAACGCGGGCCACGACATTCAGTTCGACGACCCTGATGCGGTGGTGAACGCGGTGCTGTCCGTGGTGCGGCAGGTGCGCGCGGCCACGCCGCCTGCAAGCTCACCGTAACGGAACAGCCACCGCCACCGGCGCATCGGCCGGCGAGGGTGAGCGCCCGATCATCCAAGCGCACAGCGCCGACACCGCGCCGGCAAACAGCACATACATGCAGATCTGCCACGGCTGGCCGCCGCCCGACTTCAGCAGCGCAGTGGCAATGATCGGCGTGATGCCCGAGGCGAAGATGCCCGAGAACTGGTAGACGAAGCTGATGCCCGTGTAGCGCACCTTGGCGTCGAACAGGTCGCAGAACAGCGCCGCCTCCGGCCCGTACACCGACGCATACAGGATGCCGAAGGGCACGATGATCGCCAGCCATATCAACAGCACGTTGCCCCCGCTGTGCGTCATGAGCCAGAAGCCCGGAAACGCCGACACCGCGGTAATGATCGACCCCCACATGTAGACCCTGGGCCTCCCGATCTTGTCGGACAGGCGCCCGAAGAAAGGAATGAAGAAGATCATGACCACCGCCGAAGCCATCACGCCCAGCAGCGCGTCGGTGCGGCTGATCTTCAGCGTGTTCGTGAGGTAGTTGATCGAGAACACGCCGAAGATGTTGAAGAACACCCCGTCGATGTAGCGCGCCCCCATGCCCTTCAATACATTGCCGGGGTAGCGGCGAATCATGTCCATGAACGGAATGCGCAGCTCGGCGTTGCGCGCCTTCACGGCCGCAAACTCGGGTGTCTCCTGCACGTGCAGGCGGATGTACATGCCCACCATCACCATCAGCCCCGAGATGAGGAACGCGATGCGCCAGCCCCAGGCCAGAAACTGCTCGTCGGTGAGCAGCGACGACAGCAGCGCCACCACGCCCGAGGCCAGGCACAGGCCAATGGCCAGCCCGATCTGCGGCAGCGACGCATAGAAGCCGCGCTTTTCCTTCGGCGCGTACTCGTACGCCATCAGCACCGCGCCGCCCCATTCACCGCCCAGCCCAATGCCCTGCGCCACGCGAAGCAGCAGCAGCAGAACGGGCGCCGCCACGCCGATCTGCGCGTACGTGGGCACCAGTCCGATGAGGAAGGTGGCCACGCCCATGATCATCAGCGTGATGACCAGCATGCTCTTGCGGCCGATCTTGTCGCCGAAGTGGCCGAAGATCACCCCGCCCAGCGGCCGCGTGACAAAGCCCACGGCAAAGGTTGTGTAGGCCAGCAGCACCGACACCACCGGGTCGCTGCCCGGGAAGTACAGCTTGCTGAACACGATGCCGGCCACCACGCCGTAAAGAAAGAAGTCGTACCACTCGATGGTGGCGCCCACCAGGGCCGAGATGACCACCCTGCGAATTGCTTTTTCGTCGGTTGCGCTCATGTGTTTTGTCTCCAATGAGGTGTTGTCGTAGCGGCCTTCTTTGGGCCGCTGGTGCCTATCCCCTGGCGCGTGCTCTGTCGTTTCTGTCTTCTTTGATCATGTCCACGGCCTTCTCGGCCATCATCACCGCGGGTGCATTGGTGTTGCCCGACACCAGCGTGGGCATCGCAGAGCAGTCGATCACCCGCAGCCCCGCCACGCCGTGCACGCGCAGCCGCGCGTCGACCACGGCCAGCGCGTCGCTGCCCATGCGGCAGGTGCCGGTGGGGTGGAAGATGGTGGCGCCGTTGTTGCGGCAGAACTCGAGCAGGTCGGCGTCGCTCTCGGCCTGCGGACCGGGCTTTACCTCGCGCTTCACATAGGGGCGCATCGCGGGCGCATCGGCAATGGCGCGCGCTGCCCGTACACCGGCCACGGTGGTTGCGCGGTCCAGCTCGGTGGCCAGGTAGTTGGGCTGCATCTCCGGCGGCTCGGCCGCGTCGAGCGAGCGAATGCGAATGTGCCCGCGGGACTCTGGCCGCAGCTGGCACACCGACATCGTGAAGCCCGAGTAAGGGTGCACCTTGCCGCCCGCCATGTCGGCCGAGAGCGTGGCCACATGGAACTGAATGTCTGGCGTGGCCGCCACCGGCTTGCCTTGCGCGTCTTTCAGCGCACGCATGAAGCAGCCGCCCTGGTTGATGCCCACCGCCAGCGGCCCGGTGCGGTGCAGCAGCCATTCGAGGCCCATGCCCATCTGACCGAACCAGGAGTTGAGCTGGTCGTTGGTGGTGATGGGCTTGGTGCACTCGTAGCCCAGCCGAATCTGCAGGTGGTCTTGCAGGTTTTCGCCCACGCCGGGCAGCTCGTGCACCACCGGAACGCCGAGCGTGTCGAGCAGCGCGCGCGGGCCGATGCCCGAGAGCTGCAGCAACTGCGGCGACTGAATCGAGCCGGCCGACAGCAGCACCTCGGCGCGGCAGCGCGCGGTCTTCAGCACGCCGCGTTGCCGGTAGGTGACGCCAGCGGCACGCCGCCCGTCGAACACCAGCTTGCCGGCCATCGCGTCGGTCTCTATGCGCAGGTTGGCGCGCCGCTTCACCTCGGGCGTCAGATAGGCCTTGGCCGTGCTGCAGCGCCAGCCCTTGTGCGTGGTCAGTTGGTAGTAGCCCGCGCCTTCCTGCGCGGCGCCGTTGAAGTCTTGGGTGCGCGGCACGCCGACCTGTTCGGCCCCGCCAATGAAGGCCTCGATCAGCTCGTGCCTGGCGGCAATGTCGGACACCTTCAGCGGCCCGCTGCCGCCATGAAAGGCGCTTGCGCCGCGCTGGTTTCCTTCGGACTTGACGAAGTAGGGCAGCACGTCGTCGTAGCCCCAACCGGCGTTGCCCTGCGCGGCCCAGTGGTCGTAGTCCTCGCGCTGGCCGCGAATGTAGATCAGCCCGTTGATTGCGCTGGAGCCGCCCAGCGTCTTGCCGCGCGGCCAGTAGATGCGCCGGCCGTTCATGTTCGGGTCGGGGTCGGTCTGAAAGCGCCAGTTGTAGGTGGGGCTCCACATCGTCTTGCCGTAGCCGATGGGCAGGTGGATCCAGAGCGACCGGTCTGGCGGGCCGGCTTCGAGCAACAGCACGCGCGTGGCCGGGTCTTCGCTCAAGCGCGCGGCCAGCACGCAGCCGGCGGAACCAGCGCCGACAACGATGTAGTCGAACTCTTCTTCGGGCATGCCTTGGGGTCCTGGAGTGGAACAATCGCGGGGCTCGGCCGCATCCTAGGCCAATGATTTTCGGAACGCAATGTTCCACTTTTAAGGTTTACCCGCATGCCCCGTCCCGTGCGCCCCGCCGCAGCGGTGTCCGCCGCAGTTGTTTCCACCGAAGAGGCGGAGCCTTCTTCGGGCTCTTCCGCCGAACGCAGCCTGCGCCTGCTGGCCTTGCTGGCCAACGCGGGCCGCGCCCTCACGCTGGCCGACCTGGCCGCGCAACTGGGCCTGCCCAAGGGCACCGCGCACCGCATCTGCATGCAGCTGCTGGCCACCGGCTTTTTGGCGCGCGACGTGGACGAACGCTCGTTCAGCGTCGGCCCCGCGCTGCGCAAGCTGGCCTTCGACACGCTCAACCACGGCGTGGTGCGCGGCCTGCGGCACGAGGTGCTGTCGGCGCTGGTGCGCGAGGTGGGCGAAACCTGCAACCTCACCACGCTCGACGGCGCGCAGGTGCTCTACCTCGACCGCGTGGAGGCGCAATGGCCGCTGCGCCTGTCGCTGGACGTGGGCTCGCACGTGCCGTTGCATTGCACGGCCAGCGGCAAGCTCTTTCTGGCGCTGATGCCGAAGAAGGAGCGCGACACGCTCATCGACCACCTGCCTTTGGAGCGCATGACGGCCAACACGCTGGTGACGGCGCAGGCGCTGCGCGCCGAGTGCGACGCCATCGCCAAGCGCGGCCATTCGCGCGACCGCGAGGAGTTCATTGCCGGGCTGGTGGCTGTGGCCGTGCCGGTGCGCGATGCGGCCGGTGCGGTGCGCGCCGCGCTGGCGGTGCATGCGCCAACCGCGCGCATGTCGATGGACGATGCGTTGAAGCGCCTAGATGCGCTGAAGGCCGCGGCCGAGCGCATGGGCGGGCTGCTCTGACGCCGTTGGTCTTCTATCCCTCGTAGCCGATGTCCAGCCGCACCAGCGCGCCATTGCGGTCGATGCGGTCCGCGCGAAAGTAGAAGCGCCCGCGGTAGCTGTCGAGGTGCAGCGGCAGGCCGACCGGCTCGCCCCAGCTCGTCAACGAAAAGCCCTGGCCGCGCAGCCACTGCAGCAGTGCGTCGAGCCGCTGCGGATCTGCATCGACGCGAATGTCGGCGTCGGCGGGGGGCGTGCCTTGCGGGTCGGCAAGCCAGCGCGCGAAGCTGCCGATCAAGGTGAAGCCATGGCCCTGCGCGCGCAAGGCGTTCAGCAGCTCGCTGGTGGCCTGCAGGTCGATGCACTCGCGCTGCTTGCGGAACACCAGCGCGTATTCGTGGCGGCGGTCGGTGTGGGCCGAGGCCTCATCGGCGGTAGCTTCTTCCGCATGCGGATACACCAGCACGCGCTCTTCCTCCATCACGAAAAGCGCGCCGAGAATGCGCGCCAGGTCGAAGGCCAGGGGCAGCACGCGCTCGCCCAGGCGCACGTTCTCCACCATCGCGATGCAACGGCCGCCTTCGCGCAAGCCAGCGCGCACGCTGTAGAAAACATCGCGCAAGCTGTTCAGGTGCTGCGCGTAGCTGCGGCTGTCGTAGAGCTGAGAGGCCGCATCGTCACCGGGCCATCGGCAGCCGAAGTAGGGCACGTTGGTCAGGCACAGGTCGAAGGGCGGCAGAGTGACTCCATTCAACGTGTCGCTCTGCAACGTGTCGCACGACCCGTGCAGCAGCGTCACCCCATCGCCCAGCCCGTGCCGCGCCAGCCGCTCGCGCGCCAGTGCGATGCGCTGCCCGTCGACCTCGCAGCCAACGGCCGACCGGCCTTGGAGCCGCGCAGCAAGCAGCGTGGTGCCGAAGCCCGCGAACGGGTCGAACACGGTCTCGCCCGGTTGCGAAAACTGCCGCACGAAGGGCGTCATCTGCTCGACCCAGCCGCAGTCGCGCCCGCCCAGCGGGTCGCGCGCGCGCAGGTCGTCGGGCAGCCGGTGGTGCGGTGACTCTGCCTGCAGCAGCAACCAGCTGGGGCTAGGCATGGTGATGGGCATGGTGATGGGCATGGTCAGGCACCGGTTCGTTGCGTGTGTCGAGCAACACGTCGTGCCCCGGCTCCCAGCCCGCGCACAGCTGCCCATCGGGAAAATAGACGAGCTTGTAGACGTCCCCGCTGGCATGGCGCTGGTGCATGGCGCCGTAGTCCGCGCTTTCGAACACCACCTGCAGGCCGCTGGCGGTGCGCAGGCGCAGGTTCCAGAAGTAGTAGCCCTCGGTGAGGGTGTCGAGCGCCCAACCGCGCGACACATCGGCGTCGTCCAGGCAGGCCGCGAGCAGTTCGTCCATCGACACGCGTTGCGCGTGCAGGTAGCGCGCGGTGGCGTTGTCGCGGTAGCTGTCGTCCAGCCGGGAGAACTCGCGGAACACCACCGTGCCCGCGCCGCAGTGTTGCGCCCAGCGCAGGTAGGCCGCCACATCCGCCGGCCGCGCCACGCCGCCGCGCTGAAGAATGCACACCAGCCGCACCGGCACCAAGTCGGCCAGTTGCCGCGCGGTGCGCTCGAACACCGCCTGCTCGCCGATGGCCACGCCGGGCCTGAACCGCATGATGGCCTGGTTGATGGCGCCGTCAGGGTGGTGGCGCGACAGCTCCAGCCAGCTCAGCCCGAAGGCCTGCAGCGCATCGCGCAACTGCGCGCCGCGCGGTGCGGCAAAGCCGGCGCCGTTGCTGTAGAGCACGCGCTCTTCGACGACCACGCCGCTGTGCTCGGCGGTGGCCAGCACGTCGAGCAAGCGCAGCATCCAGTCGGCGTCGTCGCTGGTTTCCAGGCCCGAGAGCGACCACGACAGCGGCACGCCGCGCAGTGCATGCAGCGCACGGGCCAGGCCGTCGAAGTAGCCGGGCGCGGGCCGCAGCCGGGAGGCCGCCGCCGAGCCGTCGGCCTTGCGCAGGTTTTCCGAACAGAAGCCGCAGCGGGCCGAACACGGTTGCACCGCCGCGTAAGGCGTGAACGTGATCGGCTGCGCAAAGCGGCGCTGCACACCGCCCAGGGTGTGCGTGTGCCAGCGCGCGCCTTCTTCCGCATCGGGCGCGCGCATCGCCACCTGGCCGACGGCGCCGCGCAAGCGCTCGAACAACGGCGAGCTCGCGCTGCGCGGCAAGGCGGCCAGCGCGACCTGGCGCACGTCATGCACAGGAATGCGCGAGAGGGCATCAGACATGGGGGAGGGGGCGCCGCCAGCGTAGGCGGCTACTTCACCAGCCGGCAGTGCGTGAACTTGGGCGAGGGCACCAGCGCGGTGGCCAGAAAGCCTTCATTCAGGCAGTCGAAAACGATGTTCGACGAGAACTGGAAGGGCGTCATCTTCTGGTCCTTGAACTTCCGCTTCAGCGCCTCCTGGTCGTTCACCTCGAAGTGCGTGTCGAACTGCGCGCCATCGTCCGTCACCGCGCCGAAATACGTGCCGCCCGCGTCGCTGCCCATGCGCATCACCCGGCCGCTGAAGGCCAGGCGCTTTTGCGTGTACTTGGTGGCCGCCTGCTGCGGGTTGGTCTTGTAGGCGGCAACGATGTCGTTGTAGCTCTGCACGGGCGCGGCGTCGTCAGCCCGCGTTTTGCCGTGCCAGAACGCTGCCGCGGCCAACAGCGCGACCGCGGGAATGAAAGCGGCCAGTCGGCCAGTAATTTTTTGCATGTGGTTCACCCCTGAGTGTTTTTTGTGACTGCGTTTTTGTGATTGCGGCGCCGCGCATGCCTGCGTTTGCTACGCGGATGCGGCGCCTTCGTGCCTCGACGGCCGATCGAATATACAAGCCAGCGCGCGCTGAAAACTTTCTGCTGACCACGCTGGCGGGCCGAGAATCCGAAGTCTCTCTCCAGTGGGGTATGCCATGCCGAACGTCGTCGAGTCCATCCGCAATTTCAACGCCGGGCGCGACCCCGAGCGCCTGGCCATGAAGTACGCCAACCTGCGCACCAGCCCCTTCGTTTTTCTGCGCGGCACCTGCCACCTGTTCTACGACCGCCTGCCCGGCGACGGCCTGTTCGCCAAGGCGCCGGCCGGCTGGCTGTGCGGCGACGCCCACCTGGAAAACTTTGGCAGCTACAAGGGCGACAACCGCCTCGTGTACTTCGACCTGAACGACTTCGACGAGGCCGCACTGGCGCCCGTTACCTGGGAGCTGGTGCGCTTTCTGTCGAGCATTCTGGTGGCCGGCGACGGCCTGCGCGCCACCGCCGACGAGGCAGCCGCGCTGTGCAAGGTGTTTCTCGACGCCTATGCCGCCGCACTCGCGCAGGGCCAGGCCCGCTGGGTGGAGCGCGACACCGCCACCGGCCTGGTGCAGGCGCTGCTCGACACCCTCAAAGGCCGCAGCCGCCCCGCCTTTCTGGACCACCGCACCGACCGCAAGGGGCACGGCCGCGTCATCCGCTGCGACGGCAAGCGCGCGCTGAAGGCCGACGACGCGGCCCGCGCGCACGTCACGCAACTCATCGACACCTTCGCCGCCGCGCAGGACAAGCCCGGCTTCTTCAAGGTGCTGGACGTGGCGCGGCGCATCGCGGGCACCGGCAGCCTGGGCGTGGCGCGCTACATCGTGCTGGTCGAAGGCAAGGGCTCGCCCGACGGCAACTACCTGCTCGACCTGAAAGAGGCGCTGCCTTCTGCGCTGGCGCCGCACCTGAAGCTGGCACAGCCGGCCTGGCCGTCGCAGGCGCACCGCGTGGTGGGGCTGCAGCGGCGCATGCAGGCGGTGTCGATGGCGTTTCTGCACCCGATCGTGGAGGGCAAATCGTCTTATGTGCTGCGCGGCCTGCAACCCAGCGAAGACCGCGTGAGCCTGGGGGCGCCCGGCACCAGCCTCGCGCAGATAAGCGGCGTCATCGGCGAGATGGGGCAACTCATCGCCTGGGCCCAACTGCGCAGCGCGGGCCGGCAAGGCTCGGCCGATGCGGATGCGCTGGTCGAGTTCGGGGGCTCGGAGAAGGCCTGGTGCGGCGACCTGCTGGCCGCGGCGCATGCGTGCGCGGCGCAGGTGAGGGCGGACTGGAAGACTTACTGCGAGGCTTTTGATGCGGGGGCGTTTGCGTTGCCGCCGCACGCTTGAATGTGAAACGGGCCGCTGCTGATTGCTCAGAAGCGGCCCGGGTTTCATTGGCGCAAGCGAAACGCGCTCAGTGCCAGTTGGCCGCTATCACTGAATTCAAGCTGGCTTGATGGCTGCTGGGCAAGGTCATTTGCCCGGCAGCCGGTGGCGAAAACGCCGCCATCGCATTGACGAGGCTTTGCACCTGGGTGTCGAGCAAGACCTTGCCATCGCTGGTTTTGAATTGCTCGACGTGGTAGCTGTTGGATGCATACCAGTTGCCCACCGTCAGGCGGTTGTCGGTGCCGATGATGTCGATCAGGAGATCGTTGCCGCTCTTTGCAAACCAAAGCTGATTCGCTGAAATGCCGGCGCCGAATTGGGCGATGTCCTGGTTGCCTGCGGTGGCGTCGTCGTCGTAGATGGTGTCGCGGCCGGAGGTGCGGTTGAACAGGTAGGTGTCGTTGCCGAGGCCGCCGTTGAGGGAGTCGTTGCCTGTGCCGCCGTCGAGGGTGTCGTTGCCGGCTTCGCCGTTGAGTGTGTCGTTGCCTGCCCCTCCATCGATCCGATCAGCCAAGCTGCCGCCCGTGACGTAGTCGTCGCCACCCAACGCGCTGACGTTGTTGCCGGCCCGGCTTGAGCAAATGATCGAGTCGTTGCCCTCGGTCAGAAGCGTGGCCGCCGCGACAAGGTCTGCGCGCTCCCACTCGACATCGGAGAACACGATCCAGTCGATCTTGAAGTTCGAATGGTTCTGTGTGTAATGGAAGTTGGAGAGCGTCAGGCTGTCACCGGTGTTGAAGCTCAGCTTGAGGTGGTCGCCGTTGCGTGTCACTGTGGTCAGGTCCGTGCTCTTCAAGTCAGTGAACTTGAGTGTGTCCTTGCGTTCAGAGGTGCCGTCCTCTTGAACGAGCACGTCGTGACCAAAGCCCTTGCTGAACACGAACGTATCGTTGCCTGTTCCACCGTTGAGCGTGTCGTTGCCTGCACCGCCGATCAAGGTGTCGTCGCCTGCATCGCCGTTGAGCGTGTCGTTGCCAGCGCCGCCGATCAGTGTGTCGTCGCCGGCCTCGCCTTTGAGCGTGTCGTCGCCGATGCCCCCGTTGATGATGTCGGCCCACCTACCACCGGTGAGGTAGTCGTTGCCGTCCATGCCGAAGATGCGGTTGGTGCCGTCCTGGTAGCCGGTGATCGAGT
>NZ_JAYLVN010000030.1:0-56286 GCF_046156345.1 Variovorax sp. H27-G14
TCGGGCAAGCCCTTCGACCCAAATCACGGCAAGAAGGCCCGCGCTTGATGGCCAACGCTTGACAAACATAACGGTGTCTTTATTTCGCTGCGGGGAGCACCCGACGCCCTGTGCACCAGGGCACGCTCTGAGTGATCGCGCGATCAACCACCGCGGCTTACAACGCGCAAGTCGATGGGGTGCCTTGCGCAGCGAAATAAAGGAGGAGGGGCGCAGCCCCGGGGGACATTCGCGGAGCAAGGCACCCCGTCGGCGTGAGCGTCGCCCCGAACAAAAAACCCCGTCAACAAAAAGAACACCAGACGTCATAGAACCGCCAGCAAAGCCTGAGAAGTGGCATGCGCCCCAAACACGCCCCCCTGCATCGTGATCATCTTCAAAGCAGCGAAGTGGTTGCCGTAGTCCGTTGCGGCAGTGCAGTCCGACAACAGCAGACACTCGAACCCCCGGTCGTTCGCGTCGCGCATCGTCGTGTGTACACATACATCGGTCGTGATGCCCGCGAGGATCAGGTTCTCGATGCCACGCGTGTGCAACACCAGCTCCAGGTCCGTCGCATAGAACGACCCCTTGCCCGGCTTGTCGATCACCACCTCGCCCGGCAACGGCGCCAGCTCGGGAATGATGTTCCAGCCCGGCTCGCCCCGCACCAGAATGCGCCCGCACGGCCCGTCGTCGCCAATGCCCACGCCGTTCGCGCCAATCTGCCGCGAACGCCAGCGCTTGTTGGCAGGCAGGTCCGCCAGGTCCGGCCGATGGCCCTCGCGCGTGTGAATGATGTGAAAGCCCAGCGGACGCAAGGCCGCCAGCACGCGCGCAATCGGCTCGATCGGCGCCTGCACCAGCGACAGGTCGTAACCCATCACGTCCACATAGCCGCCCTTGCCGCAGAAGTCCGTCTGCATGTCGATCACGATCAGCGCCGTGTTGTCGGGCCGCAGCGCGCCGTTGTAAGGCCAGGCATAAGGCTGGGCCGCCACATGGCGCTCGGTGGTGTGGGCGATGGTGGTGGTCATGGCGCGCGTCATCCCCGGTAGTTGCGTTCTGGCGGCGCAAAGCCGCAGGGGGTGCCGTCGGTCACCTTCACCTCGGCGCTCCACGGCAGCTTGTAGGTGCCCGCGGCCATGTCGTGCATGTAGGTGTAGGGGCAGTCCTGCGCGCCGCCTTTCACCGCCACATAGCCCCGGTGGTACAGCTGGTAGATGTTGTTTTCCACGCCCCAGCCGGTGCGCGCCTCGCGCACCAGGTCGGGCCGCAGCTCGGCGGTGATGATCTCGTCGACGCGCCCGCCGCCCTCGACCATCACCGTGCCGTCGAAGTGGCAGAACATGCCCTCGCCCATCGAGTCGAAACTGCCGTCGCTGCCGCTCAGGCACACGCTCGCGGTGTAGGCCAGGTTGCAGAAGGCGTTGGCCTGGTTGGTGATCTTCCAGGCGTGGCGGATGGGTGCCGTGTAGCCCGCAGTGCGCAGGATGATGTCAGCGCCCTTGTACGCCGCCTCGCGCGCCATCTCGGGGAACATGCCGTCGTGGCAGATGATGAGCGACAGCGTGCTGCCGTTGGGCCCCGCGCACACCGGAATGCCCAGGTTGCCCGGCTCCCAGGGCTCCACCGGCACCCATGGATGCAGCTTGCGGTAGTAGAGCTTGACGGCGCCCTGGTCGTCGATGATCAGCCCGCTGTTGTAAGGGTTGCCGCCGGGGTTTGCCTCCATGATGGAGAAGCAGCCCCAGATGCTGTGGTCGATGCAGGCCTGCTTGAAGGCCGCTACTTCGGGGCCGTCGAGCGTGCACATGATCTCGGGGTTGGTGTCCATCGAGAGGCCGTGCAGCGCGTACTCCGGGAAGACCACCAGGTCCATCGTGCCCTGGTTGCGGCGGGCCTTGCCCACCATGTCGCAGATGCGCCGCGTCTGCGCGGCCAGGTCGGCCGGCGTCTTCACGTTCGGCAGTTGCAGTTGCACCAGCCCGACGACCACGCCGTGCGCCGATTTGTTGAGGCCTCCAAGACCGCTCATGAAGTTCAGCTCCTTGTCGATGAAAGTTCGCCGGGGCTGCCGACGGCCGCGCTGCCGGGCTTGCAGGTGAACACCAGGATCACCAGCGTGAGCACATAGGGCACGGTGTTGAACAGGTGGTAGCCCCAGCCGATGCCGATGGACTGCAGCGCCGGCCCGATGGCGCCCGCGCCACCGAACAGCAGCGCCGCGCCCACGCAACGCAACGGGCTCCAGCGCGCGAAGATCACCAGCGCCACGGCGATCAGGCCCTGACCGCTGGAGATGCCCTCGTTCCAGCTGCCCGGATAGAACAGCGTGAGCGACGCACCGCCAAGCCCGGCGATGAAGCCGCCCGCCGTGGTCGCCGCGATGCGCAGGCCCGACACCGAGTAACCCAGCGCGCGCGTGGCCTGCGCCGAATCGCCCGCCATGCGCACCAGCAAGCCGGCCCGCGTGCGCGCAAAGCCCCACCACAGCAGCACCGCCAGCGCCACGCCGATGGGCACCAGCGCATTGAGTTGCAAGGCCGAGCGCACCACCGTGTTGTCGCTCCAGAAGCCCAGCGGAATGGCGGGAATCTGCGGCGCCTGCGGCTGAATCAGCGGCTTGCCCAGGTAGAAGGCGAGCCCGGTGCCCAGCAGCATCAGCGCGATGCCGGTCGCCACATCGTTCACGCGGTCGAGCGAGCACAGCAGGCCGTGCAGCAGCGCGAGCAAAGCGCCCGCCACCGCGCCGATGAGCACGCCCAGCCAGGCCGAATCGGTGAGGTATGCACCGCCGAAGGCCGCCATGGCCGACAGGACCAGCACGCCTTCGAGGCCGAGGTTGATGCGGCCCGACTTTTCAGTGAGGCACTCGCCCAGGCTCACGAACAAGAACGGCGCGCCCACGCGCAGTGCACCGCCCACGATGCCGGCCACCAGCGCAATCCATTGGTCGGCGGTCATGCAGTGGCGCTCCTGTCGTAGTGCTTGGCCTCGGGCAGCATGCGGTCGCCAAACTTCTTCCAGTTGACCGTGCGCAACCCTTCGCTGGCCAGAATCAGCACGAAGGCGATGCCCTGCAGCACCAGCACCGACGCATCCGGCAGGCCGAGCCGGCGCTGCAGCAGGCTGCCCGCCGCGCCGAAGCCGCCGAACAAGATGGCCACCGGCACGATGGCCACCGGGTTGTGCCGCGCAATGAACGACACCAGGATGCCCGCATAGCCGTAGCCCGCAATCAGCGAGGCATTGGCGTTGGTGTGCACCGCCGCCACCTCGACCGCGCCCGCGAGCCCCGCGCACGCACCGCCAAGGCCGCAGGCCGACAGAATGAGCCGAGTGGCCGGCAAGCCCACCAGCTGCGCGGTGCGCGGGTTGCCGCCCACCACGCGCACCGAAAAACCCGAGGCCGTGGCGCGCAGCCACCAGCCCAGCCCCAGGCAGGCGACCACGCCGATGGCCAGGCCCCAGTGCACGTCGGAACCGGCAATGCCGCCGATCAGCATGCCGTCGTTCAGCGCATAGGTCGACGGCTTGTTCAGGCTCGCCGGGTCGCGCAGCGGCCCCTCGACCAGGTGCTTGAAGATGCCGATGGCAATGTAGGCCAGCAGCAGGCTGCTGATGGTTTCGTTGATGCCGCGAAACTGCCGCAGCCAGCCCGCGAACATGATCCACAGCGCGCCGGCCACCGCCCCCGCAATGCACACGATGACCGTGCCGACGAGGTTGCCCGGCAGCGGCACCGCTTGCGCCAGCGCGGCGCAGGCCAGCCCGCCCAGCACCAGCGCGCCTTCGCCGCCGATGATGATCAGCCCGGCGCGCGCGGGCAGCGCCACGCACAGGGCAGTGAGCATCAGCGGCGCGGCGCGCTGCAGCGTGTTCTGCCAGGAGAACCAGTCGCCGAACGCGCCCTTGAACAAGGTGGTCCACACCGCCACCGGGTCGACCCCGGCGAAGGCCACCATCAGGCCGAACAGCAACAGTGCCGCCGCAATGGCGAACACCGGCAACGCGAATTCCTTGAGTGCGTGGCGCATGGCGGCGGTGCGTTCGAGTTCAGACGGAGCCGACGACGCCTTCGACCAGGTAGTTCATCTTTTCGAGCTCCAGGTCGTTCTGCTTGAGCACCTTGCCCGCAGGCACCACCACCGCGCCCTTGTTGTCCTTGATGCCGTCCTTGAAGATGTCGAAGCTGCCCGCGATCATCTTCGCCTTGATGTCGTCGGCCTGCTTCTTCGCGGCATCCGGCACCATGGGGCCGTAGGCCGACATCTTCACGTAGCCCTCCTTCAGGCCGCCGCGCAGAAAGTTGGGGTGCGGCTTGCCGGCCTGTGCCGCGTCGATGATGGTCTTGTACGCAGTGAGCCAGTTCCACTCGGCACCCGTGAGGTAGGCATTGGGGGCAAGCTTGGCCTGGCTCGCGTGGTAGCCGCAAACCATCTTGCCGCGCTTGGCTGCTGTTTCCACCACCACCTTGGGGCCGTCCACGTGCATGGTGAACACGTCGCAGCCCTGGTCGGCCAGGCTGTTGGTGGCCTCGGCCTCTTTCACCGCCATCGACCAGTCCCCCGTGAAGATCACGCTGCAGGTGATGTTGGGCTTGACCGAGCGCGCCCCCAGCGTGAAGGCGTTGATGTTGCGCAGCACCTGCGGAATGGGCTTGGCGGCAACGAAGGCGATCTTGTTGCTCTTGGTCATGTGCGCGGCAATTACGCCGTTCAGAAACTGGCACTCGTCGATGTAGCCGAAGAAGCTGCCCACGTTCTTCGGATGCTTGCCCTCGGTCCACAGGCCACCGCAGTGCGAGAAGCGCACGTCGGGGTTCTTGGGTGCCACGGCCAGGATGTGCGGATCGAAGTAGCCGAACGACGTGGGAAACAGCAGCTTGGCGCCGTCCTGCGAAATCATGCCGGCCATGGTCTTCTGCACGGCGGCGGTCTCGGGCACGTTCTCTTCTTCCACCACCTTGATGCCGGGCATCTTCTTGACCTCGGCCGCGGCCATGGCGTGCGCCTGGTTGTAGCCGTAGTCGTCGCGCGCGCCGACGTAGATCACGCCCACGGTCAGGGCTTTGGCCTGCGCGCCGGCCAGGGCGCTCCAGCCCCCGAGCGAGCCGGCGGCGCCCAGTGCGCCCAGGGTTTTCAGGGAATCGCGGCGATTGAATTGGCGGGTCATCACGTGCTCCGATCTAGGAAAAAAGTGAGGGGGTGGGTGCGGAAAAAATCGTGGCCTCAGGCCAGCAGGCTGACGTGCGCCGAGACCACGCGCCAGCCGTCGGGCGTGCGCATCCAGGTCTGGCTCTGGCGGCCGGTGCGCTGCGCGCCTGCGCGGCGAAATTCGCAGTTGGCGGTGGCAAAGTCGCGGCCATAGGTAGTGATGACGGTGATCAGCAGCTCGCGCGCCAGCCCCTGCGAAGGGCGCGATGCGCGAAAGGCGCGGATCTCGTCGTAGCCGTACAGGTTTTCGGTGGCGCCGTAGCGCAGCGTGGTCGGGCTGTTCCAGAACAGCGCGTCGAGCACCTCGACCTTGTTGTTCACCAGCGCGTCTTCGTAGCGGGCGAAGGCCGCCTGCACTTCGGCCAGCACGTCGGGCAGGTTGATGTCGCTGGCGTTCATGCGCGGGCTCGCTCGGGGGTCAGCGCGGCGATGGGCGCCTGCGCCACGCCGGCCGCTTCGAGGGCGGCGGCCACGCGCAGCACGAGGTCTTCGCGCCAGGGCGCACCAACCACCTGCACGCCGATGGGCAGACTGGCATGCGCGCCCCACACCGGCACCGCGCACACCGGCAGGCCGATGCAAGAGAAGGGCTGGGTCAGCAGGCCCATGTTGGGCCGTACCGGCAGCGTGTGGCCGTTGACCTCGAAGGTCTCGGCACCGATGGGCGTGGCCGCGCTGGGCGTGGCCGGCGCCAACAGGATGTCGTAGCGGCCGAACAGCCGCGCCACCGCTTCGGCGTAGGCCAGGCGCACGCGCTGCGCGCGCGACACCCAGGCGGCCGGCAGCAGCGCGCCCGCAAGAAAGCGGTCGCGTGATAACGGCTCGAAGTCGTGCGCGCGGCGGCGCAAATCGGCCAGGTGCAGCGCCGCGCCTTCCGCGTTGGTGATGAGGAACGCGGCGGCGCGCCCTGCTTCCACCATCGGCAGCTCGACGCTGCCCTGCGAGACGATGGCGCCCAGCGCTTCCGCCACGCGGTCGACGGCGGCCAGCGCCTCGGCGCCCGCACGCTCGCGGAAGTAGCCGCCCAGCACGCCCACGCGCAGGCCGCGCGTGCCGTGCCCCAGCGAGGCCGACACGGGCTCTGCGGCACGCTGCGCGCAGCCGGGGTCGTGCGGTGCGCCGGCTTCTTCGGGGCCCTGCATGGCGTCGTACACCAGCGCCAGGTCGCGCGCCGATCGGGCGAACGGGCCGAGGTGGTCCAGGCTCGACACAAACGGAAAGCTGCCGGTGCGCGGCAACCGCCCGAAGGTGGGCTTCAGGCCGAACACGCCGCACAGCGAGGCCGGCACGCGAATCGACCCGTTGGTGTCGGAGCCCAGCGCCAGCGGCACCTGGCCAGCCGCCACGGCGGCACCGGAACCGCCCGACGAGCCGCCCGCGATGCGCGTGAGGTCGTGCGGGTTGCGCGTGGGACCTTCGTGGCTGTTCTCGGTGGTGAAGCCGTAGGCGTACTCGTCCATGTTGAGCGCGCCGACCAGCACCGCGCCCGCGCGCTCCAGCCGGCGCACCAGCGCCGCGTCGGCGCGCGCGGGCGCGGTCTGGTGTTCGATCTTGGAGCCGGCCAGCGTGGGCAGGCCGGCGATGTCGAACAGGTTCTTCACCGCGAAGGGCACGCCCAGCAGCGGCAGCTGGCGGGTGCGCGCGGCGTTGGCCGAGGCCAGCGATGCATCGACCTGCGTCGCGCGGCGCAGCGCGCGCTCGGCCAGCACGGAAGTGAAGGCGTTGACCTTGTCGTCGGTCGCGTCCACGCGGTCCAGGCTGGCCTGCACCAGCGCGGTGGCGCTGACGCCGCCGCCACGCACCGCCTCGGCCATGGCGCAGGCGTCGCGCGCCAGCAGTTCGGCGGCGGTGGTCATGCTTCTTTCTCCTGCGGTTCCACGGGCGAGAAATGCACGGCGGATTCGGCCGACATCGACAGCGGCACGGCCTCGATGAGCGCGGCAAAGTCGGCCGCCAGCGCAAAGTAGCGCAGCACGCCGGGCCGGTGGGCGGGCGACAGCGGCAACGCCAGCGCCGCGGCGGCGGCATCGACATAGCTTTCGATCTGTGCGGGCGTCATGGCAACTCCTGTCATGGCAAATCCTTCTGATGGCCGCCTTATCGGCGGACTTCGCGCTGAAAGATGTCCAGGCTGAGCTTCTTCATGGCAACGAAGCTTTCGGTGCTCAGCGTCTCCACGGTGCGCGGGCGTGCATCGCCGTAACGCAAGATCTCGGCCACCTTGGTGGGCCGCTTGGTCAGCAGCAGCACCTCGTCGGCGAGGTACACCGCTTCTTCGAGGTCGTGCGACACCAGCAGCATGGTGGTACCGGTCTGCATGAACACCTCCTGCAGCTTCTCGCGGATGAACAGGGTCATCTCGAAGTCGAGCGCGGAGAAGGGCTCGTCGAGAAACAGCACCTCGGGGTTGGGTGCCAGCGCGCGCATGATCGATGCGGTCTGCTGCTGGCCGCCCGAGAGCTCGTACGGAAAACGCTTCAGGTCGAACTTGACGTCGAACGAGGCCACCAGCTCTTCCATGCGCCGGTCGACCTCGGCCTTGCTGCGGCCTTCGAGCTTCAGCGGATAGGCGATGTTGTCGATGGTGCGCATCCACGGGAACATGGCCTCGCGGTAGTTCTGGAACACGTAGCCGATCTTGGTGTCCTTGCGCTGCTTGCCGTCGAACAGAATCTCGCCCGCGTCGATGGGAATCAGCCCCGCAATCATGTTGATGAGCGTGGACTTGCCGCAGCCGTTGGGCCCGAACACCGACACGATGGCCTGCTTGGGAATGTCGAGGTCGAAGTTCTCGTACAGCGGCCAGCCCGCAAAGTATTTGGTCAGGCCGCGAATGGTGATGTGCGTGCCGGCCGGACCGGGCTTGAACACGGGCTTGGGCACGTCGGCGTACACCGGCCCGTTGACGACGATGTCGGGTGTCACTTTCATCTCCCGCTCCAGTGCACGATGCGGCGCTCGGCCACCAAGAAAAGAATGTTGAGCGCGTAGCCCAGCGCGCCGGCCGCGAGAATGGCCGCGTACATGCTCTTCACGTTGAGCACCTGCTGCGCGTCGATGATGCGGTGACCCAGGCCGGTGTCGGAGCCGATGAACATCTCTGCCACGATGACGATCACCAGCGCCATCGATACGGCCGAGCGCAGGCCCACGAAGCTGGGCTGCAGGCTCTCCCAGATCAGCACGTCCTTGAACACCTGCCAGCGCGAGGCGCCCATGACCTTGGCCGCCATCACGCGCTGCTTGCGCGCGTTCATCACGCCGTAGGCGCTGTTGAACACCACGATGAGCAGCGCGCCGAAAGCCGCAATGGCGATCTTGTTGACATCGCTCACGCCAAAGATCAACAGGAACAGCGGAATCAGCGCGGACGAGGGCGTGGAGCGGAAGAAGTCGATGAGGAACTCCACGCTGCGGTACGCCTTCTCGTTGCTGCCGAGCAGCACGCCCAGCGGCACGCCGACCACGGCTGCAATGAGAAAGGCCTGCAAGGTGCGCCACACGGTCATTGCAAAGTCGGTGAGCAGCGGCCCGCCCGCAAGCCCCGTGATCAGCGCGGCGATGGTGTCGGCGGGCGTGGGCAGAAGAATGGGCTTGATGAAGCCCAGGCGCACCACCAGGTCCCATGCAATGAACAGCACCACCGGCCCGATGAAGGGCAGCAGGCGGTCGCGCAGCGCAGTCTTGGGTACGGCGGCGGTGAGGCTGGCCGGCGGGGTCCACGGCGCGGCCGTGGTCGGGCTTGCGTCGGCCATGGTCATGCCTTGTAGAGAAGGCCGTCCACCAGCACCTTCTTGTCGAAGATGCCTTTCTCGGTGAACAGGTCGTAGAACTTCTGAAAGTACGCCACGTCGCTGGGCTTGAACTCGTTGTAGAGCATGTACGAGGCGAGCGGCACTTCGGCCGTGAGCTTGCCTTCGATGGCGGTGTAGCCCTTCATGAACTGGCGAGCCTCGTCGGGCTGGTTGCGCACCAGTTCCACGCCGCGCGCATAGGCCGCGATGTACTTCTTCGCGACCTCGGGGTTCTTCTTGATGAACTCGGTGGTGAGGCTGGCCGCACCGCCGTGCCACGGCGCCATCGGGTCGCCAAGGATGTACTTGGCCACCACGCCCGCCTCGATGACGCGTGTGGTGCCGTTCATGCGGCCCACGGTGCCGGTGGGTTCCAGCGTGTAGCAGGCATCGACCTGTCCGGCCACCAGCGCGGCCACGTGCTGGCCGATGGGCAGCTCGGTGACGGTGGCGCCCTTGGCACCGGCGCGCTCCAGCATGGTCTTGCACAGCGTGACGTTCTGGATGCCGGGGCCCGAGGCCACGCGCTTGCCGGCCAGCTCGGCCATGGTCTTGATGGGGCTGTCCTTGGCGACGATGAACTCGTCGAGCACGAACTTGGCGTTGCTCGGGTTGGTGCAGAAGATCTTGAACAGGCCGGGCTGCGCGATCTCGCCGATGGCGAGGTTGGCCGAGCCGGTGCCGTTGGCGCTGCCGTCGCAGCGCCCGGCGAGCATGCCCTCCATCACCTGCTGGGCACCCGCGAACTTGAGCGGCTCCACGTCGAGGCCGGCTTCCTTGAAGTAGCCCTTGTCCACGGCCGCGAAGAACGGCAGGCCGGCGGCCACCGGCCAGAAGCCGATGCGCAGCTTGGGCGTGCCCTGCGCGCGCACGATGCCGGGCGCGGCCAGCACGGCCAGGCCCGCGGCGCCGGCCTGCAGCAGCTGGCGGCGGCGGCGATGCGATGCGGATGGTTTGTCTTGGGTGCTCATCGGGGCTCCTGGGGTCGAGGTCAAAGAGAAGAAGAAGGTGGGGTGAGGCTGGCGACGTAGGCACGCCAGCCGCCGTGCGAAGTCACGTCCTGCGCGCCGGCCAGCGCATGGCCTTCGCAGATGAAGCCCTTCACCCAGCTGCCATCGGCCAGCTCGACGCTGCCAAGGCCCAGAGGTGGCGGAATCAGCGCGAGGAAGCTGCCGACCTGCGCAAGCGGCACGGCCCAGACTTCGAGCGCGATGGCGGCGCCCTCATCACCCGGCGTCATGCGCTGCAGGCCCGGCTTGGGCGGCACGGTGCCGGGCAGCGCGTGCAGGCGGTAGGCAGTGGAGGTGGTGGTGGCGCGCAGCAGCGTGGCACCGCGCTCGGTGAGCTGGCCGTTGAGCGGCATGCCCGACAGGTGCGCGCCGACGACGGCGATGGAAAGCATGTCGGCATCGGCTGCGGCCATGCCCGGAATGGCGCGCGGCGCGGGCAGCGGCACGCCGGTCGCACCCTGAGCGAGGCCGGTGGCATGGTGGAAGCGCTGGCCCAGTTCGGCCAATGCCAGGTCGCTGGCGCACGGGCCGATCAGCGTGATGCCGAACGGCAGGCCGTCCGCGCGCAGGCTGCTGGGCACCGAGAGCGCGGCGTAGTCGAGCAGGTTGACGAAGTTGGTGTACGCGCCCAGGTTGCGGTTGAGCACCACCGGGTCGGCACGCATCTGCTCGCGGGTGTAGTGCGTGGGCGCGGTGGGCACCACCAGCACGTCGATGTGGCGCCACATGGGCTCGACCTTCTGCGCAATGGCGCGCAGGCGCGTCTGCGCGTCGAACACGTCGGCGGCGGTGTAGCCCTGGCCCTGGGCCAGGATGCCGCGCACGGGCTCGATGACGTCGTCGGCATGGGCGTCGAAGAACGCGCGCACGGCGGCGTAGCGCTCGGCGACCAGCGCGCTTTCGTACAGCAGCGCGGCGGCCTCGGCCAGCGGCGCGTAGGCAATGACGACGGGCGAGCCGCCCAGGGCCAGCAGCCGCGCGGTGGCGTCGTTGAAGGCCTGCTCGGCTGCGGCGTCGCCGAAGAAGCTCAGCGTGTCGGGCACGCCGAAATTGAAGTGCGCGGGAAGCGGCTTGCGGCGCAGCAGCGGCTCATGCGAGAAGTCGCGTGAATAGGGATCGCGCGCGTCGTGGCCGGCCGCGGCCAGCAGCACGTCGACGGCGGTGGCCACGGTGCGCGCGAAGATCGACACGCAGTCCGCGCTCTGCGCCGCGGGCACCACGCCGAACGCACTCAGCAGTCCGCGCGAGGGCTTCAGGCCGACGATGTTGTTGAGCCCGGCCGGCACGCGGCCCGAGCCGGCGGTGTCGGTGCCGAGCGCGAAGTCGACCTCGCCGGCCGCCACCAGGTAGGCCGAACCCGAGCTGGAGCCGCCCGACACGTAGCGCGCATCGAAGGCGTTGGGCACCTCGCCGTAGGGCGAGCGCGTGCCGTTCAGGCCGCAGGCGAACTGGTCGAGGTTGGTCTTGCCGGCCAGCGATGCACCGGCTTCGAGCAGGCGCTGCACCACGGCCGCATGGGCCGCGGGGTGCCGCTCGAAGGCCGGGCAGGCGGCGGTGGTGGGCACGCCGGCCACGTCGATGTTGTCCTTGACCGCAAAGCGCAGGCCGGCCAACGGCAACGCGAAACCGAGGGCATCGCCGGCCCGCGCGTCCACGACGGGCGAAGCGAATTTCGCGATCCAGGCGGCAGCGGGCGATCCGTTTTCTTCATGCACCATCATCAGGCATCCAAACTTGTGTACAAGTCGAGATGCAAGCTGCGTGCCAGCGGGAATGGGCCCTGGGGGGATCAGGTCAGTGGGGGATTTGCTCCTTCCCCTTCCTCAGGGCGGAAGCGCGAAGTCTTGCTCCCTCTCCCCCCGGGGAGAGGGTTGGGGTGAGGGTGTGCGGCCATCGAGGCTGCGCGATGTCGTGAGGCCGATGCGCCCTCACCCTGACCCTCTCCCAAAGGGAGAGGGAACAACACCTGGAACCGCGCCGTGAAACCGTGCCCTGAAGTCTTGCGTCCTCTTCCACTGGTGAGAGGAGGCAGAACCTCAGCTCTTCCTGGCGTCCCGATACAGCTTGTCCACCTTCGGCAGATTCGCCTCCAGCTTCGCAATACGGTCCGGCCCGCTCGGGTGCGTCGACAGAAAATTCAGCCCGCCCTGGTTCTTGGAGGCAGCCGCCATCTTCTGCCACAGCGACACCGACGCCTTCGGGTCGTAGCCCGCGCGCGCCGCCAGTTCCAGGCCCACCAAATCGGCCTCGGTCTCGTCGCCACGGCTGAACTTGAGCGTGATGAGCTGCGTGCCGGCGCGTGCCGCCATGTCGCCCACCTGCCCCAGGCCGAGCAACTGCGCACCGATGGACAGCGCCGCGCCCGTGCCCGCGCTCTTGGCCATCCGGGCGCGCGCATGCTCGCGCAGCGCATGGGCCATTTCGTGGCCCATCACCATGGCCACCTCGTCGTCGCTCAGCTTGAGCTGCTCGAGGATGCCGGTGAAAAACGCGATCTTGCCGCCGGGCATGCAGAAGGCGTTGATCTGCTTGCTGCCGATCAGGTTGACCTCCCACTTCCATTCGCGGGCACGCGCGTTCCACGGCGTGGCAAAGGGAATCAGGCGGCCGGCAATGGTGCGCAGGCGCTGCAACTGCGGGTTGCCGTCGTCGGCCAGCGCACCCTTGGCACGGGCCTGCTCGAGCAACTGGCCGTACTGCTGCACGCCGGCCGCCTCGATCTTGTCGGCCGGCACCAGGTTGCGCGCCATCGAGGCGTTGCCCACGTTGACCTGCGCCAGCGCCGCCCCGCTCAAGGCCGTGCCGGCCACGCCAGCAGCGGCCAGCAGAAAGGCCCGCCGGGGGTTCCAGGGCGACGCCGCAGCCGACGCGGTGAGTTCAGGGCGATCGCATCGTGTGCACATAGGGGCCGGATCATAGGAACAAATGACGACAGACGGCGCCCCGATGACCCCCGTCACTCATGGACAATCCCACACCCATGTCCGCATCGCCTGCAGAAACCCCTACCCCCTCCTCGACGTCATCCACGTCCACCCCGCCCTCCCTGCCGTGGCGCGACGCGCTCAAGGTCTACCTGGAGCCCGCCACGCTGCGCATGCTGGCGCTGGGCTTCTCGGCCGGGCTGCCGCTGCTGCTGGTGCTGGGCACGCTGAGCTTCCGGCTGCGCGAGGCGGGCATCGACCGCACCACCATCGGCTACCTGAGCTGGGTCGGGCTGGCCTATGGCTTCAAGTGGGTGTGGGCGCCGCTGGTCGACCGGCTGCCGCTGCCGCCGCTCACCACGCTGCTGGGGCGCCGGCGCGGCTGGCTGCTGCTGGCGCAGGGCGTGGTCATCGTGGGGCTGGTCGGCATGGCCATGAACGACCCGCGCCTGGGGCTGAAGCCATTGATATGGTGCGCGCTGCTGGTGGCCTTCGGCTCGGCCACGCAGGACATTGCGCTGGACGCCTTTCGCATCGAGTCGGCCGAATCGCGCAAGCAGGCCGCGCTGGCCGCCGCCTATCAAACGGGCTACCGGCTGGCGATGATCTGGGCCGGCGCCGGCGTGCTGTGGGTCGCGGCCTGGGCCGAGGTGGCGCCCGCCGTGGCGGCCACCGGCGTGGCGGCGTACCAGAACGGCGCCTGGAAGACGGCCTACCTGGTGATGGCCGCCTCGATGGCCGTGGGCGTGGTCACCGTGCTGCTCTCGCCGGAGCCGGTGCGGCGCGTGCTGCCCAAGGCGAAGAACGCGGCCGAATGGCTGCAGGTTGCGCTGGTCGAGCCCTTTGCCGACTTCATTCGCCGCTACAAGTGGCAGGCCGCGCTGATCCTCTCGCTCATTGCCATCTACCGCATCAGCGACGTGGTGATGGGCATCATGGCCAACCCGTTCTATGTGGACATGGGCTTCACCAAGGACGAGGTGGCCACGGTCAGCAAGATCTACGGCGTGGTCATGACGCTGGTGGGCGCCTTCGTGGGCGGCGTGCTGTCGATGCGCCTGGGCGTGATGCGCGTGCTGATGCTGGGCGCGGTGCTGAGCGCGGCCAGCAACCTGCTGTTCGCCTGGCTGGCCTCGCGCGGGCACGACCTGACCGCGCTGATCGCCGTGGTGTCGGCCGACAACCTGGCCGGCGGCATCGCCTCGGCGGCCTTCATCGCCTACCTGTCGAGCCTGACCAACATCAGCTACTCGGCCACGCAGTACGCGCTGTTCAGCTCGCTGATGCTGCTGCTGCCCAAGTTCATTGCCGGCTATTCCGGCGTGTTTGTCGACGCCTACGGCTACAGCACCTTCTTCATTGCCACCGCCGTGCTGGGCGTGCCGGTGCTGGTACTGGTGGCGCTGGCCGCGCGGCTCACCAACACCCGGCCCGCGGACCCGCCCTAGGGGCAATGGCGTCTTGCGGGACGCCGGTGCTTATAGGACACCGCCGACGCGCCGCGCAGCCCGCAACTGGTAGGCTGTTTGTGTTTACATTCAATTTTTGCTGCTTTCCGTTTCTTTTCAGCGCCTTTGCGTCGCCAGCAAGCCCACACCCCCAAGACCGTGCCGACCCGAATCACTCCCCTCCAAATCAGCGCCTACACGGCGACCTCCGCGGTCGGTGTCGGCAAGGAAGCACTGGCCGACGCGCTGGCGCAGTCGCGCAGCGGCCTGCGCGCCAATGACTTCGGCGACGCGCCGCTGCCCACCTGGATCGGCCGGGTCGAAGGCGTGGAAGACGTGCGCCTGCCCGAAGCGCTCGCGCAATGGGACTGCCGCAACAACCGGCTGGCCTACATGGGCCTGCAGGCCGACGGCTTCATGCAGGCGGTGGCCGCCGCGCGCGAAAAGTACGGCGCCTCGCGCATCGCGCTGATCCTGGGCACCTCGACCGCCAGCATCGGCGAGACCGAGCTGGCCTACACCCAGCTGGACGCGGAAGGCAACTTTCAGCCCCACCAGCGCCGCGCCGGCGTGCACACGCCGCATTCGCTGGCCATGTTCACGCAGGCGCTGCTGGGCATCAGCGGGCCGAGCGAAACCATCTCCACGGCTTGCTCGTCCAGCGCCAAGGTGTTTGCCTCGGCCGAGCGGCTCATTCGCCTGGGCTTGGCCGACGCTGCCGTGGTGGGCGGGGCCGACACGCTGTGCGGCAGCGTGCTGTTCGGCTTCAACTCGCTGGAGCTGGTGTCCACCGAACCCTGCCGCCCGTTCGATGCGAACCGCAACGGCATCAGCCTGGGCGAGGCCGCGGGCTTTGCGCTGGTGGAGCGCGTGCAGGCCGGCGCCCACGCGTCGCCGCTGCGCCTGCTGGGCTACGGTGAAGCCAGCGACGCGCACCACATGTCCACCCCGCACCCCGAGGGCCTGGGCGCCGAACGCGCGCTCGACGAGGCGCTGGCACGCGCCGGCCTCGCGCCCGACGCCATCGACTACATCAACATGCACGGCACCTCCAGCCAGAAGAACGACGAGGTCGAGGGCGCGCTGGTGTCGCGCCGCTTTCCGGCCACCACGCACGCCAGCTCGACCAAGGGCTTCATGGGCCACACGCTGGGCGCCGCGGGCATCGTCGAAGCAGTCGTGAGCCTGCTGGCCATCGAGCGCGGCCTGATGCCGGGCACGGTCAACACCCGCACGTTGGACGAGGGCTTCGGCCCGCAGATCAAGCTGGCGCCGGTGCGCGGCGAGGTGCGCTACGCGCTGTCCAATTCGTTCGGCTTTGGCGGCAACAACTGCTCGCTGGTGTTCGGCAAGGCGCAGGCATGACACTCGCCCACCCGATGACACCCCCGATGAGCGCCCCTACACCCCCCGTTCTTTACATCGAAGGCCCCGCCTTCTGGACACCCACCCTGCCCGGCTGGGAGGCCGCGCGCGCCGCCTTTCGCGGTGAAGGCACGCTGACCGACCCGCCCGCCAAGCGCCCCTCGCCGCAGGTGCTGGCCCCGGCAGAACGCCGCCGCGCACCCGACACCGTGGCGCTGGCGCTCGAAGTGGCGGCCGCGGCCATGGCCGCCTCGGGCCGCAATGCCGCCGAAGTGCCCTGCGTGTTCACGTCGGCGCACGGCGACCTGTCGATCAACGACTACATGTGCAGCACGCTGGCAACCGACCCCAAGGTGCTGTCACCCACCAAGTTCCACAACTCGGTGCACAACGCGGCCGTGGGCTACTGGACCATCGGCACCGGCTGCATGGCGGCCAGCAACGCCATTTCGGCTTTCGACCACAGCTTTGCCGAGGGCCTGCTCGAGGCCGCCGTGCAATGCGCGGCGGACCAGGAGGCGGTCCTGCTGGTGGGCTACGACACGCCCACCGTGGGCGCGCTCACGTCCGCCACCGACAGCCGCGGCCTGCTCGCGGTGGCGCTGGTGCTGGCGCCCGCGCCCTCCGAGCGCACCGTGGCGGCGCTGCACTGGTCGCTGGCCAGCGACGCCGACGCGGCCCCCGTGGCCACGCCGCCGCGCTCGGACGCCGCCAGGTCGCTCGTCGGCCTCAACCCGATGGCGGACGCGCTGGCGCTGTTCGAGCGCCTGGCGCACTTGGACGCGAGCGACATCGCCCCCGTCGAGCTGCCCCTGTCCCCTTCCCTTTCACTTCGGCTGCAGCTGCAGCCCCTCAACCGGAACTGACCCATGAACGATGCTGCGCCTGACAACTTCGACGCAGTGATCATGGGCGGCGGCCTGGCAGGCCTGACGCTCGCACTGCAACTGCGCCAGCGCTTTGCCGACCTGCGCGTGCTGGTGCTGGAGCGCCGCGCGCACCCGGTGCCGCATGCGGCGCACAAGGTGGGCGAGTCGTCGGTGGAAATTGGCGCGCACTACTTCGACACCGTGCTGGGCCTGAAGGCCCACATGGACGAGAAGCAGCTGCGCAAGTTCGGCTTTCGCTTTTTCTTCAGCGAAGGCCGCAGCGACATCGACAACGTGACCGAGATCGGCGCAAGCCGCTACCTGTCGGTGCCCAGCTACCAGATCGACCGCGGCATCTTCGAGAACTTTCTGGCCGAGGAAGCCGCGCGCCAGGGCGTGCAGTTTGTCGACAGCGCGCTGGTGCGGCGCATCGAGCTGAGCGAGGACGCGGCCACGCCGCACCACATCGAGTGGACGCGCGGCGAGCAAACCCACCGCACCCAGGCCCGCTGGCTCATCGACGCCTGCGGGCGCGCCGGCATGCTCAAGCGCAAGCTGGGCCTGGCCGAGCCGAACGCGCACGACGTGAACGCGGTGTGGTTTCGCATTGGCGAGCGCATTGCCATCGACGAGTGGAGCGACAGCGCCGAATGGCGCGAGCGCTGCAACCCGCAGGCGCGCTGGCTGTCGACCAACCACCTGGTGGGCGCGGGCTACTGGGCCTGGCTGATTCCGCTGGCCTCGGGCTCGCACTCGGTGGGCATCGTGGCCGACCCCAAGCTGCATCCGCTGGACACCATCGACACCTTCGACAAGGCCATGGCCTGGTTCGCCACCTACCAGCCGCGCCTGTACGAGGCGCTGGACGGCAAGCGCCACCTGCTGCAGGACTTCGCGTTCCTCAAGCACTTCTCGCACGGTTGCAAGCAGGTGTTCTCGGGGCGCCAGCGCTGGGCAATGACGGGCGAGGCGGGCCTGTTTCTCGACCCCTTCTATTCGCCGGGCAGCGACTTCATTGCCATCGGCAACACCTACATCACCGACCTGATCGCGCAAGACCGCGCGGGCCGCCCGCTGGAGGCGCGCGCGCAGTTGTACGACCAGATCTACCACTCGTTCTACGAGAGCACGCTGGCGCTCTACCAAGACCAGTACCCGCTGTTCGGCGACCCCGAGGTGCTGCCGGTGAAGGTGATCTGGGACTACGCCTACTACTGGGGCGTGCTCTCGCAAATCTTCTTCCAGCAGCGCCTGACCGACCTGCACGCGCTGGGCAGCCTGAAGAGCGAGATGCACCACTGCCAGCGCCTCAACCTTGCGGTGCAGACGCTGCTGCGCCACTGGTCGGGCGTGAGCGAGCGCGCCAACCCCGCCGTGATGCTCGACCAGGCCGCCATGCCGTGGTTCGCGGAGCTCAACCGCAGCCTGAAGGACACGCTGGACGACGCGGGCTTTCGCGCGCGCATCCGCGCCGCCACCGTGCAGTTGCGCCAGCTGGCCGGTGAAATCCTGGAACGCGCACGCGCCGCCGATGCCAACGTGGACGCCGGCGAAGTGCCTGAACTGCTCGCGCAGAATCTCAATCTCCCCCCGGCGGCCGCAGGACAGGGCGCTATGCTTTTCGCAGCTGCGCCGGTTGACACTGCCGCCTGAGGTTTACCCAACTTTACGGAGCGTTCAAGCCTGCTTGCTCCCTGTGGACGACCATGAAGCGCATGAGCACCCCCCAACTCCTGATGATCGAAGACGACGCCCGCCTGGCACAGATGGTGGGCGAGTACCTGACGCAGTCGGGCTTCGCCTTCAACCACGCCGGTGACGGCGCCAGCGGCCTGGAGCAGCTGCAACAGCACGCGCCCGACCTGGTGATCCTCGACCTGATGCTGCCCGACACCGACGGGCTCGAAGTGTGCCGCCGCATCCGCGCGCTGCCGGGTGCGCTGTCGAAGGTGTCGGTGCTGATGCTGACCGCCAAGGGCGACCCGATGGACCGCATCATCGGCCTGGAGATCGGCGCGGACGACTACCTGCCCAAGCCCTTCGAGCCGCGCGAGCTGCTGGCGCGCATTCGCGCCGTGCTGCGCCGGCGCAGCGAGAACGCCACCGAGAGCGAAGCCTCCACGGTGATGCGCTTCGGCACCCTGGAAATCGACCGCAACGCGCGCACCGTGGCCGTGGCCGGCGCGCTGGCCGACCTCACCTCCTACCAGTTCGACCTGCTGGTGGCCATGGCAGAGCGCGCGGGCCGCGTGCTCACGCGCGACCAGATCATGGAGGCCGTGCGCGGGCGCGAGCTGGAGGCCTTCGACCGTTCCATCGACGTGCACATGGGCCGCATTCGCGCGGCCATCGAGGTCGACGCGAAGAACCCCAAGCGCATCCTCACGGTGCGCGGCGTTGGGTACGTCTTCGCCAAGCAGCAAGACTGAGCGGCTGCCGATGCTGCGCAGCTTCTATTCCCGCCACTTGTACGTGCGCATCTGGCTGGCCGTGGTGGCCGGCGTGGTCATCCTCACGCTGATGGCCAACTGGATCGTGCGCGAGGCGGCCGAGGCCGAACGCGAGCGGCTGGCGCCGGTGCCGCGCAACGTGGTGGTGCTGGACGCGCAGGACAAGCAGATCGGCACCGGCACCGCGCTGCGCGTGCCGGGCCAGGGCCTGGAGTTCGACGTGACGCTGGGCGACGGCAAAGCCGTCACGCTGCGCGTGGCGCCACGCGAGCGGCCCGCCGGCGGGGGTGGCTTTGCGCCGTGGCGCACGCCCTTCGGGCTGGGCTGGATGATCGCCCTGGTGGGCGTGGCGGTGGCGCTGGGTGTGTACCCGATCGTGCGGCGCATCACGCAGCGGCTGGAGTCGCTGCAGCGCGGCGTGCAGCGCTGGGGTGAAGGGGATCTGTCGGTGCGCGTGACCGAAGAAGGGCAAGACGAAGTGGCTGATCTCTCCAAACGATTCAACGCATCCGCCGAGCGCATCGAAAAGCTGGTGCGCTCGCACAAGTCGCTGCTGGCCAACGCCTCGCACGAGCTGCGTTCGCCGCTCACACGCATCCGCATGGGGCTGGAGCTGATGGGCGATCGCCCGAGCCCTTCCGCGCGCGAAGAAATTTCGCGCAACATCGGCGAGCTCGACCAGCTCATCGACGAAATTCTGCTGGCCAGCCGGCTGGACGCCAGCGAGGCCGACATGGGCACTATCGAGGCGGTCGACCTGACCGGCCTGGCGGCCGAGGAATGCGCGCAAGTGAACGCCGAGCTCGACCTGGCCGAAGGCACAGACAACGCCAACCTCACCGTGCCGGGCGTGTCGCGCCTGCTGCGCCGGGCCATCCGCAACCTGCTGGAAAACGCGCGCCGCTACGGTGCCGGCGAAATCGCGGTCGAGCTGGGCAGCGCCAACGGTTACTCGACGGTGCGCGTGAACGACCGCGGGCCGGGCGTGCCGCCGGCCCTGCGCGAACGCATCTTCGAGCCCTTCTACCGCCTGCCCGGCGCCAGCGAGCGCAACGGCGGCGTGGGCCTGGGGCTGGCGCTGGTGAAGTCGATTGCCGAGCGGCACGGCGGCACGGTGCGCTGCGAAGACCGCCCAGGCGGCGGCGCGAGCTTCGTGATCCGGCTGCCGACGGCGGCGCGCGCCCACTGACCCTCCCGCGCTCGTGCGCTGAACGCAGCGCCGGGCCGCAAGCGTCGCCCCCGGCGAGGGGGAAGGAGAAGCGACACGAAGTGCGCAAAGCCTGGGGGAGTACCAAACCTGTCCACCTAAAATCCCGGCCCTATGCAGAGATCGCACATCGTTCGGCCCGCGGCCATGTTCTGGGGGCTGGTGGTGTTCATGCCGGTCGGCGTCACCTACCTGTCGGCCATCTTGCTGCTGCTCACCCTGCTGGTGGCCGGCGACGGGCGCGAGCGACTGGCGCGGCTGCGTGCCAACCCGCTGTGGTGGCCGGTGATGGCCTACCTGGCCTGGACCCTCGTGGTGCTGGCCGTGCGACCGCACTACCCCGAAACCCCCTCCAACCTGTTCCATGGGCTGCGCATAGGCCTCACGCTGCTGATGGCGATGGCGCTCACGCGCGAAGAAGCCATCTGGGCGCTGCGCGGCTTCCTGCTGGTGGCGGCACTGAACGTGCTGCTGATCGTTCTTTACTACGCCATCGGCTTTCCGCTGTGGTCGCCACTGCGCGCGGTGGTGATGGAGGTGGGCAACAAGTCGATCAGCAACGCGCTGCTGTTCAGCGTGGTGGCATCCACCGCCGCCGTGTGGGGCCTTGCGCAGATTGCCGCGCACAGGCCGCTGCGCGCCATTCCGGCCTTTGTGCTGATGCTCGGGCTGGGCCTGGTGGTGGCGCTGCCGCTGACCTCGCGCACCTCCGTGTTGGCGCTGCTGCTGGTGGTGCCGGCGGTGTGCATCCACCAGTGGCGCAACCATCTGAAGATGCTGGTGGGCGCGCTGGTGCTGGGTGCCGTGGTGCTGGGCACGGGGCTGTACCAGTTGCCGCAGCTGCAGCAGAAGGTAGAGACCGGCGTGCAGGAACTCGAAAAGGCGCAGGCCGGCGCGGTGTTCCACGGCAGCTGGGTCATTCGCTACTACATGTACCGCGACACCAGCCTCATGATTGCCGAACGGCCGCTCACCGGCTGGGGCATCGGCGGCTGGACCGAGCAATGGCACAAGCACGGCCCGGTGCTGTTCGCCGACTCGAACATGCCGCACAACGACTTTCTTTGGGTGGGCGCGCAGGGCGGGTTGCCGGCCTTGCTGAGCCTGCTGGTCATCATGGCCGGCGCGGTCTGGCAGGCCTGGAAACGGCCCGACATCGCGGGCCGCTATGCGCTGGCCGCCACGCTGATTGCGCTGATCGCGTCGAGCGTGAACTCGGCGCTGCGCGATGCGCAGATCGGCCTGGCGCTGCTGTGGATCGCCATGATCTACCTGCGGCTGGCGCAGGAAAAGAACGACCCGGACCCGTGGCGCGACCTGTGGCCGCGCCGCCTGGGCGCCAAGGTGCTTCCCACCACCGCCACCTCCAACTGAACCCGCCCATGCGCTTTGCTGCGACCCTTCTTTCGGCCGCCCTCCTGCCCCCCCTTGCCTTCGGCACCGCGGCCCATGCGGCGCCCCTCGACGTGCGCGACCTGAGCGCAACAGCAGGCGCAGGCGCGCACTTTCCCGTCATAGCCGGTGGCAACGCCAAGGCGACCGAACGCATCAACCAGGCGCTGTTCATCGGCCACTTTGCGCAGATGGCGCCCCGCGCGGGCGATGCCGTACCGCCGATCGACGGCATGAGCTACCGCGTGTTGCGCAACGATAGCCACGTGCTGTCGCTGCAGCTCGACAACGACCAGTGCGGCAACACCTGCGGGCATTCGAGCGCCACACCGGCCTTCGACGTCGCCTCCGGGCGCCACCTGCTGGCCGACGACCTGTTCACGGCGCAAGGCCGCGAGGCCATCGCGCGCAAGGCACTGGACGCACGGACCGCCGCGAAGCGCGCCGAGCTGGCGACACTGCGCAGGCAGCCGGCCACGGACATGGATGCGCAAGACAAGATCGGCCTGTACGAGGCCTGCAAGCCCGGCCCCGCGCTGGTCGGCCGCATGCGGGTCGAGGCTCAGGCGGTGGTGTTCGTGCAGCCGCGCTGCGCCAACCGCGCGCAGCGCCAGCTCGACGATCTCGGCGACCACGAAAGCCGCATGCCGATGGCCGAGCTCAGGCCCTGGATGAGCGACTACGGCCGCTTGTTGCTGCTGGGGGAAGGTTCGGCGCCGGAACCCGCATCGCCGTTCGGCCAGGTGCTGCACGGCAGCATCGACGCCAAGCTGCCCATCACGCTGAGCCTGGGCGAGCCCCGGGCCGACGGCAAAGTGGACGGCGTGTATTTCTACGACCGCTACCGCGCGCCGATCATGCTGGCGGGCCGTGTGCGCGACGGCACGGTCGAACTGGAAGAGCGCGCGTCGCATGCCCGCTTGCGACTGAAGACCGAAGGCGCCGCGTTGCGCGGCGACTGGCGCAGCGGGCAGAAGACACTGCCCGTGGCCGTCGCGCCCTGAGCCGCGAGCGGCTCAGCGGGTCAGCGGGTCAATGCCGCGATGAAACCGTTTCACCGGCCTTCAGGCGGTACACCGTGCCGCAGTACGGGCACTTGGCTTCGCCGGTGCGCGCCACGTCGAGGTAGACCTTCGGGTGGTTGTTCCAGAGCTTCATGTCGGCCTTGGGGCTGGGGCAGAACACGCCGCCTTGATGATTGAGCTCCTTGGCCAGGAGTTCGACGACTGCATTGGTGGACATGGGATTCAGACTTTCGTGAGCCAGTGGGCGTACTTGGGATTCTTGCCGTTCACGATGTCGAAGAAGGCAGACTGGATTTTCTCGGTGATGGGGCCGCGCGAGCCACCGTCGCCGCGGTTGCCGATCTCGATGCGGTCGAGCTCGCGGATGGGCGTCACTTCGGCGGCGGTGCCGGTGAAGAAGGCCTCGTCGGCAATGTAGACCTCGTCGCGCGTGATGCGCTTTTGCACCAGCTCCAGGCCCAGGTCCTTGCAGATGTGCAGGATGGTGTTGCGCGTGATGCCGTTGAGCGCGCCGGCCGACAGGTCGGGCGTGTACACCACGCCGCCCTTGACCACGAACACGTTCTCGCCCGCGCCTTCCGACACGAAGCCGCTCGCGTCGAGCAGCAGCGCCTCGTCGTAGCCGTCGTCCAGCGCTTCCATGTTGGCCAGGATCGAGTTGGTGTAGTTGCTCACCGCCTTGGCCTGCGTCATGGTGATGTTGACGTGGTGGCGCGTGTAGCTGGAGGTCTTCACGCGGATGCCGCGGCGCAAGCCTTCTTCGCCAAGGTAGGCGCCCCACGACCAGGCCGCGACCATGGCGTGGATCTTGTTGCCGCGCGGGCTCACGCCGAGCTTTTCGGAGCCGATCCAGATCAGCGGGCGCAGGTAGCAGCTTTCGAGCTTGTTCTCGCGCACCACCTGTTTCTGGGCCTCGTTGAGCTGCTCCTGCGTGAACGGAATCGTCATGCGCAGGATCTTGGCGCTGTTGAACAGCCGCTCGGTGTGCTCGGCCAGGCGGAAGATGGCCGTGCCCTCGGGCGTCTTGTAGGCGCGCACGCCCTCGAAAGCGCCGCAGCCGTAGTGCAGCGTGTGGCTCAGCACGTGGATCTTGGCGTCGCGCCAGTCCACGAGTTCGCCGTCCATCCAGATCTTGCCGTCACGGTCGTCCAGCGAGGGGGGGATCGAGCTCATTTACTGATTCCTTTGGGAGCGGTGTGGGGGAGCGACCGGGGCCAGTCGCAAAAGCTTTCGATTTTACGGCGGCGCAATTCCCGAGGTGCCCGACAATGATCGGTTGTCCAAACCAGTGGAAAAAGGGTTCCCGTGTCCGTATTCAAGAACGTCATCGTCTATCGCATCGAACCGGGCTGGTCCCAGACACTGGCCGAGGCGGAAGAAGGCCTCGGCAAGCAGCGCTTTGTGCCGTGCGGCCCCTCGCAGGAGAAGTCCGCCGGCTGGGTCGAGCCCCGCGGCGAGGCCAACGGCCCGCTGGTGGAGTCCATCGACGGCCAGTGGCTGGTCGAGTACATGGTCGAAAGCAAGCAGGTCCCAGGCTCCGTGGTGCGCCGCAAGCTCGACGAGCGCTGCGCCGGCATCGAGGCCACCACCGGGCGCAAACCCGGCAAGAAGGAAAAGAAGGACCTGAAGGAAGACATCACGCTGGAGCTGCTGCCCATGGCCTTCACGCGCAGCGCGCGCGTGACGGTGTGGCTCGACAAGGCCGAGAACCGCCTGGTGATCAACAGCGGCAACGCCTCGCGCGCCGACGAAGTGGTCACCAGCCTGGTGAAGTCGTTCGACGGCTTTGCCGTGGCGCTGGTCAACACGCAGGTGGAGCCCGCCGCCGCCATGGCCAACTGGCTGCTCACGCAGGAGCCGCCGGCCGGTTTCACCATCGACCGCGACTGCGAGCTCAAGGCCTCCGACGACTCCAAGGCCGTGGTGCGCTACGCCAAGCACCCGCTGGACATCGAAGAGGTCAAGCAGCACATCACCGACGGCAAGCGCCCCACGCGCCTGGCCATGACGTGGGACGACCGCGTGTCCTTCGAGCTCACGCACGGCATGCTGATTCGCAAGATCACCTTCCTCGAAGGCACCGGCGACGGTGCCTCGGGCGGCAAGAAGGAAGACAACTTCGACGCCGACGTGGCCATTGCCACCGGCGAACTCGGCCAGCTGGTGCCGGCGCTGCTGGAGGCGCTGGGCGGCGAGGCGGCGTTCTCGGCGGCGCTGCCGGACGAAGCGGCCAAGACCGCGACAGCACCGAAGACCGCAGCCCCGAAGACCGCAGCCCCCAAGGCAGCGGCGCCCAGCGACGCGCCCGAGGAAGAAGACGCGCCGTTCTGACGCCCCCTCGAGCAACGACCTTCAAGCGACCAGGTAGGTCTGCGCAAGCCGCACCCAGCAGGCCGCGCCCAGCGGCAGCACCGCGTCGTTGAAGTCGTAGCCGGGGTTGTGCACCATGCAGCCCCCGAACTCGCCCTCCCCGTTGCCCAGCATCAGATAGCAGCCCGGCAACGCGGCAAGCATCCAGGCAAAGTCTTCGCTGCCCGCAAAGCCCTTGGGCACCTGCGTGACGACGTTCTCCTCGCCCACCAGCTCGGCGCAGACCTGCGCGGCCAGCAGCGTCTCGGCCGCGGTGTTGACCACCGGCGGCACCAGCTGGCGGTAGTCGATCTCGGCCTCCACGCCGTGCGCCTGCGCGGTGAACTGCACGATCTCGCGGATGCGCTGCTCGACCAGCGCGCGCGTTTCGGGCCGCGCGGCGCGCACGTTCAGGCCCAGCGTCACCGACTGCGGAATCACGTTGTGCGTGGCGCCGCCGCGAATGAAGCCGACCGACACCACCGCCGTGTCGTCGGGCGCCACGTTGCGCGCCACCACCGTCTGCAAGGCCGTGACCACGGCGGCGGCGGCCGCGACCGGGTCGCGCGCACGGTGCGGCATGGCGCCATGGCCGCCCACGCCCTTCAGGGTGACGTCGGCCACGTCGGACGACAGCGTCACTGGCCCGGTGACGGCCAGCATCGTGCCCACCGGCACGCCGGGCGCGTTGTGCAACGCGTACACGGCGTCGCAGGGGAAGCGCTCGAACAGACCGTCTTCGATCATTGCGCGCGCGCCGCAGAGGTTTTCTTCGTCGGGCTGGAAGATCAGGTTCAGCGTGCCGTCGAAGTTGCGCGCCTTGGCCAGCGCCTTGGCCGCCGCCAGCAGGATGGCCGTGTGGCCGTCGTGCCCGCAGGCGTGCATGCGACCGGGGTTGCGGCTGGCATACGGCAGGCCGGTGGCCTCGGCGATGGGCAGCGCGTCCATGTCGGCGCGAATGCCCAGACGGCGCGTGCCGTGGCCCAGCTTCAGCTGCGCCACGATGCCGGTCTTGCCGATGCCCGTGTGCACCGCGTAGCCCCAGCTGCGCAGCAGGTTGGCAACGAGTTCGCTGGTGGCGCTCACCTCGAAGCCGAGCTCCGGGTTGGCGTGGATCTGGCGGCGGATGTCGACGAAGGCCTGCGTGTCGATGTCGGCCTGCGGCAGCAGGCGCGACAGAATGCGGGCGGTGTGGGGGCTGAGTTGGCGGGTCATGGCAGTCGCTCGGTTGTCGAAGTTCAGGCGGCCTTGCGTTCGCGCAGGCTCAGCAGCGCGCCCAGGCTCAGCACGCCGCACACCATCATGTAGAAGGCCGGCGCCATCGGGTTGCCGGTCTTGGCGAGCAGCCAGGTCACGACGAACTGCGAGGAGCCGCCGAACACCGTCACGCCCACGCTGTAGATCACCGAAATGCCGCTGGCGCGCACGCCGGCCGGCAGCATCTCGAGCAGCATCAGAAACATGGGCGTGGTGCCGATGTTCACGCTCGCGGTCAGCAGCGCGGAAAGCGCCAGCACCAGCGGCACGCTCGGGTAATGGCCGATGAGCCAGAACACCGGGTACACCGCAATCACGCTGAACAGCAGCGAGCCGATCACCAGCGGCTTGCGTTGGGGCAACCTGTCGGCCAGGCGGCCGGCCACCAGCGACACCACGAACAGCGTGATGCCGGTGACGCAGCCCGACAGCAGCGACAGCGAGGGCGGCATGTGCAGCACGCGAATCATGTAGGTGGGCATGAAGAACACCACCAGGTACATCGTGGCCGTGCCCGCGGTGGTGGCCAGAATGCCCTTGAGCACCGTGCCGCCATGCGCACGCAGCAGCCGGCCGACCGGGCTCGATTCGTGGCTGTCGGCGGTGTGCGTTTCCTGGAGGTGCGAGCGGATGTACAGGCCCACCGGCGCAATCAGCAGGCCGAGCAGGAAGGGCAGGCGCCAGCCCCAGCTTTCGAGCGAGGCCTGCGGCAGCGCGGCGTACAGCGCGGCGCCGGTGAGCGCGCCCAGCAAGGCCGACACGCCCTGGCTGGCAAGCTGCCAGCTCACGCGAAAGCCGCGGCCCTTCACGCCGCCGGATTCCATCAGCATGGCGGTGGCCGCGCCCACTTCGCCGCCGAGCGAAAAGCCCTGCAGCAGCCGGCCCGCCACGATCATCAGCGAGCCGAACACGCCGGCCGACGCATAGGTGGGCGCGAAGGCGATGCACAGCGTGCCCAGCACCATGAGGCCGATGGTCAGCGTCATGGCGGCCTTGCGGCCCTTGCGGTCGGCGTAGTTGCCGATGATCACGCCGCCCAGCGGGCGCATCACGAAGCCGATGCCGAAGGTGGCCACGGCCAGCAGCAGCGAGCCGTAGGCGCTGTCGGAAGGAAAGAACAGCTTGCCGATGAGCAGCGCGAAGAAGCTGTAGACGGTGAAGTCGTACATCTCCAGCGCATTGCCCAGCGAGCAGGCCGCAATCAGGCGGAACTGGCTCTGCTTGCCCTTGCCGCGCGCGGCGCCTTCGGAAGCGGGCGCGGCGGGCGCGGCGGGCGCGGCCGGCGTGGAGGTGGGCGGCGAAGAAACCCGTATCGGGCTGGCGGGCAGTGCGGCTTGGCTCATTTCATGTGTCTCCACGAACAGGTTGCGCAGGATCGGACGACCCCTTGGCGGCGGAGTATTCAGCCAAAGCGCGCGGGCGCAGAATCACAAATTTTCATGCTGATAACCAAATGGAATCCCCCACACAAACAGCCGTGCGGGACCATCCGTACAAGTACCAGCACGGCGCATGCGCGCCTCTTTTTCCAGCGTACCCAGAAAGAACGGCACCACGATGAAGCTGCAACAGTTGCGCGTTCTGCTGGCGGTGGCCCAGCACGGCAGCATCCATGAAGCCTCGCGCAGCCTGCACACCACGCAGCCCGCGCTGTCCAAGACCATCTCGGAACTGGAGCGCGAACTGGGCGTGACGCTGCTGTCGCGTTCCACGCGCGGTGTGAGCCTCACGGCCTATGGCGTGGCGCTGGTCAAGCGCGCCAGCCTGGTCGAGCAGGAGCTGCGGCATGCGCTGGAAGACATCGAAGCAATCCGCGGGCACGACGAGGCGCAGCTGAACATCGGCTTCACCGCCGTGGCCTCCAGCGGGCCGCTGCCCGACGCCATGGCGTCGTTTCGCCAGCGCTTTGCCAATGTGGCGATGCGCGGCTTCGAGCTGCGCCCGCAGCAGATCTTCGAAGGTCTGCGCGAAGGCCGGCTCGACCTGGGGTTGATATCGACCTGCAACGGGCCGGGCACCAACGCCTTTCAGTGGGAGCCGCTGTTTTCGGTGGCCATGCACCTGTCGGTGCGCGCCGGGCATCCGCTGCGGCGCGTGCGCAAGCTGCGCACACTGCTGGACGCCGACTGGCTGGTGCTCGACCCGATCGACGACGCCGGCAGCCCGCTGGTCAGCATGATGCAGATGCACGGGCTCGAACTGCCCCGGCGCATGGTGCAGAGCGCGTCGAACCTGCTGGGCCTGCAGCTGGCCACGCAGACCGACATGATCAGCATGTGGTCGGACTTCGTGTTCCACGGCGCCGGGCCGCTGCGGCTGCAGCCCGGCTTGCTGGAGAAGCTGCCGATCACCGACGCGCTGCCCGACTTCGACGTGTTCCTGGTCTACCGCTCGGCCGACCTGATGACGCACGCATGCGCCGAGTTCGCCAAGGAAGCGCGCCACCATGCCAAGGCGAACCCGCCGTGGCGGCTGCCGCAGCGCAAGTCAGATGCGGATGCGGATGCGGGCTGAAGAGGCTCAGGCAGCGGGGGTCTGCGTGGGGTCGTCCGTTGCCGTGTCGGGCCGCGTCATGGTCCAGCTCTGCAGCTTGCCGCCCACGAACACCGCGTCGACATACGACTCACCGCCGTCGGTCCAGCGGTAGTGCTCGGGCTGCTCGTCCTTGGGCGAGCGCAGTTCGCCCAGGGCGCGCGTCATCGCAATCACGTGCATCAGCGTGACGCCGGGCTTGAGCTTGGCGTTGAGCATCACGGCGCTGCCCACGTAGCCCACGGGCCGCTCGGCGGCGCGCTTGAGCACCTGCATGGCGCGGTTGAAGTGCAGCAGCAGGAACATGATGATCGCGCCGCCGGCCAGGGCCACGCCGCCCCATCCGCCGCTGCGCCAGGCCAGCCCGAGAAGAAGGATGGCGCCGACCGGCACCAGAAATTTCTTGAAATTCATGGCGGGCATTGTCGCCGCCCGCCGCGGGGCCTCGAAGTAGCGGCCCCGACTACCGCCGGGCGCACAGGAAGGTACTCAGGCCCAAATACACCTGCGCCGGGAGCGCCAGCAGGCACATTTCGCTTCACGGGCATCGGCCCGGGCCACTGAAAAGCGTATGACCATTCCGCGTTCCGTCACCTTCGTTCGTCTCACCCTTGTCGCCGCGCTCGCGGGCACCGCATTGAGCGGCTGCTACGTGGTGCCGCTCGGACAACCCGCTCCCGCCGTACCGTCTTCGCAGTCGTACGCCGTGGCACCGGGCCCGATCGCGCAGACCTTCAATGCGCGGCTGTACCCGTCCAACGCCGAGGCATCACGCTACGGCGCGGTGGCCGGCACGGTCACGAACGACATGAACGGCCGTGGCCACTTCAACGCGCTCATCGGCGGTGAACAGTTTCAGGGAGAGGCGACCCGGGTTGCAGGCTCGCGAGGCACCGGTGTGGCAAATGCCACCGGTACACGCGGCGGCAACCTGAGTTGCCAGTACACGATGAACTCGGCCACGCTGGGCAGCGGTCAATGCGTGCTCAACGGCGGACCGGCGTTCACGATGCACATCGGGGGGTAGGGAGGGTAGGCCCGGCGCGCCACGGTGCGCCGGGTCATTTTTTGCCGGCTGGCCGGCAACGGATCAATCGAGGCGGCGGACCACGTCCATCGCCTCTTCGATGCGGTCGACGGCGTGGATCGTCAGCCCTTCGATTTCCTTCGCGCCCTTTCGGGGCGCGTTGGCTTTGGGGACCACCGCCACGCTGTAGCCCAGCTTGGCGGCCTCGCGCAGGCGCTCCTGCCCGCGCGGCGCCGGGCGCACCTCGCCGGCCAGGCCCACTTCACCGAACGCGATGAAGCCCTTGGGCAGCGGCTTGCCGCGCAGGCTCGAGGTGATGGCCAGCATCACCGCCAGGTCGGCCGCGGGCTCGCTGATGCGCACACCGCCCACCGCGTTCACGAACACGTCCTGGTCCATGCAGGCCACGCCCGCATGACGGTGCAGCACGGCCAGCAGCATGGCCAGGCGGTCGCGGTCCAGGCCCACCGACAGGCGGCGCGGGCTGGGCCCGCCGTTGTCGACCAGCGCCTGAATTTCCACCAGCATCGGCCGCGTGCCTTCGAGCGTGACCAGCACCACGCTGCCGGGCACCGGCTCGGTGTGCTGGCTCAGGAAGATGGCGCTCGGGTTGGTCACGCCCTTCAGGCCGCGCTCGGTCATGGCGAACACGCCAATCTCGTTGACCGCGCCAAAGCGGTTCTTGATGGCGCGCACCAGACGAAAGCTCGAATGCGTGTCGCCCTCGAAATACAGCACCGTGTCGACCATGTGCTCGAGCACGCGCGGGCCGGCCAGCGCCCCTTCTTTGGTGACGTGGCCCACCAGCACCACGGCCGTGCCGCTGGTCTTGGCAAAGCGCGTGAGGTGCGCCGCGCATTCGCGCACCTGCGCCACCGAGCCGGGCGCGGACGTGAGCTGGTCTGAGTACACCGTCTGGATCGAGTCGATCACCGCAATGGCCGGGCGCGTGGCGTCGAGCGTGGCGATGATCTTCTCCAGCTGAATCTCGGCCAGCACCTGCACCTGCGAGTGGTCCAGACCGAGCCGCCTGGAGCGCAACGCCACCTGCGAGCCGCTCTCTTCACCGGTGACATACAGCGCGTTCTGCCCCGCGCGCTGCAGCGCATCGACCGCCTGCAGCAGCAGCGTCGACTTGCCGATGCCCGGGTCGCCACCGATCAGCGTGACGCCGCCCGACACGATGCCCCCGCCCAGCACGCGGTCGAGCTCGTCGATGCCGGTGGGCGTGCGCGCGATGTCGGTCGCTTCGATTTCCGACAGGGTGGCCAGTTCGGAGACGCCCGCCAGCGGCGAGAACTGCGTGCCGAAGCGGTTGTTGGCCGGCGCGTTGCTGCCCGCCACCTGCTCGATCAATGTGTTCCATGCGCCGCAGCTCGGGCATTTGCCGAGCCATTTGGGGCTGGTGCCGCCGCATTCACTGCAGACGAAAGTTGTTTTGTCCTTGGCCATGCAACGAGTTTAGGTGTCCGCACAAACCCTGATGCCGGGTGCCTTGGAAAGAAAGCACCAATCATTTAACATGTTAACTAATTCAGAAAAGAGACCTGCCTTGAGCACGACATTCACGCACCGCAATTTGCCGCGCCTGCTGCTGCAGGCCCGCGAAGCCGTGATGGCCCACACCCGGCCCAGCCTGCGCGAACACGCGCTGTCCGACCAGCAATGGCGCGTGCTGCGCGTGCTGGGCGAGCACGGCGCGGTCGACACCGGCCGGGTGGCGCGCGAGGCCTTCATCCTCGGCCCCAGCCTCACTGGCGTGCTGGCACGCATGGAGCGCGACAACCTCATCACCCGCGCACGCGACCCGGCCGACCAGCGCCGCACCGTGGTGGAGGCCACGCCGCACGGCATGAAGCTGGTCAAGCGCCTGGGCACCAGCATCGAGGCGCACTACGACTGGATGGAAAAGTCGCTTGGCAAAGCCAAGCTCACGCAGCTCTACGGGCTGCTCGACGAACTCATCGCACTGGAGCAACCTTCATGAGCAGCGCACCGCATTTCCTTCCGACCGGCACGGTGTACGGCACCCTGCTGAACTTTCGCGCCGAGGCCGAGGCGCTTGCGCCGCAGATGACGCAGCCGCCCTACAAGGCACCGCCCAAGGCGCCCGTGCTCTATGTGAAGACGGCCAACACCTGGAGCCCGCACGGCAGCGCCATCGCGGTGCCGGCGGGCGTGCCCGAAGTGGAAGTCGGCGCGAGCATCGGCATGGTGATCGGCGCCGAGGGCGACATCGAAGGCTTCGTGCTGGTCAACGACCTGTCGATTCCGCATGCGAGCTTCTTCCGCCCGCCGGTGAAGTTCAAGTGCGTCGACGGCTTCCTGGGCATCGGCGCGGTGCTGCGCGACGCGCAGGAGGTGGCCGACCCCGCGAGCTTTCGTGTCGAGGTGCGCATCAACGGCACGCTGGCGCAGTCCATCGACTTCTCGCAGCTCGTGCGCCCTGCGCAGCAGTTGCTGGCCGACGTGGGCGAGTTCATGACGCTCGCGCACGGCGACGTGCTGCTGCTCGGCTGCGACCTGGGCCGCCCGCTGGCCCGCGCGGGTGACCGCATCGACATCTCGGCCCCGGGCTTCGAGACCCTCGGCAACACACTGGTCGACACCCTGATCGACACGCCGGTGAAGGAAGCCGCATGAAGCACGCACGCGTCATTTTCGAAGGCCGCGAACACACCGGCACCGCGCACGAATTCAACGGCCATGCCGACGCCGCCGTTCGCCTGGACGACGGCCGCGTCGTGCCGCAAGAGCAGCTCACCTGGCTGCCGCCGCTCGCACCCACGGCACGCCCACGCACCATCCTCGCGCTCGGCCTGAACTACGCCGACCATGCGAAGGAACTGGAGTTCAAGGCGCCCGAAGAACCGCTGGTGTTCGTGAAGGGCCAGAGCGCGCTCATCGGCCACCGCCAGCGCACGCACCGCCCGGCGGACGTGAAGTTCATGCACTACGAATGCGAGCTGGCCATCGTGGTCGGCAAGACCGCGAAGAACGTGCAGCGTGCCGATGCCTGCGACTTCATCGGCGGCTACACGGTGGCCAACGACTACGCCATTCGCGACTACCTGGAGAACTGGTACCGCCCCAACCTGCGCGTGAAGAACCGCGACACCTGCACGCCGGTGGGGCCGTGGTTCGTCGACGCGGCCGACGTGCCCAACCCGATGGCGCTGGCACTGCGCACCACGGTGAACGGCACCGTCACGCAGCAGGGCAACACGCGCGACATGATCTTCGACGCGCCTTTTCTCATCGAGTATTTCAGCCGCTTCATGACGCTCTCGCCGGGCGACCTGATCCTCACGGGCACGCCCGACGGCGTGGTCGACTGCCAGCCAGGCGACGTGATCGTCACGGAGATCGAGGGCATTGGCGCGCTCATGAACACCATCGAGACCATCCAAGGAAAAACATGAGAGTCGACCACCTGATCAACGGCAAGTCTGTCACCGGCAAGGACTACTTCGAAACCGTCAACCCCGCCACGCAGGAAGTGCTGGCCGAGGTGGCCTCGGGCGGCGAGGCCGAAGTGAACGCGGCCGTGGCCGCCGCCAAGGAAGCGTTCCCCAAGTGGGCCGGCATGCCCGCGCCCGAGCGCGCCAAGCTGATCCGCAAGCTGGGCGACCTGATTGCGCAGCACGTGCCCGAGATTGCGCAGACCGAAACCAACGACTGCGGCCAGGTCATCGCACAGACCGGCAAGCAGCTCATTCCGCGCGCGGCCGACAACTTCTACTACTTCGCCGAGATGTGCACCCGCGTGGACGGCCACACCTACCCCACGCCCACGCACCTGAACTACACGCTGTTCCACCCCGTGGGCGTGTGCGCGCTCATCAGCCCGTGGAACGTGCCGTTCATGACGGCCACCTGGAAGGTCGCGCCCTGCCTGGCCTTCGGGAACACGGCGGTGCTGAAGATGAGCGAGCTCTCGCCGCTCTCGGCCGCGCGCCTGGGCGAGCTGGCGCTCGAAGCGGGCATTCCGCCCGGCGTGCTGAACCTGGTGCACGGCTACGGCAAGGAAGCCGGCGAGCCGCTGGTGGCGCACCCCGACGTGCGCGCCATTTCGTTCACCGGCTCCACCGCCACGGGCAACCGCATCGTGAAGAGCGCCGGGCTGAAGAAGTTCAGCATGGAGCTGGGCGGCAAAAGCCCGTTCGTGATTTTCGAGGACGCCGACCTCGACCGCGCGCTGGACGCGGCCGTGTTCATGATCTTCAGCAACAACGGCGAGCGCTGCACGGCGGGCTCGCGCATTCTGGTGCAGCAGTCGATCTACGCGGACTTTGCCGCCAAGTTCGCGGAGCGCGCCAAGCGCATCACCGTGGGCGACCCGCTGGACGAAAAAACCATCGTCGGGCCGATGATCTCGCAGGCTCACCTGGCCAAGGTGCGCAGCTACATCGAGCTGGGCCCGAAGGAAGGCGCCACGCTGCTGTGCGGCGGGCTGGACGCGCCGTCGAACCTGCCCGAGCGTGTGAAGCGCGGCAACTACGTGATGCCCACCGTGTTCGCCGATGTCGACAACCGCATGAAGATTGCGCAGGAAGAAATCTTCGGCCCGGTGGCCTGCCTGATTCCGTTCAAGGACGAGGCCGACGCCATTCGCCTGGCCAACGACATCGCCTACGGCCTGAGCAGCTACGTGTGGACCGAGAACATCGGCAAGGCGCACCGCGTGGCCGCGGCCGTGGAAGCCGGCATGTGCTTCGTCAACAGCCAGAACGTCAGAGACTTGCGCCAGCCCTTCGGCGGCACCAAGGCATCGGGCACGGGGCGCGAGGGCGGCACATGGAGCTATGAAGTTTTCTGCGAGCCGAAGAACGTGGCTGTGTCGATGGGGTCGCACCATATTCCGCACTGGGGTGTGGCGTGAGCCACGCGCCAAAACTGGCACTGGGGCGTGGCGTCAATACGCGACGCCGCACGCTGCTGCAGGGCGCGGCTGCATTTACCGCACTCCCTTCGCTGGCACGCGCGCAGGGCACATGGCCCAACAAACCGATCCGCGTCATCGTGCCCTTCACCCCAGGCGGCACCACCGACTTCGTCGCGCGCCTCGTGGGCGTGGAACTGTCGAAGGCGCTGGGCCAACCCGTCATCGTCGACAACAAGCCCGGCGCGGGCACGGTGATCGGCGTCGACGCGGCAGCCAAGGCCGCGCCCGACGGCTACACCTTCGTCTGCGTGGCCAACAGCTTCACGGCAAACCCCACGCTGCTGCGCAAGCTGCCCTACGACACACAGAAAGACCTGCGCCCGGTCGCGCTCATGGGCATGTCCGAGCACGTGCTGGCCACCCATCCGGCAAGCGGCCTGAAGACGCTCGCCGACCTGCGCAACCAGGCCAAGGCCAAGCCGGGCACGCTGAGCTTCGCGTCCTTCGGCAACGGCACCTCCGCGCACCTGTCGGGTGAAATGCTCAAGCTGCAGATGGGCCTGGACATCGTGCACGTGCCCTACAAGGGCCAGGGCCCAGCACTCACCGACCTGCTCGGCGGGCAGGTGACGATGATGTTCGGCAACTGGCCCGAGTTCCGCAGCCATGTGCAAAACGGCAAGCTGGTGGCGTTGGGCATGGCGACCGCGCAGCGCTCGCAGTACGCGCCGTCCATACCCACACTGGCGGAACAGGGCGTGCCCATCGAGTCCAATTCTTGGAACGGCCTTCTGGCCCCCGCCGGCACGCCCGACGCCGTGGTGCAACGCATGAACGCCGAGGTGAACCGCGCGCTGGCCGGGTCGGTGGTGGCGGAAGCTTTCCACAAGGGCGGCATCGCGTCGCTGTCGGGCACGCCGGAGCGCTTTGCGGCGTTCATCCAGAGCGAGATTGCGAAGTACGGCGACGTGATCCGCAAGGCCAACATCCAGGTCGAGGGCTGAACGATGAGCCTCTATGCGATGCAGAAGTTCTTGTTTGCGCTGAACCGCGAGCAAGAGGTGCAACGGCGCTATGCCGAAGGCGGCGATGCGCGCGCCACATTGCTCGGCGGCTACGACCTCAGCGACGAAGAGCGCGAGGCCATCGACAGCGGCGACATCGGCAAGCTCTACGTGCTGGGCTGCAACGGCCAGTTGCTGATGCACTTCGCGCCGCTGCTGGGCATCGCCTGGGCCGACTACCTCGAAGCCATGCGCGAGGGCGTGCGCAAGTACGGCCCGGTGCGCGCGGGCATCTATGCAATGACAACCGGCACCAACGAGAAAGTGGCAGGCGTATGAGCCTCGTATTCGCAGGCGTCTGCAGCCACGCCCCCGGCATCACCGGCCGCGCCCATCTGGCCGACCCGGCGGTGAAGGACGAGTTCCACGCGCAGTTCCATCGCTTCGGCGAGGCCATGCGCGCGACCAAGCCCGACGCGGTGATCGTCATTGCCGCAGAGCACTTCGCGAACTTCTTCATGAACAACATGCCGGCTTATGCCATTGGCATGGCCGACAGCTATGAAGGCCCGATCGAAGACCCGAAGTGGCTGGGCATCGCGAAGCGCACCATCCCCGGCGACGCCGCGCTCTCGCAGCGCCTCATTCGCGAGGTGATGCAGACGGTGGACGTGGCCTATGCGGAAGAATGGAAGTTCGACCACGGCATCATGGTGCCGCTGAACTTTCTCACGCCCGACTTCGACACCAAGGTGATTCCGGTGAACATCAACTGCCAGGGGCCGCCGCTCACGCCGTTGCACCGCGCGTGGGCCTTCGGCGAGGCCTTGCGCCGCGCCTGCGACAAGGCACCCGAACGCATTGCGCTGGTGGGCACCGGCGGCATTTCGCACTGGCCGGCCACGCCGGACTCGGGCAAGGTCAACGCCGAGTGGGACGCCGAGTTCATGCGCCGCTGGTGCGCCAACGACCGCGAAGGCATGCTCTCGCAAAGCGACTACGGCGACGAGGCCACCTACCGCGAAGCGGGCCAGGGCGGCTTCGAGATTCGCACCTTTCTCAGCGTGGCCGCGGCCGCGCGCGGCAAGGGCCAGATCTTTCACATGAAGGCCATCCCGATCTTCGCGGTGACATGCACCGCGGCGACCATGTCGGTGGAATGAACGGAGACCCACAATGCCCCACCTGGTGATTCTTTACACGCCCAACATCGAGGCCGAGACCGACATGTCGGCGCTGTGCCGCACGCTGGCCGACACCATGCTCGCGCAGCGCGACGAGGCCGGCAAGCCGGTGTTTCCCATCGGCGGCACGCGCGTGCTGGCCTACCCGGCCGCGCACCACGCGGTGGCCGACGGCCAGGCCGACTACGCCTTCGTGTACCTCAACCTGCGCATGGCCGCGGGGCGCTCGGAGGCCGTGAAGAAGAAGGCCGGCGACGACCTGCTGAGCAACGTGCGCGCGCATTTCGCGCCGATCTTCGCGCAGCGCCCCATCGGCATCACCCTGCAGATCGACGAAAGCCCCGGGCAGGTGTACGACGGCAAGCACAGCAACCTGCACCCCCTGTTCAACAAGACCTGAACGAAGCCACCCATGCTCTCCCAAGCCACCATCGCCCAACTGGCCGCCGAGCTGCACGAAAGCGAAAAAACGCGCGTGCAGGTCGAGCATTTCTCCAAGCGCTTTCCTGAGATGACCATCGAGGACGGCTACGCCATTTCGCGCGAGTGGGTGAAGACCAAGATGGCCGAAGGCCGTGTCGTGAAGGGCCACAAGATCGGCCTCACCTCGCGCGCCATGCAGCAGTCCAGCCAGATCGACGAGCCCGACTACGGCACGCTGCTGGACGACATGTTCTTCGACCAGGGCGGCGACATTCCGTTCAAGCGCTTCATTGCGCCGCGCGTGGAGGTGGAGCTGGCCTTTGTGCTCGGCAAGAAGCTGCAGGGTCCGAACGTGACCATCTTCGACGTGCTGGCCGCCACCGACTACGTGGTGCCGGCCATCGAAATCATCGACGCGCGCATCGAGCAGTTCGACCGCCACACCAAGACCATGCGCCGCGTGTTCGACACCATTGCCGACAACGCGGCCAATGCCGGCATCGTGATGGGCGGGCGGCCGGTGAAGCCCGACGCCGTCGACCTGCGCTGGGTGAGCGCGCTGCTCTACAAGAACGGCGTGATCGAAGAATCGGGCGTGGCCGCGGCCGTGCTCAACCACCCGGCCACCGGCGTGGCGTGGCTGGCCAACAAGCTCGCGCCGTGGGACGAATGCCTGGAGGCCGGCGAGGTGGTGCTGGGCGGCTCGTTCACGCGCCCCACCACCGCCCTGCCCGGCGACACCTTCCATGCCGACTACGGCCCCCTCGGCTCCATCGCCTTCCGTTTTGTCTGAAAAGAAAACCATGCACACCCCTCTCAACACCTTCAAGCAGGCCCTTCAATCGGGCAAGCCCCAGATCGGCCTGTGGGTCGGCATGGCCGACGGCTACGCGGCCGAGATTCTGGCCGGCACCGGCTACGACTGGCTGCTGGTCGACGGCGAGCACGCGCCCAACGACGTGCGCTCGGTGCTGGCGCAACTGCAGGCCATTTCCAGCGCCTGGTCGGCGCAGCCCGAGGCCGAGCGCTCGCACCCGGTGGTGCGCATTCCGGTGGGCGACACCACGCTGATCAAGCAGTACCTGGACATCGGCGCGCAGACGCTGCTGGTGCCGATGGTCGACACGGCCGAGCAGGCCGCGCGCCTGGTGCAGGGCATGCGCTACCCGCCCGAAGGCATCCGCGGCATGGGCAGTGCGCTGGCGCGCGCCTCGCGCTGGCAGGCCTACCCCAACTACCTGCACGAAGCCAATGCGCAGACCTGCCTGCTGGTGCAGGCCGAGACGGTGGAGGCGATGAAGAACATCGACGCCATTGCGGCCACGCCGGGCGTGGACGGCGTGTTCATCGGACCGGCCGACCTGTCGGCGTCGATGGGCTTCGTGGGCCAGCCCAACCACCCCGAAGTGCAGGCGGTGATTGCCGACGCCATCGCGCGCATCCTGAAGGCCGGCAAGGCGCCGGGCATTCTGTCGACCACCGAGGAGCAGGCGCGCAAGTGGCTCGCGGCCGGCGCCTTGTTCGTGGCGGTGGGGGTGGACACCATCGTGCTGGCGGCGGCGGCGAAGGAGTTGCTGGCGAAGTACAAATCCAGCAAGGCCGACAAGTCCGACAAACCCGCGCCCAGCGGCTATTGATTTCCTTCTTTCACACCGGAGCACCCTTTGATGCAACGCACCACCCTGGCGGCCATGGCCGCAGCCGCCGCCCTGTTCCTTACCGCCTGCGCCCCCATGGCCCCTGGCAAGCCAGGCACCACCGCCCAGCAGGAAGCCAACCGCCAGACCGTGCTCGCCTTCTACGAGAAGGGCCTGAACCAGAAGGACGCCGACGCGGCCCTGCAGTACGTGGGCAACCGCTACGTGCAGCACAACCCCACGGCGACCGACGGCCCCGAGGGCTTTCGCAAGTTCGTCGCGTTCATGCGCGAGAAGTTTCCAAACTCGCGCAGCATCATCAAGCGCAGCTTTGTCGAAGGCGACTACGTGATCCTGCATGTGAACGCGGTGCGCGAGCCGGGCACGCGCGGCAGCGCCATCGTGGACATCTTCAAGCTGGAGAACGGAAAGATCGTCGAGCACTGGGACGTGGTTCAGCCGGTGCCCGAAACGGCCGCGAACAACAACACGATGTTCTGAGCCTTCTTTTGACCACCCGCCAGCCCACGCCAGCCCGATGACCACGCCCACCGACCCGAAGCCCCCGCGCTTTCGCTCCGCCACCATCCGCGAGGGCACCATCCGCGCGACCACGCGCAGCTTTCTGCATGCGCTGGGTCAGGACGACGAGGACATCGCGCGCCCGCACATCGGCGTGTTCCATACCGGCGGCGAAATGAGCCCGTGCAACCTGAACCTGCGCGAGCAGGCGCAGCACGCCAAGACCGGCATCTACGCCGGCGGCGGCACGCCGCACGAATGCCCGGTGGTGTCGGTAAGCGACGGGCTCACCATGGCGCATTCGGGCATGCGCTTCTCGCTGATCTCGCGCGAGCTGATCGCCGACAGCGTCGAGGCTTCCACGCGCGGCCACCAGTGGGACGGCATCTTTGCCATCGGCGCCTGCGACAAGAACCTGCCGGGGCTGATGATGGGCATGGTGCGCTGCAACGTGCCCAGCGTGTTCGTGCACGGCGGCTCGGCGCTGCCGGGCCAGATGCCGGGGCCGGACGGGCGCGACCTGAACGTGGTCGACACCTACGAGACCATCGGCAAGGTGCTGGCCGGCACCGCCACGCATGAAGAACTCGAGGCCATGAGCCGCGCCTGCCTGCCCACGGCCGGCGCCTGCGCGGGGCAGTTCACGGCCAACACCATGGGCATGGTGTCGGAGGCGCTGGGGCTGGCGCCCATCGGCTCGAGCATGGTGCCTGCCGTGTTCAGCGAGCGCGCGCCGCTGATGCGCCGCGCCGCAAAAACGCTCATGAAGGCGGTGATGGGCGACAGCCCGCTGCCGCGCGACATCGTCACGCGCAAGGCGCTGGAAAACGCCTGCGCCGTGGTGTCGGCCACCGGCGGCTCGACCAACGCCGCGCTGCACCTGCCGGCCATTGCGCACGAGGCGGGCATCAAGTTCCACCTGGACGACGTGGCCGAGGTCTTCGCGCGCACGCCGCTCATTGCCGACCTGCGCCCGGGCGGCCAGTACCTGGCGCGCGACGTGTTCTACATCGGTGGGGCCGGCGTCATTTTGCGCACGCTGCTGGAGCAGGGCTTTCTGCACGGCGACGCGCTCACCTTCACCGGCCGCACCATGGCCGAGGAACTGGCCGGCGCGCTGGCGCCCGACGGCCGCGTGGTGCGCGAGGCCGGCAACCCGATCACGCGCGACGGCGGGCTGGCGGTGCTCAAGGGCAACCTGTGCCCCGACGGCGCGCTGCTCAAGACGGCCGGGCTCAAGGGGCTGGTGTTCCGTGGCCCGGCGCGCGTCTTCAACTCCGAGGAAGAAGCGCAAACGGCCGTGCAGAACCGCCGCTACGAAGCCGGCGACGTGATCGTCATTCGCAACGAAGGCCCCCGGGGCAGCCCCGGCATGCGCGAGATGCTGGGTATTACCGCGCTGCTCTACGGCCAGGGCATGGGCGACAGGGTGGCGCTGCTGACCGACGGGCGCTTCTCCGGCGCCACGCGCGGCCTGTGCATCGGCTACGCGGGGCCCGAGGCGGCCGACGGCGGCCCCATTGCGGCCCTGCGCGACGGCGACGTGATCGCCATCGACGCGCGGGCCGAAGCGCGCAGCATTTCGGTGGAACTGACGGCGGACGAAATTGCGTCGCGGCTTGCCGCACGTGAGGTAAACGCGGGGGCGCCAAAGGGCGGTTTGTTGGAAAAATACGCGCTCACCGTGCGCCCTGCCTACCAGGGCGCCGTGACCCACTCGGGCGCGGTCACCTGGCTGCGCGACGAGTCTTGAGCGACCACAACAACCGTCCGGAGAGAGACAACACCATGAGCTTCACACGCCGCCACATCCTGCAGACCACCAGTGCCTCGGCCTTGATGGCCAGCCTGGGCCAGAACGTCTTCGCGCAAGCGATGAACATCGAGACCGCCTCCATCGTCACCGGCTTCGCGGCCGGCGGCACGTCGGACACCACCTGCCGGCGCCTGGCGCTCAAGCTCAGCCCCGAATACGCCAAGACCGCCGTGGTGGAAAACCGCACCGGCGCGGGCGGCCAGATTGCCGTGAGCTACGTGAAGGGCCGACCGGCCGACGGCAGCACCATCCTGCAGACGCCGACCTCGATCCTCACGATCTACCCGCACATCTACAAGAAGCTGCCGTACGACCCGATGGTCGACATCACGCCGGTGAGCCTGGCCTGCATCTTCGACTTCGGCTTTGCCGTGGGCCCGGCCGTGCCGGCCAGCGTGAAGACGGTGCCCGAATTCCTGGCCTGGGCCAAGACCCATCCCGATGGCGCCAACTTCGGCTCGCCGGCCGCGGGCTCCACGCCGCACTTCATTGGCGCGCTGCTGGGCAAGAAGGGCGGCGTGGAGCTCAAGCACGCGGCCTACCGCGGCACACAGCCGGCCATGCTCGACCTGCTGGGCAGCAACATCTCGGCGGTGTCGGGGCCCATCGGCGACATCACGCAGCATCTGCAGTCGGGCAAGGTGCGCATCCTTGGTGTGTCGGGTGCCAAGCGCAACCGCTTCGCGCCCGATGTGCCCACCTTCGGCGAACAGGGCCTGAAGGACATGGCGCACAGCGAATGGTTCGCCTTCTTCCTGCCGGCCAAGGCCTCGCCCGAACTGGTGGCCAAGCTGAACACGGCCATGAAGAACGCGCTGGCGCAGAAGGACGTGATCGACGGCCTCGGCACCTTCGGCCTGGAAGCGATGTCTTCCACGCCCACCGAGCTGAGCGAACTGTTGAAGAAAGACACCGCCAAGTGGGCGCCGATCGTGAAAGAGGTCGGCTTCACCGCGGAGGGCTAACCCCATGAAGGAACTGCAATGAACACACTCGCCACCCCCACGCCGTTGTCCACGCCTTCGGCGCTGGTCCAGCCCTCGATCCATCCCGACGAGCGCGCCGCGCGCGAGGAGCTCGCGGCCTGCTACCGCGTGTTCGCGATGCTGGGCTGGGTCGAGATGATCTACAACCACATCACGGTGCGGTTGCCCGACAGCGTGACGGGTGGCACGGCGAGCGAAGGAGCCCGTAGGTCTCCGCAGTTCCTCATCAACCCCTTCGGCCTGCACTACAGCGAAGTGACGGCCAGCAATCTGGTGAAGATCGACCTGCACGGCAAGGTGCTCGACGGCTCCACGCACAAGGTGAACCCGGCCGGCTTCGTGGTGCATGCGGCCATCCACGACGGCCTGCCCGGCGCGCACTGCGTGATGCACACGCACACCACCGCCGGCGTGGCCGTGGCCTGCCTGCAGGGCGGCCTGCAGCAGACCAACTTCTACACCGCGCAACTGCACGGCATGGTGGCGTACCACGACTTCGAGGGCATCACCATCCATGCCGACGAAGGCCCGCGCCTGCTCAAGAGCATCGGTGAGCGCAACGCGGTGATCCTGCGCAACCACGGCCTGCTGGCCTGGGGCCAGACGCTGCCGCAGACATTTGCGATTCTGTGGACGCTGCAGCGCGCCTGCGAGATCCAGATGGCCACCTTCTCGATGGGCGCGGCCATTCCGGTGAGCGAAGAAATTGCCCAGCGCTGCACGCGCGACGCGCTGCAGTTCAGCCCCGAGCACGGTGCCGGGCAAGACGTGTTCAATGCGCTGGTGCGGCAGGTGGACCGCATCGACCCCACATACCGCAACTGAACCTGAAACGACAGACCTCATGAAGATTTGCATTTACGGCGCCGGCGCCATTGGCGGCTGGATCGGCGTGAGCCTGGCGCAAGCCGGCGAGCGACTGAACGTGGTGGCACGCGGCGCCACGCTCGAGGCGCTGCAGCGCGACGGCCTCAGCCTGATGCGTGGCGACGTTCGCACGCGCGTGCCCGTCAACGCGGTGGCCGACCCCGCCGAGCTTGGCGTGCAGGACCTGGTGGTCATCGCCGTGAAGGCGCCCGCGCTGGCCGGCGTGGCCGAGCGCATCGGCCCGCTGATCGGCGCGGACACGATCGTGTTGGTGGCAATGAACGGCGTGCCGTGGTGGTTCCTGGAAGGCGGCTTCGGCGGCGAGATCACGGGGCACCGGCTCGCGGCCGTGGACCCCGAAGGCGCCATTGCCAGAGCCATTCCGTCGCGCAACGTGATCGGCTGCGTGGTGCACGCGAGCTGCTCGCTCGACGCACCGGGCGTGGTGCGGCACCACTTCGGCAACGGGCTGATCGTGGGCGAGCCGTCGGGCGAGGCCACGCCGCGCGTGCAGAAGCTGGTGGCGCTGCTCAAGAGCACCGGCATCGACACCACGCTGTCGCCGCAGATTCAGAAGGACGTGTGGTTCAAGCTGTGGGGCAACATGACGGTGAACCCCATCAGCGCGCTCACCGGCGCCACCACCGACCTGATCATGGCCGACGACTACGTGCGCGGCTTCATCTCGGCGGTGATGCTGGAGGCCAAGGAAATCGGCCGGCGCATCGGCATCGAGATCACGCAGAGCCCCGAAGACCGGCATGCGGTCACGATGAAGCTGGGCGCGTTCAAGACCTCGATGCTGCAGGACGTGGAAGCCGGCCGCTCGGTGGAGCTCGACGCGCTGGTGACGGTGGTGCGCGAGTTGGGCGAGCTGACCGGCGTGGCCACGCCGTTCACCGATGCGCTGCTGGGGCTGGCGCGCTTGCGCACGCGGCAGCTCGGGCTGTATTGAGGCGCTGACCGGTCGCGGGCTGCCGCCTGGCAGCCCTTGAAGCGTCGGCGAGCCGCGCAGTTACCAGAACTTTTCAGGCGTCGCGGACAGCGCCGCGGTGCAGGCCGCCACGGCCTTTGCACGCTCCTGGCGCAAGTGCTGCCAGTCGTCGGCCTGCCACTGGGCCCACGCGACGGGCTCCGACTGGTAGAAGCATTCGGCCGGCGGGCGCATGAAGCCCGCACGGCCAAGCTGGGCGCCGAACTTCAGGCGGAACAGCTCGTCGGAACCCAGCAGGTTCTCGTACACCAGGTGCCACGGGCCCGGCAGCAGCGGCGTGTCGGCTTGCGCCTGGACCTTGGCCGCATCCGCGATCTCCTCGGGCGTGGAGCCGTCTGTCAGGGCGAGGGCGTGCGCGGCTGCGGCGCGCTTGCGGTAGATGTCGGTGGCGACCTTGCTGAGCGTGTCGGTCAGGTCGCTGATGGCCGGGTTGACGCCGAGCGGGTCGTCCTGAAGCGCCGCGAGCGTGGTGCCGCCGAGGTCGTCCTTCGAGAAGCCCTGCACGCCCGCGCCACCCGCCAGCACGGCGAAGGCGACGTTCAAGGCGACCTGACCGGCGACACGGCCGACGGTGTCCTCGCGGCGCACGACGCGAAGCTTTTCGATGCCGGGCTTGTAGACGCCGAGCTTGAAAAGCACGCGGGTCTGCGGCGCGGCGGGCACGGTGGCAGTGGACGTTGTGACGGGAGCCTCTGCGACAGGCGCCTCCCCGACGGGTGCCTCCGCGGTGCGAGCAAGCGGTGCCGACGCGTCCGGCTCGGCGTGCGCCACGAAACCCAGCGCGGCCAGTGCGAGGCCGCAGGCGTGCAAGGCTGCACGATGTTTTTTATTCGAGATCATGTGAACAGAATTCCTCCGGCGCGGATTGTCTGCGCACGCCGCCCGGCATGGCCGGTTCACAGTTGCAGGCCGGCGCAGCCCGCTCGCACTTTCCGCAAATCCATCACGCCAGCGCGCGCCGGATCACCCCCACCGCCCGCAGCGTGCGCGCTGTGGCGATCGCGTCGATCGGCTGGTTCTGCGACGACAGCTTGGCAATGACCAGCTCGTTGCGCGGGTCCACGAACAGGTGCTGTCCGTGGATGCCCATGGCAAACAGCATGCCGGGCGCGTCGTCGACCACGTACCAGCCGTTGCGGTAGCGCATGCGCATGCCCGCGAAGCCGGCCGCGAACTCGCCCTGGTTCCAGGCCTCGGCATCGCCGCCGTGCCACATGTCGTCGATCCAGCCCGCGGGCACCACCGCGCGGCCGTCGGCCGCCTTCCCGCCCTGCACCACCAGCCAGCCCACGCGCGCCAGATCGCGCGCGGTGGCGCACAGCCCGCCGGTGCATCGGGCCGAGCCCTTCGGGTCGACGGTGATGTACGCCGCGTCTTCAGCGCCCAGCGGCGCCCACAGGTGTTCGCTGGCCAGTGTGGCAAACGGCCGGCCCGCCACGCGCTCCATCACGAGCCCCAGCAGGTCGGTGTTGGCCGACGTGTACTTGAACGGCCCGCCGTGTGGCGCATGCGTGGCCGTGGTGGTCTCGAAGAAGGTGCGCAGGTCGGACTGCACCGCGCCGGGCGGCGCCGGGTCCCAGCCGGTGGACAGGCGGTAGGCCTCCAGCGCCTGTGCGTCCAGGGCCACGCCGGTGCGCATGTCGAGCAGCTGCTGCACGGTGGCGCCTTCGAAGGCAGTGCGCGCCAGCTCGGGCACGATGTCCGACACAGGCGCCGCCACGTCGAGCAGGCCCGCGCCGTGCAGCGTGCCGGCCACCAGCCCCACGACCGACTTGGTCGCCGACATGAGGATGTGCGGCGTGTGGGCCGTCATGGCGCCGTCGTAGAACTCGTGCACCACGCGGCCCTTGTGCAGCACGACGAAGCCGTCGGTGCGGGTGAGCTGGTGGAACTCGGCCAGGTCGAGCGCGGCAAGCTCGGTGGGGAAAGGCGCGGCGCGGGCCGGGTCGTTGGCAATGTCGGCCACGGGCACGATCTCGCGCACATGCTGGAAGGCCCAGGTGCTGTGCGGCCGGGTGCGCCAGTTGGTGTGGTCTGCGGCGGGGCGTGGGGCTTCGGTGGGTTGGTCCATGCCCTCTAGTCTAGGGAGCGCGGGCCGGGCGATCCATGCGCGCAACGACCGAATTCTTCGTCGATCGTTCGCGCGGCGCCAGCGTGACCCACCACGCGGCCGCCACGATGAGCAACCCGCCCGCCCAGCCCCACGGCCCGATGCGCTCGCCAAAGCCGTACACCGCAATCAGCGCGCCGAACACCGGCTCGCTGCCCATCAGCAGCGACACCCGGCTCGGGCTGGAGCGAGACGCCGCATGGTTCTGCGCGAAGAAGGCGAACACCGTACACAGCAGCACCAGGTAGGCCATGCCCCACCAGAACGAGGCGGTGGCGGGCGGCAGATGCCAGGCTCCTTGGCCTGCTGTGGCAGGGGAAGCCACCAGCGCGATCAGCGCCGCGCCCAGCGCCATCACGCCCGCCTGCACGGCGGTGAGCGTCAGCGCCGGCAGCGTGTGTCGCCCGGCCAGGCGCCGCGTCATGCAGACCATGACGGCGCGCAGGAACGCCGCGACAACCATCAGCCCGTCGCCCCAACTCACCGACATTTCGGCCGGCGACGTGGCCGACAGCATGGCCGCGCCCAGCGCCGACAGGCCCGCCGCCCAGAACATGCGCCGCGCGGGGCGCTGGCCCAGCAGCCACCATTCGACGAAGGGCGTGAACGCCACGCACAGGCTGATGAGGAACGCGGCATTGCTGGCCGTGGTGAGCGACACGCCGAAGGTCTCGCACACGAAGATGGCCAGCAGGTTGGCGCCCAGCAGACCGCCCACCGCCAGGCCCTGGCGACGTGTCGTGTTGCGGGAACTGAACAGCGGCCCCAGCGCGGGCAACAGCACCAAAAAGGTCAGCCCGAAGCGCAGCGCGATGAACTCCAGCACCGGCAGCTGCTGCGTGGCCTCTTTGGCCACCGCATAGCTGCCGCCCCACACCGCCGCCACCAGCAGCAGCATGAGTTCCGCCGCGCCGATGCCGGCCCACTTTCTTGACTTCATACTGTCTACCCGCTTCAACAACAACACACAAGGGCTGGATTGTTCGGGGCATCACACGCTCTGCACAGCCATCCGCCGGAACAGGACTATTGCGCCGTGGGAACGAATTCATTTCTCAACGTGCTGCCGCAGATGGTGACCTTCGTGCGGGTCGCCGAGCTCGGCAGCTTCTCGGCCGCGGCCGACCTGCTGGGCATCACGCCCTCGGCCGCGAGCCGGCAGGTGAAGCGGCTGGAGAAAGAAATAGGCGTGCAGCTGCTGCAGCGCACCACGCGCCAGCTGCGGCTGACCGAGGCCGGTGCCGAGGCCTTCGCGCGCTGCCGCGAACTGGTGCTGGCGGCGCAGGGCGCGATGGACGTGGGCGCGCAGTTCGCGAGCAAGCCCAGCGGGCTGGTGCGCATCAGCGCGCCGAAGGCCTTTGCGCGGCGCGTGCTGCATCCGCACGTTCTTTCGTTTCTGCAGCGCTACCCCGAGGTGGATGTGCAGCTCATCGTGAGCGACCGCGACGTCGACCCGATCCGCGAAGGCGTCGACCTGGTGGTGCGGCTCACCACCGAGCCGCCCGAAGGGCTGGTGGCACGGCCGCTGATGGCGGTGGCGCACATTCTGTGCGCCACGCCGCGCTACCTGACGCGGCACCCGGCCATTGCGCACCCCAGCGACCTCGTGGCGCACAGCTGCCTGTCGCTGGGCGAGCATGAGCGGGACAACCACTGGCGTTTTCGCAGGCAAGGGGAGCAGGACGCCGAAGTCGTCGTGCGCGGGCGCTACATCTGCAACCACAGCGAGGTGCGGCTCGAAGGCGCGCTGGCCGACCTGGGCGTGGCCTGCGTGCCGGCCTTCATGGCGCGCGAGGCGCTGCACGCGGGCGAGGTGCTGCGCGTGCTGGCCGACTGGGAGTTTCAGGGCAACTACCAAGGCCACGCGTACATCCTGTACCCGCCGAACCGCTTCACCGCGCCCAAGTGCCAGGTGCTGGTCGATCACCTGCGCGAGGCGCTGGGCGGCACGGACGGCACTGACCGCACTGACGTCACCGACAACGGGCCCGGGCTCAGTGCCTCTTCAGCAACACGCGCACCGCCTCGGGCAGCGAGTTGACCTGCGGCATGAAGTGGTCGAGCAGCGCGCCCAGTGCCACCGCGCAGACCACCGCGCCCAGCAGCGGCTTCCAGGTGAGCCGCACGGCGGCCATGAGCCAGCCTTCGCGTGCCACGCGCACCGCGGCGCGCGCCGACACATACGAGAACGCGACTTCGACGGCCACGGCCAGCAGCGCGTCCCAGCTGAAGTACAGCAGCACCAGCGAGCCCGCGCCCAGCACCACGGCCGTGCAGATCAGAAAGATGGCGACCACCGGCACCACGATGACCGCGCCTTCGTCGGCCGCGCCGGCCACGTCGAGCGCGCCGCTGGCCATGTCGGAGAGGCCCCCGCCGGCACCGCTTTCGCCAGCGCTCGCGTGGCTGTGCGCGCCCCCTCCACCGCTTGCGCCGCGCCCACCGCCGAAGTCGATGTCGGGCGCATCGATGTCCGCGTTCAGCTCGCGCCCTTCGACCAGCCGCTTTGCCCACCAGCGCAGCACCAGCAGGTAGCCCAGATACCCCACGCCCAGCGTGAGGAAGTAGCGCACCGCCAGCGAGTCGACATGCAGCAGGTGCATCTGCAGCGCCGACACGCACCACATCAGCAGCAGCGTGAAGCTGCCTATCAGGATGCCGTGCGTGCGCAGGCTGTAGTTGCGGTGCAGGTCGCGCTCGACCTGCGTTTCCCAAAGGCGCACGGAGCGCCAGTTGGACAGGACCTTCATTCGCCTTCGGTGGGCGCCGGGGCCGCGAACGGCACGCGCTGTGCCACGGCGCACATGAGCTCGTAGCCCACGGTGCCGGCTGCCCGCGCGACCTCGTCGATGGGCAGCACCGCGCCGGTCTTGACCGACTTGCCCCACAGCGTGACCTCGCTGCCGAACCTGGCGCCGGGCACGTTGGTGAGGTCGACGGTGATCATGTCCATGCTCACGCGGCCCACCATGCGGGTGCGCACGCCGTTCACCAGCACCGGCGTGCCGGTGGTGCAGTGGCGCGGGTAGCCGTCGGCATAGCCGACCGCCGCAATGCCGATGGTGAGCGGGCCTTCGGCCGTGAAGCTGGAGCCGTAGCCGACGGTGTCGCCGGCCTTCAGCGTCTGCACCGAGATGAGCTGGGTCGACAGCGTCATGGTCGGCTGCAGCTGCCAGTGCGCCGCGTCGTGCTCGGGAAAGTCGGGCGCGCTGCCGTACAGCACGATGCCGGGGCGCACCCAGTCGCCACGCGCAATGTCGGCGTGGCGCAGGGTGGCGGCGCTGTTGGCAATGGAGCGTTCGCCCGGCAGGTCGCGCGTGACGCGCTCGAAGGCCTCGACCTGGTGAGCAATGCCGCGGGTGCCGTCGGCGTCGCTGAAGTGCGTCATGAGCGAAATTTCGTCGACCTGCGTGAGCGCGTTCAGCCGGGTCCAGGCGGAGCCGAAGCGCTCGGGCGTGAAGCCCAGGCGGTTCATGCCGGAGTTCATCTTCAGGAACACGCGCTGCGGCTTCAGGGTCTTGTGGGCGGCGAGCATGTCGATCTGCTCGTCGCAGTGCACGGTGTGCCACAGGTCCAGGCGCGAGCACAGCTCCAGGTCGCGCGCGTCGAACACGCCCTCCAGCAGCAGCACCGGGCCGCGCCAGCCCAGCGCGCGCACGCCTTCGGCTTCGGCCAGGTCGAGCAGCGCAAAGCCGTCGGCGCCGCGCAGGCCTTTATAGACCCGCTCGATGCCATGGCCATAAGCGTTGGCTTTCACCACCGCCCAGACCCGGGCGTCGAGGGCCGAGCGGCGCGCCCGGTCGAGGTTGTGACGCAGGGCGTCGGTGTGCACGGTGGCAAGAATGGGGCGCGGCATGGGACTGTGCGAACTCTTGGGGGAAAATGCAGACCACGTTTTAGCATCTTCGGGAATGGGGTCGAACACCGTGGGGATGCCTAATTTGGCGCCACACCCCCATGCTATAACCGCCCATTCGCCCACCAGGCGACACTTTTTCACTACCGCCAGCAGACCCTCTGGCCAGCCAGCCCATCGATGAAGCGCGGTTTCTACACGATCATGTCGGCCCAGTTTTTCTCGTCGCTGGCCGACAACGCACTTTTCGTTGTTGCAGTCGACCTGATGCGAAGTTCGGGCGCACCCGAATGGCAACGCGCAGCACTGGTGCCTATCTTCGCGGTGTTCTACGTGGTGCTTGCGCCCCTCGTAGGCGCCTTTGCCGACGCGCTGCCCAAGGGCCGGGTCATGTTCGTCAGCAATGCCATGAAGGTGGTGGGCTGCCTGATGATGCTGTTCGGCTCGCATCCGCTGCTGTCGTATTCCATCGTGGGGCTGGGCGCGGCGGCCTACTCGCCGGCCAAGTACGGCATCCTCACCGAGCTGCTGCCGGCGTCGCAACTGGTGAAGGCCAACGGCTGGATCGAGGGGCTCACCATCTCGTCGATCCTGCTGGGCATCGTGCTGGGCGGCACGCTGGTGGGGCATGCGGTGTCGAGCCGGCTGCTGGCCTTCGACATGCCGTTCGTCGACACCGGCGTCAACACACCGGCCGAAGCCGCCATTGCGGTGCTGATCTTCGTGTACGCGCTGGCCGCCTGGTTCAACACCCGCATTCCGCACACCGGCGTCGAAATGCGTCCGCTGCGCTCCAACCCCGAGCAGAGCATGGCGCGCAACATCGCCGCGCTGCTGCCCGACTTCTGGCACTGCAATTCCCGCCTGTGGCGCGACCGCCTCGGCCAGATCTCGCTGGCCACCACCACGCTGTTCTGGGGCGCGGGGGGCAACCTGAAGTACATCGTGCTGGCGTGGGCCTCGCTGGCCCTGGGCTACAACACCACCCAGGCGTCGGCGCTGACCGGCGTGGTGACCATCGGCACGGCCGTGGGCGCCATCGTGGCGTCGATGTACATGCGGCTGGACATGGCCACCCGCGTGATCCCCATGGGCATTGCCATGGGCTTGATGGTGATCGGCATGAACTTCATCGGCAACATCTGGCTGGCAGTGCCGTTCCTGGTCATTCTTGGCGGCCTGGGCGGTTTTCTGGTGGTGCCGATGAACGCGCTGCTGCAGCACCGCGGCCACAACCTGATGGGCGCCGGCCGTTCCATTGCCGTGCAGAACTTCAACGAGCAGGCCTGCATTCTTCTGCTGGGCGGCTTCTACAGCGTGTGCACGGGCCTGGGCCTGTCGGCGTACGGCGCCATCAGCGCCTTCGGCCTGGTGGTGGCGGGCTGCATGTGGCTCATCAAGCGCTGGCACGAGAACAACCTGAAGAAGTACCCCGAAGAAGTCGAACACCTGCTCGCCATCGCCCGCAGCGACAAGCACCACTGACCTCCCCCAGGCTGCGCGCACTTCGTGTCGCTGCGCCAACCCCCTTGCCGGGGGCAACAGCTGCGGCCCAGCGAAGCCGGTTCCGCGGTGTTCCTTGAAAAAACGCGGTCTCCGCCCCCGTCACCGTCTTCGCCCCCATGCCCGCGCTCGCCCTCGTCTTCAACGCCTTCGTCTGGGGCGTTTCCTGGTTTCCGTTCCGCCAGATCGCCAGCCACGGCCTGCACCCGCTGTGGACCACCTGCCTGATCTACCTGGCCATTGCCGTGCTGATGGGCCTGGTGCGGCGGCAGGCGTGGAAAGGCTTCGCGGCATTTCCGATGCTGGCGGTGCTGGGCCTGGCGGCCGGCTTCACCAACGTGGGCTTCAACTGGGCCGTGACACAGGGCGACGTGGTGCGCGTGGTGCTGCTGTTCTATCTGATGCCGCTGTGGAGCGTGCTGCTGGGCTGGCTGCTGCTGGGTGAGCGGCCGAGCGCCGGCGCTCTGGCGCGCGTCGCCTTGGCGCTGGCCGGCGTGGTGGTGGTGCTGAAGGCGCCGGGCACCGACTGGCCAGTGCCCTCCAGCCTGCCCGACTGGCTGGGCGTGGCGGCAGGCTTCGGCTTTGCGGTGACCAACATCACGCTGCGGCACCTGCGCGCGGCGCCCGGTGAATCGCGCGCGCTGGCGATGTTCTGCGGCTGCACCGTGGTGGCCGGCGTGGCGGCGCTGAGCGGCACCGCGATCGGCGCCATCGATTCGCCCGCGCTCGCGTCGCCGGGCTGGCTCGGCTGGGCCGCGCTGCTGGGCACGGGCTTCGTGATTGCCAACGTGTGCCTGCAGTACGGCGCGGCGCGAATGGCGGCGGCAGCCACCTCGGTGATCATGCTGTCGGAGGTGCTGTTTGCCAGCGTCTCGTCGGTGGCGCTGGGCGCGGCCACCATGGAGCCGCGCATCCTGGCAGGCGGCGCGCTGATCGTGGCGGGCGCGGTGTGGTCGGCGTTTGCGCGAACGACCGTGCGGGGAGATGATCGGGCCCCCCGCGTTACTTCCGCTCACTGAGGACATCTCCATGACCAGCGTCTACGACTTCGAAGCCAATCAGATCGACGGCAAGCCGGTGAAGCTGTCCGACTTCAAGGGACAGGTGCTGCTGATCGTGAACACGGCCAGCAAATGCGGCTTCACGCCGCAGTTCGCCGGGCTGGAGGCGCTGCACGAGAAGTACGCCGCGCAGGGCCTCACGGTGCTGGGCTTTCCGTCGAACCAGTTCGGCGCGCAGGACCCGGGCAGCAATGAAGAAATCGGCGCCTTCTGCACCAAGAACTACGGCGTGAGCTTTCCGATGATGGAAAAGATCGACGTCAACGGCGGCAACGCCGCGCCGCTGTACAAGTGGCTCACCAAAGAAAAGCCGGGTCTGCTGGGCAGCACCGGCATCAAGTGGAACTTCACCAAGTTTCTGGTCGGGCGCGACGGCGCGGTGCTCAAGCGCTATGCGCCGCTGGACACGCCCGCGTCGCTCACGCGCGATGTGGAAGCGGCGCTGGCGGCCGCGGCCTGAGATTCAACGACGCGTTTTGAACGCGTCAACCGCGCCTTAAAAACGAAAGTCCGCCGTCTTCGAGCCCCCGCCCACAGTCACGGTCTGGCTCTTCGGCGTGCCGCCCGGCGCGGCGGCATCGATCACGTAACGGCCGTTAGGCAGGTCGACCAGGCACACCGGACCGTCGGCGCGAAACGCCAGCGCCGCCGCGTTGGTGGCGTCGCCGCCCTTGATCGTCACGTCCACGCTCGCCATGTACGCGCCATCAGCGCGCGCGAACAGCAGCGCCAGCGGATGCGCCTTCATGGCCGAGCGCATGGCCGTCGATTCGTCGGAGCCGATGCCGCCGCACACATAGCGCGCGGCACCCGCGCCCTGCCAGGGCGGCATGGCGCCTTGCGCCTGCGCGGCCATGGCCGTGGCGGCGCACGCACCGGCGAGCAGCGCGCGGCGCAGGGCGGAAGAAACGAGGGGTACGAAAACGGAAGACATGGCGCGAGCTCCTTGCAAATACGGTGGCGCCATGATGCGCCGCACGCCCGGTTTGCGCGAGTCGGACCGCGCCCTTCCTCGCTGTGCGCGCAGACCCTGCGCTGTGTGCCGATCAGGGCTTCAGCGCCGCATCCAGCAGCTCCACCCAATGCCGCACCGGCGTGTCGCCGCTGCCGCTTTGCAGGTGCGTGATGCAGCCGATGTTGGCCGATGCGATGGTGGTGGGCTGCAGCTGCTTCAGGTGGCCCAGCTTGCGGTCGCGCAGCGGGTAGGCCAGCTCGGGCTGCAGCACCGAGTAGGTACCGGCCGAGCCGCAGCACAGGTGCGATTCGTTCAGTGCCACGCGCATGTCGAAGCCCAGCGCGCGCAGGTGCGTCTCTACACCGCCGCGCAGCTTCTGGCCGTGCTGCAGCGTGCACGGCGGGTGGTAGGCCACCACGCCCGCGGGCGCCGTCACGCGGGCCTTCAGCGCGGGCACCAGCTCGGGCAGCAGCTCGCTCAGGTCGCGCGTGAGCTCGCTGATGCGCGCCGCCTTCAGTGCGTAGGCCGCGTCGTGCTGCAGCAGGTGGCCGTACTCGCGCACCGTGACGCCGCACCCCGAGGCGTTCATGACGATGGCCTCGACCTCATTGCGTTCCACCAGCGGCCACCAGGCGTCGATGTTCGCGCGCATCTGCGCCTTGCCGCCTTCCTGGTCGTTCAGGTGGAACCGCACCGCGCCGCAGCAGCCCGCCTCTTTCGCAATGACGGTCTGGATGCCGGCCGCGTCGAGCACGCGCGCGGTGGCGCTGTTGATGTTGGGCATCATCGACGGCTGCACGCAGCCCGCGAGCATCAGCACCTTGCGCGCGTGCGTGCCGGTGGGCCAGGTGCCCGCGTTCTGCGTGGCAGGCACCTTGGCCTTCAGCGCCTCGGGCAGCAGGCCGCGCACGGCCTGGCCGAGCTTCATGGCGGGGCCGAAGAGCGGCGACGGCAGGCCTTCTTTCAGCAGCCAGCGCTTGGCGGATTCGGCCGCGGGGCGCGGCACTTTGCGGTCGACGATCTTGCGGCCGATGTCCACCAGGTTGCCGTACTGCACGCCGCTGGGGCAGGTGCTTTCGCAGTTGCGGCAGGTCAGGCAGCGGTCCAGGTGCAGCTGCGTGCTGCGCGTGGGCTGCTGGCCTTCGAGCACCTGCTTGATGAGGTAGATGCGCCCGCGCGGTCCGTCGAGCTCGTCGCCGAGCAGCTGGTACGTGGGGCAGGTGGCGGTGCAGAAGCCGCAGTGCACGCACTTGCGCAGGATGGCCTCGGCCTCGCGGCCTTCGTCGGTGCCTTGGAATTCGGGGGCGAGCGCGGTTTGCATGTGGGTGCTTTTTTTGTCGTGGTTTACGTGGCGGCGAGCAGGCGGCCACGGTTGAAGATGCCCTGCGGATCGAACTCGCGCATCAGCGCGCGATGAATGCGTTCGATGGGCGCGCTCAGCGCGTCGAAGCGCGGCACCTGGCTGCGCGCGTTCGCACCGGGCACCCGGAACAGCGTGGCGTGGCCACCGGCGGCGCGTGCGATGTCGCGGATGCGCGCGGACTGATCAGCCGGCGCCTTGTACCAGCGCTGGCCGCCGTGCCATTCGATCAATGGCGCCACGCCGTCGAGCGCAAGCACCGGCGCGGTCTGCGGCACCGACAGGCGCCAGAGTGCATCGATGCCGTCGCTGGTGGAAAACCACGCTCGTTGCTGGTCGCGCAGCGACAGCCAGTCGGCGGCGGCGCGCGTGTTGTCGTGGCGCTTGCCGCCCAGGTGCGCGCAGGCGGCTTCGACCGCCGCCACGGCGCCGCGCAGGCGCAGATGGAGCATGCCGACGCCCGCGTCCTCAGCCCAGCAGCTCGCGTTCAGCGGCAACGGCCGGCCGCCCCATTCGTTCAGCAGGCGCAGCGCGTCGGCCTGGTTGCACGCAAACGCCAACGTGGCCTCGGCGGGCGCCACGGGCAGCACCTTGAGGCTGACCTCGGCGATCACGCCCAGCGTGCCGAGCGAGCCTGCCAGCACGCGCGACACGTCGTAGCCCGCCACGTTCTTCATCACCTGTCCGCCGAAGGTCACGACCTCCGCGCGGCCGTTGATCAGCGTGGCGCCGAGCACGTAGTCGCGCACCGCGCCGACGCTCGCCCGTGCCGGGCCGCTGAGCCCCGCCGCGACCATGCCGCCCACGGTGCCGTTACCGTTACCGTCGAAGCGTGGTGGCTCGAACGGCAGGCACTGGCCCTGTTCCGCCAGCGCGGCTTCGAGTTCCGCGAGGGGCGTACCGGCGCGCACGGTGACGACCAGTTCGCTGGGCTCGTAGCTTGTGATGCCGGCGAGCGCGGTGGTGTCGAGCAGTTCGCCCTGCGGTGCCTCGCCGTAGAAGTCCTTGGTGCCACCGCCGCGGATGCACAGCGGTGTGGCGTCTGCTGCTGCGGCGCGGACGCGTTCGACGATGTGGTGGAGTTCTGTCATCTTTTGCGATGTCTCATTTGTGTTTTGTCGCAGGGCGTGTTTTGAGGCTTGTCATTCGGGGCGCGTGCACAGGCCGCCGGGTACTCCCCTCCGCGAATGTCCCCCGGCCTGCGGCCTCCTCCTGATATTGTTTCCACCGCTCCCGTAGCGCTGAAGGGAGCCCGTTCGGTGGACCCTGTTCTCCT
>NZ_JAYLVN010000031.1:0-55753 GCF_046156345.1 Variovorax sp. H27-G14
TGTCTTCTTTCTCTTGCCTGCATGCTCGGCATCCGAAAAACTGATCTGGCTCATCGTTGGCTCTCCTTCAGCTGGGTGATCAACGTTCAGGTCGGCAATCGGTGGACTTGATCAGACGTTCCCTAGGCGGCTTCGTTCAGGGCAACCCCTTCCTGGCCAGAGGCCCGGCACGCATCATCCTCAACGAAGTCAACGGCGGCGTGCCCAGCCAGTTGCGCGGTTATGTCGAGGTCGGCGGGCAGCGCGCCGAAGTGATCATTGCGAACCCCGCGGGCATCAGCGTGAGCGGCGGCGGCTTCATCAATGCGAGCCGCGCGACGCTGACCACCGGGGTGCCGCAGTTCAACGCGGCAGGCCAGCTCGACAGCTTTCTGGTTCGCGGCGGCACCGTCACCATCGACGGCGCAGGCCTGGACCTGAGCAGGACCGACTACGCAGCCATCCTGGCGCGTGCCGTGCAGGTCAATGCCGGCATCTGGGCCAGCGAACTCAAGGTGGTGACGGGCGCCAACCAGGTCTCGGCCGATCACGGCCAGGTCACACCCGTTGCTGCAAGTGGCGCTGTGCCAGGCTTCGCGCTCGACGTGGCTGCGCTGGGCGGCATGTATGCCCAGAAGATCAGCCTGATAGGAACCGAAGCCGGGCTGGGCGTGCGCAACGCGGGCAGCATCGGCGCCGGCGCGGGCGGGCTGGTCGTGACCGCGGCGGGACGCCTTGAAAACATCGGCACCATCGAAGGCCCGAGCCTGCAGCTGAGCACGCCCGGCGACATCGACAACCGCGGCGGCACGATCCGCCAGACCGGCATGGCGGGGCTGACGATCGGCTCGGCCGTGTTGAGCAACACCGGTGGTGGGGTGATCGGTGCGCAGGCTGTGGGTGCAGGCGCAGGCCCGGCAAATTCTGGAAGTGCGAACCCAGGCAGCACCAGCCCAACGAGCGGCCAAGGCATGGCGACATCGCTCGCAACAGACAGCGGCAACGCCGCAGGTGAAGGCTCATTCACGCCCGCCGTCTACACCCCGCCCGCACCCGGCGCCATCACCGCGGGCGGCACCATTTCCAACGACGCAGGCCGCATTTATGCAGGCGGCCCCATCCCGCTGAACACGCCGCAAATCGACAACGCAGGCGGCACGCTGAACGTCGTGGCGCTGGCCGTTACCGGGCCCAAATTCAGCAACGCGGGAGGCACGCTGAACGTCAGCCGCAACTTCAGCGCCGATGTGGCACGGCTGGACAACAGTGGCGGCACCTTGCGCGCGAGCAGCGTGCAGATCCACACCACGGGCGACCTGGTCAACGTCGACGGCACCCTCGCCAGCGCCAGCGACACGCAACTGACGGTGGGCGGCAAGGCCGACAACACGCGCGGCACTGTTTCTGCCGTGGGGGCACTGAGCGCAGACGTCGCGGGCGCGGTCGACAACACCGCCGGCACCTTGCTTGCGAACAACAACGTCGCACTGAAGGCCGCATCGCTGGACAACGGCATGAAGGGCAGCGTTCAGTTGGCACAGGGCGCGACGCGGCTGAACGTCGCAGGCGCGCTGAGCCAGGGCGATGGCGCGGTCGGTGCAGCCACCGACCTGAGCGTCAGAGCGGGCGCGCTGAACAGCAGCAACGGCGGCAGCCTGCGCGGCGCAAACGACGTCGATCTGCGGGTCGGTGGTGCGCTGGTGAACGGCGGCAGCATCACGGCGGGCCGCAACACCACCATCTCGGCGGGGAGCGTGACGTCGGGCAGCACGGGGGTGCTGGGGGCGGGTGTGGGCAGTGATGGAACGCTGGGGGGTGTGGGCGAGTTGCGGGTGACCGCTTCCGGTGCGCTGGTGGCCAATGGGACAAACCTCGCCGCAGGCAACACCACCCTTCAAGGTGCGAGCGTCGAGCTCTCGGGCAGCCAGACCCAAGCGGCGAACATCGCCCTCACGGCGACGCAGGGCGATGTGCGCACCACCGACAAGGCCAAAATCGTCACGCCCGGCACCCTGAGCATCACGGCCAATGCTCAGCCCCGGCAAACCTTTGTCAACGGCGCCGGCAAGCTCACTGCGGGCCGGCTGGACCTGAAGGTCTCCAACCTCACCAACGCGCGCCTCGGCGAGATCGTGCAGACGGGCGCCGAAGCGGCCACCGTGCTGGCCGTCTCAGGCACCTTGAACAACGACGGCGGGCGCATCGCCAGCAACAGCCAGGATCTGAGCCTGAGCGCGGCCACGCTCGGCAATGCGAGCGGAAAGATCGAGCACGCGGGCGCGGGCACCTTTCGCATTTCGGGCGGCAGCTACGCCGGGGAGGGCGGGCACATCACCGGCAACGGCGCGCTGGTGGTGGACGTGGCCCGCAGCTTCGATCAAGACCACGGCCAGACCCACGCCGGCCAGATCACCATCGACGCCGGCTCGTTGAGCAACCGAGGCGGCAAGATTCTGGGCAGCGCGTTGTCGGTGAACACCCGTGGCGGCGCGCTGGACAACAGCACCAAGGGAACGATGTCGGCCGCGGGGCCCGTCACGCTGCGCTCGGGTGCATTGAACAACGACGCAGGCCTGATCCAGTCCGGCGGTTCATTGCACATCGACACCAACCGCGAAACACTGACCAACACCAACGCGGCCAACTACAAAGCCCTGCCTGAAGACAAGACCGGAGGCATCGTCAGCGCAGGCCCGCTCACCCTGAAAACGGGCAAGGTCGAGAACAGTGCGGGCGCCATCGCATCGAAGGGCGCGCTGAGCGCCGACACGCTGGCCTTCACCAACACGGCCAGGGGCGAGGTGATCGGGCGCTCCACAGTGACCATCGACACCCACGGTGCCGGTTACGACAACGCCGGCGGCCAGACGGTGGCCGCTGGCGATCTGCGCCTGAACGCAGGCGCCGGAACGATCGGCAACAAGGGCGGATTGATCCGCTCGGGTGCAAGCGCCATGCTCGACGCCGCCAGCGTCGTCAACACAGACACGTCGGATGCGCAGCAAGGCATCGAGGGCAGAAACGTCACCGTCACCAGCAGCGCGAGCGTGAACAACACGGCGGGACGAATGTCCGCCGTGGAAACGCTGCGCATCAAAGACCCGAACGCGGCCAACCCCGCCGGCAGAACCCTGTCTGTCACCAACACCAATGGCGTGCTCATGGGCGGCCAACCCTCTGCGCTCGACGCGGACGGCACAGTGACAAAGGGTGTCGGGGGCGTCTTCATCGAGGCCAAGTCCTTCAGCGGCGACGGCCGCATCGCCTCGGCCAACGACCTGGGCATTGCGCTGGGAGAGGACGCCACGAACAACCAGCAGCTCGGCGCGAGCGGCAACCTGACCTACAAGACCAGCGGCAAGTTCACGAACAACGCCAAGCTCTCCGCGGGGCGCACGCTCAGGGTGGAAGGCGACAGCATCGACAACAATGCCGGCGCTGAAATGTCGGGCAAGGACACCGTGGTGAGCGCCACCAAGGTGCTTGTCAACCGAGGGCTGATCGACAGCCAGGGCGCGACGCAGATCGACGCGGGCACGCTGAACAACATCGGCACGGGCCGCATCTACGGCGATGCCGTGTCCGTGGCGGCCGGCACGCTCAACAACCAGGCCGAGACCATCGACGGCGTGACCAGGGCCGCCACCATTGCGGCACGCAAGACGCTGAACATTGGCGCGGGCACCGTCAACAACCGCGAGCACGCGCTCATCTTCAGCGGCGGCGCAGCCCCCAAGGCCCTGAACATCGGCCGCGAACTCGACGCGAACCGCCAAGCCACGGAGAGCGGCGGCGTGCTGAACAACGAGAGCGCACGCATCGAGTCGCTGGGCGGCATGACCATCTCCATGGGGCAGATCAACAACGTGGACACCCGCGTCAAGCTGGGCACGCCGACGATCACCAAGGAGTTCGCCCGAACCATCGGCGTGGAAGGTATCGGCTTCTTCAAACTGGAGGACATTGCCTACGCGCCGGGCAAGCCCAATCTCACGCTACGCAACCCCGGCGGCCCATGGCGGGCTGCCAACGGCCACGTCTGGGGGCTCTGGGACAGCACCGTTGCCACCACGACTGACAACGCAGTCGACGCCGACCCCGCCGTCATCGCCGCCGGTGGAGACATGACGCTCAACGGCGCTGGCGTGAACCGCAACAGCCGCATCACCGCCGGCGCAACCTTGACGGCTCCCGGCATCGGCAATGAGGCATTGCAGGGCGAGGTCACGACGCAACGCGCGTCCATCGTGCATTGGCGTGCCACCAAACGCAGCCCGGACGTCATCGAGCCCGTCACCCGAGTAAGCAAGGACGTCGGCGCCTATGTCAAAACCGGCAACCTCAACGCCACCCGGGGGTACGACGCGGGCAATTCTCCCGGCGGCGCAACCGGTGGCCAGGGCGTCGTCACCATCGTCGAAGTGCCGGCCAATGTGGGCATGGTCGTGCAGCCCGGCTGGCGCAAGGCTGGCGCAGCCGTCGGCGACAAGAGCAACGCCAGCACCAGAACCAGCACCAGCCAGACCATCCCGATGGTCGTGCGCACCAGCACCCCGCGCACGGCCGTTCCCCAGGCCAGCCTGTTCAACCTGAACAGCGGCCCGCGCGGCTACCTGGTAGAGACCGATCCGCGCTTTGCGAACTACCGAGCCTGGCTGAGCAGCGACTACCTTCTGAACAACCTCGGGCTCGACCCCAACACCACCCTCAAGCGCCTGGGCGACGGCTTCTACGAGCAGAAGCTCATTCGCGAACAGGTGGCCCAGCTCACCGGCTACGGCTACCTGGGCGGCCACTACAACGACGAGGCGCAATACACCGCCTTGATGAACAACGGCGCCACCTTTGCAAAGCAGTACGGCCTGCGCCCCGGCATTGCGCTGACAGCGGCCCAGATGGCGCAGCTCACCAGCGACATCGTCTGGCTGGTCGAGCAGACGGTGACGCTGCCCGACGGCAGCACCCAGAGCGTGCTGGCGCCGCAGCTGTACGTGCGCGTGCGGCCCGGCGACATCGACGGTTCAGGGGCGCTGCTGAGCGCGGACGCCACCTTCATCGAAGGCACGGGCGACCTGGCCAACACCGGCACCATCGCCGGGCGCACGCTGGTGAAGATCGACAAGGACAACGTCAACAACATGGGCGGGCGCATCGCGGGCGGCGACGTCGATGTGCATGCCAGGAAGGACATCAACAACACCGGCGGTCGCATCACGGCCGAAGACTCCGCGGTCTTGAAGGCCGACCGCGACGTCAACATCGAGACCACCACCCGCACACAGGACGGGCTGTTTGCGAGCAGGACCAACATCGACCGGGTGGCCGGGGTGTACGTGAGCAACCCGGGCGGCTCGCTGATCGTCAACGCGGGCAACAACGTCAACCTGATTGGCGGCGTGCTGTCGAACACGGGCAAGGACAGCTTCACGTCTGTCACTGCGAAGAAGAGCATCAACCTGGGCACGGTCACCGAGGCGAGCCGCATGGCTGTCGTGGGGGCGAAAAGGACGTATCGCGAGGCGTCCAGCAAGGAGACCGGCAGCACCATCACCGGCAACGGCACCGTGCTGCTCAACGCGCTGGGCGGGGACATCAACGTGCGAGCTTCCAGCATCGCGGCCGGGCCGGGTGTGCTGGGCCTCACGGCGGCGGGCGACATCAACATTTTTGCGGATGAAGAAACCCGCTCGACGGCAGACCAGCGCCAGGACAAGAAAAAACGCATCCTCAAAACCACCACCACCACGACCACCACCGACAGCGAAGAAGAGTCCACCACCAGCATCGCCAGCCGCTTGTCGGGCGGATCGGTCGGGCTCTTTGCTGACGGCGACATCAACGTGGTGGGCAGCGACATAGAAGCGCAGAAGAACGCACTCATCAAAGCCAAGCGCCGCGTGAACATCGTGTCCTCGACGGACAGCACGTCCAGCAGCGTGGACACCGCGCGCACCACCAAGGGCCTGTTCGTCCCCAAACTCACCGATTCGAACATCGACCGCAAGCGCGTGCTGCAACAGCATGCGGACGTGTCGAGCCAGACGCAGCGCGCATCCAACATCACCGCCGGGGAGAACCTCACCGTCATTGGAGACGAGGAGGTCACCGTCTTCGCAAGCCACCTGGGCGCGGGCGAAGACTTGTACGTCAAGGGCGGCAAAGTGCGCATGCTGAGCGGCCTGAACGAATCGAGCATCGAGAGCGGCACCAAGACCTCCAGGCAATCCATCGGCACGACTGGCATGCCCACGCGCACAGGCACGGGCATGAACGGCAAGTCGAACGTGACCGACCGCGTGTACGAGACCACGCTCGCACCGACCACGCTCAGCGGCAAGAACGTCAAGCTCGAGGCGACCGAGGGCGACCTGACGCTGGCGGCAGCTCAGATTCGCGCGGAAGAAAAAGTGACGCTGAGCGCCGTGAACGGCAAGCTGAACATGGCGCTGGTCAAGACCGCCAAAGAGGTGAGCCAGAAGCGCGGCGAGAGCGACCCGCTGTACCAGCGCACACGCGAGACCGGTTCGTATGAAGAGAGCGCGAACTACACGCGCATCGACAGCGCGAGCCTGGCGCTGAAAACGCCCAAGGTGAACGTGGAGTGGGGACAGAAGCCGGTCAAGGAGCAGAACGGAGCCGCCGCGCAGCAGACCCTGGAGCAGGTGCTGGCCGTTCAGCGCAACCAGCCCGGCATGGGCTGGCTGGAGCAGGTGCAGAACGACGCAGCGCTCAACAAACTGCAGATCGACTGGCAAAGCGTGCCGCTGGCGCAGCGGGAGTGGGCGCAGAAGCAGGGCAGCCTGACGCAGGCCGGTGGGGCGGTGGTGGCGATCGTGGTGGCGGTGCTGACTTGGGGCGTGGCCAGTGGGGTGGGGGCTGCAGCGAGCAGCGGCTTGAGCGGTGCGACCGCGACAGTGGCCAACGCGGCCGTCAGTGCGGCGGTGTCGAGCATCGCCTCGCAAGCGGCGGTGGGCCTGATCAACAACAACGGCGACATCGGCAAGGTGATACAGGAGCTGACGTCCAAGCAGGGCGTCAAGAGCATCGTGACCGCGATGGCGACTGCGGGGGTGCTGCAGGGGCTGAACATCGGACTGGGGATGGAGGGCTACACCGCAGCCAATGTCGGAACGACGCTGGCGGATGGGACCACTGTGGGGTGGGCGCAGGTGCTGCAGCGCAACCTGATCAATGGCGTGTCGGCAAGCATCGTTCACTCGGCGATCCAGGGCACGAGCGTGGAGCAGGGGATCAAGAACGGGTTGCTGACTGGGCTGCTGAACACCGCGGCTTCAGGAAGTGCGAAGTGGATCGGCGAGAACGGGCCGGACGGAAATCAGAACCTGAACCGACTGGCGGCAGAGGTTGCGCATGCGATTGCCGGGTGTGCAGTGGGTGCGGGTCGGGCGAGTGGCGGTGGTGGCGCGAGCGGAAGTGCCGGGTGCAAAGCGGGCGCCGTCGGCGCATTCGCAGGGCACCTGACAGGCCAGCTCTACAACCCGAACGCTGACCCTGAATACGCGGAACGGACCATCAAGCTGGGGCAGATGGTGTCGGGGGTTGCGGGGGCGTTGGTTGGGGGGACGCAGGAGGCGGCGGATATTGCTGCGGCTGCTGGGCCAATGCGGTAGAGAACAACTGGATGAGTCGGCCAGATCGAGGGACGCTGGATGGCTTGACGGAAAAATGCAAGTCTGAATGTTCAGATGAAGAGAAATCGAGGCGAAATTCCCTTGCCCTTAAAGACAAAAAATCGGATGCATTGCTTGCACAGTGCGTTGAAAATATGACGTCTTTTTGTACGGGTGTGTGGAAAAGATATCTGAACGATATGACGACCTATGATTCAACTACACACTTTTCAAGTGATTTGAATGGATACCAGTCGGGGAACTTGGTATTGCCAGGATTCCATGACTATGCGATTAAATCCCAAGCGTGTACTGTCGGTGAGAGCGGTTGTACGATGGATAAAGTTTTCGAGGCGCTAAAAATGTATCCCGCTCCATCCCGGTTTGCAACGCCAGATCGGCAAGTCGGAATAAAAACTGGAGATCGGTCTTTTGCACTAGGTGTCGGTGAAGTAACTCACTGGGTGGGAAATTACACGATTACAAATACAACAATTACGGGCCTGCATTTGCTAAACCCAGGAGTGGTGATCAGAAGTGTGGAACAAGAGGGGAATTCTATTGTTGTCGTTACGCGTGGATACGGCGAGGGGCTGTTTCCCTTGCTTAATGGCGGAAAAGCAGCCCAATGGATTTGGGGGAAGTACACGGATGGAAAGATAAAAGACTACTTAAAAAAATGATGCCTTATGAAAATCGCCAAGCTAACCCCAATCATCTTGTTGCCAATTCATTTTTTCGTCTACTTGACTGCGGCTAACTTTAGGTTTTTTTCTTTTGATTTTGATGCTATTTACCTGGGTTGGTTTTTCGGGCTCTTTTTTTGGTGGATTTTAGTTTATCCAATTTACAATATTTTGGGTGCTGGTGGAAAGGTTGTTCTTTGTTTTTCAATATTAGTTCCATTGGTGGCTGCGCTTGCTGCGTACGCTAGTTTTTCATTTGACATTACGCCGGGTGTAACTGCGGTTTCTGGTTCAAAAGTTTATGTGGAAAATGGCGTCTACACAGATTCTTACGCGAGAGAAATTCGTTGGAAAATTGTCGCATCAATCGTCGGCGTATTGATTGAGGCTCCATTTTTTTATAATTTTTTGAACTATCAAAAAAGCAAAAAATAAAAATGCGAGTGGCCGATGAATTTCCCTGAAATGGCGCTTCGATTCCGAGGCACGAGCGTGGAGCAGGGGATCAAGAACGGGTTGCTGACTGGGCTGCTGAATACCGCGGCTTCAGGGAGCGCGAAGTGGATCGGTGAGAACGGGCCGGACGGTCTTGAAGGAAGCCAGAACCTGAACCGACTGGCGGCAGAGGTTGCGCATGCGATTGCTGGGTGCGCAGTGGGCGCGGGTCGGGCGAGTGGCGGTGGTGGCGTGAGCGGAAGTGCGGGGTGCAAAGCGGGCGCCGTCGGCGCGTTCGCAGGGCACCTGACCGGCCAGCTCTACAACCCGAACGCTGACCCTGAATACGCGGAGCGGACCATCAAGCTGGGGCAGATGGTGTCGGGGGTTGCGGGGGCGTTGGTTGGGGGGACGCAGGAGGCGGCGGATATTGCTGCGGCTGCTGGGGCCAATGCGGTAGAGAACAACTGGATGAGTGGTGCGCAGAAGAAACAGCGCGCTGCCGAGTTGGCGACTTGCGGCAAAGGCGCAGCTGCCTTGAGCTGCCAGCTCAAAGTGGCTGAGCGTTGGATTCAGGTGGATGCGAGCCAGCAAGTCGTGTTCGACAACTTGACGGCCGCAAAAGACAGGGTCGTGGTCAATCCCACCCCTGCGAACCTGGCCGCGCTCGATGACGCTATCGCGGGCATGGCGAGCCTGTTCGGAGGGTTCGAGGCCACGGGCGACAAAGGAGCAGGCCGTACCCTGAGCGCGGCGCTGGTGCCTGCGGTGCTTCTCAGAGGACAAAGTTGCGCGGTGATGCAAGGTGCCTGCGGCCCGATCACGCTGAGCACCACGGAACGCCATGTCGTGGGTCAGGCCTTCAGCGATTTCGGATTCGCGGCCGATGGAAACCTTGGCGCGGGCAATCTGCGGAACATGCAGGCCATCGGGGAGGCGATTGCTTCGGGCGGCGCGTCGACATGGAAAGCGATTGCGGACGCATCCAAGGGCCTGAGCGATGCGACCAAGCTGGTGCTGCGACCAGCGAGCGGCGGCGCCACTGCCGCTGCGGCGGCCGGCGAGGTACAGGTGCCAAGTACGGTGGCGAAGCTGCCTGGTACTACGGATGGGACTGCGAGCAGTCCTTACAGCAGTGAAGGGGTGAAGTACGGGACCAGTGCGGCAACTGACGCGGCTGGCACTGCTGTCCCTACTGTGCCGAGCGTGAGGGTCGGTGCAGGGCGGCTAACAGGCTCAGAAATTCCATCAAATTTCACCTCGCTCTTATTGGAGCACAACACTCAAATCGGAATAAGAAATAGCAAAGCAGGAACGATTTCTGGGGCTCACAATCACGATTCTTTTTTGGAATCTATAGAGATTACAGGTGCAAAAATATTAAACAAAATAACTGATGTTCGCTTTCCAGGGCTCGTGGAATACACTTATCAGCTTCCTCGGGTTGATGCCAAAGGGGACTTAATTGGAGGTTACAAGCCGCCCTCGACTAAAACCACTTATAAGTCAAGCGTAATATCGGATAATAAAATTGCAGAACTCTCATCCCGGGCGGCAATTGAAGCCGAGTTGATTTTAAAGGGAGATCTTTCCCTGCAAAATTTAAGCGTAAAAGTCGATGGCTATTATTTTCAGGTCACGCGAAATAAGAAGACAAATGAAATTACAAATTCTTTTGTTACAATGCCTCCGAGGAGTAAGCAGTGAAAGATAAGATTTGGCTGGAAAAGTTAAAAGCAAAATTTGCCGCCAGTGCAATTTATAGCGATGACTTTTATGACTTATTAAATGAGGCGGTGATCGATAAAAGGATTAGTTTTGCTGGTATTTTATTTGATGCCGCAAAGGGGCATGGCTGCCGAGTTAGCGAAGGGTTTTTTTATTCACTTGATCAGGATTGGGATAATCCCTCCGAGTTCGATGGCGTCGCGTTTTTTATTGGCGATATTGAAAGCTCGGTGATGCCAGTTAAAGATTATCTAGCCTTGATAAAGATTGCAGCTGAGGTGTATTTGGAGTCGTTTCCAGAGGAAATGAAAAGAATTTTCGATTCTTTAGAAGAGATCGAAAAACGATATTCTTGAATGACTCTTTCTAGGATGGTCTGCGCAACGTAGTCCGAAACGCTGAAAACAAAGAGAAGCGCAGATTAAAGACCACTAACCCGGCGCGAGCTGCGACGAATAGTCCAGCGCCAGCATAGCCAGTCGCTCGTCAGTTTACTGGATGGAAACTGACTCTAGGAAGACCTCGGCTTGAAATTATTAAAAAAATGGAGTATTGCGGCGGGTAAACTCATTATAAATTTGACTCATTCATTTTTTAATAATGAGTTTCCCCCGGAAGATTTTTCCAATGGATTTATTAATCAATGGAATTTTGAGCGAGGCGATGGGGTCTTGAATATTAACGACCCCAAGATGAGCGCGGCGCTACCCACCAAATTTTTAGCGGATACGTTCAATGGCGATGATCATCGTGAAATTTATGAATTGAGTGAATGAAAATTAGGGATCGAAATGGGGCGGGTGCCGATAGAGGTGGGGTTTTAAATTTCTTCTTAATTCTGACCTGACCAAATCAATGTGAGCCGAATATTTGCAGGAAAATAATCAAGCGAGCAAGGTGCAGTTGTCGCTTCAATATCAGACGGCATGAATGAAATTCATGTGCCAAAAGACATCACTCTTCCAAAGGTGCGTTGAGGATTTATTCGATGAGAGTATCAAAAGATTTTGGGATTGTTATTAGGCGAGAAGCTATCCGTCAAAGATCAATGGATTTATTTCCGGTGATGAAGGAGTTTTAATTTGAAAAGTATTTCGACGAGTCAGCAGCCTTCGTGTCGCTTGGGCAGTTCTTCGGGGGAGATAGCGCAGAGAGTTGTATGAAGTCACTGGAGAGGCAAGGTTTAGTCTATATCGACGATTTTTTTATTATGGAAGGCTATTTTCCAGCTTGGTGCAGGGTTGAAGTATTTGATGTTGATGGTGGAAATCCGTTATGACGCAAAATAAATACCCTCCTTGGCTGGACAAATCGAAAGATGGCGCCATTTTCGAAATGGATGCTATTAGATGAATATGAAACTTCGACGAGTCAACTGAATAGTTCCTGATGTGCGTGGCGTGAGTAATTCAGCGCGTCCAGCAGCGTGGACACCACGCGCACGACCAAGGGCTTCATCGCTCCAAAAATCACCGACGCGAGCCTCGACCGCAAGCGCGTGCCGCAACAGCATGCGGCGGTGTCGAGCCAGAAGCAGCGCCCATCCGACGTCACTGCCGGCGAGAACCTCACCGTCATCTGAGACAAGAAGGTCACCGTCGTCGCGAGCCACCTGGACGCGGGCGAAGACTTGTACGTCAAGGGCGGCGCAGTGCGCATGCTGAGCGGCACGAACGAATCGAGCATTTAAAGCGGCACCAAGACCTCCAAACAATCATTCGGCTCGACGGGCAACCCCAAGCGTTCAGGCAAGGGCATGAACGACAAGTCGAACGAGACCGACCGTGTGTACGAGACCACGCTCGCACCGCCTGGATGACAACGCAGGCTCATCCCCGAGTTACGATTTCCGACCAAAACGTTGCGCCCCGAGCGACAGCGTCAAAGAAGCGATAACCCCAGGGAGCCGCCCAGCGCGGAATGCATGAAGCTCATCCACATCACCATGTGCGCCGTGGCGGCGTTGCTCGTTGCGGGCTGCGCGTCCCCGAGCCGCCCGCCGACGCCCATCGTCGGCAGCCTCGTCGAGCACAGTCTGCTGCGCGTCGACGACCAGGTGTCCTTTGCCTTGGAAGACGGGCCCGAGACGCGCAACCTCACGGTCGCGTGCAATGCGCCGCAGGCGTGGTTGCTCTACTCGGACTTGCGCACCGGACGCAGCTACCCGGTCACGGCCCGGCGTTACGGCGTGCGCAAGGAGCTGGGCGAGGTTCAGTCGCAGGCCCTGTCGGTATTGCCGGCATGGCCCGCGGTGCAGCGCGCATGCCGCGCCGCACCGCCCGACTGGCGCGAGGTGCAACGCAGCCCCGACGGCACCGTCACGCTCATCGACATCGCAAACATCGAAACATCGGGCGATGCATTGCTCTTCTGGGGCGCTTTCGACTATCCGCGGATGGACTTCGACCCGCCTTACCGGGCCCCCTTCGGTCAGAAGCGCGAGCGCTTCAGGCTCGCGTGCCAATCGCAGTCCTACGCGCAGGTGAGCGGCTTCGACATCGATGAGCGTGGCCGCGTCACCGACGGGCGGGTCGATGGCGACAAGGCCAAATCGTCGGTGGTCGGCGGCGACACCAACGAGGACTACAAGGCGTTGTTCAAGGCGGCCTGCGGCAGCGCGTCGGCAGTCAAGGCGCTGCCTGCATTTGCGCCTCGCGCCAAGGTAATGCCCGATGCCGCAGGCCTGACGACGCCGAGCCCGGCGGTGATGAACGCCGTTTCGCAGCTCGGACTTTCGCCGGCGCCCAAGCGCCTCAAGCGCGTCGTGCTGGAAGGCACCTTTACCCGCGACGGCAAGACCTTGCCGACCCGCAGCGAACTCTTCATTGCACCGGATGGCGCCCCCTCCACCCCTGCCACCCCCTCCACCCCTGCCATGTTCCGAACCCGTACGAAGTCCGCTACCGGTTCCGCGAACGGCACGTGGGCGCAAACCGCTTCGTTGCTGGGGCTGGTCAATCTGAGCAGCTTCGTCAACTTTCTCCCCGGCACCGACACGATCAGCCGGGCAACGACCGACCTCGCATTGACCGGCGACTGGCAACGCATGGCGGTCGGCTCGGAGCTGCGCTACGCCACGAAGACGCTGAGCCTGTTCAGCATGATCGGCGGGGTGACCTACGACTACACGACGGTCTGCAAGGTCGTGGGTGCGGGCGCAGCCTCTGAACTGCATCCCGATCTGAGCGGCGATGCCAGGCGCCTGGAGTGCCGCATGGCACCGGACTCGCTCGACCGCACCGACACCTATGTCTACCTGACCGACTACGGCTATGCGCTGCAGGTGGGGGAGGCCGCGGCCAAGCCGCCTTCCGCAGGCGTCAAGAAGATTACGGCGGTCGAACAATGAGCGCCGTCATCGCCTGGCAGCGCACGCTGCTGCGCCGCCTTGTACTGCTCGCGGCCTGCGCAGGCACGCTCGCTCTTGTGGCCTGCGGCTCCAGCCCCAAGACCCCACCGCCGCTCCCCACCGTCACCCGCATCATGGTGATCCCCGTGGCGCCCATCGCCAAGCTGCACACCGAGAACAAGGGCATTCCCCTGGGCGTGCTGTGGCAGTCGATAGCCGATCGCGTGAAGGGGGCGGACTTCAACGAGCGCATGGAGTCCGTGCGCAAGGACATGGGGCCGAAGCTCACGGCGGCGCTGGTCGAACAATTGAATGCGCAGGGCTACCAGGCGCAGGTGCTCGAAGGCGTGGTGCGGCCGGCGGGCTCGCCGGACAACATCGATCTTGCGAAGCTGCCGACGTCGCTGCCCGTGCTGCATGTGTATTTCAACGAGGTGGGCATGCTGTCGGCGCGTTTCTCCAACGACTACGTACCGCGCGTCAACGTGAGCGGCTATCTGATGGGCAGCAGGAACGACGACACCGTGTGGACAGACACGATCTACTACGGCGCCGACGCAAGCGGCGACACGCCGACCAGCGTGCCAGGCAATCCGGCGTATCGCTGGTCGAGCTTCGGCGAGATGGTGGGGCAGCCGCAAGCGGTAGCCCAGGGCTACGACGCGGCAGTCACCGCACTGGCGTTGCGCATCGCGAAGAACGTCCGGGCGAGCACCTCGCCGCCACGCTGACGCAACGCCATTGAAAAAGGGCACCGAGGTGCCCTTTGCTTTTTTTGACGAGGCAGGTGTTCCTGCCTTCAGCGCTCAGCGCCCGAACGAACGGCCACCACCACCACCACCGCCGCCGCCGCCACCGGAACGGCCGCCACCGCCGCCGCCGCCGCCGTAGCCACCGCCGCCACCACCCGAACGGCCACCGCCGCCCGAACGGTTGCCGCCGTAGCCGCCACCACCACCACCACCCGGGCGACCGCGACCGCGGCCGGCACCCATGTGGTCAACGCTCGTGCGCAACGGATCCGGCTGGCCTGCTGCACCGCCTTCGACCGCTTCGGCACGCAGGTGCGCGACCTGGTTGGCTTGCGTCGGGCTGTGGCTGTTGCCGTGATGGCGCGGTTGGCGCTCGTCATGCGGCTGATGGGCCTGCTGCTGGTGCGGTGCATGGTGCGGCGTGCGTGCCGGACCTTGCGGGCCGCGCCCTTGAGGCGCGCGAGCGCCGGGACCGCGCGGGCCCTGGCCACCACCGCCGCCACCACCACCGTTGGCGCTGCGCCCTTGACCGCCGCCCTGGCCCTGGCCGCCACCGCGGCGTTGACCGCCACCGTTGCCACCACCACCACCGCCGCCGCCGCCGCCGCCATTGCCGCCACCCTGGCCGGCCTTGTTCTCACGGATGCGCGACAGCATCTCGGTGCGCGCCGCCTTGGCAGCGGCCTGCATCACGTCGCGGCTCGGCGGACGGCCGGCGCCGCCCCAGATCGTCTGGCGACCCATGGCGATCGGCTCGGCGCGTTCGCCGTCTTCAGGACCGAAGCCCTCGACGGTCTGCACGGGAATCGTCTGCTTGGTGAAGCGTTCGATTTCCTGCATGAAGCCTTCTTCGTCCAGGCACACGAAGCTCACTGCCTCGCCGCTGGAACCGGCGCGGCCGGTGCGGCCGATGCGGTGAACGTAGTCTTCGCTGACGTTCGGAATTTCGTAGTTCACCACGTGCGGCAGTTCGTCGATGTCGATGCCGCGGGCAGCGATGTCGGTGGCCACCAGGGCGCGGATGTCGCCGCTCTTGAAGCCGGCCAGCGCCTGCGTGCGTGCGCTCTGGCTCTTGTTGCCGTGCAGCGCCATCGCCTCGATGCCGTTCTTGGTGAGGAACTCGGCCACGCTGTTGGCGCCGAACTTGGTGCGCGTGAACACGAGCACCTGGCTCCACTTGTTCTCGTTGATGATGTGCGCGAGCAGTGCCTTCTTCTTGCCGCGGCCCACCGGGTGGATCACCTGGGTGATGCGCTGCACGGTGGTGTTGCGCGGCGTGACCTGGATGCTTTGCGGGTTCTTCAGCAGCGTGGCGGCCAGGTCGCGAATTTCGTCGCTGAAGGTGGCCGAGAACAGCAGGCTCTGCTTTTCCTTGGGCACCAGGGCCAGGATTTTCTTCACGTCGTGAATGAAGCCCATGTCCAGCATGCGGTCGGCTTCGTCCAGGATCAGGATCTGCACCTGGCTCAGGTCCAGCATGCCTTGCTGTTGCAGGTCGAGCAGGCGGCCTGGGGTGGCCACGAGGATGTCGACACCCTTCTTGAGCTTGCTGATCTGCGGGTTCATGCCCACACCGCCAAAGATCACGGTGGAGTCGAGCTGCAGGTACTTGCCGTACGTGCGAACCGATTCCTCGACCTGCGCGGCCAGTTCACGCGTGGGCGTGAGCACCAGGGCACGAATGCCGATGCCGCCGAACTTGTTGGTGGCGCTGCGGCTCATGGTGAGCTTGTGCAGCATCGGCAGCGTGAAGGCGGCCGTCTTGCCGGTGCCGGTTTGCGCGCCGCCCAGCAGGTCGTGGCCTTCGAGCACCGCGGGAATAGCTTGCGCCTGGATGGGGGTAGGGGTGTCGTAGCCGTGCTCGTGCACAGCCTTCAAGATGGCGGGAGCCAGCTTCAGTTCATCAAAATTCATTGGAAACAATAAGCGCCATACACGGCGCAGTGGCATCGGCCCGCCAGGCGTCTTTGGCGACGCAAGGCCAGTCAAGGCAGATGAAGGTCAGGGGTGGGAGCCGGAAAACCTGTTGTGAGAAGGGTCTTCTTCGTCCCCGGCAGAGAGCCGGTGTAGCGGGCAACTGGACCCGGCAACGTTGACTATTGTCGCATGAGTCGATAATCAGTGGTTTGCCGCGCCCGAATGCTTTGTTCTGGCGACCGCGCTTTCCCCCATCTTTTGTACCCAAGGTAACTTTCCACACATGGCTCAATACGTCTATTCGATGAACCGTGTCAGCAAGACCGTGCCGCCGAAGCGGCAGCTCTTGAAGGACATTTCGCTTTCGTTTTTCCCCGGCGCCAAGATTGGCGTGCTCGGCCTGAACGGCTCGGGCAAGTCCACCCTGCTGAAGATCATGGCCGGCGTGGACAAGGAGTTCGAGGGCGAGGCCCTGCCCATGCCGGGCATGACCATCGGCTACCTGGAGCAGGAGCCCAAGCTCAACAACGAGCACACGGTGCGCGAATCGGTCGAAGAGTCCATGGGCGCGGTGTTCGCGGCCAAGGCGCGTCTTGAAGAGGTCTACATCGCCTATGGCGCGGAAGACGCCGACTTCGACGCGCTGGCCGCCGAGCAGGCCCAGCTCGAAGCCGTGATCGCCACCGCCGGCACCGATTCCGAGCACCAGCTCGAAATTGCCGCCGACGCGCTGCGCCTGCCGCCGTGGGACGCGAAGATCGGCCTGCTCTCAGGCGGCGAAAAGCGCCGTGTGGCCCTGTGCCGCCTGCTGCTGTCCAAGCCCGACATGCTGCTGCTCGACGAGCCGACCAATCACCTGGACGCCGAATCGGTCGAGTGGCTCGAAGTGTTTCTGCAGCGCTTCACCGGCACCGTGGTGGCCATTACCCACGATCGCTACTTCCTGGACAACGCCGCCGAATGGATCCTGGAAATGGACCGCGGTCGCGGCATTCCATGGAAGGGCAACTACAGCACCTGGCTCGAGCAGAAGGGCGAACGCCTGGCGCAGGAGCAAAAGGGCGAAGAAGCCCATGCCAAGGCCCTGAAGAAGGAACTCGAATGGTCGCGCCAGAACCCGAAGGCGCGCCAGGCCAAGAGCAAGTCCCGTCTCGCCCGCTTCGAAGAGCTGAGCGACATGGAATACCAGAAGCGCAACGAAACGCAGGAAATCTTCATTCCTGTGGCCGAGCGACTGGGCCAGCAGGTGTTCGAGTTTCACGGCGTGAGCAAGTCCTTCGGCGACCGCATGCTGATCGACAACCTGAGCTTCACGGTGCCGCCAGGTGCCATCGTCGGCATCATCGGCCCGAACGGCGCCGGCAAGTCGACGCTGTTCAAGCTGCTCGCGGGCAAGGAACAGCCGGACGCCGGCCATGTGGTGATCGGCTCGACGGTCAAGGCGGCTTTTGTCGACCAGCACCGCGACGAGCTCGCCAACCAGAAGACCGTGTGGGAAGACATCTCGAACGGCCTGGACATCATCAACGTCGGCAAGTTCCAGATGGCCAGCCGCGCGTATGCGGGCCGCTTCAACTTCAACGGCGCGGACCAGCAGAAGAAGGTCGGCACGCTGTCGGGCGGTGAGCGCGGTCGCTTGCACCTGGCCAAGACGCTGATTGCCGGCGGCAACGTGCTGATGCTCGATGAACCGTCGAACGACCTGGACGTGGAAACCTTGCGCGCACTGGAAGATGCGTTGCTCGAATTCGCCGGCACCGTGATGGTCATCAGCCATGACCGCTGGTTTCTCGACCGTATCGCCACGCACATCCTGGCCGCCGAAGGCGACAGCCAGTGGACCTTCTTCGACGGCAACTACCAAGAGTACGAAGCCGACAAGAAGAAGCGTCTGGGCGAAGAAGGCGCCAAGCCCAAGCGCATGCGCTACAAGGCGCTGAAGTAACTTTCAGTCTGCTTCGACAAGAGCGCGCGGTTCCGCAAGGGGCCGCGCGTTTTTTTCATGGGGCGCTGCAAACTAGGTGGAAGGCGCGAGCAGATCAGCGTCGATCCAGCCGCGCAGGCTGTTCACGAAGGCCAGGGCCTGCACGCGGGGCAGGTCGTCCACCCGCACGACCGCTTCGGCAAGCTGGCCGCTGTGCAGCCGCACGGCACGGCCGATGCCGCCCAGCAGGCCGCAGCGCAGCGGCGGCGTGACCCAGCGGCCGTCGAGCCGCAGCGCGATGTTGCCGCGCGTGCATTCGGTGATCTCGCCATCGGGGTTCCACAGCAGGGTGTCGAACACGTCAGGCGAGGTCGCTGCGTCGGGCGCGAAGGCGTCGTATTGCGCGCGGTGCGTGGTCTTGAAACGGGTGAAGTCGCCGTGGGCTTCCTCGAATGCGTGCGTGGCCAGTTGCAGCTTCACGCGCGAGGGGGCCGCTTGCATCGCGAAGGCCTCGGCGCGCGGCTGGCCTTGCGCGTCGAGCAGCAGGCGCACGCGCCACATGCCCGTGGGGTGACGTGCCTTCAGCCCATCGAGGCAAGCCGCCACCTGCACCGCGTTCCACGCACGGCCGAAGTGCAATGCCGCACCCGCCATGCGCGCCAGGTGCGCGGGCGCATCGCGCAGTTCACCGTCGACCAATGCAAGTGTTTCGAGCAGGTCGAACACGGGCTCCGCAGGCCGGCTCGCACGCTCCAGAAAGGCCCGCTTGTGCCGCCATTCGTCCCACTCGGCATCGGCCTGCGCGTCGGCGGTGATGCCGCTGCCGATGCCGCAGCGCGCCTTGCCGCCGCGCAGCGTCACGGTGCGAATCGGCACGTTGAAGGTCGCATGCCCACCGGGCCGCACGATGCCCAGCGCGCCGCAGTACACGCCGCGCGGCTCGGGCTCCAGCGCACGGATCATGCGCATCGCGCTCACCTTCGGCGCGCCGGTGATCGAGCCGCAGGGGAACAGCGCCGCGAACATGTCGACCAGCGTGGTGCCGTCGCGCACCAGCGCCTGCACATCCGACGTCATCTGCCACACGGTGGGCAGCGCCTCGGTATGGAACAGGCGCGGCACGCGCACCGAGAAGGGCTGGGCAATGCGCGAGAGGTCGTTGCGGATCAGGTCCACGATCATCACGTTCTCCGCACGCTCCTTGGGCACGGTGCGCAGCCGCTGTGCCAGCGCTTCGTCTTCGGCCGGCGTTGCGCCGCGCGGCGCGGTGCCCTTCATGGGGCGCGTGAGCACCTGCTCGCCGTGCCAGTCGAAGAAGAGCTCGGGCGACACCGACAGCACCTGCTCCTGGCCGCTGTCGATGAAGGCGGTGTAGCCGCCGGGTTGTGCCCTTTGCAGCGCAAGGAACAGGGCCTGCGCGTCGCCATGGAAGCCAGCTTTCAGCGCGGCCGTGTAGTTGAGCTGGTAGAGCTCGCCGTTCGCAATGGCGTGGTGAATGGCTTGCACCTGCCCATCGAACTCGGCGCGCGAGAGCGTGGCTTGCCAGTCGAGCGAGGGCGGCTGCTGCGAAGCGGCCGGTGCCTGCGGCCAAGGCAGCGCCTCGTCGTGCACGCCGAACCAGGCCAGCGGCCCATCGCCGTTCGCATGCACCGTGAAGGCCGCATCGAAAGCCGCAGCCGCTTCATAGCGCAGATAGCCGACGCACCACCGGCCTTTACGCGAAGCCGCTTCCACGGCCTCGAGCACGGGCTTGACCTCGGCCGCCGTGTGCGCCGCCAGCACCACAGACGGCGCGCCGAAAGCCAGGCGCAGCCGCTGCGCACCGCCGTGCGGGTCCGCGAAATCGATCAGCGCATGCAGGGCGGGCGGCGGGTCGTCACGCCGCATCGTTGGCTGCGTTCACCGGTTCGCTGTTGCCCGCGGGCGCGTTGCGCGCCAGCACCCGCTTGCGCACCGCATAGATGTTGTTGCGCAGCGCGTAGAGCTCGTCCGCATACGACAGCGGCACCGCCACCTTGTTGACCGTGCGGTCGAGCTGGTCGAGGTCGTCCAGCAGGGCCTTCTGCTCGCTTTGCTTCACCTCGGTTCCGGCATCGACCTTGGCCTCGATGTCGCGCAGCCGCGCGTACCAGCGGAACACCCGCCGGCGCACGCGGAACTGGTACAGCGGCGGCACCACGCGGCTCAGCGGCAGCATCAGCACCAGCAGGCCGCCCAGCACCAGCCACATGCGCTCGATGAGGTTGCTGGCCCAGAACGGCATGTAGCGCTTCCACACCGGCGGCGTGCCGTTGATGGCGCGGTCGCCCTCGGGGCTCACCGGCAGTTCGCTGGTGCGCGTGTTCGGAAAGTCACGCGCCCGGTTGAACCAGCCCGCGCCGCTGTGCACCGTCTGCGCTGTTTCCGCGAACAGCTGGCGCAGGGCAGGGTGGGTTTCTTCGCGCGACAGCAGCGAGGTGGTGGCCGCGAGCAGCGTCACGTCGTGCGGCGGCAGGTCTTTGGACAAGTCGACCACGCCGCGCGGCAGCGTCACGGCCGACAGAAACGGAAAGCGCCGCGAGTAGGCGTCGGCCTGGCCAAAGTCCATCAGCTTGATGTCGTCCGAGCGCAGCAGGCGCTGCACCTGCGGCGACTGCGGTGCCGACGACAGCACGATCACGTCGAGCAGCCCGGCCTCCAGCGCGCCCACGGCCGCGCCCTGCTCCAGGTTGGACAGCAGCAGGTCGTCGGGGCCGAGCTTGTTGGCCTTGAACAGGCGCTCCATGATTTCCGGCAGCCCGCTGCCCTGCAGGTCGACGTTCACGCGCAGGCCGCGCAGTTGCGTGAGCGAGCCCAGCGTGCCGGTCTTGCGGTCGATCTTCTGCGCCGTGTCGGCGCGGTAGAACAGCCAGATGGGTTCGTAGAACAGGCTGCCCAGCGAGTTGAGGCCGGCCTCTTCGTCGGCCTTGGGGTCGGCGCTGCCGCCGCGCACAAAGCCCACGTCGGCGCCGCCGTTGCGCAGCAGCTCCAGGTTCTCGGTGGAGCCCGAGGTGGGCTTCAGCTCGACCTCGATGCCGGTGTGCTTCAGCGCCTCCGCGTAGCGCTTGCCAAACTGCGCGTAGGCGCTGCCCGTGGGGCCGGTGGCCAGCGTCACGTGCTTGGGCGGCTGCGGCTGCAGGTACCAGTAAGCCGCAATCAGCAGGCCGATGACGATGAACACGATCGGCCCGGCCGAGGCAATCAGGTCCCGGATCGACAGCAGGATCAGCTTGAGTGTCTTGGGCATGGCCATGGTGTGTGCTTTCAGCCGCGCGGCGCGCCAAGGTCGGCCACGCACGGAATGTGCAGCTCGCCCACCGACACCGTGCGCGCCGCATGCACCGCGCGCAGCGTGGCAATGGCCACCGCCTCGGCCGCCATGGTGCTCAGCACCGTCATGCCGGGCGCATTGCCTTCTAGCGGCACGCGGCCGGTGGCCAGCGCAAAGAGGGTGTCGCCGTCGCTCATGGTGTGCACCGGGTTGATGGCGCGCGCCAGGCCGTCGTGCGCCACGGTGGCCAGCCGGTTGGCTTGCACCTTGGTCAGCACCGCGTCGGTGGCGATCACGCCGATGGTGGTGTTGGTGCCCGCGAGCAGCGGCTTGGGCAGCTCGCCGCGCAGCAGTGCACGGCGCGTGTCCAGCAGCGCGGTGCCGTCTTCGGTGCGCGCGCCGGCCACGGGCTGGCCGGTGTTGTGGTCGATCACGTCGCCCAATGAGTTGACTGCAATCAGCGCGCCCACCGTGACCCCGCCGACCGTGACCGACGCCGTGCCCACGCCGCCCTTCATCGCCCGGTGCACGCCAAAGAGCTTGCCCACGAGCGCGCCGGCGCCCGCGCCCACATTGCCTTCGGCGGGCGCCGCGGTGCTGGCGGCCTCGCAGGCCGCGTAGCCCGCGGCGGCGTCGGGGCGAATGCGCGCGTCGCCCATCGGCAGGTCGAACAGCACGGCCGCGGGCACGATGGGCAGGGTGCCAAAGCGCACGTCCATGCCGATGCCGCGCTCTTCCATCCAGCGCATCGCGCCTTCGGCCGCCGCCAGGCCCCAGGCGCTGCCGCCCGCGAGCATCACGGCGTGAACGTGCTGCACCAGGTTGCCGGGCGCGAGCAGGTCGGTCTCGCGCGTACCGGGCGCCGCGCCGCGCACGTCCACCCCGCCCACGGCACCGTCGCGGGCCATGACCACGGTGCAGCCTGTGGGGCGGCGGGTGTCGGAGAAGTGGCCGACTTCGATGCCGGCGACGTCGGTGATGGAGCCGGCGTCAGAAGCCGGGGAAGGAGAAGGGTGCGAGGAAGGAGTGGGGGCGGACATGGCGGCAGATTATGGGACCGCACCCTGCGCGGTTCGTGGTGTGACGGTTGCAAGAAGTTTCTCGGTGGCCGACACGCGCCGCCACGAGGCGGTGATCGGCGCGGGTGCGATGGGCTGCGCCACGTCAGTTCGCCGGCGCGATCGAAATCACCGTCAGCGCACCGTCGACCTTGTCCGCCGTGAACTGCACCTTGTCGCCCGGCTTCACCCGCGCAAGAAACGCCGGGTCTTTCACGCGGAAGACCATGGTCATGCCGCTCATGTCGAGGTTGGGAATGTCGCCGTGCTTCAGGGTGATTTTCTTGGCGTCGGTGTCCACCTTGCGGACCTCGCCTTCGACGGACGGCAGCGCGGCCTGGGCGAAGGCGGCGGTTGCCAGCAGGGCGGTGGAGAGTGCGGTGGCAAGGGAAACAGCGAGTTTTTTCATGGCGGGTTTCATGTGTCGGGTTGCAGGTCGGTTCATCGGTAGCTTTGATAGACGCGCGTGCTGCCGTCGGCCAGCACCAGCAGCACGTCGTACGGGTCGCGCTGGTCGCCGTAGGCCGGGCCATCCATGCCGGGCGAGCCCACCGGCATGCCCGGCACCGCGAGGCCCACCGCCTTGGGCTTTTCCTTGAGCAGGCGCTGCACTTCGCGCGCGGGCACGTGGCCCTCCAGGGCATAGCCGCCCACCACGCCGGTGTGGCACGAGCCCAGCTTGGCCGGCATGCCCAGGCGGGTGCGCGCGGCGCTGTTGCCTTCGTCGTGCACGCGCGTGGCAAAGCCGTTTTGGTTGAGGTGCTTCACCCAGTCCTGGCAGCAGCCGCAACTCGGGTCCTTCCAGATTTCGACCATCGGCGCGGCGGCCAGGGCCAGGGGTGTGAAAGCGCTGACGGGCAGGCCGGCGGCCAGCGTCAGCAGGGTTCTTCTTTGCATGTCGATGTGCTCCTTGATAGGTGTCCGTGGTGGGGTCGGTGTTGGGTTCAGTGGTGGGTTCAGTGGTTGTGGGCGCCATGCCCGGAGGGCTTGCGCACGGTGGCGTCGGTGCGGTCTGCCGTGGACGGTGCGGGCGCGTTGCGCGTGGCCGCCGGCACGTTGGCGCCCTCGGCGTTCGGCACCTCGCGCGCTACCGTTCCTGCCGGGTGCTTGAACCAGCCGGGGTCGCGGTAGTCGCCGGGCTTCTGGTCGCGCCGCACTTTCAGCAGCGTGAACATGCCGCCCATCTCGGCGGGGCCGAAGGGGCCGGTGCCGGTCATCATGGGCAGGGTGTTGTCGGGAATGGGCATTTCCATGCCGCCCATGTCGGCCATGCCCTTGTCGCCCATCACCATGTAGTCGGGCACGAGCTTTCTGATTTTTTCGACCACGCCCTTGTGGTCGACGCCGATCATGGTGGGCACCTCGTGGCCCATCGGGCCCATGGTGTGGTGTGCCTTGTGGCAGTGCAGGGACCAGTCGCCTTCTTCGTCGGCAATGAACTCCATCTGCCGCATCTGGCCCACCGCCACGTCGACCGACACCTCTGGCCAGCGCGCGGTGCGCGGCACGGGGCCGCCGTCGGTGCCGGTCACCTCGAACTCATGGCCGTGGATGTGAATGGGGTGGTTGGTCATGGTGAGGTTGCCCACGCGAATGCGCACGCGGTCGCCCTGGCGCACGTTGAGCGTGTCGATGGCCGGGAACACGCGGCTGTTGAAGCTCCAGATGTTGAAGTCGGTCATGGTGTTGACCTTGGGCGTGGCGCTGCCGGGTTCCACGTCGAAGCTGCCGAGCAGAAAGCAGAAGTCGCGTTGCACGGTGTCGATGAGCGGATGTTTTTCTTTCGGGTGGGTCACCCAGAAGCCCATCATTCCCATGGCCATCTGCACCATTTCGTCGGCGTGCGGGTGGTACATGAAGGTGCCGGGCCGGCGCGCGGTGAACTCGTAGACGAAGGTTTTGCCCGGCGGAATGTGCGGCTGCGTGATGCCGCCGACGCCGTCCATGCCGTTGGGCAGGCGTTGGCCGTGCCAGTGCACTGTGGTGTGTTCGGGCAGGCGGTTGGTGACGAAGATGCGCACGCGGTCGCCTTCGACCACTTCGATGGTCGGGCCGGGCGACTGGCCGTTGTAGCCCCACATGTTGACCTTGAAGCCGGGCGCCATTTCGCGCACGACGGGTTCGGCGACCAGATGAAACTCTTTCACGCCAGCGTTCATGCGCCAGGGGAGGGTCCAGCCGTTGAGGGTGACGACGGGGTTGTAGGGGCGGCCGTTGGGCGGCATGAGCGGGGGGGCCGTTGCTGTCTCTTGTCGGGAGACGGGTTCGGGGAGGGCGGCCATGGTCGCTCGGCTGACGGCTGTTGCGGCGGCTGCTGTCGCGGCGCCTGCGAAGAAGTTGCGGCGGTTCATTTCAGGGTCTCTTCGTGTTTGTGTTCTTGGGCTTGCTGGTCAGGGCTCTGTTGTTCATGGCGCTGTTGTTCATGGCGCTGTTGTTCTGGGCGCTGTTGTTCAGGGCGCGTGCACAGGCCGCCGGGTACTCCCCTCCGCGAATGTCCCCCGCCTTCGGCTCCTCCTTTATTTCGCTGCGGGGAGCACCCGACGCCCTGTGCACCAGGGCACGCTGCTGGTGTTCCGCTGATCAACGACTGCTCCGAATAACGCGCAGGAGGGTGGGGTGCCTTGCGCAGCGAAATAAAGGAGGAGGGCGAAGCCCGGGGGACATTCGCGGAGCAAGGTACCCCGCCCTCCTGAGCGAGCCCCGAATGGCGACGCTCAAAAAGCACAGAGAAAGAAGTCGTCATCTCAGTGCCCTCCCGTAGTGGCGGAGTCACCGAGAGCACCAGCCTGCAGCGCCGTCATGCCCCCAGGTGAACTGCCCGTGAGCACCAGCTGCAGATCGGTGTCCGCCAGCCAGAAATCACGCTGCGCCTCGATGCCCGCATTCACCATCAACATGCTGGCGCGCGTCTCGCCCAGCAGCTCCCACACACTCGCGAGCATCCCGTTGTAGCGCAGCACCATCTCCTCGTTCACCTGCTTGCGCAACGGCAACACCTCGTCGCGGTAACGACGCGCTATGGCATAGGCCGTGTTCCAGCCCTGCCAGGCTTCACGCGCCTCGCTGGCCGCCAACACCCCCACGTCGCGCACACGCGCTGCCGACTGCAGGTACAGCGCCTGCGCCCTTGCGTTGCGGGCCTGGCCCCAGTCGAAAATCGGAATCGGCAGGTCGAGCTCGAAGCCGCGCTGCGTGCTGCGGGAACTGTCCGCACCGGTGTCGAACTTGCTGTTACGAACCACACCCAACTCCATCGCGTTGACCACGCTGGTCGCGCGCGTGAGTCCCAGCGAACCGGCCACGGCCGTGTTCTGGGCCTGCGCCGAACGCACGTCCAGCCGGTCGCGCAACGCCAGCGCCTGCACGTCGCCGAGCTCGGGCACGGCCTTGGGGAGCGGGGGCAGGCGGTCGGGCAGGGTGCAGGTGGCGGCACTCTTGCCGCTGAGGCCCAGCAGCCGGTTGAGCTGTTCGCGTGAAGCCACGGCCGACTGCTCGGCACGCGCCAACTGCGCCGCCGCGTCGGCCAGCAGCAACTGCTCGCGCGTGCGCTGCAGCGCGCTCCAGTTGCCGACCTGGACCATGCGGTGCGCTAGCTCGGCACCGGCTTCGGCAGCCTCCTTGGCGTCTCGCAGGTACACCACGCTCTGCTGCGCGGCCACGGCACGCACCCACGCGCGGCGGGTGTCGGCGGCCAGCAGCAGCACGCTCTGCGCAGCCTGCAGCTTGGCCGCCTCATGCCGCTGGCCGGCCCAGCGCGCCTGCCAGGGCAGCGCGAGCAGGCCCACCACGTTGAAGCTCAGCAGGCGGTCGATCTCTCGCTGGCTGCCCTCGGTGAGCCGGCTGAAGGCGAAAACCGGGTTCGGCAGGCTCGCCGCCTGCACGCGGTCGGCGTCGCTGAGCTGCAGCGTGGCAAAGGCCTCCTGCACGCGCGGGCTGTTGAGCAGCGCGATGCGCACGGCGGCTTCGGCATCGAGCGGCTGGGCGAGCAATTCTTCGACCCGCTGCTGCGACGCCGCGTCCGGCGCGCGCTGGGCGGCGGCGCCCGCCAAGAGCGGGTTGGCGCCGACCAGCGCCTGCACGTCGGCGCTGCCGCCGTCCGGCGACAGGCTGGCGCAGCCGGCCAGCACCGCCGCGGCGGTCAGCGCGGCTGCCGATCTGGTGAATGAAAAAGCGGGGTTGCGCGCGTCATTCGTACGCATGCCGCCATGTTTTGAACAGCGACGGATGCCGGCCAATGGCCAGCCAAAAAAGGGGTTCACGCTCGATCTCCATGAGCAATACGACCAGCGCCGCAAGCCTGTAGAGGCTCACTGCGGACGGACCACGGGCAGGGAGATCAGGAAATGGGTGGCTTCAGGCCCTGGGCGGGCTCTGCGCTGGCGAAGCGGCTGGCATGTGCGGCCGGCGGCGCCTGGGGCGCGCCGTGCACGGTGTCGATCAAGGGCAGGCCGCCCAGGGCGACCGTGTGGCAGACCTGGCAAGCGGTGCAGGTGCCGCAACCCTGGTGGTCGCCGCCGCCGCTGCCGCCGCTGTCATGGGATGCGTGATCGGTGCTGCCCATGTCCATGGTCATGGCCATGGACATGGCCATCTGCATGCCGGCCTCGTCGCCGGAGGCCATGGCTTCATGGCAATGGGCTTCGCTGGCCGCGCCGGCCATGGAAGCCGACGTTGCGGTTGCAGCCGCCGGCAGCGAATGCCGCGCCATCTCCACCGCCATCGCGTCGCCCAGCCAGCCGCGGATGGGCAGCAGGGCGATCATGAGGGCGAGCAGCAGGGTGCGCATGGGGCCGGATGATAGACGCGGGTGCTAAGACACCAACTGCGTGCGGGCCTTGTCCGCCCACACCTGCAGGTTGTCGAGCAGGTCTTTCTGGCTGAAGGAGCAGCTCTCCTCGCTGAACAGCGCGCTCGACTCCAGCCGATCGAGCAGGTTCAGCAGCACCTCGGTATAGCGTGGGGGCAGGGCGGCCAGCAGCTCGGTGCTGGCGCGTGCGTCGTTCGACAGCGTGGTGACCGACCCCGCCGAATCAGCCCCCTCGCGCAGCGCGGCAAGTTGGCGCGCGATGGTGTCGAGTTGCTGCGTGGCGGTGCTCATGGCGTGTTCTTTCCGGGTGGCGGCAGCGACAGTTCGCGCTCGCGCATCAGGTCGCGCAGCACGTCGGGGTAGTCGGTGATGATGCCGTCCGCGCCCGCGTCCATCAACCGCAGCATGTCGGCGCGCTCGTTCACGGTCCACGGCAGCACCTTCATGCCGAGCTTCTGCGCTTCCTTGATGACGGCGGGCGTCAGGTCGGCATAGGCCGGCGACCAGGTGACCGGGGCGGGTGCCTTGCCGGAAGCAGGAGCAGAAGCAGACGCGGCTTTCACCATCTGCGGCACCGACGCGAAGCTGCCCGCCTCCAGCCCGGCCGTCCAGCGGCTGTCCTTCAGGGTGCGCGGTGTTGTGAGGTAGGCGCGCGGCAGTTGCGGCGCAAGCTGGCCGACCAGCGCCAGCGTGCGCCAGTCGAAGCTCTGCACGGTCACGCGGTCGGCCATGCCGGCCTTGTCGATCTCGGCCAGCAGCGCGCGCACCATCGGCTCGGGCGCGGCGGTCTCATTTGGCTTGGTCGGGTCGACCTTGGTCTCGATGTTGAAACGCACCGTGGCTGCATTGGCGCCGCGGGCCTGCACCTGTGCGAACAGGGCGGCCAGCGTGGGAATGCGCTCGCCGTCGCGCGGCTGCTGCAGCGCAAACTGCTTGCCGTAGTTGCTCGACGGGTTCAGCCGGCCCACGTCGTAGGTCTGCAGCTGCGCCAGCGTGAGCGTGCGAATGGCCGCGCCGCTTTTCGGCGCAAGCCAGTTGCCGCCGGCGTCGCGCGTGTGGTCGGGGTTGAGCGAGGTGTCGTGCGAGATCACCACCACGCCGTCGGCGGTGAGGCCGATGTCCAGCTCCAGCGTGTTCACACCCAGGTCGATGGCGTTGTTGAACGCGGCGAGCGTGTTCTCGGGCGCCAGCCCGCGGCCGCCGCGGTGGGCTTCCAGGTCGAAATGCAGCTTGGCCGTGGGCGCGATGGAAGCACAACCGGCCATGAGCACGGCAGCGGCAAAGGCAAAAGCGAAGGGAGCGAGCCCGGAGCGAGCGCTTGTCATTTGAGTTGCACCTTGATCCCGTTGTCCTGCACCGTGATGTCGCCAATTTCGTAGGTCTTGCGCCCCACCGTCAGCTCGTCGGCCGTGAAGCTGCGCAGCATCTGGCCCTGCAGCAGCTCCTGCGCCACCAGCGCGCCCACGCGCTCCAGCCGTTCGGCGTCTCGGCCTTCCACGCCCTCCAGCGTCAGCCGCTCGGCCTTGGGCTGGTCCAGCCGCAGCGCGCGCGTGGCGGCGTCGTACTTCAGCGCACTGCTGACCGACACCAGCCCCTGCACCGGCGAGGCCGCCAGCAAGGGGCTTGCAATGGTCAGCGTGGCGGTGATGGCCGCGCGGTTGGTCTGGGCGTTCAGCGCCAGTTGCGGGTCACGCAGGCCGACCATGAAGATCTCCGCATAGCGCTCGGCCACCGGAAAGCGCTTGGCAATCTGCGCCTGCAGCTCGTCGCGGGTGGCGGTGTATTCGCTGGTGAAGAAGTTGAAGCCGGCCAGTGCCGCAAAAGGCACCTGCAGGGCAGTAACCCCGAGCAGCGCGCGCAGCACCCGGCGCCGGGAAGGGGAGAGCGAAGAGAGGGCAGGGCGAATGTTCATACGGTTGGCGAGCTTGCCACAGCCGGGTGTGTTTCCGGCGACGGCGCGGCCCTGGGGGGTCAGCGTTCGATCATCTCCTGCACCTTGGCCGTGAGCGCGGCCACGTCGAAGGGCTTGGTGATCACTTCCATGCCGTATTCGAGCAGGCCGTTGCCCACCGCCGCGTTTTCCGCATAGCCGGTGATGAACAGCACCTTCAGTTGGGGGCGGCTCACGCGGGCCGCGTCGGCCACCTGGCGCCCGTTCAGCCCACCGGGCAGGCCCACGTCGGTCAGCAGCAGGTCGATGGTGTCTTGCGACCGCAGCACGCGCAGCGCGGCGGCGCCGTCGCCCACGGAAATGACGCGGTAGCCGGCGTCTTCCAGCTCCTCGGCCACTATCGCGCGAATGGTGGCTTCGTCTTCCACCACCAGCACCACCTCGCCTTCGCCGCGGTGGTCGGCCACCGGCAGCATCGGCGGCGCGTCTTGCTCGGCCTCGCCGATGAAGCGCGGCAGGTACAGGCACATGGTGGTGCCTTCGCCCGGCTCCGAATAGATGCGCACCTGGCCGCCCGACTGCCGCACAAAGCCGTACACCATCGACAGCCCCAGCCCCGTGCCTTGCCCCATGGGCTTGGTGGTGAAGAAGGGGTCGAAGGCGCGTGCCGCCACCTCGGGCGTCATGCCGGCGCCGGTGTCGGTGACGCACACCGAGATGTACTGGCCCGGCGGCAGTTCGCGCTCGGTGGCGGCGCGGTCGTCCAGCCACTTGTTGGCGGTCTCGATGGTCAGGCGCCCGCCGTGGGGCGACATGGCGTCGCGCGCATTGATGCACAGGTTGAGCACCGCGTTCTCCAGCTGCGAGGCGTCCACCTGCGTGAGCCACAGGCCGCCGGCGCCCACCACCTCCACCACCACCGACGGTCCCACCGTGCGGCGCACCATCTCCTCGATGCCGCCAATCAGGCGGTTCACGTCGGTCGGCTTGGGGTCGAGCGTCTGGCGGCGCGAGAAGGCCAGCAGGCGCTGCGTGAGCGAGGCGGCGCGGCGCACCGACTCCTGCGCCATGCCGATGTAGCGCGTCACGTTGTCGAACTTCTGCATCTGCAGGCGCTTTTCCAGCACCTGCAGGCTGGTGCTCATGCCGCCCAGCAGGTTGTTGAAGTCGTGCGCAATGCCGCCGGTGAGCTGGCCGATGGCCTCCATCTTTTGCGACTGGCGGAACTTGGCCTCCACCTCCATCAGCTCCTGCGTGCGCTGCGCCACCTTGCGTTCGAGCGACTCGTTGGCTTCGCGCAGCGCGGCCTCGCTGCGCACGCGCTCCGCCGCGGTGCGGGTGCGGCCTGCAATTTCGCGCACGAAGGCGGCCTCCTCGGGCGTCCAGGCGCGCACCTGCGCATGGTTAAGAAACAGCACCGCCACCAGCCGGCCTTGCTCCATCAACGGCACGTTGAGGAAGGCACGGGCGTGCAGGGCTTCCAGCGCGGGCGCGGCGCTGCGCGTGCGGGGGTCCAGCCGCACGTCGGCGATCAGCACCGGCTCGTCCTGCTTGAGGCTGTCGACGAACGAGCCGAAGTCGCGCAGCTTCAGCATGCCGGCCAGCGATGCGCAGCCCGGGGCGGTCCAGTCGCGCTCCACGTGCAGGGTTTCGTTGTCGGGGTCGACGGTGCCGTAGCCCGCGCGGCTCACGTTCAGCGTGGCGCCCAGAATTTCGGCCGCGGCCTGGGCCAAGTCATGCGTGCTCTGCAGCGTCGGCAGCCGCTCGGTGAAGCCGGCGAGCGCCTCGCGCCGGGCCTCGGCCGTCATGCGTTCGGTGACGTCGACACCCTCCACGAAGATGCCCGACACCGCGCCGCGCGTGTCGCGGATGGGCTGGAACACGAAGTCGACATAGCGCTCGCGCACCGGCGAGTGTTCGACCTGCACGTCGTACCGCGCGGCGCGCGCCGTGAGGGCCTGGCCGCTGCGATACACGTTGTCCAGCAGCGCGACGTAGCCCTGCGCCGCCGCGTCCGGCAGCGCCTCGGCCACGGGCAGGCCGATCAGCGGGCGGTTGCCCACCAGCCGCAGGTAGGCGGGGTTGGCCAGCACCACGCGGTGTTCGGGCCCCTCCAGCATGGTCATGAAGCTGGGCGCCTGCTCGAACAGCTGGGCAAAGCGCTGGCGGTCGTCCTGCAGGCGGCGCTCCGCCTGCACCTTGGCCGTGGTGTCGACCACCAATGCCCACACGCCCACCGGCGTGCCGCTGTCGTCCAGCAGCGGCGAATAGTCGAGGTTGATCCACACCTGCTCGGCCGCGCCACGGCGGTTGAGCAGAAATTCCAGGTCCTGGTAGCTGAGCGTGCCGCCGGCCAGGCCGACCTTCATCACGTTGTCGTTGAAGTCGGTGGCTTCCTCCCAGGCTTGGCGCACGCCCATGCCCAGCAGCTGCGGGTGCCGCACGCCGGAGAACGCGGCGTACGCGTCGTTGTAGATCAGCACGCCCGCTTCGCCCCACAGCGTGGCCATGGCCAGGTCCGACCTGAGCATCATGGAGACCGCGCTGCGCATGTGGCCGGGCCAGTTTTCCAGCGGCCCGACACCGGTGCCGCCCCAGTCGAAAGCGGCGATCAGCCCGGCCATTTCCCCGCCGCCCGTGAGGAAGGGATACCCCGTTGTCGATGTTGCGTTGACCATGCGCGCCGCCTTCTGCTTGCCTGAGCCTGTGTTTTCACCAGCGCAAGAAACTAGCAGAACTCAGGCGGCACCCTGGTCAGACAAACGCGCCATGCGTCACCGGCGCGAGGCGCCACGCGCGGGCCACCGAACGGTCGCCTGCTCGGTCAGAGCGGCCGGCGGCGCGCATAGCGCACCACCGTCACGCCCGGCTTGGCCTGGCGCGTGGAAGGCATCACCAGCACGCAGTCGTCATACGGCGTGGCCACGGGCTCGCCGTCGTTCCAGCCGATGACGGTACCGGCCTGCGCAATCACCTCAAGGCCGGTGAAGTGCTTGGCAAAGCGAAAGTCTTCGCTGCGCGCGACCACCGGGCCGGTGACGTCCAGCGCCCATTGGCGCGGCGCGTCGGGTTGCAGCCAACCCGGCAGCGCCTGCGCAATGGCCGCGTCGTCCAGCGTGCCGGCCGCGCGCAGAAAGCGCGCGCACTGGTCCTGCGCCACGGTGCGGCTGTCGGGGTCGCCATGAAAGCCGCATTCGACCAGCAGCGCCAGCGCGTCGGTGGACGGGTCGGCATCGGGCGCGCCGAAGCGGCCGAAGTCGCGCATGCGCACGCCGTCCTTGTGGCCTGCGTCGATCACGATGTGCTCGGGGCTGCGCAGCGCACGCGCCAGCGCCAGGTTGCGCGGGTGCATGCCGGTGAGCGTGAGCGGGGCGGAGTGCTCGTGCATCGAATGCAGGTCGAGCAGCCAGTCGGCCTGCGCCACGTGCGGCTGCAGCGCCAGCGCGCGGCGCCGCTCTCGGGTGCCGCCGGCCTCCAGGCGGTCGGCCGACCACTGGCGGTTGAGGTCTTCGTCGGTGAAACGCGAGGCGTCGGCGTCGGCCGGGTCGAAGCTGTCGAAGGCCTCCAGGTTGCACAGCGCCAGCGTGAGGCTGCCGCGCTGCGGGCGCACGCCCGCCTCCAGCAGGCCCTTCAGCGCCCAGGCGCCGCAGATCTCGTTGCCGTGCACCAGCGCGGAAATCATCACGTGGTGGCCGGGCTGCCCGGAGGCGAAATGCCAGACGCCTTCGGTGCCGGTATTGCCGGCGCGCCAGGCCGACATGTCGGGCGCGGTGAGTTCGAAAGTGGAAGCGGACAAGCTCATTCCTTGATGTTGGCGAATTGCACGATGTTCCGGTATTTGGCGGTTTCGGTGACCAGGAACCGGTCGATGTCCAACGGCGCCAGTGGGACGACCGAGCTGGTGGCCTCCATCTTCTTGCGGAAGTCGGGCGATTGCAGGGTCTCGTCCAGCGCCTTCTTCAGCCGCGCCAGCACCGGCTCGGGCAGCTTGGCCGGGCCCATCAGCGCGAACCACACGCCGATGTCCATGCGCTGCAGCGCCGGGGTTTCGCCCAGCGCGGGCAGGTCGGGCGTGATGGCGGAGCGCCTGGCCTCGGTGGTGCCCAGCGCCACCATCTTGCCGCTGCGGATGTAGGGCAGCGCGCTGGACAGCACGAACATGCCGAAGTCGATGTTGCCGCCCAGCAGGTCGTTGGTGAGCGGCGCCACGCCGCGGTAGGGCACATGCGTCATGGCCACGCCGCCCTGCTGCTTGAGCATTTCGCCGGCCAGGTGCAGCGAGGTGCCGACGCCCGAGCTGCCATAGCTGTACTTGCCCGGGTTCTTCTTCAGCAGCGCCAGCAGCTCGCCCGCGTTCTTCACGCCCGCGGCCGGCGCCGCCACCAGCACCAGCGGCTGCGAGGCGACGAGGCCGATGGGCGTGAAGTCTTTCTGCTCGTAGCGCACGCTGGCGTTCACCAGCTTGCTGATGGCGACCTCGTTGTTGGCGCCCAGCAGCAGCGTGTAGCCGTCGGGCGCCGCATTGGCCACCTTCTGCGCGCCGATGACGCCGCCGGCACCGCCGATGTTGTCGATGATCACCGGCACGCCCAGGCGGTGCGACAGCTCCACGCCCAGCGCGCGGCCGGTCAGGTCGGTCGAGCCGCCCGGCGGGTAGCCGACCATCAGCGTGATCGGCTTGCTGGGGTAGGTGTCTGCAAAGGCGATGGAGGGGACGAAGGCCGAGGCGGCAAGGCCGCACAGGGCCAGCGCAAGGCGGGAAGGGAAAGCACGGAGAAGACGCATCGTGGCCTCGGGTTTTGTGAAGTGAACCCGCGGATTCTGCGAAGCGGCCGGCTGCTTCGTGGTGCCAAGCTGGCACGAAGTGGTGCCGATTGGGCCCGGCGCAGTGGTGTGTCCGGCTACCAGACTACCCGGCTACCGCGTCGCCATCGCGCGCCACACGTCTTCGGCCAGCGGGCCGAGACGGCGCTTGGGTCGGTACAGGCGCACCTCGAAGCGCACCTCCATGCGCCGCCCGCCCGTGGTCACCAGGCGGCCGGCCTTGCAGTCGGCCTGCACCATCGACCACGGCAGCCAGGCCACGCCCAGTCCGCGCAGCACGTATTCGTACAGCGCGTCGGCCGAGTCGCATTCGATGTGGCGCTTCAGGCGCGGCGCCTGCGGGTTGTTGGCGAGCAGGTCTTCCACCAGCCGGCCCATGGCCAGCGTGCGCACGTAGGAGAGAAACGGCACGTCGCCCGGCGCGTCGAAACTGTGGGCCGCGCGGCCCTGGGCGTCGGCACGCGACACCGGCACCAGCTTGTCGGAGGCCACCGTCACGTGCGAAAACTGCCGCCCGTCGAGCCGGAAGGTGAGCGCCGAGTGATGAAAGATCAGCGAGAAGTCGACCTCGTTGTGCTCCAGCATGCGCACCGTCTCGGCCAGCGCGCCGGTCAGCACGCGCACCTCGCCGCCGCGCAGCAGCGGTTGCAGCCGCACCAGCCAGTCGGCCATCACCGTGCGCGCCAGCGTGCGGCCGGTGACCAGCGTGACGGTGCGTGCTTCGCGCCCGGCCACGCTGTGCATTTCCTCGCGCGAGCTCTCCACGCCGCGCACCATCTGGCTGGCGTTTTCCAGAAAGCTCTCGCCGGCCGGCGTCAGCGCCACCGGCGAGCTGCCGCGCTCGACCAGCGCCGTGCCGGCCCACGACTCCAGCGCGCGAATGCGCCGACCGAAGGCGGGGTGTGTCACGTGGCGCAGTTCGGCCGCGCGCGTGAAGCTGCGCGTTTGTGCCAGCACGATGAAGTCTTCCATCCACTTGAATTGCATGGCGTGGTGCGGGTGAGCGGATCAGGTCGCGAGCGGCGCAACCGCCAGCTCGAAGCGCGCAAAGCCGCGTTCGCCCTTGTGCACCACGCTGTGCAGCAAGAAGCCGTGGCGCTCGTACAGCGCGCGCAGTGGCGCGCGGTCGGCCACGCAGTCCAGCCGCACGAACGAGCGGCCGAGGCTGCGTGCGCGCTCGCGTGCGAAGTCCAGCAGCAGTGCCGGCACGCCGTGGCCGGACCATGCGCGGCGCACCGCGAGCTTGTGCACATAGAGCGACGTGCCGCTTTCGATCTCGGGCCAGAAATACGGGTCTTCGAGGTCTAGCCGCACGACACCCGCTACTTCACCGTTCGTGCGTGCGATGAAGTAGTTGCCGGTGTCGGTGTCTTTCTGAATACGCTCGGGCGCAATGTCGGCCGGGGACCAGAGCGGGCGGCCTTCGGCGGCGATCCACTGGGCGGCTTCGTTCAATACGGCTGCGACTGTGGCGGTTTCTGAGGGGTGGGCTTGTTGGATCTGCATCGTTGGTGAGGATAGCGGGGCGACGTTTTTGGCCCTTTTTTCAGGGCGTGTGCACAGGCCGCCGGGTACTCCCCTCCGCGAATGTCCCCCGCTTCGCTCCTCCTTTATTTCGCTGCGGGGAGCACCCGACGCCCTGTGCACCTGGACACGCTGCTGGTGCTCGCTGATCAACCAGTGCTTCGAGCAACGACCACGCTGTGGGTGTGCGGGTGATCAACCAGAGCACTGAACTCGCTCACGTCGATGGGGTGCTCCCCGCAGCGAAATAAAGGAGGAGGCCGCAGGCCGGGGGACATTCGCGGAGGGGAGCACCCCGTCGGCGTGAGCGCCGCCCTGAACAGCAGCGCTCCCCAAATCAGCAGAAAAGCTCACCCGTACAGCACCACATCGAAGCCCTCCGCTTCAGACGGCGCAACAAAGTGCGCGGTGATCAGCTCGAACTCAGCCTCCGTCGTCTCGAAAGGGTGCGTACCGCTTGCATTGCGTGCGTGCAGGCGCGCCTTGCAGACCGCGTCTGGCACGTCCAGAAAGTGCAACGTGTGCGCCACGCCGGCCGCTTCGAAGAGGCTACGCATCCATCGTCGACTGCTCACAGTGTTGGACGGAAAGTCGAGCACCACCGACACGCCCGCCCTCAGCAAGGCCACCACATGGTCCGACATGGCCTGCTTCAGTCGGCCCGAACAGCGCACGTAGTCAGGCAGTTCGTGGATCTCGTCCGGGTACAGCGCGTCCAGCCATGCGTCCTCGCTGATCAGCACCGTCGCGGGCGCCGCGGCAAGCTGGCGCGTGAGCGTCGATTTGCCGGCGCCGATCTTGCCGCAGACCATGTGAAGCACTGGCGTGTGTGGGGCGGTCATGTCGTTTCTCCTGAAGTCGGGTTGAAAGAAAAGAACCCCAGGAAACGAAAAACCCGCCTCGTGGGGCGGGTCGTATGGCGTGAACTTGTGGAACCGCGCGCTAACCCACCATCTTGGAGATGGTGCGAATAATCAACGCGGTGTGCAGGCAAGCCATGGGCCGAGGATAGCCCACTCTCTCGCCTTCCCCTGCGCCGTCAGTCATGCAGCGACGACAAGAACTGCTTCAGCTCCGCCGTCTGCGGATTGCCGAACAGCTCCGCCGGCGGACCCATCTCGTGCACGCGGCCCTGGTGCATGAAGATCACGCGGTCGCTGACCTTGCGCGCAAAGCTCATCTCGTGCGTGACCATCAACAGCGTCATGCCCTCGTCGGCCAGCGACTCCACCACGCGCAGCACCTCACCCACCAGCTCGGGGTCGAGCGCCGAGGTGATCTCGTCGCACAGCAGCACCGCCGGCTCCATGGCCAGTGCGCGCGCAATGGCCACACGCTGCTGCTGGCCGCCCGACAGCTGCTCCGGCATGGCGTCGAACTTTTCTTCCAGCCCCACGCGCGTGAGCAGCTTGCGCGCCTGCGAGGCGGCTTCCAGGCCGCCGCGCTTCTTCACCAGCGTGGGCGCGAGCATCACGTTCTTGCCCACCGTGAGGTGGGGGAACAGGTTGAAGCTCTGAAAGATCATGCCCACGCGCTGGCGCAGCTCGCGCATGGCCATGGCGCTTTCGTGCAGCAGCGGTTTGCCGTCGACGGTGAGCGAGCCTTCCTGAAACACCTCGAGCCCGTTGATGCAACGCAGCAGCGTGCTCTTGCCCGAGCCGCTCTTGCCGATGATGGCGATCACCTCGCCGCGCTTCACGTCCAGGTCGATGCCCTTGAGCACCTCGTTGGTGCCGTAGGACTTGCGCAGCGCAGTGATGCGCACGATGGGGGCGCCCACCGACGTGGCGGGCTGTTGGGGTTCAAGCACGGCGGCCATGGGTTTTCCTCTCGAGGGTCTTGGCGTACAGGCTCACGGGAAAGCACAGCACGAAATAAAGCAGGGCCACGCAGCTGAACACCACGAAGGGCTTGAAGGTGGCGTTCGAAATCATGCTGCCGGCCTTGGTGAGCTCCACAAAGCCGATCACCGACGCCAGCGCCGTGCCCTTGATCACCTGCACCAAGAAGCCGACCGTGGGCGCAATCGCAATGTTGACGGCCTGCGGCAGGATGACGTGGCGCATCTGCTCGCCGAAGCTCAGCGCCAGGCTGCCCGAGGCCTCCCACTGGCCCTTGGGAATGGAGGCCACGCAGCCGCGCCAGATCTCGGCAAGAAAGGCGCTGGTGTACAGCGTGAGCGCCACGCTGGCCGCGGTCCACGCCGACACGTCGATGCCGAACAGCGCAATGCCGAAGTAGGCAAGGAACAGCTGCATCAGCAGCGGCGTGCCCTGAAACAGCTGCACATAAACGCTCACGGCCCGGTTCGCGAACTTGCCGCCGCGCAGCCGCAGAAACAGCAGCAGGCCGCCCACGATGCCGCCGCCTACAAAGGCGATGAGAGAGAGCACGACGGTCCATCGCAGCGCCAGCAGCAGGTTGCGCAGAATGTCCCAGAGAGAAAAGTCGGTCATGGTGAGACAAGGCTCCTGTGTTCGCTCAGCGGCCAAAGAAGAACTTCGGCCCCGCCCAGTCGAGCAGCCGGCGCAGTGCGACCGACAGCGCCAGGTAGATCAGCGTGGCGATGATGAAAGCCTCGAAGGCGCGGAAGTTGCGGCTTTGGATGAGGTTGGCCGCGTAGCTCAGCTCCTCGGTCGAAATCTGCCCGCACACCGCCGAGCCCAGCATGACGATGACGATCTGGCTCACCATGGCGGGCCACACCTTCTTCAGTGCCGGGGGCAGCACCACGCGCAGGAACACCTGCGCCTTGCTCAGCGCCAGGCTCACGGCGGCCTCGATCTGCCCCTTGGGCGTGGCCTCGATGCCGGCGCGAATGATCTCGGTGGAATAGGCGCCCAGGTTCATCACCATGGCAATCACCGAGGCCACCTCCGGCGAGAGCTTCACGCCCGCAGCTGGCAGCCCGAAGAAGATGAAGAACAGCTGCACGATGAACGGCGTGTTGCGGATCAGCTCCACATACGTGCCCACCACCAACCGCAGCCAGCGCGGGCCGGCCGAGCGCGCCCACGCGCAGAAGGTGCCCACGGTCATGCCCAGCACGGTGCCCACGGCCGTGAGGCCGATGGTCCACGCCACGCCGCGCAGCAGCAGCGGCCATTCCGACAGAACCGCACCAAAGTCGAATTCGATGTTCATGGCCGCGTCAGTCGATCAGACCGGCAGGTCGCCGGCGGGGCGGCCGAGCCACTTCTTGGACATGGCGTCGATGGTGCCGTCCTTGCGCGCGGCGGCAATGATCTCGTTCACCTTGGCCTTCAGCTTGTCCTCGCCCTTGGCGATGCCGACGAAGCAGGGGCTGTCTTTGAGCAGCAGCTTGTATTCGGCATTGAGCTGCGGGTTCTTCTGCATCATGTCGCCGGCCACGGCGGCGCTGGCGGCCAGTGTTTGCGTCTGGCCCGCCACGAAGGCGGCGATGGTGGCGTTGTTGTCCTCGAAGCGCTTGTAGTCCAGCGTGGTGGGCGCGACCTTGGCAAGCTCCTGGTCTTCCATGGCGCCGCGGGTCACGGCCACGCTCTTGCCGCCCATGTCGGCAAAGGTCTTGATGTTCAGGCTCTTGGCCGCGAACACGGCCTGGAAGAAGGGCGCGTAGGCCGAAGAAAAGTCGATCACCTTCTCGCGCTCCGCGTTCTTGCCGAGCGTGGAAATCACCAGGTCGGCCTTCTTGGTCTGCAGGTACGGAATGCGGTTGGCGCTGGTGACGGGCACCAGCTCGATCTTCACGCCCAGCTTGGCAGCGATGAGCTCGGCCATTTCCACGTCCAGGCCCTGCGGCTTCATGTTCCTGTCGACCGAGCCGTAGGGCGGGTAGTCGGTGGGCACGGCGATCTTGATGGTCTTGGCCTTGAGCACGTTGTCGAGCGCGTTCTGGGCCTGGGCGGCGCCGGTGGCGGCCAGCATGGCGATGGAGGCCACTGCGAGGGCGAGGTGGCGTTTGGACAGAGAGAAGGTCATAGCAGGGCTCCTAGGTAAGTCGAAGAATCGGAATCGGAATCGGGGTCGGTGGATGCGGCGGCCTTGCGGCCCTTGGCTTTGGTTGCCGGCTTGGCGGTGGCGGCGGTGTTGTGTAGCGGCGCCAGCGCGTCGCGCAACTGCGCCAGCGGGTCGGTGGGGGCCTGCACGCGCAGGGCCGACTGCACCGTGCCGATGTGCGCGCCCATCAAGGCCTCGGCCGCGGCATGGTCGCCACGCTCCAGCGCCGCGACGATCTGCACATGGTCTTCGCACGACTGCACCGCGTCGTGCGTGGACTGGTAGAGCATGGCGATGAGCGTGGTGCGCGCCGTGTAGTCGCGCAGCGTGTCGGCCAGCAGCGTGTTGCCCAGGCACTCGGCCAGGCACACATGAAAGTCGCCCAGCAGAAAGCTGCGGTTGCCGACGTCGCTTTCTTTCAGTGCGGCTTTTTCACGCTGAAGGTGCGCCTTCAATTGGCGCAGGGCGGTTTTTTCGATCTTTCCGGTGCTGCCTGCACTGCGGATGAGGCCCAGCTCGATGACGCGGCGCGCCTCGAAGGCTTCACGCGCCTCGTCCTGCGAAGGCTCGATGACGAACCAGCCGCGCCGCGCGCTCACCGTGACGATGCCGCGCGCCGCCAGCCGCGTGAGGGCTTCGCGCACGATGGTGCGGCTGCAGTCGAACAGCATGGCCAGCTGCTGCTCGCCCAGGCGCGAACCCGGCGCGAGCTTTTGCGCCATCACCGCTTCAACGATGCGTGCACTGATTTCGGATGCGGAGATGGCCATGGTCCTGCATACCAGCAGCTTCTGTGCCAACTGGTATGCAAGGCGTGTGCACCGAAATGGACCGCAGGCCCCGTGCCGGGCCCCCCGCGATGGGGCGCGATCGGTGCCTGGCGCGGCTCAGTGCCGCGGAGTTCGGCCGAGCGCGCTGGCCGGCATGGCCACAAGCATGAGCAATGCCGACAGCACCAGCGCCCCGCTCAGCACATACAGGCTGGCCGTGAAGCCGCCCGTCAGCGTCTTCAGCGCGCCGACCATCATCGGCGCCACCAGCCCCGCACTGCCGCCGATGGTGCTGATGAGCGCAATGCCCGCGGCCGCCGCGCTCTTGGACATGAAGGTGCCCGGCACCGACCACAGCACGGTGAACGCGGCGGAGATGCCCATCGACGCCAGCGCCAGGCACAGCACGGCGGCCAAGGCGTTGTGCATGAACAGCGTGGTGAGCGCCAGCCCGGCCGCGCCCACCACCGCGCTCAGCGCAAAGTGCCAGCGGCGCTCCTTGCGCCGGTCGGACCGGCGCCCCACCACGATGTTGGCCGCGATGCCCGCCACCGCCGGAACGACCGCATAGAAACCGATCTGCAGCACGCTGAGCCCCATCGACTTCAGGATGGTCGGCTGCCAGAACGAGAGCGCGTAGATGCCCAGAATGATCAGGAACGACATGAACCCGATCAGCCACACCCGGCCGTCGCGCATGGCCGCGCCAAAGGTGTGGCGCTCGGCGGCGCCGTGCGCAGCCTGGTCTTCGGCCAGCAGGCGCGCCACGCGCTGCTTTTCGGCGGCGGAGAGCCACGGTGCCTGCGCCGGGCTGTTGGACAGCCAACGGAACGCCGCAATGCCCAGCAGCACGCTCGGCACCCCTTCGAGCAGGAACAGCCATTGCCAGCCGCGCAGCGACATCGCGCCGTCCAGGTAGGTCATGGTGAGCCCGGCGATCGGCCCGGCCACGATGGGCGCCGCGCCAAAGGCCATGAAGAAAAGCGCCGTGGCCTGCGCGCGCCGGTGCGACGGAAACCACAGCGTCAGGTAGAACAGCACGCCCGGCGCAAAGCCGGCCTCGAACACGCCGATCAGAAAGCGCAGCACGTAGAAGTGCGTGGGCGTGGTGGCAAATATCATGGCCGCCGACGCGAGCCCCCACAGGCCCATGATGCGCAGCAGCGTGGCGCGCACGCCGATCCTGGCGAGCATCAGGTTGCTCGGAATCTCGAACACCGCATAGCCGATGAAGAAAATGCCCGCGCCCAGCCCGAACACCGCGTCGCTGAAGCCCAGCTGCTCCTTCATCTGCAACTGCGCATAGCCGACGTTGGTGCGGTCCAGATAGTTCAGCACGTAGCAGGCGCACAGCAGCGGCATCAGCCGCCAGGTGATCTTGCGAAAGAGCGCTGCGTCTTCATGGCCTGCGACAGAGGCCGGCGGGCGCGGACTGGCGTTGTCCAGCGTGGCGGTGTTCATCGTTCGTCTCCTGTTGTTGTCATGAGGTTCAGGCGAGGGTGGGTGTGCCGAACACCGTTTCGCCCCACAGGTGGCTGGTGGGTGCGCCCGGAAACAGCCAGTGCGGCGAGCATTCGCTGGAGGGCACCACGTTGCTGAAGCCGTGCGCGGCCGAGGTGCCCGCGAGCGTTTTCTCCAGCACCATCGACAGGTACTGGTCGTTGCTGCTTTCTTGCGTGTTGCCGTTCAGGATCACCTCGGCGCCCGTGGCTTGCGCGTAGCGCCGAATGCCGTTGTGGCGCGACAGCAGCGGTGACCAGCTGTCGGTGGACACGCCGTTCTCGCTGCTCACGCGCAGGCCGTCGGGCGCGCGGTAGACCAGCGAATGGTTGCCTTCGGTGTGCCCTGGCGTGTGCACCAGCGCCAGCCCGCGGCCCAGCTGGACGCTGCCGTCGAAAGCCACCACGCGCTCGGCTGCCACGCCGTCCAGACCATGCGGGCAATACCACTCGGCCTGCACCGGCAGCAGCCCTTGCACGTTGGCCAGTTCCTGTCGGTGCACCAGCAGCTTGGCGTTGGGCAGCAGGCCGGGCGCACCGGTGCTGCCGAGCCAGCGGCGCACGTCCTGTGTGTGCAGGTGGTCGTAGGTGATGTAGTCGACCTGCCCGGGCGCCACGCCGCAGCTTGCGAGTGCCTGCGGCACGGTCTGGTAGACCGGCGCGATGGTCTTGTGCAGGAACTTGGGCGTCTGTTCGCTCAGGCGTTTGAAGTAGGGCGTTTCATTGCCGGCCTCGAAGTCGGCCGGTGTGAACAGCAGGGTGCGCAGGCGGCCTTCGAAGTCGTCGTACTGAATCAGCGTGGTGCGCGCCAGCAGATGCACCATGTGCGGCTTGAGCAGTTGCTGCGAGTACACGCCGGTGAAAGCGAACCACGCGGGGTACGGAATGCGCAGCAAATTGAAGCTGCGCGCAAAGCGCACGGGTGGGGCGTCGAGCAGTCGTTCACGCAGCCCCTGGGCACCGTTGCGAATTGCGCTGAGTCGGTCCTGCGGCATGGCGGCGGACCGTGCGCCGTCGAAATCTGTCAGCTGGGCGAAGCCTGTGGGGTCGGGGTCTCTTGTCATGCGCATGTCCTTGGAATGGGAAGCTTTGGTCTTCGGGTTTTCTTGCTGTTGTTGTTCTGGGGCTGTCGTTGTTCTTGAGCTGTCGTTGTTCAGGGCGACGCTCACGCCGACGGGGTGCCTTGCTCCGCGAATGTCCCCCGCTTCGCTCCTCCTTTATTTCGCTGCGCAAGGCACCCCATCGACGTGAGCGAGTTCAGAGCAGTGGTTGATCAGCGGAACACCACGAGCGTGTCCAGGTGCACAGGGCGTCGGGTGCTCCCCGCAGCGAAATAAAGGAGGAGGGCGAAGCCCGGGGGACATTCGCGGAGGGGAGCACCCGACGCCCTGTGCACACGCCCTGAACAGACGGCAAAAGCTCAATAAACAGACCGCCCACCAGAAATATCAAACACCGCGCCCGTACTGAAAGAGCAGTCATCAGAAGCAAGCCAAACAGCCATGGCAGCCACTTCATCGACCTCCACGAACCGCCCCATCGGCACGCGAGAAAGCAGCACAGTGCGCAACTGATCGCGATGCTCCACAGGCACGGCCGCAAAAACATCGGTATCCGCCGCAGAAGGCGTGATGCAGTTCACCAACACGCCCGACGACGCCAGCTCCTTTCCGAGTGACTTGGTCAGCGCAATCAGCCCCGCCTTCGACACCGAATAAGCCGCGTTGAGTCCATTGCCCTCCTTGCCCGCCACCGAGGCCATGTTCACGATGCGCCCGCGCCGCCGAGCCAACATCAACGGCACCACCGCACGACAACACAACCACGCACCAGTGAGGTTGATGTCCAGCACGCTGCGCCACTGCGAAGGTGTGTGCTCCCACGCCGGCACCGTCGGCCCCAACACCCCCGCGTTGTTCACAAGAACGTCGATGCCGCCAAAACGCTCCTGCGAGCGAGAAGCGGCGCGGGCAATCTGCGCTTCGTCGCGCACATCCACCACCTCGGCCGTCACCGTGCCGAGTGCGGCCAATGCTTGCTGTGCCTCGCGCAGCACCGGCGCATCGACATCCCACAGCGCAACGCTGGCGCCCGCCGCCAGACAGCGCCGCGCAACCGCCAGACCGATGCCGCGCGCACCGCCCGTCACGATGGCGTGACGGCCTGCGAGCGCGTCGTGGCGTAACGCGCTCATGCCGTGGCGGCTTCGCTGGGGTGGGCGGGTGCCGGTTCAGGTACCGGTACCGGCTGCCCCAGCAGACTGCCCACCAGCGCCGCGACATGCGCCGCGGGCACGCCGACCAGCAACTGCCGCAGCATCGTCAGCGTGTCGAAGTACACGCGCTCGCACACCAGCCGTTCGCCCTCGAAGATGAAGAAGGCGTTCATGCGGCAGCGAAAGCTGTTGCCCGTGGGCGCAATGCCCTTCAACGGGCCGCGGTGCGTGCCGAGCAGCCAGAACTCAACGATCACCGAATCGTCGGCATGCCGCAGCTGGATGATCTCGTGGCGCTGGTCCGGAAAGGCGCGGCGCGTGTCGGCGTAGTACTGGCGCACGTCGGCCATGCCGTCGTGCACCTCGCCGCTGGGAATCAGCTCGTAGTGTGGGTGCGGAAAGGTGCCGAGCACGGCGTCGAAGTCCTGGCGGGTCTCGTCGGCGAAATGGTCGAGCACGAGGCGCTCGCGGCGGGCTTGAAGTTCGGTGTGTGCGTTCATCGGGGTGTGCTCCATGTGACAGGGAATGACAGGGCTCCGGGTTGCTGCGCATGCGCCGCGCCGGGCTTGCTGCGTACTATCGGCACGCCCCCGAAACAAGACTGTCCGGTGTTGGCAATTGCCGCTACGGACAAACCCGCGATGCCACGCACGCCCACGCCCAAACCCGCGCATACGCCCACGCCCACGCCCACGCCATCGAGCCTCCCGGCATCGAACGCACCGCGCTCGCCCGTGCACAACAGCGACATGCGCCTGGCCGACGACGTGCAGCAGCGCCTGCTCGCGGTGGCGCACCGGCGCACGCTGGCGCGTGGCGAATCGCTGTTTAGCAAGGGCTCGGCGCCCGATGCGCTGTTCGGCGTGGTGGGCGGCTCGCTGCGGGTGAGCGTGGTGGCACCGGGCGGGCGCGAGGCGGTCATCGCCATGCTGGAGCCTGGCCACTGGTTCGGCGAGGTGTCGCTGCTGGTGGGGCTGGAGCGGGTCTATGACACCTGCGCGGTCGACACCACCGAAATGGCCGTGGTGTCGGCGGCGGACTTCCACCGGCTGGTGGCCGAGCACCCCGATGTGCACATGGCCTTCACGCGGCTGGTGTGCATGCGGCTGCGCCAGGCGCTGGCTTGGATCGACGACGTGATATTGATGCCGCTGCCCGTGCGGCTCGCGCACCGCCTGCTCACGCTGGACGCGCACGGCCAGGCGCCGGGCAATGGCGAGGACGGAGGCGGGGGCGGCACGCTGCTGGGCGTGTCGCAGGAAGACCTGTCGTTCATGCTCGGCGTGTCGCGCCAGAGCGTGAACCGGCAACTGAAGCTGTGGGAGGAAGACGGCACGCTGCGGGTGCGCTACCGCAGCATCGAGCTGCTGAGCCGCACGCAGCTGGAACAGCACGCGAACAGGCCGAGCTGAACAACGCCGCGCGGGCCGCGAGCACAGGCTCCAACTAACATCGGCCGGTTTTCATCCTGCCGCCAGGCCCCCCGATGTCCGCCACCTCCCTCCTGCTGCAACTCATCGTCATCCTCTCCACCGCGCGCCTGTGCGGCTGGGTGCTGCGTTACGTGGGCCAGCCCAGCGTGGTCGGCGAGATGGCGGCCGGGCTGATGCTCGGGCCGGTGGTGATGGGCGCGCTGTTCCCGGCACTGCATGCGCAGCTGTTCTCCAAGGAGTCGCTGCAAGGGCTCTCCTCGCTGTCGACGCTGGGGCTGGTGCTGTTCATGTTCGTGGTCGGGCTGGAGCTGCGTGCCTCGCAGGGCGTGCGCGAGCAGTTGCGCTCGGCTGGGTATGTGGGGGTGCTCAGCATCTTGGTGCCGGCCGCGTTGGGCATCGCGATTGCGCCCGCGCTGCATCCGTCGCTGGCGCCGGCGGGCGTGGGCTTCTGGCCGTTCGCGCTGTTCATTGCGGCGGCGCTGTCGATCACCGCGTTCCCGGTGATGGCGCGCATCCTGAAAGACCGCGGCATGACGCGCACGCCCTTCGGCCAGCTGTCGCTGGGCGCGGCCGCGGTGGTCGATGTGTTCGCCTGGATTCTGTTGGCCTTCGTGGTCGCGATGGTCGGTGCCGGGGAGGGCTACCAGGGGCTGCTGAAGACCACGCTGGGCATGGTGGTGGTGCTGTGCGTGCTGTTCCTGGCCGTGAAGCCGGCCTTCGCCTGGCTGCTGCGCACCAAGGCGCCCGAGGGCGAACCGTCGATCACGCTCATGGCGGCCCTGATGATCGGGTTGCTCGCCACCTCGCTGGCCACCGAATGGCTGCACCTGCATGCGGTGTTCGGCGCCTTTCTGTTCGGTGCCTGCCTGCCGCGCGACGACCGGCTGCTGAAGTCGCTCACCGAGCGCATCGAGCCGATTTCCATCGTCGTGCTGATGCCGCTGTTCTTTGCGCTGGCGGGGCTGGGCACCACGGCCAATGCGTTTTCGGGTGCGGGCGTGGGCGCCATGCTGCTCATTCTGGGCGTGGCGGCCTTCGGCAAGATAGCGGGCGGCGCCATTGGCGCGCGCATGGCGGGCTACGGCTGGCGCGACAGCCTGGCCACGGGCTCGCTGATGAACGCTCGCGGGCTGATGGAGCTCATCGTCATGAAGATCGGGCTGGACGCGGGGCTGATCGGCCCCGAGCTGTTCACCATGCTGCTGGTGATGGCGCTGGTGACCACCGCGATGACCGGGCCGTTGATCAACCTGTTCATCGGCCGAAAGGCCGTTGCAGTTACCGAACAGCCCGCAGAGCTCAACCGCCCCGCCGCACCGTGAACCCGATGCGCGTTTCGCCGCCCTGGCTCGACGCGAACACGCGCCCGCCGTGCATGCGCGCAATCGCCTCCACGATCGACAGGCCCAGCCCGTGGTGCCGCGTGGAGCCGTCGCGCGCCTGCGCGGCGCGGTAGAAGCGCTCGAACAGCCGGGGCAGGGCGGCGGGGTCGATCGGCTCGCCCTGGTTGACCACCGCCACACTGACCTCGCCCGGGCCGTCCACGGCCACCTCGATGCGAATTGCCGATGCGGGCGTTGCAAAACGGATCGCATTGCCCAGCAGGTTGAACAGGGCGCGCCGGATCAGCGCGGCGTCCACGTCGGCCGTGGCGTCGCCGCGCACCTCGGCGCGCAGGCCGGCTTCTTCAAGCGTGGCGTCATAGAAGTCGATGACGTCGACCGCCTGCGCCGCCAGGTGCGTAGCGGCCCGCGTGCGCATCGCACCGCCGCGCTCGGCCTGCGAGAGAAACAGCATGTCGGTGACGATGCCCGACAGCCGCGCTATCTCCTCCAGGTTGGAGGCCAGCACGGTCTGCAGCTCTTCATTGCTGCGCGGGCGGGTGAGCGCCAGCTCGGTGGAGCCCAGCAAATTGGCCAGCGGCGTGCGCAGCTCATGCGCCACGTCGGCATTGAAGGACTCCAGCTGCACGTAGGCGCGCTGCACGCGCAGCAGCAGGGCGTTGAATTGCGTGACCCAGGGGCGCAGCTCTTCGGCGAAGGCCATGGCGTCGATGGGCGGGTTGTCCTTGTCGGGGGCCATGGCCGCGGTGCGCTCGGCCAGCACTTTCAGCGGGCGCAGGCCGCGCCGCACCAGCCACATGCCGGTGAGCGAAACCAGCGCGGTGCCCAGCGCCACAGCGCCCAGCAGCGTCCAGGCCAGGCGTTGCAGCAGGCGCTCCTCCTGCGTCATGTTCACGCCCAGCTGCACCGACAGCGGCGTGGTCTTGCCGGCCTGCGTCCACGGCACCTCGAGGTTGCGCAGTATCCAGTGCGGGCCCGGGGCGGGGGTGGACTGGAACAGTTCGCGGCCCGCATGCGAGATGGTCAGCGACACCTCGTCCTGCATGGAGAAAAAGTCGTTCAGCTTGTGTTGCAGAAACTGCAGGTCGCCGCCTTTTTCGGCCTCCTGCAGCAGGTGCTGCACCAGCACCACCTTCTGGTCGAGCTCGTCCTGCTGCTTCTGGCCGAAGCTCCAGGCCGTGACCAGGTACACGCCCAGGCACACCACGCTCAGGCCGAACAGCGCCTGCGCGGCGAACCACAGAGACAGGCGCTGCTGCAGCGACTGCCGGCGCGGCCGCAGGGTCATGCCCAGGAGCGGTCTTCGAGCACGTAGCCCATGCCGCGCACGGTGTGCAGCAGCTTCACGTCGAACGGGTCGTCCAGCTTGCTGCGCAGGCGGCGGATGGCCACTTCGACCACGTTGGTGTCGCTGTCGAAGTTCATGTCCCACACCTGCTCGGCGAGCGTGGTGCGCGACAGAATCTGGCCGCGCCGGCGCAGCAGCACCACCAGCAGCGTGAACTCCTTGGCCGTGAGGTCGAGCCGCGTGCGGTTGCGCGCGCACTTGCGGCTGATGAGGTCGACCTCCAGGTCGGCCAGCCGCAGCTGGGTCGACTCCTGCGGCTTGCCACGGCGCAGCAAGGCCTGCACACGGGCCAGCAGTTCGGAAAACGAGAAGGGCTTGACGAGGTAGTCGTCCGCGCCCTGCTGCAGCCCCTGCACGCGGTCTTCGACCTTGTCGCGCGCGGTGAGCACCAGCACGGGCACGTTTTTCGTGCGCCGGATGGCCTGCAGCACGGCAAAGCCGTCGATGCCGGGGAGCATCACGTCCAGCAGCACCAAGGCGTAGTCGCCCTCGGTCGCAAGGTACTTGCCTTCGATGCCGTCGCGGGCGACATCCACCACGTAACCGTTCTCTTCGAGTCCCTTCTTGAGGTAATCGCCGAGTTTGGGCTCATCTTCAATGACAAGAATTCGCATACGAGGATGTTAACGAAGCTCTTTCACTACGCCGGTTACGATTTAGTAATCCTATCGACGGACAAATGCGCTCTCCGGTGTCATACATTGCGCCGGGCCTGCAAATGGCAGGCCATTCGGCGGGGCTTTGCTCGAAGCCCGCTCACACGCCGTCGATATACTTTTTGCCTCATGCGCCGCTGGCTCCTCATCTTTCTGCTTGCTCTCTTGCCGCTCCAGCTGAGCTGGGCCGCGGCATCGGCGTACTGCCAGCACGAGCGCGACACGCAGCCCGAGCACTGGGGCCACCACGACAGCGAAGGCCGTGGCACGGACCGCAGCCACAGCGGCGAGGGCGCGCAGAAAAACGCCAGCACCCAGCCCAACGCCGTGGTCGGCGACTGCGCGGTCTGCCATGCAGGCTGGGCACAGCATGCCGACGCCGCCACCGAGCCCGCATCCGCCCTGGCCCCCGTGGCCCAGGCGCCGCGCATGACGCCGGCAGAACGCTTCGCCTCGCACATTGCCGACGTTCCGGTGCGCCCCGACTGGTCTCTCGCCCTCTGATTCGGCGAGAGAACCCAACCCACCTTCTGATCTTCATCATCAGCTGAGCTCTCGCCGAATTCGTCCGTCCGTTGTTTTGCAACCCAGGAGAATTCGATGCGCACGCTCTTCGTGCCGCTGGCCGTTTTGGCCATGGCGGCGCCCCCTGCCTTTTCCCAAGATTCACAGATTTCGCGTGCCGGGCTTCAGTCTGCCTCTGCCCGTGCGGCCACCCGCGCAGCCACCCGCACGCTGGAGCCCGCCGGCCCGCTGAACCTGCAGGCCGCCGTAGCGATGGCGCTGCAGGCCAACCCCAGCCTGTTTGCCGCGTCGCGCGAGCAGGACGCCACCGAGGCCGCCATCGTGCAGGCCGGTGCCTGGCCCAACCCCACGCTCGACGCGCAGGTGGAAGACCTGCGCCGTGACAACCGCACCACCACGCTGCAACTGAGCCAGCCCATCGAGCTCGGCGGCAAGCGCGCGGCGCGGGTGACGGCGGCGGAGCGCGCGCGCGACCAGGCCGCGTCGGCACTGGACGCGCGCCGCGCCGAGGTGCGCGCGGCCACCGTCACGGCCTTCTTCGAGGTGCTGACCGCGCAGGAGCGCCTGCGCCTGGCGCAGGACTCGGTGGGCCTGGCGCAGACGGCCACCCGTGCCGCGGCCAACCGCGTGGCGGCCGGCAAGGTGTCGCCGCTGGAAGAAACCAAAGCGCGCGTGGCCGAGGCCGGCATTCGCGTCGAGCTGCTGCAGGCCGAAGGCACGCTGCGCACGGCACGCCAGCACCTGACCGCGCAGTGGGGCAACCCAGCGCCACGTTTCACGCAGGTGGAGGGCGCGGTCGACCGGCTGCCGGCCATGGTGTCGGCCCAGGGCATGCAAGACATGCAGAGTCGTCTGGCCGCCGCGCCCGTGCTGCGGCAGGCGCGGCTGGAGGTCGAGCGGCGCCAGGCGCTGTCCGACCTGGAGCAGGCCAAGCGCATGCCCGACATCACCGTGTCGCTCGGCGCCAAGCGCGTGCCTTCCGCCGAGGGCGACACGGGCGGCGGCCGGCGCAACCAGGTGGTGGTGGGCCTGTCGATTCCATTGCCCATCTTCGACACCAACCGCGGCAACGTGGCCGAGGCGCTGAGCCGCGAGGAAAAAGCGCGCGACGACCTGGCCGCGGCCGAGCTGCAACTGGGCACCGACGTGGCGCAGGCCACCGAGCGCCTGGGCGCCGCGCGGGCCACTGCCGAGACGCTGCAGCGCGACGCGCTGCCGGGCGCCGAAAGCGCCTACAAGGCCGCGACCAAGGGCTTCGAGCTGGGCAAGTTCAGCTTTCTGGAGGCACTGGATGCGCAACGCACGCTGTTCCAGGTGCGTGCGCAGTACCTGCTGGCGCTGGCCGACGCGCACCGCGCCGCCGGCGACCTCGACCGCCTGCTGGGCCGCCAGAACGACGACACACCGCTCGCTACATCCGTCGCGCGCTGACAAGGAACACCCCACACCATGAACGCACAAGAACGCACACCCCTCGCCGAGCGCGTGGGCAAGAAGCAGTGGATCGCCATCGCGGTGGTCCTTCTGATGGGGCTCGGCGCGGGCGCGCTGATTCTTCGCGCCGCGCCGGCCAAGCCGGAGGCCGCGGGCCATTCCGAAGCGGCCGGCCACGGCGACGGTGAGCACCATGAAGAGGGCGACGCCCATGCGAAGGAGGGCGGCAAGCCAGAAGCCAAGCCAGAAGCGAAGGACCACGACCACAGCCACGGCGAGGCCGCCGGTCATGGCGACAAGGAGCACCACGGGGAAGACAAGACTGCGGGCAAGGACGAAGGAAAGAACGCATCCGCCGAGAACAAGCAACACGAGGAACACAAGGAAGGTAAGGACAAGAAGGAAGAAAAAATCGCCTTCACCGACGCTCAGGTCAAGGCCGCCGACATCGCCATCGAAAGCGCCGGTACCGCGCGCATCAAGCTGTCGCTGCAGCTGCCCGGAGAAATCAAGTTCAACGAAGACCGCACGGCCCATGTGGTGCCGCGCGTGGCGGGCGTGGTCGACAGTGTGTCGGCCAACCTGGGCCAGCAGGTCAAGCGTGGCCAGGTGCTGGCGGTGCTGTCGAGCCCGTCGCTGTCGGAGCAGCGCAGCGCGCTGCAGTCCGCGCAGCGCCGGCTCGCGCTGGCCCGCACCACCCACGAGCGCGAAAAGAAGCTGTGGGAAGAAAAAATCTCCGCCCAGCAGGACTACCTGCAGGCCCAGCAGGCCATGCAGGAGGCGCAGATCGAGGTGGCCAACGCCAACCAGAAGCTGCTGGCGCTGGGCGCCACGCCCGGCTCCGCCGCGCTCGGCCGCTACGAGCTGTGCGCGCCGTTCGACGGCATGGTGGTCGAGAAGCACATTGCGCTGGGCGAGGCGGTGAAGGAAGACGTCAACGTGTTCACCATTTCAGACCTGTCGAGCGTGTGGGCCGAGATCAGCGTGGCCGCCAACAACCTGAACCTGGTGCGCATCGGCGAGCCGGTGACCATCCGCTCCAGCGCGTTCGATCAGACGGCCACGGGCAAGGTGTCTTACGTGGGCTCGCTCATCGGCGCGCAAACGCGCACCGCCACAGCCCGCGTCACGCTGACCAACCCGCAGGGCATCTGGCGCCCGGGGCTGTTCGTGAACGTCGAGCTGGTGGCCTCCGAAACGCAAGCGCCCGTGACCGTGTCGGCCGAGGCGATTCAAACGGTGGAAGACAAGCCCACCGTGTTCCTGCGCGTGCCCGGCGGCTTTGTGCCCCAGCACGTGCAGACCGGGCGCAGCGACGGCCAGCGCGTGGAGATCGTCGGTGGCCTTGCGCCCGGCGCCAGCCACGCCGCGAGCGGCAGCTTCGTCGTGAAGTCGCAGCAGGGCAAGAGCTCTGCCACGCACACCCACTGAAGAGGCCCGCATGTTCGAACGCATCATCGGCTTCTCCATCGCGCAGCGCTGGCTGGTTCTGCTGGCCGTGCTGGGCATGGCCGCGCTCGGTGTCTTCAGCTACCAGAAGCTGCCCATCGACGCCGTGCCCGACATCACCAACGTGCAGGTGCAGATCAACACCGCCACGCCCGGCTACTCCCCGCTGGAGACCGAGCAGCGCGTGACCTATCCCATCGAGACCGTCATGGCGGGCCTGCCCGGCCTGCAGCAGACGCGCTCGCTCTCGCGCTACGGCCTCTCGCAGGTGACGGTGATCTTCAAGGACGGCACCGACATCTACTTTGCGCGCCAGCTTGTCAACGAGCGCATTCAGTCGGCGCGCGAGGGCATGCCCAGCGGCATCTCGCCGGTGATCGGCCCCATCTCGACCGGCCTGGGCGAGATCTACCTGTGGACCGTGGAGGCGGAGGACGGCGCGAAGAAGGCCGACGGCAAACCGTATTCGCCGACCGACCTGCGTGAGGTACAGGACTGGATCATCAAGCCGCAGTTGCGCAACGTGGCGGGCGTGACCGAGATCAACTCCATTGGCGGCTACGCCAAGGAGTTTCAGATTGCGCCCGACCCCGCCAAGCTGCTGGCGCACGGCCTGAGCATGACCGACCTGGTCACCGCGCTGGAGCGCAACAACGCCAACGTGGGCGCGGGCTACATCGAGAAGCGCGGCGAGCAGTACCTCATTCGCGCGCCGGGGCAGGTGAAGTCGGCCGAGGACATCGGCAACGTCATTCTGGGCAACGCAGGAGGCATTCCGCTGCGCGTGCAGGACGTGGCCGAGGTCGGCATCGGCAAGGAACTGCGCACCGGCGCGGCCACGGACAACGGGCGCGAGGTGGTGCTGGGCACGGTGTTCATGCTCATCGGCGAGAACAGCCGCACCGTGTCGCAGGCGGTCGACAAGAAGATGCAGGAGATCAACCGCACGTTGCCCGCGGGCGTGAAGGCGGTGACGGTGTACGACCGCACGGTGCTGGTCGACAAGGCCATTGCTACGGTGAAGAAGAACCTGTTCGAGGGCGCGGTGCTGGTCATTGCCGTGCTGTTCCTGTTCCTCGGCAACATTCGCGCGGCGCTGATCACCGCGCTGGTGATTCCGCTGTCGATGCTGTTCACCTTCACCGGCATGGTGAACCAGAAGATCAGCGCCAACCTCATGAGCCTGGGCGCGCTGGACTTCGGCATCATCATCGACGGGGCGGTGGTGATCGTGGAGAACTGCGTGCGGCGCCTCGCCCATGCGCAAGCGAAGCATGGTCGGCCGCTCACGCGCAGCGAGCGCTTTCATGAGGTGTTCGCAGCCTCGCAGGAGGCGCGCCGCCCGCTGCTGTTCGGCCAGCTGATCATCATGATCGTGTACCTGCCGATCTTTGCGCTCACGGGTGTGGAGGGCAAGCTGTTCCACCCGATGGCCTTCACCGTGGTGATTGCGCTGCTGGGCGCGATGATTCTGTCGATCACCTTCATTCCCGCGGCCGTGGCGCTGTTCATCGGCGACAAGGTCAGCGAGAAAGAGAACCGGCTCATGGTGTGGGCCAAGCGCGGCTACGAGCCGCTGCTGGCGCGTGTGATGCAGGCCAAGGCGCTGGTCATCACCACCGCGGTGGTGGCCGTGGTGCTGTCGGGCCTGCTGGCCACGCGCCTGGGCACGGAGTTTGTGCCCAGCCTGAGCGAGGGCGACTTCGCCATTCAGGCGCTGCGCATTCCGGGCACCAGCCTCACGCAGTCGGTCGAGATGCAGAAGCAACTCGAAAGCACGCTGAAGGCCAAGTTTCCTGAAATCGAACGGGTGTTCGCGCGCACCGGCACGGCCGAGATTGCGTCGGACCCGATGCCGCCGAACATCTCCGACGGCTACATCATGCTCAAGCCCGAAAGCGAATGGCCCGCGCTCGAAGGTGCGTCGCGCCGCACGCGCGCCGAGCTGCTCGCGGCCGTGCAGGAAGAGGTGGAGAAGCTGCCGGGCAACAACTACGAGTTCTCGCAGCCCATTCAGCTGCGCTTCAACGAGCTCATTTCGGGCGTGCGCAGCGACGTGGCCGTGAAGATCTTCGGCGACGACATGGACGTGCTGAACAAGACGGCAGCCGAAGTCTCCGAAGCGCTCGGCAAGGTGCCCGGCGCGGCCGAGGTGAAGGTCGAGCAGACGACCGGCCTGCCGATGCTCACCGTGAACATCGACCGCCAGAAGACCGCACGCTACGGCTTGAACGTGGGCGACGTGCAGGACGCGGTGTCCATCGCGGTGGGCGGGCGCGAGGCGGGCACGCTGTTCGACGGCGACCGGCGCTTCGACATCATCGTGCGGCTGCCCGAGAACCTGCGCACCGACCTGGAAGCCATCAAGCGCCTGCCGGTGGCGCTGCCCAAGGGCGCTGGCGGCGAAGGCCTGCGCACCAGCTTCATTCCGCTGGGCGAGGTGGCCACGCTGGACATTGCACCCGGCCCCAACCAGGTGAGCCGTGAGGACGGCAAGCGCCGCATCGTGGTGAGTGCCAATGTGCGCGGGCGCGACCTGGGCTCCTTTGTGGCCGAGGCTGAAACCGCCATGCGCGGCGTGAAGATTCCCACCGGCTACTGGACCGTGTGGGGCGGCCAGTACGAGAACCTGGCCTCGGCCACCGAGCGGCTGCAGGTGGTGGTGCCGGTGTCGCTGCTGCTGGTGTTCACGCTGCTGTTCGCGATGTTCGGCAACCTGAAGGACGGGCTGCTGGTGTTCACCGGCATTCCGTTCGCGCTCACGGGCGGCATCGTGGCGCTGTGGCTGCGCGACATACCGCTGTCGATCTCCGCGGCCGTGGGTTTCATTGCGCTGTCGGGCGTGGCGGTGCTGAACGGGCTGGTGATGATCGCGTTCATCCGCAACCTGCGGGAAGGCGGCATGCCGCTGGACGCGGCCATTCGCGAGGGCGCGCTCACGCGGCTGCGCCCGGTGCTGATGACGGCGCTGGTCGCGTCGCTGGGCTTCGTGCCGATGGCCATCGCCACCGGCACCGGTGCCGAGGTGCAACGGCCGCTGGCGACGGTGGTGATCGGCGGCATTCTGTCGTCGACCGCGCTCACGCTGCTGGTGCTGCCGCTGCTGTATCGCCTGGTGCATCGGCGCGACGAAGACGAGGTTCAGGCGCCTAGCGCACTGCAGAGCCACGGGGCGCCGGTGGCCTAGGGAACATCTGATCAAGTCGTAAATTGACTTGATGACGAGCGCGCGTGTTGTGTCGCAGCGCTCGCCGGCTCGTTGCACCGGCATTCGATGTGTTTGAGCGCTTCTGTAGTGCCCTTACGCTG
>NZ_JAYLVN010000032.1:0-38057 GCF_046156345.1 Variovorax sp. H27-G14
TTCGCTGCGGGGAGCACCCGACGCCCTGTGCACCTGGACACGCTGCTGGTGTTCCGCTGATCAACGACTGCTCCGCATAACGCTCAGGAGGGTGGGGTGCCTTGCGCAGCGAAATAAAGGAGGAGGGGCGAAGCCCCGGGGGACATTCGCGGAGCAAGGTACCCCGCCCTCCTGAGCGCGCCCCGAATAACTTCCAGCACAGCACCTCAAAACCTAGGCAATTCAGGATGCTGCAGCTTTCCCCCCCGCACCACCTGCTTGCCGTATTCGGCGCAGCGTTGCAGCGTGGGAATCACCTTGCCCGGGTTCAACATGCCCTCGGGGTCGAAGGCGCGCTTCACGCCGAACATCTGCTCGTTCTCCGCCGCCGTGAACTGCACGCACATGCTGTTGAGCTTCTCCACGCCCACCCCGTGCTCACCCGACACCGTGCCGCCCATCGCCACACTGGTCTCCAGAATGTCCGCGCCAAAAAGTTCGCAGCGGTGCAGCTCGTCGGGGTCGTTGGCGTCGAACAGCACCAGCGGGTGCAGATTGCCGTCGCCAGCGTGGAACACGTTGCAGCAACGCAGCCTGTATTTTTTCTCCATCTCCTGAATGGCCAGAAGAATGTCGGCCAGCCGCTTGCGTGGAATGGTGGAGTCCAGACACATGTAGTCGGGGCTGATGCGGCCCGAGGCAGGGAACGCATTCTTGCGCCCGCTCCAGAACTTCATGCGCTCCTCTTCGCTGTTGCTGCACGTGATGGCCGTGGCGCCGCAGCCGCGCAGCACCGCCGTCATGCGGCCGATTTCTTCTTCCACTTCTTCAGGCGTGCCGTCGGACTCGCACAGCAGGATGGCCGCCGCGTCCAGGTCGTAGCCCGCGCGCACAAAGTCTTCCACCGCGGCGGTCATGGGCTTGTCCATCATCTCCAGGCCCGCCGGAATGATGCCCGCCGCAATCACCGCGGCCACCGCGTCACCGGCCTTTCGCACGTCGTCGAAGCTGGCCATGATGCAGCGCGCCAGCTGCGGCTTGGGCACCAGCTTGACGCTGACCTCGGTGGTCACGGCCAGCATGCCCTCGCTGCCGATCACCAGCGCGAGCAGGTCGAGCCCCGGTGCGTCGAGCGCGTCACCGCCAAACTCCACCGGCTCGCCCTCGGCCGTGAAGCCGCGCACCCGCAACACGTTGTGCAGCGTGAGACCGTACTTCAGGCAATGCACGCCACCCGAGTTCTCGGCCACGTTGCCGCCGATGGTGCAGGCGATCTGGCTCGACGGGTCGGGCGCGTAGTACAGGTTGAAGGGCGCCGCCGCCTCGCTGATGGCCAGGTTGCGCACGCCGCACTGCACCACGGCCGTGCGGCTCACCGGGTCGATCTTCAAAATACGGTTGAACTTGGCGAGCGACATGGTCACGCCCATGGTGTGCGGCATGGCACCGCCCGACAGCCCCGTGCCCGCACCGCGCGCCACCACGGGCACGCCGAGCTGGTGGCAGGTCTTGAGCACGGCGGCCACCTGCGCCTCGGTCTCGGGCAGGGCCACCACCAGCGGGCGGGCACGGTAGGCGGTGAGGCCGTCGCACTCGTAGGGGGTGGTGTCTTCGGCGTGCCAGATGAGCGCATAGGCCGGCAGGTGGGCCTGCAGCGCACGCACCACCTGGGACTGGCGCTCTGTCTTCTGTAGCGAATCTTGCTGCGTGGGGGTGAGCGGCGCATTCATGCGGCGGCCTCTTTTCTTGGGTTCGCGGGATGTCTCGCACTCTACGGACATTGCGCCCGCCGCGGGTTGAAGGATTTTTGCCGGGCGCTTGAGAGAACTTTGCGCGCCGCGTCAGCCCTCGGCTCTCAGCTCGCCCTTACCCCGTCGTGCTCACCGCAGGCTCTGTGCGAGCCAGTCGGCAAAGGCCGCGCATTCCCAGCGCTCCAGCGTGCCGGGCTGCCAGCAGATGTAGTGCCGGTGCGGCGAGGGCACGGCCTGGTCGGACAGCGCCACCAGCCGACCTGATTCGAACCACGCCGCGCCCATCTTCTGGCGCACCAGCGCCACGCCAAAGCCGCTGGCGGCGGCGTCGTACACGAGCCCCAGGTCGTTGAACTGCGAGCCGATGTTGGGCTCGGGCTGGTCGAGCCCGCAGCTTGCGAACCAGGTGCCCCACGGTTCAAGCGGGCTGCGGATGAGCCGCGCGCCGGCAATTTCGGCGGCGGTGCGAAAGCCGGTGAACGGCCCGAACTCGTTGAGGTAGCTCGGGCTGCAGGCGGGCGCCACCTGCTCTTCGAGCACGAGGCGGTGTTCGCAGTCGGCGTATGCGCCGGGGCCGTAGCGCACTTCAAGGTCGGCCTGTTCGGCGGTCACGTCGAGCAGCGGAATCGACACCTGCAGCACCAGTTCGATGTCGGGGTAGATGTTGCGAAACAGTTCCAGCCGCGGCATGAGGAACTGCCGGCTGAAGGTGGGCGTGACGGCAATGCGCAGGCGTGTGGCGCGCTGTGCCGCGTTGGCCCCCAGCGGCGTGGCCTGCAGTGCCGCAAGGCCGGTGCGCACGTTGGCGAGGTAGGCCGCGCCGTCGGCCGTGAGGCTGAAGTCACTGCGCCCGAAGAGCTTGAAGCCGATGTGCGACTCGAGTTGACGAATGCGGTGGCTCACCGCGCTGGGCGTGACGCACAACTCGTCGGCCGCGCGGCCGGCGTTGCGCAGCCTAGCGACGGCTTCGAAGGTCAGCAGGCATTGGATCGGGGGGATGTGTTGCAGGGCCATGTCAGCTTTTTTGTGGGCACTCTTGTTTCGGGGCTCAGTTGTTCAGGGCGTGTGCACAGGCCGCCGGGTACTCCCCTCCGCGAATGTCCCCCGGCCTGCGGCCTCCTCCTTTATTTCGCTGCGGGGAGCACCCGACGCCCTGTGCACCAGGGCACGCTCTGGGTGATCGCACGATCAACCAGTGCTCTGAAAACGCTCACGTCGATGGGGTGCCTTGCGCAGCGAAATAAAGGAGGAGGGGCGAAGCCCCGGGGGACATTCGCGGAGCAAGGCACCCCGTCGGCGTGAGCGTCGCCCTGAACAACGCGGCTCATCAAAACAGTCAGTCCTCAAAGAAGCTCACACCCAACCCAGGCGTCTCGACACGCATCGAAATCACCGACCCAGAAGCCGGCCGCTGTTCAATCTCCCCAGCAGGCCGCCCCTTTCGCGCACTGGTGACGAACAGCGTCTTCAGGTCGTCGCCACCAAAGCAAGGCATGGTCGGGCATTGCACCGGCACCCGAACAGAAGCCACGATCTCGCCCGAAGGGGCAAAGCGCAACAGCTGCGCGCCTTCGAACATCGCCACCCAGTAATGACCGTCTGCATCAACAGTGGCACCGTCCGGTCGACCCTGGTAACCCAGCGGCGCATCGACAGTCCAGCCTTCGTGCTTGGCCTCGAACTGGTGGAACACACGGGCACGTGACAGCGCATTGGCCTCGGCGTCCCAGTCCCACGCGCACACCACGTGCGCGGCCGTGTCGGCCCAGTACAGCGTGCGCGCGTCAGGCGAAAAGGCCAGGCCGTTGGCCGTGGTGGACTCGTTGGCCATTTGCGTGATGGTGGGCGAGACGCCCGTGTCGCCGCGCGCGTCGAAGCAATAGAGCGCGGCATTGGCCCGGTCCTTGGCCTCGTTGAGCGAACCGCCCCAGAAACGGCCGAGCGGGTCGCACTTGCCGTCGTTGAAACGCATGGTGCGCACGTCGTGCTCCACACGCGCCATCGCGACCAGCTCACCGCCCCACGTGCGCGCACGGTAGAAGCCGTCGCGCAAGGCAATCACCAGGCCGCCGCTGCGCGCGGGCGCCATGCAGCCGGGCTCGGTGGGCAACGGCCAGCGCTCGACCTTCGCCTGCGGCGAGCCGATGTCGCCGCGGGTGCGCAACACGGCCCGACCGGGAATGTCGAGCCAGTAGAGGGCGCGTTCTTTGGGGTGCCAGAACGGCGACTCGCCGAGCTCGCAAAGGCTGTCTTCGATGGTGGTCCACATGGTGTCGCGATTGTGCCCCCGGCCATCGAAACGACAGGCAAAAAAAAGCCCGCTGGCGCCGGAGCGCTCGCGGGCTGAACATCCAAAGGAGACCTCGCTGAAAAATCGTGACGAAGAATTCTTCTTTTAAATGTTGGGGGTGTCAGGCACGTTGATGGTGTTGTCGGTGACGAGGCTGCCCGAAGGCACCCTCGCCTTCACACATCAACGGTTGTATGCGGTCTCGCCGTGCGAGGAGATGTCGAGGCCTTCGCGCTCTTCTTCTTCCGACACACGCAGGCCGATGGTCAGGTCGGCGATCTTGAAGGCAATGAAGGCCACCACGCCGGACCACACGATCGTGAGCGCCACGCTCTTGATCTGGATCCACACCTGTGCGCCCATGGCGAAGGTGTCGGGCGTTGCGCCGCCGGTACCGCCCAGGCCCTTGGCCGCGAACACACCGGTCAGGATGGCACCCAGGATGCCGCCCACGCCGTGCACGCCGAACACGTCGAACGCGTCGTCCGCGCCCAGCATGCGCTTCAGGCCGCCCACACCCCACAGGCAGACCAGGCCGGCCAGCAGGCCCAGCACGATCGAACCCATCGGGCCGACGAAACCGGCGGCAGGCGTGACAGCCACGAGGCCGGCAACGGCACCGGACGCAGCGCCCAGCATCGAGGCCTTGCCCTTGTGCAGGCTTTCACCCAGGATCCACGACAGCGCCGCGGCAGCGGTGGCGAGCACCGTGTTGATGAAAGCCAGGCCGGCAACGGCGTTGGCTGCACCGGCCGAGCCGGCGTTGAAGCCGAACCAGCCAACCCACAGCAGCGAAGCGCCGACCATGGTGAGCGTGAGCGAGTGAGGCGTGAACGCTTCCTTGCCGTAGCCCACGCGCTTGCCCACCATGTAGGCACCCACGAGACCAGCCACACCGGCGTTGATGTGCACCACGGTGCCGCCGGCAAAGTCCAGCGCGCCGTCCTTGCCCAGCAGGCCGCCGCCCCACACGATGTGGGCGATCGGCACGTAGCTGAAGGTGAACCAGATCACCGAGAACAGCAGCACGGCCGAGAACTTGGCACGCTCCGCGAACGCGCCGACGATCAGCGCCACGGTAATGGCCGCGAAGGTGCCCTGGAAGGCGACGAACACGTATTCGGGAATCGTGGTCAGCGCGCCGAAGGTCTCCTGCGTGATGCCCTTCATGAAGATCTTGTCGAATCCTCCGAAGAAGTTGCCGTCACCGGAGAAGGCGATGCTGTAGCCGTAGATGGCCCACAGGATGCTGATGAGCGAGAAGATCACGAAGACCTGCATCAGCACCGACAGCATGTTCTTCGAGCGGCCAAGGCCACCGTAGAACAGCGCCAGGCCGGGGATGGTCATCAGGATCACGAGCAGCGTGGAGGTCAGCATCCAGGCGGTGTCGCCGGAGTCGATCTTCGGTGCCGGTGCCGCAGCGGGTGCCGCGGCTGCCGCTGCGGCAGGGGCCGCGTCGGCGGCAGCAGGTGCGGCTGGTGTTGCAGGAGCTGCGGCAGCAGGCGCCGAAGCGGCAGGCGCCTCGGCGGTGGCCGCGGGGGTTTGCGCAAAGGCGCCGGTGCCGGCAGCCAGCACACTCAAACCGAACGCAAGAGAGACAAGCAGTTTTTTCATAATCGTTGTTCTTTCGGGCCTGGACTCAATCAGAGGGCTTCGCGGCCGGTTTCGCCGGTACGGATGCGAACGACCTGTTCGAGGTTGTAGACAAAGATCTTGCCGTCGCCGATCTTGCCGGTGCGCGCTGCACCCTCGACGGCCTCGATCACGCGGTCGACGAGGTCGTCGGAGACGGCCGCTTCGATCTTGACCTTGGGCAGGAAGTCGACCACGTACTCGGCGCCGCGGTAGAGCTCGGTGTGCCCTTTCTGGCGGCCGAACCCCTTCACCTCGGTGACGGTGATGCCCTGCACGCCGATGGCCGACAGTGCTTCGCGCACCTCGTCGAGCTTGAACGGTTTGATGATGGCTGTGACCAGCTTCATGAGTTTTCTCCTTCGGATGGAAATGAAACGGTGCGGCAGCGTGGGCCGCACCTCGTTGTTCTGTGGCTTACAGCGTCTTCGTCAGCGTGAGGATGAAGCGCGCCTTGTTCGGCGAGTACGTCGTCTGGCCGAAGGTGCCGAAGCCGTAGTCCACGCCCGGGTTGCTCACGGCGAGGTAAGAGCTCTTCTTGTTCGCGCCCTGCACCGAGCCGGCCAGCGACAGGCCGTTGCCGAAGTCGTACGACGCGCCGACGTTGTAGTCGACATAGCTCTTGTAGCCCAGGCTGCGAATGTCGCTGGACATGTTGGTGTAGCCCACGGCTGCCTTCAGCGTGACCTTGGGCACGATTTCCTTGCTGTACGACAGGTTCAGGTAGCCGGTGTTGGTGCCCTTCAGACCCGAGCCGGCCTTGTTGCCGGCGTAGCCGAAGTAGTCCTTGGAAACGGTGTGCGAGTACTTGGCGGTGAACGAACCGAGGGTTTCGTTGGCGTAGGTGCCGGCCACGTACAGCTCGGTGGTGTTGCCCGATGAGTTGCCCGGGTAGATGTAGGTGAGCGCACCCACGTCCATGTCCAGCGGGCCGGCCTTGAATTTGTAGCCGCCGTACAGGTCCATCTCGATGCTGTTGCCCTTGAGCCAGTTGACGCTGGAGTTCCAGCTGCCCACGTAGAAACCGCTGTCGCCGAAGGCGTAGTCCAGGCCGCCCTGGATGGCGGGCTTGAAGCCCTTGGTCTTGGCGTAGTCGTTCTTGCCCAGCATGTCCTGGTCCTGGCCACGGAACTTGTAGTTCGTGGTCAGCGAGATGTTGCCTGTGAGGTTCGGAGCGGGTGCGGCCGCTGCGGCGTCCGTCGTTGCCTGTGCCAGGGCGGCGCCAGAAGCGGTCAGTGCGGTGGCCAGAACGATCAGCGCCTTTGCGGCGGTACGGTGCGTCATCGGGTAACTCCTCACAAGTGTTTAGTTGGACCTGGAGGCTCATAGCAGGGAGCGTGCCAAAGTTCACGAATACCGACGCTCCAGACGGCCGACGGAAGCTCCGTAGAGAGCCAAATCGTTACAACGGATGTTTCGTCCGGTTGCACGGGCGGCAGGGTCCGCACCACCGCGGGCATGCCCAGGATCAGTGCACCATCTTGGGGATAGGGAGCGCAATGAGTCTGTCTTTGGTGCAAAGCCGCGCTTTGCTGGGGCTGGAAGCGGCCAGTGTCACTGTGGAGGTGCATCTGGCCAACGGTTTGCCCAGCTTTGCGCTGGTGGGGCTGGTAGAAACCGAGGTCAAGGAGGCGCGCGAGCGGGTGCGCTCGGCCATCCAGAACGCGGGGCTGGAGTTTCCAAACAACAAACGCATCATCGTGAACCTCGCTCCGGCAGACCTTCCAAAGGATTCCGGCCGTTTCGACCTGCCCATTGCGCTGGGCATCCTGGCGGCCAGCGGGCAGATCGACAACGCCCGGCTGGCCGGCCACGAATTTGCCGGGGAGCTGTCGCTGTCGGGCGAGCTGCGGCCCGTTCGCGGTGCATTGGCCATGGCGCTGGCGCTGCACACGCGCGGCGTGGCCACCAGGTTGGTGCTGCCCATGGACAGTGCACAGGAGGCCGCGCTGGTGCCCGGCGCCCAGGTGTATGGCGCGCGCCACCTGCTGGACGTGGTGCGACAGTTCGTTGCCGACAGCGATGCGGCGGCGCAACTGCCCGAGCCCGCCACCGGCGACGGCTGGGCCCGCGTCGAGCCCCGGCCGGGCGCCGTGGCGCCGCGCTATGCGGACCTGTGCGACGTGAAGGGCCACGTGGGCGCCAAGCGGGCACTGGAGATCGCGGCGGCGGGCGGCCACAGCCTGCTGATGATGGGCGAGCCGGGGTCGGGCAAGTCGATGCTGGCGCAGCGCTTCGCGGGCCTGCTGCCGGCCATGAGCATCGACGAGGCACTGGAAAGCGCCGCCGTGGCCAGCCTGGGCGGGCGCTTTGCGACCGAGCGGTGGATGAGCCGGCCGACATCGGCACCGCACCACACCTCCAGTGCCGTGGCGCTGGTGGGCGGTGGCTCGCCGCCCCGGCCCGGCGAAATCTCAAGAGCGCACCACGGCGTTCTGTTTCTCGACGAGTTTCCGGAATTCGCCCGCTCCGCCCTCGAGGCGCTGCGCGAGCCGCTGGAGACCGGCACCATCACCATTTCTCGCGCCGCGCGCAGTGCCGAGTTTCCGGCGCGCTTTCAGTTGGTGGCCGCCATGAACCCCTGCCCTTGCGGCTATCTGGGCTCCGCGCTGAAGTCCTGCCGCTGCACGCCCGACCAGATGTGGGGAATCACAATAAGTGAGCTCTGATCAAATTTAGTGACCCGGCTTGATCACAGTTCGTGATCTTTTTCCAAGACTATCGCATCTCGGGTGCTTGTACGTTTCGCAGTCGGTCGACCATGCTCACGCTGCGTAGCGGTTCGCCGCTGAGCCTTCCAAAGGCCGAGTTTTGTAGCTCCGCACATCGAAGTGCCTTGCAACCGCAGGAGTATCCCGGCGCGGATCAACGAACTGTTGCCCAATGATGGCGAACGCACCATCACAACCTGCTTGGCGCTCAGCTGGGATTAAAGGTCTCGATCCCCGGGTTCTGCCTACGATGGGCCGGCCCGTCCTGACTGAGAGGCAGGCCGACGAAGAGGCTTCAGCCAAGACCGTCTCGATCAGGCCGCGCGCAGCATTCAACGCAGGCGTGCAGGAACTCACGAAAAAGCGGGCCGAGATCAACTCTACTTCCACTTCAGCTGTCTTGGTGATCACCTTTCATCCAAGGGAAATCACGCTTTAAGGTTTATGAGGATTGCGAGAGACTGTAACAAACCAATGGACACAAATGAAGGAGCTTTGCGTGTCAGCAGTTCTAAATAGCACTCACCCTCAAGAAGCAGCAAACGAGCAAGACGATGAAAGCACATTGCTTGAAAAGTTTGCGTCTCGCCAGTCCAGAGAGTTGGTCATCGCATTCGCCGGACCAATTGGCTGCGGCATCGCATCCGTTATAAATGCTACTGAAGAGATTCTTCGACAAAAGCTAGGCTACGTTGATGTTGTCTCCATAAAACTAAGCGACTTTTTAAGTCAATCAATTAGGGATGGCAATGTTCCAACACCAAACCTGGAATCCAAAATATCCACCAAATACCGCCGTTACAGAGAGCTCCAGCAAGCCGGAATGGATTTAAGAGGCGCCACTGGAAATCAAGCAATACTTGCCGAGTACGCGATCAAAAGTATCGTCGTTCACCGCGGGCAGCGCAACCCGACGGCGATGAATGATGCACGAGAGCCTGTTGTGCCAAACAGGGTCGCCTATTTGATAGATCAAGTGAAAAGACCTGAGGAAGTTGCGCTTCTCAGGGCCCTCTACAGAAATTTATTTTACGTAGTAGGCGTGACGAAAAATTATACGCAGCGAGTCGATTTTCTTGCCAATGAAGGCGTAAAAACAGATGAGATCAAGGATCTCATCGATATTGACAGAAATGAAGATGCCGACACCGGTCAAAAACTAGACAAAACTTTGCACCTTGCTGATTACTTTTTAAGAAATGATGCCGGAGTTGACAAAAGCGAAAGCATAGAGAGGTTTTTACGCCTTATTCACGGAGATAAAAGCAAAACTCCAACAGTTATTGAACAAGGCATGTATGCGGCCTACGCCGCGGGCCTTCGTTCGGCCTGCTTGTCGCGCCAAGTCGGTGCCGCGATCGGAACCAGGACAGGCGAAGTCCTTGCCACAGGCTGCAATGATGTACCGATGGCAGGTGGCGGCCTCTATCGCGCAGGGTTAGACAGTGACAATCGATGCGTCCACCTCAAAGGACAGATTTGTTTTAACGATGTTCATAAGAAGAAGCTTGTAGATGGCATCGAACTTCAAATCAATCAGTCGCTACAGCGATCGGTGAATGGCGAAGAAGCAGTCGCAATTTCGGAAGCGCGCAAGAAGGATTTGATTGAATCTATTTTTCGAAAAACTGCCATTAGAGATTTGATCGAGTTTTCACGTTCTGTTCATGCCGAGATGGACGCGATTGTGTCACTGGCGAGGGCCGGGGGTGTAGGCGTTAAGGGCACAACGCTCTACACGACAACATTTCCATGTCACAGCTGCGCTCGACACATTGTTGCCGCCGGAATTGCAGATGTTTACTACATAGAGCCGTATGAGAAAAGCCTCGCAAGCGAACTTCACTCCGATGCCATTTCTTTTGAATTTAACAACGAGCAAACGGCCAAAAACGATCGAGTTAGGTTTTTACATTTTGAAGGCATCTCGCCGCGACAGTTTTCTCAGGTTTTCCGCTCTCCAACCAGAAAAGATAAGAACGGCGTCTTCATTCCAATCGAAAATGAAACCGCAGAAAAAATTCTTCCAGAATATTTAGACGATTATCAAGTTTTCGAGAAAAAGGCAGTCGAACATTTTCAAGCAGATGTCGCCAAATTAAACTCTCAAAAAACCTCTTGACGATGTTTTTTTCTCGATATAAAATCGCGGGCACTAGTTTTCTGGAGAATGTTAAATGACGAAAACTCCAGGTAAGTCTGAGCAGTTGCCGCTTCGGTTCGAAGCAAGCGGGTTCGGGGGGCTGGCTGAGGAAGTGCGTCCCTCTAATGTGGTCGCTTTTGTCGCACGATCCACAGGGCGAGTTATCAGAGCAAGCAGACTCAGCCAGTCAACGGCACCGATTCCTAGCGAAGCGGAAATCATTCAAAAGGTGCTTACCCAGGCGAAGAAAATTGGCTGGTGAACAGGGCTCAAGTATTCGAGCTCGTGTTTGGAACGTCACCGATCTGATCGATTGCCTCGAATCTCAACCGACGCGGTTGGGTATGAACGGCCAGCGTCTGAGCCAGTTTCTGACCAATTTCGCGACGTCACAGCAGCGCTGATTGCGTTGGGCTTGCGCTTGATCTAGCGCAAGTTGTGGAATACCGTACGTGCGCCGGATTCCCCGGCTCACCAAGGAGTACTTCTCTTCACAATTCAAAAACCGCTGCCGCCGCCCGACGGCTACGACAGCTGGCTCGACTATGCCGTCGAATGCTTCAGCACACGAGACCCTTGGCTCGAAAGCCACTGGAAAACCTGGTTCGACGAAAGCGCAGTCGAGCTCGATCGGCAGGAAATTCGCGAGTCCGCGCGAATGGAACTACAAGCCCTGCGAAAGGCAGCAGGCTCACCCGATTCATAGAAGGCGCAGCCCACGCGAGTTGCTCAGGATGCCTTCCTGCGAGTTCCTCAGACGTCCCGCGCGGCAAACGCCGCACCCATCTGTCGCGCTCGTTTGACCTCGTCGCCATGCAGATAGATCGAGGTGGTCGCGATCGACGCATGACGCAGGTTATCGCGCACAGTGGTCAACTCGGCACCGCGCGCCAGCGCATGGGTCGCATGGGTGTGACGCATCCAGTGCGGACTGGCGCGACGAAGCTTTTCCGCGAGCGCGGGATTGTCCGTTTCAATGACCCCTGCGACTTGCGTGAAAAAGCGCCGCATCACGCTCCAGATCCGCGTGGCAGTGATCCCGGCGTCGTTGTCCAGGTCAAGACTACCGACGAGTGGCGTTTTCGGGTTCCATCGAGACGGCGTGGTCGGCAGCTGCCGCTGCATGAGATACCGGTCCAGCGCGGAGCGTGCCAGGGGCGGGAGGGCCACCTTGCCGATCTTGCCGCCCTTGCCCATCAAGCGGAGCCAATGATCGCCGTGAACGTCGGTCTCGAGCTGGCCGAGCCGCCCGCTGACCAACTCGCCGAGGCGCAGCCCCGTCGCGTAGGAGAAGTCCAGCACAAAGCGCAAACGCTGCGCGGCTGGTGCTTTCCAACTATGCACCCACTCAAGGCCGTCGGCCACGGCCTGCACGATCCCCCACTCCCCTTCGCTGAAGACCCGTGTGAGCGCCGATGGCGCCGTGGCTGAGGCCCCGCGAACCTTGATGCCCGCAAAAGGATTGGCGAGCACATAGCGTTGCTGAATCAGCCACCGGAACAAGGCGCCAGCCACGGACAGCGCGTAGGCAATCGAACGTGCGGAGAGAGCTCCGGCGAACGGCCGCCACTCCGGCGAGGAGCGGGCAGCGGCTGGCCCTACCCATCGCCCGCACGGCGAGGGTTGGCGCAGGAAGGCCCGGTAGGCAACAGCGTCTTCCATCGTCAGCGACGAGAGGGCCTTACGACGCTCCACGATGGCCCAGAGGATCAGACGCTCGGCCTCTTTGCGGTATGCGCGCTGGGTCGCTGTCGACTCATGCAGCGACAACCAAGCCTGCACCGCCTCATAATCGTTGCGCGCGCCAAGAATGCATGTGGCGGACGGCGCCCGAAAGGCGCCGCACGAGCCATCCACATCGCCCGGCACGCAGAGGCGCTCCAGCGGAACCACATCCTGCTGTAGCGTGACGGGCAGTAGCGCTCGGGCCTGCGCCGTCAAAGACGGATGGGCGGCAAAGAAGGCTTCGACCTGGCCGGCGCCGGTGGCGCCGAGACCGGGCACGGCGGTCCACCAGCGCCGTCGACGTGGTATGCGCACGGTCAGTTCGGCAAGCGTGCGAAATCCATGGTCGCGCATGGGGTGGGCCAAGCGGAGAGGCAACCACCGTTCGATCACATCCGTCACGAGCGGTTGCTGCGCCGAGAGACCTCGCAGTTCGTCGATCGCGGCCGTCACCGCGCGGGCGCGTTCTTGCCGTTCTGAAGCGGGATGTTGGATCAGATGCGCCAGGTCGTCACGATGGCAGCGGCGGGCGTGGCCCTCCAGCTGCCGCCTGATATCCGTCAACACGCCCCGGGAGGACCGCCCTCGTTCGATGCAATGCGGCAAGTATTGCGCGACGGCGTCGGTTGTGCTCATGCCCGCGTACCAGGCGCGCAGTGCTGCAAGCGCTGAAGCCCCGGGGAAGCTGTCCGCAGTCTCTTCCATGCCTTGCACGAGCGGGCTACTTTTCATGAATCAAGTTTATCCGTTTGAGACTGCTACTGCGATAAGAAGGATTATCTGAATAGCATTTCTACCTATGCTCTACGTGAGCCATGTGCCGATGGATGAGGCACCCTATGACGCGGTGCATTTCATGCAGACCGAAAAGATGGGGTGGTGGCGCTCACGGAAAACGGTAGTCACGGCAGAAGTGTGCAGCGCCGAAGACTTGCACGACGTGCGCCAACAGGCGCTCGGCGCCGGCGCGCATGTCGATGGGATCGGCGGCCAGCCACATTGCGTCGATGCGGATCATCGAAGCAGCTCGCACATCCAGGCCGCGCACTCGCTGGCGACGCTCGCCCGCCAGGCCACCGTGACCGTCTTCGGTCCACGCCGCAGCTCGATGCGAATGTCTGGAACATGAGCCGGCTGCACTGGTGGCGGCAAGCTGATCGGGACGAACAATGTCTTAGCTTCTTGCGCCTTGGGGGCCGCGGCGGTGGTCGCGTTGACGACGGCGGTTCCCGACTTCATCTCTGCGTCGCGAACCCATTGGCGCAGCAGATTCGCGTTGACGACTTGGGCCATCGGCACCGCCGCCGCCGCCGCCGCCGGCGTGTGCCGGCTTATTGATCGGGGATAGTGCTCACGTGTCGACCAAGAGTTGTTGATGGGGACTAGGCTCCTATGCTCCTACCGGGCTTTCAAGATGGCTGGACTGGACGCTCACCTCGGAACTGCGCGACCGTTCGCTTGGTTGCCTCTGTGTCTTCTGTTGGCTGGGCAGCCGTGGCGCGGGCGGACCCGTGGCCCCGCGGCCCAATTCCTTCTCTAGCGCGACGACCTGGAGGCGCAGCTCGGCGATGGCGGAACGGTAGGTGACCGAAGCTTTTTTGAGCGCTTCGATTTCTGTGCGGACTTCATTGCGAGCGACGCGGGAAATCTCACCCTTGAAAATGGATTCGATGTTTTGCGTGGCGCATTTTGCCGCCCGGTCATCCTTGGTTTCTGGCTCGCGTCCTTGCGGCCCCAGCAGTGCGCGCTTGGCTTTGCCACTTCACTTCTCCCTGTTTTACTCCGCAGCGCTGGCAATGATGTCCGCAATGTGCGCCGTGCCCATCGAGGACACGCCAGTTGGAGCCCTTCGCAAGCTCAGAAGATATTCGACGAGGTCGGCCAGCGGTCCCTAGGCGATCTATCTCACTGCACTCGCACGCGGCGTCCTACAGGCTGGAAAACACGGGGCGCTAATTTACGACAGATGGCACTGCACACCTTACTAGTCGAAGACAACAAGCTCATCCGCGACAACCTTATCCCGACGTTGGAGTCACTTTCCGCTGCGCGTGTACGAGGAGTTGCAGAAACAGAAGCCGCCGCCATGGCGATGATTGAAGCGCATGACGGTCGTTGGGACGTAGCAGTCGTAGACCTGTTTCTGCGCGCGGGGTCAGGCTTGAGCGTTGTCGAACGGTGTCGAAGTCGCGGAGGCCACCAGTTTGTCGTGATCTTCTCGAACTACGCTACGCCTGAAATGCGACAACAAGCTTTGCAAGTCGGTGCTGATGCCGTCTTCGACAAATCTACCGAAATCGATGGACTGCTGGACTTTCTCGAACGGCTTTCTACGGCTCGACACTGAGCGGTTTGGACGAGAGAAAACCGCGTCGTTTTACAAGAGCCTTTCGAGCAGCGCGGAAAAGCCCGCGAAATCACCTCCGGGTCGGTCTTGCACCCGCTGTGTGGACCATTCCGCCGGTCCGTACAGTGATTACGCCACTGGGCTCCTGAGGCAAGGTCATGACCAGAGGAGTCCACTTCAAACTTGCTGAGGGAAATGCTTCGCGTACGTCGCGACCACTTCGGCCCGCCAAGCGACCACCTTTGCTTCGAATGCGTCGACTCGTGCTTGCAGCAAAGCACCGTCGGGGTCGTGGGGCGGATAGGGCGAACTGAAAGGGGCGTCGAGCACGGGGTACTGCGGGACTTCAATTCCTGCTGCTCGCAGTTTCTCGATAAGTCCAATGACTTTTTGCATACGACGAGCATATGCGAAGGCGTGACCAGGCACCTGCTTCCGTGACCAGGCCCAGTCAGCTCGTTTCAGGAAGCCATCTGGCGGGACTGCTGTATGCGTCCGGCCAACCCATCGTGATCAGCCTATCGGCTCGGCCAACATGGGTGCACGAGACTTTGAACTGACCCCCAACCCTTGGACACTGTTGACGTCATGCCAGCGCCGCGGTGCCCGGCATCGGTGTTCCGAAGCGTCCGGCCGCGGTCGCCCGTGCAATAGGACTATGCGCAAGTTATTTTCCCAAGGAGTCCGCTTTTTTATCGAGCTCGGTGCGCCGGGAAGCTCAACGTGAAGGTGGTGCCCTCTGGCGATGACGAAGCAACGCGCATGTCGCCCCCATGGGCCTTCGCAATTTCCCGCACGATGTACAGGCCTAGCCCGACGCTGCGCACCTTGTTGCTGCCGGTGACGCCACGCACCATGGGCTCGAAGACATCGGCGAGCATGCCAGGAGGGATTGGCTCGCCTTCGTTGTGTATCGACACCGAGGCCGTCGGCCCGTCGATGCTTGAGCGCACGACGATGGGCGTGCCGCGCCGGCCGTACGACGCTGCGTTGCTCACTAGATTGCCGATCAACTGCGCCAGTCTGTCTGCGTCGGCAAAACACTCTCCGGGACCCTTCGCCAGATGTGTGATTTGCTGGTCCGGGAAGGCTAGCGAGAGTTCGCCCAGTGCGCGTTCGGCGACCTCGTGCAAATCCATGGGCTGCAAGTTCACGTGCAAGCCCGAGCCGACCCGCGCTTGCGTGAAGTCCAGCAGCTCTTCGATCAGGCGCTGCGCTCGCTCAACTGAATTTCGCACGTGGCCCAGCACGCGGCCCCGGCGCTCGCCCTCGGTGCGCTCGAGCAATTGGACCCCCATGCGGATTGCCGCCAACGGGTTGCGCAGGTCATGGCTCACGATGCCGACCATCTGCTCAGCGAACAGCGCCCGGTCCCTGAGCTGTAGTTGTGCTTCACGCTCTGCCTCCAACGAGGCAACAGCCCTCTTTCGAGCGGCCATGAGCTCCCGCTCGTACCGGTGGCGGTCTTCCGCCACGAAGGCGGCTATTTCGTCGAACTCGCCCTCGGCGCGCTTGCGCCGGCGCGCATTCAGGATCATCGGTATCGACTGCCCGTCGCGGTGTCGCACGTCAAACTTCACCTCGGCCAGCGAGCCCTGCATCTGCAGCGTCGGCGCCCAGTGGGTCTGGTGGAAGATGCGCCCACCCATGGTGAAAAGGTCCTGCACCCGCTTTTTCCCGACGAGGTCCTCGCGCGACATGCCGACCCACCCGCAGAAGGTGGCGTTGATCTTCAGGATGGTTCCGTCGAGCGCGGTGGCGATCAAGCCGCACGGTGCCTCGTCAAAGAGGTCAGTGACATCCGGCAGGGATGGGGTCATCGGACCCTCAAGGCTGACCGAGGGAGCCGAGAAACTCTTCGATGGCTTCACAACTTGAGCTCGGCGCGCTCAGGTGGGGGCAATGACCGACGTTCTCGACGATGCGCAGCGTGCTGCGCGGCAAGGTTCGGTGCATGTATTGTCCGACGGCCACGGGCGCAATCAGGTCTTCCGAAGACTGGATCACTAGCGTGGGGGTCTTGAGTTTTCCGACGTCCTGTCGGTTGTCCGACAGGAAGGTGGCTTTAGCAAACTGCTTGGCGATCTCCGGATCCGTGCGGCAGAAGCTGGCGGTGAGTTCCTGGCCGAGCTCGGGCCGCTCGGGCACGCCCATGATGGCGGGCGCCATGCTGCTGGCCCAGCCGAGGTAGTTGCTCTCCAGCGTGTCCAGCAGCGAATCTATGTCCTCGCGCGTGAAGCCGCCAACGTAATCGCCATCGTTGATGTAACACGGGGACGGGCCGATCATCATGTGGGCCGCGAAGGTGCCTGGCGCCTTTAGGTCGGCCAGCATGCCGATCATCGCACTCACGGAATGACCCACGAACAGCGTCGGGCCGGTTTCCGTGTCCTGCGCAATCTCCAGCAAGTCGTCGGCGTAGCCCTGAAGACTGGCGTACTTTGCGACGTCGTAAGCACTCAGGTCGGACTTGCCCGCGCCGACGAGGTCGAAGGTGACAACACGGTACCGGTCGGCGAAACGCGGCACCATGAAGCGCCACATGTTCTGGTCGCAGCCGAAGCCGTGCGCAAATATCATCGTCGCGGGTCCCGAACCTTGAACCTGGATGTTGTTGCGCTGCTGGATTTTCATGACAAATGTTCGGGCTCGACCCGAAACAAGTTGGAGCGCCCTGGGGCGCCGGAAGCGGGCATTCTGCCCTGACCTAGTCTCGCGTAGTACATGCCGATGTTTGCTTAGGGCCCACCGGCATGCTGCGAGGTTCGCTCAGCCGCTTCATACCGATTGCCCTTCCTTTTCTTGACGTTCAACAGCGCGGCAGTCACGATGATCTCGACGCGCAGGTCCGGCACGGCCAGTCTTGCTTCGCACGTGGCGCGGGTGGGCATGGCAGCGCAGCCTGGTCGCGGCCTCACGCATATTCACAAGGCCGCTCGCCAGCGAACTACTGCCACCTGAAAGAAATATGGTGCTTCTGGTTGGCATTGCGACAGTCGCCTCCTATGTACGCCTCCGCACAGACAATGCGCATCCGGTGGACCATGCTCCAGACGAAGCAGCGCGCCGCGCTGACACTGGCTCCGCCTCAAGGCGTATTCATGGACATCCAATTGTTGCTACGGCTCGACCGCATGGCGCCGCCACGTCTTCTGACGCTGCAGGCGGACTTTGCCGCGGCAAAGCGGCTGCTCGACGAAGGACTCATCGAAGCCTCGCACCTGATGCGGTCCACCAAGTCGGGCATCGGCCTGCACACGATGCTGGTGCGGGTCATCACAGCAAAGGGACAGTTGGCCGTCGCACAAGAAAAGGCCCGTCCCCACACCAAACAAAACATCACCTGACCAGCGAAATACACATGCACCGCTTCCTTTCCAACAACCGCGAGGAGCTGATCGCAAGGTGCAAACTGAAGGTGAGCCTGCGTCGTTCGCGCGCGGCAACGCCGACGCAGCTGGACAACGGGGTGCCGATGTTCTTGGATCAACTCACGCGAACGCTTGCCGCGGAGTACGTCGACGACGCGGCCGAGAGCTCTGCTATTTCGGGGCCCTCCGGAGGCGATGCGCTCGCACTTTCAGAAATAGGCCTGAGCGCAACGGCGCATGGCAAAGAGCTGCTGAATATCGGCTACACCGTCGACCAGGTAGTGCATGACTACGGCGATCTCTGCCAAGCCATCACAGACTTGGCGTTCGAGCGCGACGCGCCGTTCTCCGTGGAGGAGTTCCGCACGTTGAACCGTTGCCTGGACAACGCCATAGCAGACGCCGTCACCGAATTCAGCTTTCAGCGTGACGCCCTTTTGTCGGTGCAGCAGATTGCGCTTGAAAAGCAACGGCTGGGCTTCTTGGTGCACGAGCTGCGCAACTCGCTCGGCACGGCCACGCTCGCCGTACGGGCGCTGGAGTTGGGCAACATGCCCATCAGCGGCGCCACAGGCGCCATCCTGAAGCGCAGTCTTTCGACGCTCGGCTTGTTGATCAGCAGGGCTACCGCGGAAGTGTGGGGCGAGGGAATGGACCAGCGCCAGACGTTCTCGGTCGCCACCTTCATTGCCGATGTCGAGCTTGCGGCCCGGCTCGACCCAGGCATGAAAGACGCAGTGTTTGAAGTGCGTGCTGTCGACCCCTCGCTGGCGGTTCACGCCAACCGCGACCTTCTTCACGCTGCGTTGGCCAACCTGCTGCAGAACGCATTCAAGTTCACCCGTGAAAACTCGCTGGTGACCCTGAAGGCGCACGCCTTGGGCGAGCATGTGCTCATCGACGTGGAAGACCACTGCGGCGGCTTGGCGCCCGGCAGCGCGGCAAAAATGTTCGTGCCCTTCAGGCCCAACGAAGACATTCGCGCCGGCCTAGGCCTGGGGCTGTCGATCGCACGCCAGAGCATCGAAGCCAGCGCATCTACCAGGTACGCTATGACACTCGGGCCCAGGCCCGCCTGGACATCGTGGACTGGATCGAAGGCTTCTATAACCGGGTGCGCATTCACTCCGCAAACGGGTACGTCGCTCCGGTCACACGAGAGCGCAGCCTTCTGGCTGCATGACTTGATGTACGTGGAAACGAGGCAAGGTCATGAGCCTCGTGCAGTCAGCAAAAATCAACGGTCACGACCCGCACGCGTACCTTAACGACGTGCTGACCAGACTGCCCACGCATCTGAACAGTCGCATCGACGAATTGCTTCCCCACAACTGGCGGCGCAGATTGACGGCGGCTTAGGGCCCCACGACCGGTACGTGCGGCGAACTCATTTCGCTCCCACGCGGCAGGGTGCTGCGGCCAACATTCGCGCTGCGCGTAGAAACGCCACCGGGCCGACCCAGCTGACGTTCCAGTTGTCCGCGACCGGCACTTGGCGCTTGTGAGCTATCACCATCTGCCGTTTCGGCACCACGAGGATGTACTGGCCATGAACACCCCAGGCCATGTAGGCACCGCTCAATGGCGAGTCCCGCGGCTCGTCCAGCAGCCACCACAAGTACCCGTAACCGAATCCGCGCCGCGCTGTGTGCGGTGGATGCATCTCTGCAGCGGGCGTGGTCTGCCGCGTCATCCGTTCGACCCAGTCGGCCGGCACGAGCTGCTGGCCTTTCCAGTTGCCCTGCTGCAGCATCAGGTACCCCAGCCGCGCCATGTCGCGCGTGGACAGGTAGAAGGGATAGGCCAGATGCTCCGAGCGCCGCGCGTCGCCGCTGCGTGCGTGGCTGGCCAGGTCGAAGTCCTCAAGCTGAAGTGGTGTGGCCAGATCGTCCGAGAAAGCCTGGTAAATGCTCCGGCCAGTGAGGCGTTCGAAGGCTGTCCCCGCGGCGTTGAAGTCCCAGTTGTTGTAGAGGAAATAGCTGCCGGGCACGTGCGACCCTCGTGGGGGCGCGGCTGCCGCGTCGTCTCCGCCGTTGGCGGCCGCGTGATAGACGCCCGAACGCGCGGCGAGCAGGTCGCGCAACCTGGCCTGCCGCTCGATGGGGAGCAAGCCGCCCACGTCGTCGATGCCCAGGTCGGCAAGCGTGCGGTCGAGGTCGATAGTGCCGTTGGCCACGTACTTGCCGTACATCATTGAAAGCACGCTCTTGCGCACGGAGAACACGATGCTGACGCTCTGGACCGGCCCCTCGCTGAACAGCACGCGGCCATCCTGCACCGCCATGAGAGCGGTCGTGTCCAGCGTGCGCAGATAGCTGCGGGTGGCGTCAAGTTCACGGCGGCAGGCGCTGCCCGGTTCAGGGTCAGGTGCCACCGCCCAGGATGCTTGCGGAAAGACCACCGGCGCAGCAGGAGTTGCAGTTGTGCATCCACTGGCGAGCAACAGCGCGAAGACATACGTGAAGCACAGCAACCATTCCTGCTTGGGGCGTCCTCGCTTTGCGCATTCCTTTTCGACGAGCTGGCGTGAATTTTCGGCGAGAGCGTCTTCGAGAATCAGATGAGGCATGGGAGCCGCCATTCTCGCGAATCGGAGGGGCAAATTGCTTCGGTGGCCGTTAGCCTACGAGTCGTAGCTTTCACACGGCAGATTTGGCATGACTGCTCACGGACAAGAAACCTGCCCTCAGAGGCCTGGAAAGCTCCCTGCGTTGTGGGTCGTTCCACCCGGAGGCCCTCAAAACTTCTGCGAACGCAGCGGAACAGCCTCGTTGACTGGCGTCCCTATTCAACGCGGCAATTCGCCTGAGCGCGAATCCCGATTGACCTCGACGATTCCGCCGACACCCGGCCCATCGGGAAAGAAGAAGGCGTAGCGGTTGCGCCCTGCGGCCTTGGCGTTGTAGAGCGCAGCGTCAGCCCGTGCCAGCAGTTCAGCCGCGCTGATAGCCGCATCGCGCGCGCGCTGGTAAGCAATGCCTATGCTGGTCGAGACTTCGATGTGCGCGCCCTCGACCATGAAAGGCGGTGCGTTGATCTGCTCGACGATCTTTGCCGCCACGGTGGCGATAGCGTCGGGTGAACCGATGTCTTCCATCACGAGCACGAACTCGTCGCCGGCCAGCCGCGCCACCATGTCGGTGCCGCGCACATTGGCCTGTAGCCGGCGCGCGTATTCGACCAGCACGGCGTCGCCGTGTGCGTGGCCGAGCGTGTCGTTGATCGCCTTGAAGCGGTCGACGTCGAGGAACATCAGGGCGATCGACGCGCCGTCCTGACGCGCCCGCGCGACTGCGGCCGGCAGGTACTCGTTGAAGGCCAGGCGATTGGGCAGGCCGGTGAGTGTGTCGATGCGCGCGAGCTCGAACAGCTGCCGCTCCACCACCTTGAGCCGCGTGATGTCCAGGGCGAGCGAGAAGATGCCGTGCGTGACGCCGTCGGCACGTGTGTCGGGCACGTAGATCACCTGCGTGACGCGGTCGTGGCCCGGGCTCTGCGTGCTGGTCTCAAATTCGACGCGCTCGCCGGCCAGAGCGCGCGCGAGCATGGGCTTGCGCTGTTCGTACACCTCGGTGCCGGCCACATCCCTGAAATGGCGACCCAGTATCTTGGAGGGCGTCTGACCGAACCAATCGCCGCTGGCCGCGTTGATAAAGGTGATGTTCTCGCTGCGGTCGATGTACGTGATCAGCGCCGGCATGTTGTCGGAGATGGAGCGCAACCTCAACTCGCTCTCGGCCAAACGCAGCTCCGTCTCCATCCGAGTCGTGATGTTGAAGCTCATCAGATAGAAGCCCAGCACCTCTCCCTGCACATTGCAGTCAGGCACGATGTTGACTTGGAAATGGCCCTGCTTATCGCGCAAAGGCGCGCGCACCGGGAAGTGCACCGGCTTGCCGGCCATCACCTCGGGCAGGTGCGGGGCGATCTGCTCGTAAACCGAGTCGCCTAGTGAAGAGCGCAGGGTCACACCTATCATCGGTCCGTCGCCCAGCTGTGCCATCTGACGCGCGCGGCTGTTGCCGTAGTGGCAGTTCAGTTCGCGGTCAAAATAGCCCACCAGCGCCGGCATGTTGTCGGTCACGTCGCGCAGGCGCCGCTCCTGCTGCGCCAGCGCGCGTCGCATGTTCACTTCCTCTGTGACATCGAAGGTCATCGCGAATACGCCACGCACCACTCCCTGGGCGTCGATGTCGGGGATGTAGTGCGCCTTGAAGGTTCGATCGCCGTGACCGCGTGCCGCATCGCCGGCCTTCTCGACGATGCAGGTCTCGCCGGCCAGCGCACGGCGGTAATAGGGCTCGACCAGCGCGAAATCGGCCGCGCCTCGCGCATCGGGCATTGACTTGCCGACGAGGGCGTCGCCCTGCAGGACGCCGCGGACGTGCGCATTGGTGAACGTGTAGTGCAGCGACGCGTCGACGTGCGAGACCAACGCCGGGATGTTGTCGGCGATGGTGCGCACCTGCGCCTCACTGTGCGCGAGACTCTGCTCGACGCGCCGTCGCTCGGTGATGAGCTGGTCGAAGGTCCGTGACAAGTCGCCTATCTCGTCGTTGGCGTAACTGCGCGGGCGCGCGGGGCCTTCGAGCCCGGCCGGTCGACTCTGCGCAAAGCGCATGTGCTCGTGGAGTTCGCCCAGCGGATTGAGTTGACGCCGCACGACAACCAGCGCGAGCGCGCCGGCCGCGAGGCCAAGGATCAGCGCGCCAATCCAGGTGCCGCGTTCGATCGCCTTGATGCTCGCGAAGGCCTCGTCCTGCGGGTACATCGCGCCGACCACCCAGTCGGTCTGGCGGATGTGCTTGAACGCAAAAAGAGCAGGCCGGCCGGTCTCATCAATGCCATAGGTCGAACCCTCGAAGCCGGTGCTCACAAGCCGCGTCTCAGCCTTGTCGCTGCCGTACTCTCCAACGTTGTGAAGAATGCGCGCGGTCAACGGGTGGTCGACCACAGTGCCGTCCGTGGTGGCGATGAACAGGTAGCCGCTGTGGCCGAACTTCACGTCGGCCAATGAGCCCAGGATATTGCGATCCTGCAGGTTCACAGCGCCTGACATCACAAACCTGACTTGCCCGGTGCTGTCGAACAGCGGCTCGGTAATTGCCACCTGTGCGAGGCCATTGATGCGATTGCGATAGGGCTGGGACACAACACCGACTTTGGTGGCGATGGTGCGCAGGAAATAGTCGCGGTCCTTAAGGTTGACCGCGCCGATTTGCTGCGAGCCGTTGAGGTTGGCGACCAGGTTGCCGTTGAGGTCTATCACCGCAACGTTGTCGAATGCCTGCTTGAGCGGCGGATGCTTTTCCAGGAACGGCTGGATCTGCGTGGCGTCCTTGAAGCCCTGCGTCTCGATGCTGTCGCCGAAGGTCTGCAGCAGCGTGCGGCGGCTGGCAAACTTTTCGTCGATCGCTTCAGCGATGTTGGTGACGCTGGCCATTTCCTCGGCACTGATCGAGGCCTGCATGCGGTTCTTCACTAGCTGCAGAGCGACGGTCGCGATAGTTAGCGTCGCGGCCATCACCACCGCGGCCACACCGAGGCTCATGCGAGCCTTGAGCCCATAGCGGCGCGGTCGAGTGGTGGCCTCGACGGATGGGTGATCAGGCAAAGGTGTGATGTGTGGCAACAGTGAAAGATCCATTGTGGAACAGCATCCGGCTGGAACACTGCCGAAACACGAACGACGCAGCCCAGCGAATCGATTAATGCACAAGGCAGCACCTCGACCGTCGCTGCCGTACGTCTACTCTGAGAAAAATCTCCGATTTCCGTAGTGCTATCAGTCGCTCGGAGGTTGGGTAGTGCCAAATTCAGGCGCGAATTTTTAGCACCTCCTGGACGGCGGGTCCAGGCTGCAAGCGGAGCTGCCAGTTGGTCAATACGTGATGGCTTGTCGCTTAACCGTCCAGCGCAAGGTGTATGGGGCGCTGAATGAGAATTTCACGGCTGGTCCTGAAGCGCGAATCTGGTGTGCTGTTTTGTGCGTATTCCCAAGTGCGTCGCCAAATCCGCTTGCTGCAAAATCATGTTGCCCTTGACCTACCTTCTTCGGCTTAACCATTCGACCCTCCCTGCAATCGTCGATTGCGGAGAAGACATACGGTTCGTTTCAATCCTCAAGGCGACTGGTCTGATTGAGGCCAAGATCGCGCCGGCACGCGGTGCAACGGGGAGCTATATGCGCGCGCCTGTGGCCGTCGTCATGTGCATAACCGAAGAGGGCTACGCCGAAATCTCCAGAATTCATTTTGAGTCGACGCGAGCGTCTATCGCAGCGTCACCCTTCGTTTCGGGTTGATGGCTCGGGCGCGACCAAGCAAAGTGATCGGCTTGAAGGATCAGTCCCGCTGTTTTTGGTTCAGCGCGCAGGGCGAGGCTCTATGGGAAACCGTCTGGGCTCGCATGACTCAGCCAGTCTTGCTGGGCCACATTGTTGACCGCGAGGCCAACAAGCACTTGCTTCGCGAAGCGCCGAGGTACGTTACGGGTAGGTAATCTCATGCGGGTGAAATGGCAGCCCGGCCTCCCTATCCTGCAGCCTGACCCGTACAAAATCACCGCTCATGCCCGTGATGATTCCTGGTTGTCCATCGATTTTGACCGCGCGGCCCCGTCGTGCTGGCACGCCAAACTTTTCGCGAATCGCACTCAGGTTGTCAGTTTTTTTCATGTTGTCCAATTTTTATGGCTCGGGAACAGCTGAACCTTTGAGTCCATGTCTCCCGCAACTTTCTTAATAATTGATTCCAAAGTACTACTATTCGTGACTACCCGGAGTCAGACAAGCACCTGTTGCGATGTGATTCAAATTGTCCGAGCTGGAGCCACTTCTCCATGAATCGCCGGCAATGACTCGTACGTTCTTCTTGATGTCTGCGGGTACACGTCGTCAACTCGGAAGCCAGCGATACGCAAACGAGTAAGTCGAGGCACCTTGTGGCTCCGAAGGTGCTCGGCGCGAGCGTGCGAAGTAATGAGTGAGCTCACCCACCCGGTTGGCCATCGTTGGCGTCATGATTGACGAACCAAGTGATGGCAAGTACTTCGGCGGGATTTCCGCAGCTCCCGTGTTCAGCGAAGTCGTGCAGCAGACACTTCGCCTTATGAACTTCGCGCCTAACCTGCCGGTCAAGGCGTTGATTTTGACCAACGGTGTTGCCGAAAATCTATGAAAGTTCGGCGCAATCTAAAGCCGAACCAATACCAGCACCGAACCACTGCCGAGAGGCAGGCTGGGTGAGCTGAGCGAATTCAGAAATCTGTGCAGGAGTTTGCGGAGCGATACCGTTGCAACCTTCGGCGTGAATGCGAAACGCTAGGAGCACGCGCTGGGTTTCAAACGCTAAATCAAGAAGAATGAACTCCTTCGAGCGGGGCTGCACGTGCGCGACGCAGTTGCCAGCGGCGTCCGTGCGCGCGAACATTCGCGAATACCGATCTACTCCCTGGGAAGGTCCTGCGCATGAAACCGATGACCAGTGAGCTGACCCACGCGAACGAGGCGGAAAATGCCTAAGGGCGTGCCGCACGAATCGGACATGTACGGCATCTATCCCATGCCCTGGGGTTTCACAGTTTCGGTGACCAGGGATCGGGCCCGTCATGTCGAAATCTTCGGCGTTGCGCAGTGGGGGGGACGCGAAGAGGCATTGCGCCAAGCGCGTGCGTGGCGCGATTCCCTGATACAGCGGGTGCTACCCGCCACACGCCGTGAGCGCGCAGAGAAGCTGCGGGTCAATAACAAGACGGGAGTATCAGGCGTAACGCCCCTGCTGCGAGCTGACGGCAGCGTCCAGGGCTGGCGAGCCAAGACCTATGTCGGGCCCGGCCAGATCCTCCATGTTTACTTTCCGATGAGCGTCCATGGGGAAGCGGCGAAAGAACTCGCCATTGAAGCGCGTGCGGCACAACTGGAGCAAATGGCTGGACTTACCCGGCCTCATCCGGCTGAAGCGTCACTCCGCACTCGGCCTGCATCGCGCCGTGCACCAGCCGGGCGCAAACTCTCAAAACCAGAGATCGTCGGGCGCAACAATTCCAGCGGCGTCAGCGGCGTGCAGTTCAAGGCCGGCCAGGGCGAGCACCCGGGCTACTGGATGGCCATCACCGGCGCGCGCGGTGCGCCCTCCATCTCGAAGGCGTTCTCCATCAAGACGCATGGCTTCGAGACGGCGAAGGAACTCGCCATCGCCGAACGAGCTCGGCAGCTCACAGAAAAGAACGCAGGGCCACCAGATTCGCATCCGTAGCAGACATCGACGGGCCCGCCCTTAGTTACAACACGCGAGCCGCTTGAGCGAGCGACCCTCGAGCAAGTCTCGGCAGCAGGGCTTGAAGAGCAACTGCCTGGATCTCCGGCGACGGCCTCCGCGGTGCCGCCGGCGCCTGCGAGGGTGAAGTGTCTGCCGGCTGCTCATTTACCGGTACTACGGCCGCATACAGCACGTAGACGATTTGCGCATCGAGATGGGCAACGGTGTCGCTTGCCAAAAAGCTACTTGCCATCGCGCAACTGATACCTCAGGAATGCCTTGGAACCTTGAGCGTGGGAACGCAAAAGCGGCTCAAGTTCCTACCTCAACGCATGGAGTTTTCTAAGCTCAATATCTACGAGGTCGAGTGCACCTGGTTGACGCGCTTGTTGGCCCCGCCAGCCCTCCACGCACGCAGGCGCCGCAGCGATGCCTGTAGTTGCTGAGCTTCTTCGTCACCACCCGGCTGCAGCTCGGGCAGCTCAAACGTCGGCAGACGACCGCGCATGCCATTAGCGGTCGTCGGCGCGTCGCGGGGAGACCGCCTCAAAGACGTGTTGATCCGCTACCCACCACTCTTTCGAACTGAGAACTTTCGAATCAATCGAGAAACAGGGGTTACTTCTCGAAGCAGTTCAGGGTAGACGTGTCACGGGCCGGTCATTTGCGACCCAGCGCGAGTGAAAAGCCGGCTGCGAGGCGACTTGGGAGGTACCCGTTATCGGGCATATCGCCAGTTGCTACGCGTACTTACATTTTTGACTTGCAAATTCGAAATCACGGGGTGCGGAGGAGCAAGCCATTGCTGTCGCACGTGGGCGCCTGCCCGATCAGGTAACGATGAAACAAGTTGACGCCATGAATAAGACTTTTCGTACTCTCTGGAATCCTACGCGCAGCACCTGGGTCGCCACCCCCGAAATCTCGCGCGGCCACGCGCGGTCGTCCTCACGATCTTCTTGCGGCACCCGCGCCGTGGCGATGGCCGTCGCGCTCGTGTGCGCCGGGCCGGCGCTGGCCGCGGGCGGTGCCGGCGGCCAACCTGTCGGCGAGCCGATGCTGCATGCGGGCGCCGGCGGCAGCGATGGCAACGGTGGCAGCGGCGGCCTCAACGACTCCAACGCGGGCGCCAGCGGCGGCAACGGCGGCGCATCGACGCCGGCCGGTGTTGTGGCCGGCAGCGACGCCGTTCGCGGCAGCTTCCTGGCCGCTACCCCGGGCACCGGCGGCGCGGCAGGCGCTGCCATCACCATCGTGAGTCCCGGCGTGTTCCAGGGCGACAGTGGCACCGCCGGCCAGGCGCAAACCGGTGGCTTCGGCGCGGGCGACGGCTACGGCGGCGGCGGCGGCGGCGGCTTCCAGGGCGCATCAATTGCCACAAACGCGACCTCGTCCACCGACAGCTACACCGGCGGCAACGGCGGCGCGGGCGGCCAGGGCTATTGGGCCGCTGGCGGCGGCGGTGCGGGCGGCTACGGCGCGATCCTGAACGGCGCGCTGGTCAGCTACACATCTTCCGGCCCAGCCACGGGCGGCGTGGGCGGCGCGGGCGGCGACGCCTTCTCGCAAGGCGGCGGTGGCGGCAGCGGCGGGGGCGGGTTCTACCTGAACGCGGCTGCGCAGGGGCTGACCTTCACCAACCTCTGCATGATCACCGGCGGCGCGGGCGGTGCCGGGGGCGCGGGCGGCACCACGCTCACGCCGGCCCAGCTCAATGCATCGGGCGGCGGCGGCGGCGCGGGCGGCATCGGCCTCACGTTGGCTGGCAGCGCCATCACCGTGAACAACGTCGGGCGCATCCTCGGCGGCGCCGGGGGCGTGGGCGGTGACGGCGGCGGCGGCGCGACCGGCAACGGCGCACCGGGCGCGGGCGGGGACGGCGGCACGGGCCTGTCGTCGCAGGGCGGCGGCGGCGCCGTCAACAACACCGGCACCATCGCGGGCGGTGCGGGTGGCGCGAGCGGGCTCAACACCACGGGCGGCGCGGCGGGCGCGACAGGTGCCGGCGGCGTCGGCGTGCTGGGCTCCAACCTGGCCGTGACCAACAGCGGCACCATCGCGGGCGGGCTGGGGGGTGACGGCGCCACGCTAGCCTCGGCGGTCGAATTCACGGCCGGCAGCAACAGCTTCACGCTGCAGACCGGCGCCGTGCTGACGGGCGCCATTGCCATCGACACCGGCGCTACCGCTAGCGTGATCGCCGGCTCCGACGGCCTCACGGTGGGCAACGCCCTGCTGCTGGGCGGCACCGGCACCATCGACACCCAGGGCAACAACCTGCGCTGGACCGGGCCCATCTCGGGCGCGGCCGACCTCATCAAGGCCGGCGCGGGCGTGCTCACGGTGAGCGGCGCCAACACCAACTCCGGCGCCACCAGCGTCGCGGCTGGCACCTTGCGCGCCGGCGCGCTCAACACCTTCAGCAGCGCCAGCGCCTTCAACGTGGCCAGCGGCGCCACGCTCGACCTGGCCGGCTTCAACCAAGCCGTGGCGTCGGTCGCCAACAGCGGCACCGTGTCGCTGGTGGGCACCGTGCCCGGCACCACGCTCACCGTGACCGGCCCGTGGGTGGGCAACGGCGGCACGCTGCGCCTGGGCACCGCGCTGGGCGACAGCACCAGCGTGAGCGACCGGCTGGTGCTCAGCGGCGCCACCGCCATCGCCAGCGGCACGACCAACGTGCAGATCGTCAACCTGGGTGGCCTGGGCGGGCTCACCGCCGGCAACGGCATCGAGGTGATCAGCGCCATCAACGGCGCGACGACCACCGCGCAGACCACCCGAAGCGCCTTCAACCTGGCCGGCGGGCACGTCGATGCCGGCGCGTACCAGTACCGCCTGTATGCGGCGGACGCCAGTGGCACGGGGGAGAACTGGTACCTGCGCTCGACCACGACCATCACGCCGCCGGGGGGCGGAACGGGCACGGGAACCGACCCCGGCACGCCCGTCGGCGCGGGAACAGGGACAGGCACCGGCATTGGCGCCGGATCGGCCACCGGCTTCGGCGGCATCGTCGTGCCCACGTACCGCAACGAGGTGGCGCTGTATGCCGCGCTGCCCGAGCAGGTACGCCAGGCCGGCCTGGCGATGCTGGGCAACCTGCACCAGCGCGTGGGCGACGACGGCGCCAGCGGCACCAACACCGCCTCGCCCGAGCAGGGCTACCGCCAGGCATGGGGCCGCATCATCAGCACCGACCGCACCATCGGCCAGTCCGGCACCGTCAGCCCCACGAGCGAAGGGCGGCTCACGGGCTTCCAGGCCGGCACTGACCTGTGGGCCGACCCCAACTGGCGCGTGGGCGTGTACGTGGGCCAGCTCGACGGCACCATGAGCGTGACCGGCTTCGCCGGCGGCCTGCAGAACTACGGCGTGGGCTCCACCGACCTGCGCAACCAGTTCCTGGGCGCCTATGCCACCTGGAAGAACGACACCGGCCTGTACGTCGACGGCGTGCTGCAGGCCGGGCGCCACCGCTACACCGCATCGCCCACGCTGGGCTTCGGCAGCTCGGGCAAGGGCAACAGCCTGCTGGCCTCTATCGAGGTGGGCCAGTCGTTTCCCCTTGCGGAAAACTGGCGCATCGAGCCGCAGCTGCAGTTGGTTCACCAGCGCGTGAACCTGGACGACAACGGCATCGTCGGCGCCTTGGTGCAGCAGAATCCCCACAACGGCTGGCTGCTGCGCGCGGGCGTGCGCGTGAAGGGCGAGATCGCCACCGGCGCCGGCCTGCTGCAACCGTACGTGCGCGTGAACGTGTACCGCAGCGGCAGCGGCTCCGACGCGACCCGCTTCGTCGGCCCCGCGGCCTACACCGACATCGCGACCGTCACTGGAGGCACCAGCACCGAGCTGGCCGGCGGCGCCACGCTGAGCCTGACGCCAAGCACCAGTCTCTATGCGGAGCTGGGCAAGCTGTGGTCGTCGAGCGGCGACGCGCGCATCAAGAGCGGCGTGAACGCAAGCGTGGGCGTGAAGGTGCGCTGGTAAGCACCAGGCAGAAGCAACAAGTGCGCCGTTTCATTGAGCGCTCACCTGGATGAACCTGCCTAGCGCGTACACCAGCAGGCTGCCGGCCTGCTGCCGCGCGCCGACCACCTCGCCGAAGACCACCGTGTGTAATGCCAACGCCGTGGCCGTCGGCACCCGGCAGTCGAACGCCGCGGCGCGGTTGCTCAGCATGGGCGCGCCAGAGTGCGACGTGGTCCAGCCGTCGTCCCGGAAGAGGTCGGGCACGGCGTTCATGCCGACAAGGTCACGCGCCTTCTGCTCGTCAGCCACCGACAACATGCGCACCCCGAAAAACCCCGCACGAATCGCCGCGGCATGCGTCTTCGATGCCTGGTTGATGCACATCAACGGCGTGGGTGGCTCGGCCGGCACCGAGGTCACCGCCGTGGCCGTGCAACCCAAAAATTCGGCCTTCGTCGACCGTGGTGATCACGCATACGCCGGCTGCCAGCCTGCGCATGCTCGCCTCGAAGTCGTGGCCCAGCGCTTCGCGCGCAACGCGGGGCACGCGTTCGATGGTTGTCGAGAACAGCGGCGCCACGCAGCTCACAGCGCCACCAGTGGAATGCCGCCGTCCACAGCAGCCGCATTTATGCGTGGGAATTGCTCGACGTAGGCAAGGCGGTGCAGGTCCGCGTCACGGGCCAGCTGACATGCAGCGGGGCCTACCAGATGCTGCACGCGGCTTTAAATGCGCATGAGCTGGCTTGCCTTCCGGCGGACATGACGCAGCCGCACGTAGTCGCTGGCCGGCTGCTGCGGGTAATGGACGATTGCTGTCCAAGTTTTCCCGCTCTGCATGCCTACTACCCGAGCCATCGCAACTCGTCCCGCGCGATGCAGCTGGTGATAGAGGCGATCCGGTACAGGCGGTAGGGGCTGGATCCAGGCGGATGTCTGCTCAGGGCCGAGGCTGTGTGAAAACTCAATTCGGTCTCCATCAATCCGAAAGTCGACCTCTCAGCCGGGCCCAGGCTGCGTTTTTTTGGATGTGCCAAGGGGTCAAAGACCCCTGAAAGATGACTCAGCGGTGTTTTCACACAGCCTCGGCGCATTGCAGACGCTCGTTGAAAGGGGGGTGAATCCGCTCAAGTTGAAAGGCGCGCCATCCGGAACCCTCACGAGTTGATTAGCGCGCTGCACGAACCTCCGATGGCGCACCGGCTCGCAACCCAAAGGCGCACCTGGCCCTCAATGAGAAGGATCGATGGCGTTCCGCAACTGGCATTAAGGTGTGCGATCCGAAGTCCGAGCCTCGAGCGAGATGACGCAAGCAAGACTAGAGATCAGCTTGCGAAGCGAGCTCTGCAACGGACACCCCGATTCCCTTGGCAATAGCCACTACCAACATGATTCCGGGGTTCTGCACGCCGCGCTCGACACTGCTCATGTACGAGCGGTCAACTTGGCTCCGGTGGGCAAGCTCTTCCTGCGAAATTCCCCTCGCCTTACGCAACTGCCGGACGGCATTGCCGAGCGCCACCAGCGCAGGGTCGCGCGCATATTTGGGAGAGGGGGCCGGCATGGACAAAATGGTCCGGCCATGCGTACTATTGCACCACGGACGATATTCCACATAACAGTCGCCTCATGCTGCAAGTAGACCAACGGTTCAAGATTGAGATGTCGCCATTTCCCGGGATCGACGAGACGCATCTGCACTCTTTTCCTTGGGTGGAACACTGTCTGAATGGGCCTGTTTGGTACGCGGAGGTTTTGCCGCCGCCGTCAGAGGATGGCGGCCAATTCTGGCGTCGGTTTCTGGTGACGCGTATCGACGATCTCCTCCGCATCCTAGACCGAGGACACTGGCAGCGGTCTCGTGTGTATGCCGTACTACCTTCCTACATGACCGGGGGGAGCGATCCATCGTTCACACGGTGCACATCCTTGTGGCGATGTCGAGCCCTCGACGGGCAACAGCATTCGCAATGGTTGTTCGAGACTGAGCAGGGCAACTACCTGGAACCCACGTCTGGGATGGAATTGGCGGATGTCGTGCGGGTATGCGAGCACTGGCGGGACACGGGAGAACCCGAACCTCGCATTCATTGCACGTCATGAGCGCGGCATCGGCGCATGGGTCCGAAGCGCACCACCGCGCTGGATGTTCGAAACCGCGATCGCTATCTCGAAAAGAAATCTGGGTTGGCGCTTGCCGATGTCATACAGAAGGCTGTCGGCGACAGGCACACGTGTGCGAGCAAAGCAGTTGCGCGCGCTCAGGGCTATCGCTTGATGCTCGCCCTGCGCCTCGATCGGCTTGAATGCCTAGCTCAATTGCTTCGCGCTCGCATGAGCAGCGAACCCAAATGGGTCCTCCCACACGCCGCTTTCGGGCCGACGATTGACACTGCGTCTTTTCGACTATTGCTAATAAGTGCCCCGCTAAAACTCACAACAGCCTTCTGGGAAAAAGGAACGCCATTTTCAGAGGCAAGTGGACTGATAAAAGACCTTTTCGCGGGCCTGAGCATCTTTAATAAACAACTTAATTGACAACCGAACGTACCAATAGCCGCAAGATGACCGCAACTTGGACGCGACCATCCACAGATCTCGTCGTTGACTTTTAAAAAAGCACGCCTACGATACATAGCAGTATTGCTCAAAACTGCCGAAAACAGCAGGCATCCAAGCTGCTGAAAGGCATCCGGAGATCTTATGCCCCCCAACATTCATGAATTTTTATGGGCCGCCTACGGCCCGATCATGGATGCAAAAGCGCTTTGCAAGGTCTTGCATTACCCCAGCACGACCGCCTTGAACACGGCCCGCAGCAGGGGCAGCTTGCCTTTTTCGCCTATCAAAATTGAGCACCGCCGCGGAGTCTTCGCTTTGACGAACGAAATAGCGCAGGTGCTGGAACGCGTGGAGCAAGACAGGACGTTGCCCAGCGTCTCAGACAAGCATCACCCGGAAAGCATCGCCGCTTGAGGCATGTCTTCTAAGGAGCCATCATGAAATAAAACACGCCATCTAACCATGAAGGCTAGACGGCGTGAGTCCGCCGTTTTACTGACGGGCCTTGGTCGGGCACTTTCAGTATCTCATTCGGCTATTCATCAAGTCAAGCCTGGCGCCATAAGGCGGGTGCTTTCGAGCGCGCCGCCCACGTTTTCCTTTTGCCAAATTGATTTGATGGAGGTCGCATGACGACATCTCTAAGGCTTCGCTTTGCCCGATTGACGGGGCAGGACTCATCCTCTCAAGCGCCGCGCGGAATTACCCGCAGCGGCCACCGTGTACGCGGAATCTTTGCGTCCACGCGTTTCAACTGCCCGATGCAGTGGGAATCATGCCTCCAGTGGGACCTCATGTACCGGCTGGAGGCCTCCTGGCTTGTCGCCGACGCTTGCAGTCGCCCCGCCATGGTGAACATTGTCTTGGAGGACGGCACAAGCTACCGATACACGCCGCATGCGGTAGCGACGCGGCGCGACGAACTGATGGTCTGTCTTGAATGCGTGCCGGACACGCAGAGGGCGGATTCGACATTGGCGGCGCGCCACACCGCCATTCGCACGCACCTGGCAAGGCTGGAAATTTTGTTCCAAGTTGTCAGCGAAGCTCAATTGCATCATCCCGTCGCACACCGCAACGCCCGAACACTCGCGCAAGCCTTGCGCAGCGGCCGACCGCTCGATTGCGACGTCGAAGACTGCAGGCGGCTGGCCAAGAACGGCCCGACGACCTTCCACCAGCTTGAAAAGCTTCTGGGACGCGTCGCGTCTCTTCGCATGCTCGCGTTGGGCCATGCTTACTTCGACGTGCATGAACACCTTGAAGCCACTACGCCGCTGACGTTTGACCTTCAGGAGCACTTCGATGCAGCTGACTTCATTCACGCCTAACAGACAGTTCGTGCTGTTCCAGAAGGTCATCACGATCCGCTCGATCATCGATGCCGATCGCATGATACTGGCCGACGAAGAGGGCAACGAACGTCTCTGGGAAATCGCCACCCTGCACATCCACTATCGCGCAGGCAACCTGAAGGGCATCAAAAGCGCTCGGCGCGAGACTCAGGAGCGAAAAGTCTGCGTGGCTGTTCGCCTGGCCGGGGACGTCAGCGAGGCGGCCAAGATGCAGGGTTACGCAAGACAGCAATATCTGAGGGCCATTGAGCGCGCGGGACTGCGAGTGCGCTCGGACAGCGTCGCCCTTCGCGAAGTGCTGGAGGCGGTGCGTCAGATGCTGGGCGAACGACGCGCGCCCAGCCTGAGCACCCTGAATCGTTGGCGTGCCCGGCTCAGCGCGCAAGGCGGTGATCCTGCGGCGTGCCTGCCGTACTTCGAGCGCCGCGGGGGGCCCGGAAAGCAGCGCATGCGCGACGAAGTCAAGCAGGCACTGAATGCGGTGCTCGACAACTTCTATCTCACGACGGAGCGGTACTCGATCAATGCCGCCTACAAGGTTTTCGAGGGCGAGCTTCTGGAGAAGAACAAGTGGCGCCCTCAGCAACACGCCTTGACGATTCCTTCGTACTCGACCTTTGTTCGGTGCTTGCGCCGGCGTTCAGGTTTCGATGTCGTAGCCGCGCGCGAGGGTGCGGTGCATGCACTCTCGGTTTTTCGCTCGAGCGGCAGAAACACCGAAATGCATGGGCTGAACGAGTGCTGGGAAATCGACCACACGACGTTGGACCTGTTTGTGGTGGACGAGGAGAGCGGCCTGCCACTCGGGCGCCCGCGCGTGACCATGGCCATTGAGCACTACAGCCGCTCGGTCATGGGCTTTGACATAGGTTTCAGCGGCACCTCCGCGCAAGCGACGCTGGACTGCCTGAAGCACGCCATTCTTCCAAAGTCGTACCTGCGCGAAAAATACCCTGACGTTCAGGGCGACTGGCCGTGCCACGGCATACCGATGGTTTTGAAATGCGACAACGGGCCGGAGTTTCACTCCCATTCCCTCAAACAGGCGTGCTTTGAGCTCGGTATTGACCTGCAGTACTGCCCAATCAAGTCACCTTGGTACAAGGCGCGCGTGGAACGATTCTTCCGGACGTTCAGCACGCAGGCGCTGATGGGCTTGCCAGGCGCAACTGGCTCCCACTTCTACACGCGCCCAAAGGACTACGACCCCGCAGCCGGCGCGCTGATCGATCTCAAACAGTTGCAGCGCCTCCTGCACCTCTGGGTCGTTGACGTGTACATGGCACGCGATCACAGGGGGTTGGCATGAGCCCATACGAACTCTGGCGCAGCGCCTCAGCGGTCACGCCTGTTCGCCTGCCCATGGATCCGAATGAACTGGACGTGGTCTGCAGCGACTCCGTCAACTGCACTCTGACCACACGGGGCATCGAGCTGGACAACTGCACGTTCAACAGCCGTCTGCTGCAAGGCATCCTGCGACAAGCGCCGAAAGGCGCCAATCCGAAAACCATGAGCGTGCCGGTTCAGGTCCGCGTCAACCGATCCCTCATGGCGTTCATCTGGGTGACGGATCCCCGCACCAACGAGCGGCTTCAGGTGCCGAACACTGACTCCGTCAAAGCAGAGCTCAGCGCCTACCAGATCAAGGTTGCACGTGCGATGCAGCTCAAGGGGCGCGACCAGGGCCAGACGATCACGATCGCGCAGGCTATCAAAAGATCGCGCGAGGTGGTCCGCTCGCTGGAGATGGCGAACACGCAAAGCGCCAGGCGCCGGGCGCTGAAGTTGATGACCCTTCCCCCCGAGCCGCAGATCCCAACAGGAGCGGCGATCGCAGCGCCACCGGCTCGACAGGCTAGCTCGCGCAAGCACCGTGCCGCAAACAGGAATTTCGCCGAAGGCCATTTGGTTGAAGACGTCAAGCGGCAGCCAACCATCCCGCAGGACGAGGACATTCCAATCCTGGCTACCGTCGTGCGCTCGTCAAGGAACGTTGACTGGGAGCAACCATGATCTGCATCGAGACGCTTGCATTTCAGGACGCCATGGACCGCCTGGCCAGCTGCCACGCCGACAGTGGGGTCGACGACAACCCCCAGAGCATGCGGCTGTTCGGTGTTTCGGGTGTGGGCAAATCGTTCGTTTTCAAGGAATATTGCCTGCGCAACCCACCTGTTCACGGGGACGAAGTCACGCGCCTGCCTGTGGTGTACGTCAAGATTCCGTCAAAGCCGACGCGACGGTCGATCTTCAGGGCTTTTCTCCATGCTGTACAGATCCAAGTCGGGCCAGGATCAGCCGACTCGCTGCGCGACCGCGCGAAATTTCTCTACACGCAATGCTGCGTCGAATTTGTTTGTGTCGACGAGGTCCAGCACCTGATCGACCGCGGTCAGGCAAGAACTTTTGCCGCAGCTGCAGATGCGCTGAAAGAGATGCTCGACTTGCTGATGATCCCCGTCGCGTACGGGGGGGCTCCGCGCGCACAGATCCTGTTTACGCACAACAACCAGTTGCGCTCACGGGTACCCGAAACACTCCGGCTTTATCCCTTTGACCTGGAGGGCGGGTTCGCGCAGTTGCGCGGCTTTTTACACGAACTCGCCTGCGACATGAGCGATGAAAATCGCAAGTGGCTCGCCAGCTCCGAAGTGGCGACGCGCATGTTCTACGCGAGCGATGGCGTTCACCGTTCCATCGCCTTCATGGTCAAGCGAATGGCCCGCCTAACCAGCGACCTGAGAACACTCGACTACGTCACCCTGGAGGAAATGTTCGCGCGCTACTACTGGCCCAAGGTACCTGCGGTCCTCAACCCGTTCCACAAGTCGTTTGCCATGCGCAGGCTCAACCGGGTTGGCGAGATTCACGAGCCGACCTACTTGGACGGCGATAACCATGGGGAGGATGTCGGGTATGGCGCAATCTAGCCCCCACTATATGCATCCTCGCGCGGGACTGCCGCCCGCCGGGGGATTTCCAATCTCGCTGATTCGCACGCGCCCGATTGGTACGACCGGCGCCAATTCCGGTTATGCCGAATCGCTGGCGTCGTGGATTTGTCGTCTCCAGAAAGCCAACCAGATCTTGCGCTTGAAACTGCTGATGGCGAGGGCCGGATTTGTGAACTTCGCGTTCGTCGATTGTCCCCCGCATTTCGAGTTGGCTGTGACCGCTTGGAGCCGCCTCAGCGGGCGCAGCACGCAGGAAATCGCACCGATGTTGCTGTCCTTGCGTGATACCCAGATGACGCAAGACAAAAGTAGTTTCGTCTTGCGCGCATGGGCGCTGCAGCCGAGGCCTGCCAGGTCCTTAGCAAATCGTTGTCGTCATGTCATATGCCCGATCTGCCTCGCACAAGACGAGGTTGCGTACTGGCGAAAAAGCTGGCGGTTTGCAACGACCGTCTGCTGCGACGTTCATGACACCCGCATGATTGAGAGTTGCCCCCAATGTCAGAGCGGCTTCGCCATACCGCGGCTTGGCTCTTGTCCGTTGAGTCACTGCGACAGCTGCGGCTTGGACCTGCGGCTCTTAAGTCCGAAAAGCGATGCCCTCGCCGGTCGACTCATCCGAAAAACTATTCACCAGCTCTACGCCGACGCAGACAGCACGGCTACGCCGCTAGAGGGATGGCCCTGTCGGCGTCTTCGCAGGCTTCTGGCGTTTGGTTGCTCCGCAGGGCCCGAACAGACGTCGCTTGAGTCAATCTCGGATCTTCGGATTCGAGCCGGCTTGCGCAACGCAGTTATCGTCCGATTCGTCGATTTGTTCGCTTGCCGGCCTATAGATATACGCTGGCGTGCTGCTTGCCTTGTGGAAGACAGAGCTGGCCCCGGAAATCTGAACAAGCCGATAAGTGTGGAAACTGCTCCTGCTGGCGAGGACCTCGCCTGTGAAGACTGGAGCGAATATGAGCAGAAGACCCCGCCGCACGCACTCAGCGGCCTTC
>NZ_JAYLVN010000033.1:0-37384 GCF_046156345.1 Variovorax sp. H27-G14
CCGCACCACGGCAGCAAGGTTGAGTATTCATGCGGCCTGCAGCCTGACGTGCGGGATTCGTGCGGGTTTTCTGTGAACGAAGGCCCGAATTTCAGATCGCAACCACAGCCTATTTCGGGGCGTTGAGGTTGGCGCCTCGTCTGGGAAGCCTGCCAGTTTGACCAGTACGTCCCTCGCATGGCGTAGCGAACAGTGGTTCATCGTCGCGATATCGTCCAATGTCATCAAGTCGTTCATTCTTCCTTCCTCCCCCCGCCACTCAGGTGGGTAGCGGATTCCTTGGTGTTGCGGATGGCGGCCTGCTGCCATGTCCACCAATGGCGCTGCGTGCTCTCATCGGTGTAGTCGCCGTTTGCATGCTTCGTCAGTTGGCTTTGAGCTTTTCCGGCTCCTTTCCCGGCTCTTGAGTAGAGCCAGAACTTCTCAAATCGCTCCTGCTCGCTCATTTCGTTCCACCGCTTGCCGAGGCGCGGCGCTCTCGGATGTGATGGCAATCGGCGATGTCGCAGTCAGGGCAGACCTCGACGATCCGGCCGGGCGCAACAAGCACAGAAGATGCTCGCACGGCACGGCGCAGAACCTGATGTTCGTCGGCATTGAGTTGGCGCATGACGGGCTGCTCGATCGCCTCCCTGATGGCGGCGGCACAAGCTGCACGGGTCGCGGAAGCATCGCCGAGTTGGCAGTACATGCTGTTCTGGCCATGGACCTCTACCGTGTCGGTATCCTCCACGGCTTTCGCAGCCCGCTCCGTCGCAGCCTTGTCGGCGGCTTGGTAGCCCATCCATAGGCTGTGTTCGTGGACAGAGTTCGTGAACCACAGGCCATATCGGTTGCGCTCTGCGTAGCCTTCCTCAATGGCCCACGCTTCAAACTCCTTGCGAGTCAGCGCTTCGAGGTCAGGGCGGGCGGTCATGACCCGACAACCTCGTTGGTCCCATCCCAGTGAAACTCGGTCAGCGGGAAGTGCGTGCCGCACCCCACGCAGAAGGTGCCGCTGTAGAAGTCGGGCTGCCGCGCGTAGGTCTCGGCGAGCGGCAGCGACATCTTTGTGAGTGCACCGCATTTCAAGTGCACGTAGCTTCGACGCACAGGGCGTACAAAACCCTTGGCGCGTTCCTCTGCGCTTAGCACCACATACCCCCTTTGCTGGTCTGTGGTCGGGTCGATCTCACGATGGTCTGGAGTGACGGGGGAGCCGTCTGCAAGGGTTGTCTTATTCATTTGCGGGCCTTGGTTTGTGCGGCTTCTTTGTTTGCCGCGAGAACGACTTGAGCCAACGCTTGTGCGTTTTCGGTCAGCACGATCAAGGTGAGCGTGTCGGCGGTAAGTGGGCCGACTTCTTCGTATGAGAAGCTAGTGGCCTTGAGGCGGCGGGTGAAGATGGGCAACTTCCACCTGTCGATGACGATGCTGGCCTTCACTGCTCGCCCCCCTTCGCCAGAGCTGCGGCATCGATGGCGGCTCGTTCTTCAAGCTTTGCGCATGCCCAACATAAAGCATGCCCCCACGCAGGCGTCACTTTGATTTGATGGCGAATTTCCCGGCTCGCATTTCGTAGTGCAACGGACACGGCTCGCCCAACGTCTTCTTGGGTGATGCGAGTAGGTCGTGGCTTCGCCTTTCCCTGGCGCTTAAAAAAGGCTCGTTCCTCTCGTTTTCGCGTCTCTTGACGTCGAATAGATTGCTCGATGGTCATCGTTCGATCCTCATGGCCATATCGATGGCCGCGCGCAAGCTATCCGGGTGCCGCTCGACGCAAGCCCGAGGCAACTGCACGTTTCCGATGGCTTGTGACTTGTCAGCCAACCAATCCAGTCGGCGCGCATCCGCCTCCATCCTTGCGCTCACTGCGCGTTGCTCTTCGAGCTGGGCGAGGAGGGCGTCATAGTCAGACTTGCGCACGAGTGCTTCAAAGACCGGCGTGTGATCCTCGTCGCCATAGTCGCCACGCTCGTCTTCGAAGCAGAGGCTGGGCTCTCCGCGTGCCAAGCCGGTGACGAGATACGCTACGGTTTCCAGCTCGGCGTCCGCTGCCTGGTTGGGGGTGGGGGTGGGGGTGGTCATGGTGTTGTTTCCATCTCAATGGTGGTCTGCGCCGGCGCCGCAGATCGCGCGATAGCCAACAGCACGTCGCGGAACTCGGCGGGGGTTGCGTTGCGAATGCGGGTCTTGTCCTTGCCGCCGACCATGGCCATCATTCCGATGCGGCGGGCCTTCTCGTAGCCATGCAACTCCAGAGCGCGCGGGTGAATGCGCTGCTCGGATGGCCCCCACTTCAGCTCGGGCCTGTCGGTGGCGCAGGCGTACAACCAGGTTGCCTTGCGCGAAATGTGGCCGTAGTGCCCCTGCTCGACGTGGCACGTATACCCCCCCCCGGTTGTCTGCTTTGACCCAGCCGCCGGCCGCAGGAGGCGTCTTCAGCCCGAAGAAATCCCAGGCGCCGGAGTGGGCCGGGTGCTCCAGCACGCCGCCATAGTTGCGGATCGAGGTGAGCGCCGCCGCAAAGCAGCCTTGATCCTCGCCCAGCCGGAACTGGTGCGGCTTGTTTGGAGCGCCGTGGAAATAGCGGCCCCAACGTTGGCAGGGCGGGTGAGCTACAACCGGCAGCGGGCCGGTGTATTTGCGCGCATCGCGGGTCTCGTCCCAAGGGTCGACATCCGCCTGGTCGAAATACGTTCCGCCAGTCTCGACGTAGAGGGCCGCGATCATGCTGCGTCCTCCCCGCTCAACCCAGCACGCCCCTGGTCAGCAGTGGGAGCGGCACGAGTGTTCCATTGCGTGATTGCCAGCTCCATCGCTTCTGCGAAGATGCGAAGCGCGCGCGAAGCGGTGAGAATCTTCCCGCCGCGCTTGAGCTTCGGCGTGCAGCCTGTCACCTCGACACCGCAATTGCGGCAGGCCACAAAGAACGATGGGGTATGGATGTTGCCGATTTCGAGGTCAATCTTTGCCCCGCAAAAGGGGCAGGGCTTGAGGCGGTCATGGTGCTCGCCGTCATCGGCGTAGGAGCAAAAGAACCCGCTGTACTGGTTGCCTTGGGCTTCGAGCGTCATGCTGAGTCCCCTTCCTGCTTTACGCCCTGGGTAAGAGCGGCGCGAGCTTTGCGGCGCCATGTCTTCCTCTCAGTTTCGGTCAACTGTGCCCACGACGGAAAGCGATTGCTGTGCATCGTGGGATGGTTGTTGATGAACGCTTTGTAGAGCTTCTGTCCCGCCGGCAAGTCCACCACCGCAACTGCTGGGGCGCTCTGTTCGCCTTCCACTGCCTGTGCGCGCAGAGCGGCGGCCTCGTAGTCTTCGAGCAGCGTGTTAATTGCGTTCGGGTGGCCGAGTTTGTGTAGGCTACGGGTGAACTGCAACTCACGAATGTAGTGGCCTGGACCAACAAGCGCTTGCAGCACTTGACGAAGCGCATCGGCATTCACTGATACGCGCTCCCCCGCGCCTGGTGTTGGGGTCGTCTGGGTCATGGTTGGTCCTTGGGTTCGAACTGAAAGCCTTCTTCGATGGAGCAAGCGAATTCCTCAAGGGCGCTCATGCGTCCGTACTCCACGGCCTTCCGCACGTCTTCATCAAACATGCGATCTTTCGGATTGAGCTGCGAAGCGCCTTTACCTCGGTCAAAGCCCTCCCGCTTCGCGATGCGCATCGCTTTGGCATCCAACGCTTGGAGCGCCGCCGCCTTGGAAAACCTGATGCGCTCAGCCACGGTCCTTCTCCTCGGTAGGTTGAATTGCGGCGCCCTCGCGCAAGCCCTTCTCGTACCAGTGCATGTGCAAACCGGTGTATGGCGTTTGATTGGTCGAGGCGAACGCGCAGCGGGTTCGGCGTGCCACCTCTTCGTCGGTCAGCCCAAGGGGTTCGCAGGAGGGCGAAGCTGCGAGGGCGGCCAGATCATGGTCTCGGTCTTTGCGGTAGGTCGCAGTGTTGACATCCGAGAACAGGGAGTCCTTCTGCATCCAGCCGGCAGCACGCAGAAAGCCGAGGCGGTGGGCCGCTTGCAGCGCCACCGGCTGCGCTACCGCAGCAACTGCTGGGGCTTCGGGCGCGGCGAGGTAGACGATGCGGCGGTAAAGCGTCCCGACTCGGTTGTATTCGCGCTCGTCAATGTCGCGCCAGCGTTTCCCGGTGGTGTCGGCTTGACGCTGAAACACCGCCTGCTTTGCAGGTGCTGCGGCGGGCGGGGCGGCGAACAGCTCCCGCAGCGCGTTGCCGACGAATGAGGCATTGGAGCCGGCGCCGCGCCAATTCGCCCATGCCAATTCAGCGCGGTTGATCGTCTTCAGAATCTCTTTATCGGTCGGCCCGCCTGCCGCTGCCGAGGGTGCTGCGACTGGATGCGCGGAGAGGGCGGATAGGACGCGACGCACGTCAGATTCTCGGTACAGTCGTTCTGCATCTTTCGGGCCTGTGCTCCAGTGAGATGCGTAGTTGCGCGCCGTTCCAACAAGCGGGCTTGGCAGGGGCTTCTCCCATACCCAGCCAGCCGCGCGCATGCCCTTCCACGTTGTGCCAGATGCATCATTGAATGCTTCGTCCCCTTCCAAGTGCCTGCGCTCAATCGCATCCTCGATCAAAGACAGGGAATAGTCGCGCAGCCATCCTTTTTCTTCAGCCAGGGCGGTGACGAGTAGAGCTTTGGCGGCAGGGACGCTGAGAGTGCTTGTGGTGGCGACAACGGGTGTGTCGAGGACAACTTCAGCTCCCCAAGCGTCCGCGTGGTTGTCGTAAACATGCACTTCCGCTCCGCAGCACGAACTCACGATCTGCGGTTGATACTTGCTGTCGAGGTGTTCGCCTTCGAGCGTTTCGGTGCGCTCATACTCAAAAGGCGCGACCTTGACGGCGCACACGCCACAGCCTGCATTGCAGACGAACGAGTACTGCTCTTTGCCGGCCTGTGATGATTCGGCGGTGGTCATGACTGGGTTTCCTTTGGGGTATTGCACTTGCCTTCAGCGATTGCTTTCGCACGGTCTTGGCCGTGGCGTTCTTTCGCCCACTTGACCAGCAGCGCCCACGCTTCCGTGAACGTCGGTGCCGCCACCCAGCACGTATAACGATGACCCCAGCCGCTGCTCCAGCCGTTCGGGCTGTGGTAGCTGCGCACGGGTGTCGCGGCCTGCATGAAGATCACGTCGCTGTAGCGCTGCGGGAAGTCCTGCAGCATTTCAAGTAGGGCGGGCGAAGCGTCTGCGCCGTCGTGAGTCAAGTAGTCCATGAACGGCTTCATGCTTGGGTGCAGATGCTTGTTGTCGAAGCTGTCCTCGAAGACTTCTTCGATCTGCTCAGGCACGCGGGTGCAGTCCTGTAGGCGATTCCACATGGACGCGAAGTCCACGACCTTCTCAATGCACACTTCATGATCGAAGGCTTGTTCTGCACGCTTGCTCATTGCTGCGTCGCCTTGGAAGTCGAGGGGAGGGAGGCGGCAGCTCGAAGGGCTTCCAGCTTCTGGGGATAGCCAGCGTCGAAGCCGTTGGAGAACGCGACCGCTCTTGCGGCCTGCATCAGGTTGTCAACTGCATCAGCCCTCACGTACTTGATGCCGCAGCCAGTGGCGTTGTCCGGGCTCCAGCCGACTTCGCGGAGGCTGCTGAACTTGGCGCCCTCCGGCACTTCGCCAAGGTTCAGCCAGATGTGAGCCGGCGCCGTTGCTGCAATGCGGGGTTCGGGGGTGTTCATGCGGTCATCCTTGAATGTTTTTGAGGGTCTTGCGCACCAGTTCCAGGAACTCGGCACGTCGCTCTTGAAGGCGCTTAAGCTCGGCTTCGCAGGCCTCGCGATGCAGGCGGTGAACTATCAGTTGCTGGTCATCCCGGAAGTCAGCGCAGTAGCTGATGAAGTCGACCCAAGTCCGCTCCGTGCAGTCCAGATGCCCGACAAGCTGCCAGCGATAGGCCGGGTCGAAGCTCTTGCGAAGCAGCGTTGCGTAATGCGTCGGCGCCACCACGCTCTTGATCTCAATCACGCCGTCTTCGCCCACCAAGCCATCGGGCGAATCGCCGTAGTCGCCGCAGTCGAAGAAGCCGCCATTGCTGACAGAAACGAAGTTCTCGCTTGCGTACAGCATTCGTGCGACTGGCTCTTGCTCATGGCCGCGCTCGGTATGCTCATTGCTGAAGCTGTATTCGGCCTTGCGGCCCGTGTCGAGCTCAAGCGCGATCTGCAACGCGTATTTCTTGGCAGGCTCACCGAACGCACCACCATCGTTTGCCATGAAGCAGGCGAAATTGGAGCAAGTGGCTTTGCCAAGCCGAAGCGCGGCCCACTCATCGGTGTTTTGCGGGACGTCATGAAAGTACATTGGCGCCCTCGTTGGCGGGCTTGGCCTCTTGGCATTCAGCCATCAACTGTTCTTGGTGCTCGCGGCTGATGTCCACGTGCGCCAGCACTTGTCGAAGGTCGCCATCGCGCTTGAAGGCCGCTTTCGCATTGCCCCATGCCTTGACACTGGCGGGCGTCAAAACGCGCTTCTCGGGGGCATGTGGGCTGATGCGCAGTCCTTCTACCGACTCCTTCCCGAAACGGACATTCGGGTCTACATAGACCGTGATCCGCACGTCCTTCCAATCATCGATAAAGGCCGAGCCAGTCAGGCCTTTCATAGTCTTGCTGTTCGTGGCGTTCAAGATCATCGGCTTCAGTTTTTCGCCCTGCCGGATTTCCTTTTCGCTGAAGTGCGCGGTGTTGAATACGTCCTTGGTCTTCTTGGTCTTGTCGGTCTCAAGCGTGACGTGATGGACGGTCAGCACCGTGGGCTCCACGATGTCAGCACTGCTCAAGTAAGGCGAGTCGAACGCCTTGCGGTAGTGGGTTTTGGTTTCATTCATGGCGCTTCCATTCGTGAATCGAAAGTGACTGGCCCGAGGTAACGGAACGCATCCGCATCGGGCGCATCTAGGTCGAGGTCGGCGGCGATGGTGAGAAGCTGTTCTTTAGCCTCTTGCTGCTCAGGGCCGCACTGGGCGATAAGCAGGCTGACCAGGTCGAGCAGTTCGGCGTCGGACATTCCACCAGCGCGGAAGATCGAGCGCAGTTCTTCGCGGGCCAGGATGAGGCGACGGCGGCGCTGCTGGAGGTAGGTAAGGGCGCTCACGCCGTCATCCCCGACAGTTCGTTGTCCAGCAGCTGCGCGAGACGCTGCGCACGCTTCTCCAGCCCACCAGCGCCCAGCAGCTCTTCGATGGCGCAGAAGACTTGCGCGTCGGTCATGTCCAGCCCGACCGAGCAGCGATTGCGCTCGTGCGGATCGACGTTCAGCACCTTCGCCACGGTGATTTCGATTTGCATGGTTAGCCCCGGAAGTACAGATGAAGGCCCAGCGCCACGAGGAGCGGGGCAAGGGTGAGCAGCACGAGGACGCCAGCCCAGCTGTTGGCGCGCGCGATGTCGTGGCGCTCGTCGGCTTCGGCGATCTCGGTGGGTGTGGGGATGGCGCGCTGGTCGGCCCAGTGGCCGGGCCGCTGCTTGCGGGCGCGCTTCTCGCGGGCGTCGGCCAGGATGACGGGCGGGTGGAAGCTGCTGTTGGTGGTCATGCTGCTGCCCGTGCGTCTTCGAACTTCACCAGCAGATGGCGGCTTGCATCGGTGCATCCCGTTTCCTTGATGCAGTAGTAAGCGGGCTGGTACTCGTAGATGCCGGCGATCAATCCGCGTGTGGTCATCGCGCCAACGGGCAGAGGTGGGGCCATCGGGTGATCGATGCCCCATTGCTTCTCGGCGGCTCGGTGCGCGCGATCCACCTCCATGTCGATGGCGTCGAGTGCCTCCATCTCGTCGCGGGTGGTGTCCCAGCTTTCGTAGCAGTCGAGTGCTTTGGCGATGTCGAAGCCGTCCATGTACCGGTGATAGACGCGCTGGATGCTGTCAGCAACCGATTCGATGTCGCTTGTCGTCGGCATGTCGCCTGCCAACTGAGGAGCCACTTTCATGATGGCCGCACGGATCATTTCTTCCGTCACGGTCGGGCGCGGATTGGACATGCTCACTCCTTCGATGCCACGCGGGCACGTTGTTGGTTGTTTGCAGCCGCATGCATAGCGGCCAGAGATTCAGAGATATCGGCCGAGGCTTGGAGGGCGTCTGTCTCGCTCGGGCCGTCGAGCCATGCACCGAGCAGCAGCCACACAGCCAGCACCGCCATGCACAGCGCCCACTTCACTGCTGCTTCGTCCAGGGCTTTGAGGAAGGCGGTCATGCAGCGCTCCCGGTGGCCTTGGCGAGGGCGGCGCGCAGCTGTTCCCAGTCCCTGGGGCGTCCGACAGAGCAGGTCTGGTCGAAAGCCACCTTGCACGCGGCGAGCAGATCGGGAGCCGCGGCAATGAGGAGCATGTCCGGATGGACAACGTTGGCGCACCAGTGGGCGTGATGAGAACGCCCGGGGAATGGCGCTACCCAGTCCTTGCGCTCGTTCAGCTTGTGCATGATGTTCATGCCGTCGTGCGCGGTGTCGCGGATCATCAGTCCAGCGCCATGCATGCCCCAGCGGGTCGGCTCAAGGATCGTGAGGTCGTAGTGCGGGCGATCTCCGCCAACAAGATGAACCGAACGGTGCTTCTCGTTGAACTCCCAACGCCACGGCCCCGGCGTGTGCTGCGCGCTCACAGCACACCCCCGCGCCGCTGCTGCTCACTCACCGCAAAGTTCGCGGGCAAGTCCACCGCAGCCAGCTCTTGCTGCGTGACCGGAGACAGGCGGAGAACCCAGCCACGGTAGTTCTGAGGCATCGGCTGCAACTCAAGCTGCACCTCTTGTGCGGGCATCGGCTTGTGAACGATGTGGGGGAAGTTCGGGCCGTGCATGTCAGGCCTTCGCAAGCATCAGTAGGCCAACCAGCTCGTCCAACCACTCGACGGCCAACTTGCTTGCCTGATTGGTCTCGGGGGTGTCGCCCTTGCGGATGCCCATAAACCATTGCTCGGCCGGCCGACTGCTGGAGGGCTTCAGGCCGTTGCCCAGCTCGCTGTAGTCGGCTTGGCGAACGTTGGCGATGGTGCCCACCAGGCAGGCGCATTCGCCGCTGTACGTCGAGCCATCAACGCGGCCTTCGACCAGCGCAGCGCGCACGCCAGCGATCTCGTGAGGAGCTCGCAGCAGCACGTCCCAGAAGTCCGTGCGGAAGCCGCTGAGGTTGGCGTCGCTGAGGTAGGCGCCGCTGAGGTTGGCGTCGCTGAGGTAGGCGCCGCTGAGGTTGGCGTCGCTGAGGTAGGCGCCGCTGAGGTTGGCGTCGCTGAGGTAGGCGCCGCTGAGGTTGGCGTCGCTGAGGTTGGCGTCGCTGAGGTTGGCGTCGCTGAGGTAGGCGCCGCTGAGGTTGGCGTCGCTGAGGTAGGCGCCGCTGAGGTCACGGCGAGCCTGGGTGGCCTTCTCTAGCGCATGGCGCATGTGCAGGCCGGATTCGAGGCCTTCGGGCGCCTCGCACTCGAAGAGGATGTTGTCGCTGTTGTAGCGGCTGACGATCCGAATCTTTGTTGCAGCAGGCGCTGCGGTGGTGGTTGTGGTGCTCATGCTTGCACCGCCTTGAGCACGTAGCGCACGCCACCGAACGCCAGGTCAAGGCGATCACGCTTGTTGCGGGCTGCCTGTTTGCTCAGAGGCTTGCCGACCGCCAGGCCGGTGCGAATGTCGATTACTTGGTAGGCCATCTGCTTCTCCTGTTTGGCCCGAGGGGTTCGGCGCCTTGAGGTGAAGTATCGGGAATCCGTTTATTTATGTCAACGGCGTTCCGTTATTTCTCGATAAATTTTTTCATCGGAAACCCTAGCCTGTCGCTCGGACGGGCAGGGGAGGGCTAGAACTTGGGCGCTGGCGCCTTGTCGCAGGAGATCGTCGGCCCCGCATCGACGTAGTAAACCCCACGCTCCCAGGCTGTGTAGATGCCTGTATGGCGATCAATCCGATGATCGACGTACACGGCCCGGCCGCGTCTCGTGGATGAGTCGACGGACACCCATTCAATCTTCGCGTCCGTAAAGGTGGCCCGCTTGTCGTTCACTGTTTTGCTGTCACCATCAACAACGAACACGTGAGAAACAATGCGATCTGGCGGGTAGGACCGGCATAGTAATTTGAAGGATTCGGCAACCGCCAAGCCCGGAAAGGCAAGGCAAGCAGCGATCAGCGTCAGTCGCGTTGTTTCACCCATGGCGCTATGCCTTCGGGGGCTCATTCTTCGAATACGTAAATCGCGGTCCCAGAAACCTGCTTGCCTGTTCTAACGTTGGAGCTGCCGGTGCCAATCATCGTGCGCGACCGTCTCCCGGCTGGCTGCGCGACAAAGACGCCGGAACTGCCCGTAACGAAGTCACCCGCTTCATCTAGCAGAATTCCATTGGCCCCGAGTTGTGCCGCCTTCTTCTTGGCGTTCAAAACTGCGGCGTCCAAAAGGTCCTGCTTTTGCATGAAGTCGTGGGCGGCGTTTGCGCTGATCACCGCGATTTCCTCGAACTTCTTCGGAGGGGCGGTGTACAACCGCACTTGGTCGGGGTAGGTGGCTGGTCGGACTCGCCCTGTGATCAGGGCGGTTTCATTCGTCACTGCACATCCGCTCAAGAGCAATGTCAAAACAAGAGCTACTCGCATAACGCCTCCAGTTCCCATATCTATGGGATGTTTATAAATCTGTACTACTTAGAAACACTAGGAAACACTTTAGACTTAATAAGATAAAGTTGGAATTGGGGTTTTGTGGCTGCTCGGTTTATCGGCCGTTGCCAGCCCTCTTGCGCACGGACTCCCCCGATAAACGCTCAAGAATCAAAGGCAGTTGCCCCGCATTGGTGCTGGGGTTGCTGACAAAAAGCTCCAGCATCTTCAGCACATCGCCACGCGTCTCGCCGTCGGCGGCTCTGATTGCATCCCCAATTGTTGAAAGTGCCCCGCCCAGGTCACTGGAATTCTGGGCAGTAGCCCTGGTCACAGGCGCGGCGGCGTGGCCGGAAGGCAGCATCTGACCCTCGCCTGTGGCAAGCCAGTGAGCATCGACGCCGCACGCAACCGCATATTTGGAGGTGTCGGCCGAACCCCCGCCCAATCTCTCCGCAGTGGAGACGGTGCTCTGGCCTCCAACGCCCGCGCGCTTGCCGAGCTCAGCTTGCGTGAGCCCTGCGAACTTTCGTGCTGCGCGAAGCCGCAAGCCGTATTCAGTAACCATCGAGATACATAGTAGGGCTTGCCGAAAACAGAAAACCGTTGCTCACAGAACGGTAATCCGTTATTCTGAGCGGATGCAATGGAAAACCATCATCGAGAGCATCCAGGCGAAGCGCGGGCTTACCCAGCCACAGATTGCTTCCGCCGTTGGGTGTGCACAAGCAACCATCAGCGACCTCGCCACCGGTCGAACGCAGGAGCCAAGACACAAGCTTGGTGAAGCGTTGCTGTCCTTGGTGAGTGACAAGCCCAAGCGCCCCAAGCAGAAGGAGTGCGCATGAATCTCGAAGACCTCCTCTCCTCAAGACCCGGGAAAGTTCGGGTTGAGCAGAACAATCGCCGCGAAGAGGCGCATCGCCTTCTAGCTCTCGAAATCCACAAGGAGCTTGACGGCGATCTGGCCCACCCATGGGCTGACCTCGAATGGCAGAAGCGCACCGGGGACGGCGATCTTCTGCTGCTCCAACAGATTCGCCTGCAGCGTCAGATCGTGGCGCTACTTGAACAACTGCGCGATAGACGCGACGGCAGCGAGGCCCGCAGCAATGGCTGACCACATCGCCACGCGTTCCATTGCTTTGTTCCGGCGCATTGCAAGTATGTGCTCGGCTGCATGCGCTCTTTCGGAATTCCGTTCTGGCAGAAATTCCACCAGTTCGCGTGCCGGCGCCGATTCCAAGTACGACCAAAGTTTTTCGTCCATCGGGCAATTGTCGCGCCGCTCCAAGCAGAAGGCGGAGCACTGAGCCATGACCTTCGACGCCTTCGCCTTCACCTTCTGCGGCTTCTTCTTGGTCGTGTTTCTCGTTCTCAGTTTCTTCCCCGCCTCGACCGTCCAAGAGATCGGCAAGGCCGAGTAGAGCGAGGGCATGTACGTGTTGCATGCCCAAATTTTTGACGTTTTGAGCCTCTCAACACCACTCAACTGAATAGAGAACCCTTGTGAGCCAACTCAGTTTCCCCTCTGCCGTGACTGCCCAAGAAGTACTTCGTGAGAAGACCCTAGGCGGTGCGATTGCCCTTTGTGCCAAGGCTGCGGGCTATGAGCCCAAAGAGATGACCGACGCTTTGAAAATGGACAAGGCCCAGTGGTCGCGGTGGGAGTCGGGCGGCGAGGGCATTGTTTGGCCGAAGTTCGTTTCCGTCATGGACTACTGCGGCAACGACGCGCCCCTTCTTTGGATGAACGCGCATCGCGGCTACGACCTGAGCAGCTTGCGCAAGAACGAATCTGAACTGGAAAAGAAGTTGCGTATTGCCGAGGCACGCATTGCTTCTATGGAGCATGAGCGCGACGTGGAGCGCCGCTTGTTCCGTGACCTGAGGATTGCCGCATGAGCCCCGCACTCACCAATGAGATGGTGCGCGGAATGGATGACATGGCAGACATGCCCCGCGCGCGCTCGACTGACCCGATCACTTCGCACCAGGCTGCGGCCATGTCTGCCAAGTTCTCGACCGGCCACGCGATCAAAATCCTGGCCGCCATCAAGCACACCCCTAGGCAGACTGCTGCGTACTACGCACAGATGACCGGCCTCACGGTCGTGCAAATCGACCGCTGGCTGCCCGAGCTTGAGCGCAAGGGCCTCGCGCGGCCCACTGGAGCCGTCTACAACGGGTTCCGGGCTTGGGAGGCTGTGTAGTGGCTCGTATCCGCACGATCAAGCCAGAGTTCTTCACCAGTGAAGACATCGTGAGTTTGAGCCCGCTTGCGCGCTTGCTTTACATCGCGGTGTGGTGCGAGGCCGATAAGGAGGGGCGTCTTGCATGGAAGCCCATGACGTTCAAACTGCGCTATTTCCCAGGCGACACCTGCGATATCCAAGCCCTCTGTAAGGAGTTGGTCGACTCTGGGTTGGTGAGGTTGTACGGAAATGGCTTGGCATGCGTTCCGCAGTTCTCCAAGCACCAGCACGTGAATCCGCGTGAGAGCGCGTCAAGCCTCCCAGCACCCGATGCAACTCCGAATTCCACGCGTCACGAAGCGTCGGCACGCGTCAATTCTGAAATTGACCCACAGGTAGGAAGGGAAGGGAAGGGAAGGGAAGGGAATTCAGAACCTATCGGTTCTGGCGGCGCGCCGCCCATCGAATTGCCCAAGGACGAACTTTGGAAAGCAGGGAAGTCGCTGCTGAACCAGGCTGGGATGCCCGCAGCGCAGTGCGGCTCGTTCGTCGGCAAGCTCGTGAAGGACTACGGCGACGTTGTCGTGGTCGACGCGGTCCGTGCCGCAGTGGTCGCTCGGCCTGCCGACCCCGCGGAATACCTCAAGGCTGCATGCATGCGGGGCGCCGGCCAGCGTGGTGCGGCCGAGCCAGCGTGGCGTGCCGAGCAGCGCGTACGAACCCATCAAGCCGCTCCTGGCGTTGCCGCCGGCGCCGCGCCCGCAGACCAATTTTTCATTGACATGGAGGTTCGCAATGTCGCTCCCCGCGCCTTGGGTTGACCGTATTTTCGACAAGCTGACCCTGACGTATGGGCAATCGTTCCTCCGTCGCTGGCAGGACATCGACATGAACGCCGTGAAGTCAGATTGGTCGCACGAGCTCTCGGGCTTTGATCGTTTTCCGAAGTCCATCGCTTGGGCTCTGCAAAACCTGCCGCCTGAGAAGCCGCCGACCGTGTTGGAGTTTCGAAACATCGCCCGTCGAGCGCCCGAAGAAGAAATCCCTCGCATCGAGTCCTCGATTGCCGGCAAAGAGCGTATCGCTGCCGAGCTTGCGAAGCTTGCTCCGATCATCGCCAAGACGGCCCCAAGCGGGGACTCCCTCGACTGGGCGCGCCGACTGATTCAGCGCCACGAGAGCGGCGCGTACCCATCGACCCGAACGGCACTGGCCATGGCGCGGGATGCGCTCGGAGTTGCAGCATGACCCGCGCAGAAAAGCGGCGCCTACGCCGCCTCATGAACCCCGATGTGCCATCGAACATTGGCGCGCTGCGTGCCATGACAGACGGCAGTCTGATGACCGTTCCGCGCGCAGTGGAGTTTCTTGGAGTGGGGCTCCAGACCGCCCGCAATTGCCTCTGCAAGCTGGTGCACACCAAGCACGCAGTGATCGTGACAGCCAAGGCGCCAGGGCGCCCAGCCACCTACCGCATCACCGAAACAGGCCGTCACTTCATCGCTGATTTCGAGCGCGCCGCACAGCCCAAGACCGAAGCCGAAACAGAACAAGCGGTCGAAGAGGCCGAGCGCGCCCTGGCCCGCGAGCGCGCCGTGGCCAACGTGATCCGGGCGCGGACGATGGTCCCAAACAGCGTCTTTGCGCTCGGACGCCTTGTTTGCGTTCATGGCGAAGGAGTGGCCGCATGAAAAGCGTACTCCGCATGCGCCACTACTGCGACTTTTGCAAGAAGTCCACGGGCACCAAGCCGTCGATGGAAAAGCACGAGACGGGCTGCACGAACAACCCCGCCCGCAAGTGCCGGATGTGCTCTTTCGGTGGGCTTGCGCAGCATCCCATGGATGTGCTCATCCGTGAGTACATCGAGAAGGGGTGGAAGGCGCTTTCTGCTCTCGCGGAAGGTTGCCCGGCATGCATCTTTGCAGCCGTGCGGCAGACCCCTCACGGTGGCGAGAGCGAGCCTCAGTCGTGGGAAGAAATCGATGCGCGGCTGAAGCTTGAAGACAGCGGTGGCTGGGAGTTCAAAGCCGCGTGCAAGCAATTCCTCGCCGACCACCGGCCCGAAGAATGGATGGGACGCGATGAATGACCGACCTGCAGATCGAGCTCCAGCACCTGGTGAAGTGCTCCAAGCCACACCCGAACTGCTCCCTGTACTGCCAGCAGAAAGCGGAGTGGCTGGCACAGAAGTATCCGGACAGGTTCAGGGAGCTGCCGATGCTGTTAAGCCGCGAACTGTCCGGCAAGGGCACCTCTACAACTGGAACGGAAACGACGTGATCGCGATGAATTCTGGAGAAGTCGCGAGCGTCTCGTACATCTGCCCGGAGTGGGAGTGGTGCTCACCGCCGTTCGTGGTTGATGCGGCTGAACTGGTGCCGCTGCCTATGCGCTATTTCCACAACGAAGTGCCGAAATGATCAAAAGCCGGTCGCCAATCGACACATCCCCCGGGACGTGTACAGAAATCGGGAGAAAGTAGACATGAGCGAAACCCTGACCATCGAGCTCCACAACCGTCAACAGGCCTGGGCCGCCATCAAGGCGCAGGTCTTCCCTTTTCTCGCCCAGGTCCTGCAGGGCGGCCACCGCTGGATTCTGACCATCGGCCCCCGCAAGCGCACGAAGCCGCAGAACCGCCGCTACTGGGGGAATGGGGTGCTGGCCCAGGTGGCAGCGCAAGCAGCCGTCAGCGGGCGCCTGTACAGCGCTGAGTCGTGGCACGAGCAGTTCAAGCGCATGTTCATTGGCGTGGAGCAGCTTCCGGACGGTTCTGTCATCGGCAATAGCAGCACCAGCTTATCGACGGTCGAGTTCTCGGAGTTCTGCACACAGGTCGAGGCCTATGCCTGTGCGGAACTGGGTGTGACTTTCTATGAATTGGAGCCTGCATGAAGCGCATGTTGTTGGTGATGCTGTTGGCGGCCACGGTCACGGTGCCGTTGATCCTGTGGCTGGTGCCACCCTGGTATGCGGCCTTGGCAATTGGCATCGCCGCTGGTGCATTGATGGAGGCGGCATGTTGAGGCCTTGGGTGCGTTGGTTACCTCTGGCGTTGGTCATCAAGATCGCCCGCAAGAAATCCGAGCGCATCGGCGTGCATGGTGGCTCATGGTGGGTGCTGCCGTTCTCTGACGTGATGATCAAGGACGACTGATGCTGTCCAGCACCCTCAAATCGAAGCGCTGCAGCTTCTGCCACAGCGTCTTCATGCCTGCGCGGCCGATGCAGGCTGTTTGCAGCCCGATCTGCGCGCGCCGCCAGGTCGCCGAGAAGCGAGTCGAGGAGCGAGCCCAGATCGTGACCCGCAAGGAGGCGATCAAGACGCTGCCGGTGCTTAAGGCCGAGGCGCAGAAGGCATTCAACGCCTGGGTGCGCGCACGGGACGCCGCGCTGCCCTGCATCTCGTGCGGCGCGCCGCCGCCAGACCTGACCAAGCTACACGCCGGCCGCGATGCAGGGCACTACCGCAGCGTTGGCAGCGCTGCCCATCTGCGCTACCACGAGGACAACGTGCACGGCCAGTGCGTGCACTGCAACCAGTTCCGCAGCGGCAACGCTGTGGACTACCGCATCGGTCTGATCGCGCGCATCGGCGCCGCGCGCGTCGAAGTGCTGGAGTCCGACAACCAAGTACGCAAGTTCACTGCCGACGAGCTCCGCGCCATCCGCGCCGCCTACAGGGCGAAGCTGAAGCAAATTCAAAAGGACTCACCATGATGAACGACAGCGCCGCCATCCTCGACGATCTACTCTCGCGCTGGCACTCCCACTGCCGCGCCTACCAAGCCAACCAGCAGGCCCCGCGCGATCCCGTATTCCGCGATGCCAAGAGCGGCAGGGGCTGGGATAGCACTGACGAAATCATCGAGGATGAGATTCACGGGTCCATGATGGCTGACATCGACTTCCAAGTGTCGGAGATGCGCGACCCACACCGAGCAGCCATCTACGCGCTGGCTCGAAACTTGAGCACCGGCAACAGCGTATGGATGTCGCCCCGGCTGCCACGTGACGCAGTGGAGCGGGCTCGCGTAGTGGCAGAGGCTCGGGGCCAGATCACGGACAGGCTGATGCGCTGTGGAGTGATGTAAAGAATATTTACAACTCTCCTATTGCAACTGTGTTGCTGCGAAGGCAAGATATTCGGCGGTGGGGTAAGTGCCACCAAAATTCCTGCGGGGTAGCTCAGACAGTAGAGCATCGGGCTCATAACCCGACCGTCGAGGATGCGAGCGCCTCCTCCGCAACCAATCAAGCCGCTCAGGTTCACGCCTGAAGCGGCTTTTTTGTATGAACCGAATCGCTACAAAAATCATGTACAGGTCGAGCCGCCTTGTGGCTGGGCCGCACTTGTGCAGATCGGGTAGATGGTTGGTTTGGAATCGGCATCTTGCTCAGGAGCGCTTTCCGACCTGGCGAGAGCCGCCGAGGATGCGAGGACGAATCCGTTTCGCTGGGCCGGACCACCACCAACAGCTACATGCTTAGGTCCGCGCCCAGCACCTATTGAGGATGGTTGCCGGAGTGGCAACGGGTCGGCTTGCTAAGCCGCAGCCGGTGAGTAATCGCCGCGAAGGTTCGAACCCTTCACCATCCGCCAGTTTTGGAAGTTGCCGTGCAGGGCACGAAGCGCACTTGAAATGCGTGGGCCTCTTAGTCGGGGCATGGTTCGATTCCTTCAACTTCCGCCACTTCGAAACCCGCATCTACCGACAACTTGAGTCGGCCCGCGACGGGTAAATCGCGGGGACCTTCAGCCACTTTCGACGGTGGTTATCAAGGGAGCCGAGAACAGCACCACCCCTCCCATTCGGGGAGTCTGAAGGGGTATGGACAAGCCGAGAGGCACCCAACAAGGAAGCGACATGGAACACGAAGGCGAACGCTTGGGCATCTGCCGTGAAGGCTGGGACGACTGATCATGGCTAGCGATCCGATTCGGCCCGCTGGTTCGACTGAATCAACAGCCAAAAACAAGCAGCACGGCTTTGCGCCTGGTGTGTCTGGCAATCCAGCTGGACGGCCGAAAGGCGCACGCCAAAAGCTGGGGGAAGCCTTCCTAGGCGATCTGTACAAGGACTGGCAGGAGTCTGGCTTGCTCACGCTCCAAGCGCTGCGTGCAGAAAAGCCCGATGTGTACGTGAAGGTGGTGGCAGACCTGCTGCCCAAGATGGAGCAGCAAGACGTCAATGTCAGCCATTCCGGCGTTATCGAGCATCGAAGCGTATCCGAGATTGGCGACCGCATTGCGGACCTGCTCGGGGACAGAGCAGCGGGAGATCGTCCGGCATCTCTGCCGCACTGATACCTACTTTCTGTTGTGGTTCGCGCTGGGCCGCAAGGACATCGCGAAGCCTTGGCTTTTGGCTAGGTGCAAGGAGTTTGATGCGGAGCCGAATGGGCGGCTCGACTTGTGGGCGCGCGACCACTACAAGTCGACGATCATCACTTATGCGGGCACGATTCGCGCGATCCTGGCGAGTCATGGGCAAGGCGCAACGGTAGATAGAGAGCAGTGCATCGGCCTGTTCAGCCACACGCGGCCCATTGCAAAGGGCTTTTTGCGACAGATCAAGTACGAGCTGGAGCGCAACGAGCTGCTGAAAAGCACTTTTGATGACGTGCTGTGGCAAGACCCGCAGAAGCAGGCGCCGAAGTGGTCGGAGGACGATGGGATCACAGTGCAGCGCAAGAGCAACCCGAAAGAGGCGACGTTGGAGGCTTGGGGGCTGGTGGATGGTCAGCCAACGTCCAAGCACTACACCGGCATGGTGTTCGATGACGTGGTGACCCGCGAGTCTGTGACGACGCCGGACATGATCAAGAAGACCACGGATGCAGTCGCGCTGAGCTTCAACCTGGGCTCGCAGGGCATGGAGTGGCGCCGCATGATCGGCACGCGCTATGCCTTCTCGGACACGTACAAGACGATGATTGATCGCGGGGTGTTCCAGCCTCGCATTCACACAGCGACCATTGATGGAACGGTAGACGGCGAGCCGGTGATGCTGTCGCGCGAAGTGATCGCGCAGAAGCGCCGGGACATGGGGCCTTATATCTTTGGAGCACAAATGCTGCAAAACCCGACCGCTGACGCGACGCAGGGCTTTCAGCGGGACTGGGTGCGCTTCTACGAGGGGACGCCTGAGGACGTGAAGGACAGCACCAATCGCTACCTTCTGGTGGATGCAGCCAACGACAAGCGCAAGAGCAGCGACTACACCTCAATGTGGGTGGTCGGGCTGGGTACTGATGGCAACTATTACGTGCTAGACATGGTGCGTGACCGGCTGAACCTGACGGAGCGCGCGGACCGAGTAATGAAGCTGCACCGCACGTGGAAGCCGCGCCAAGTTCGATATGAGCGCTACGGGATGATGGCTGACATTCAGCATATCAAGGCGCGTCAGCAAGATGAAAACTACCGCTTCGAGATCACAGAGGTGGCCGGCTCGACGCCTAAAAATGACCGCATACGGCGGTTGATCCCGGTGTTTGAGCAGGGCAAGTTCTACCTTCCGAACTCGCTGCACAGAACAGATTACGAGGGCAACACCAGAAACCTGGTGGATGACTTCATCGAGCACGAACTAGTGCCTTTCCCAGTGTCCATGCATGACGACATGCTTGACGCGCTTGCCCGGATCGAGGAGCCCGATATGCCGCTGATTTGGCCGACGCTGGAGGACCTGGAGGAGGGCAAGCCGAAACGCTATTCAAGAAACCGAGAGCGCGCAAGCGCATGGGCCGCATGACCGATGAAACCGACGACGATATCGAGAGTCCAGAGACTGACGATGACGTTGTAAAGCGCGTCAAGAAGCATATCAAGGCGTTCAGTGACGCAATGGGCGAATGGCGGGAAGATGCGCGCGAGTGCTATGGCTTCGTTGCCGGCGACCAATGGAGCGCAGAGGACAAGGCGCATCTAGAAGAAATGCTGCGCGTCCCGACCGTGTTCAATCGCATCGGCCCGATGGTCGATTCAGTATCCGGCTCGGAGATCAACAACCGGCAGCAGGTTCAATACATCCCGCGCCAGGCCGGCGATTCAGGTGTCAATGAACTGCTTTCGGGAGCGGCCGACTATTTCCGCGAGAACTGCGACGCAGATGACGAAGAATCGGACGCCTTCCTTGACGCGGTGATTTGCGGCGTCGGCGTGACCGAAACAGCGCTCGACTACATCGATGACCCCGAGGGCATGGTGAAAATCGAGCGGCGCGATCCGCTAACGATGCGCTGGGATCCGCTTGCGAAGAAGCGCAATCTGTCCGACCGGAAATGGGCGCAGCGCGATGAATGGCTGAGCCGCGACGAGATCGAGGAGCGTTGGCCCGAGAAGGCCGATGACATCGCTACGACTTGCGACTGGAGCGACGATTCGGAAGATAGCGGCGATCCTGTGAACCGTGAACTCGCGTTCCTCTACGCATCGAAGGCTGTGGACGGCTATGACGCGAAGTCGGGTCGCGCTCGCGTGACGCAAGAGCAGTGGTACGAGCTTGAGACGTATTACAAAGTGCTGGATCCAGTGGCCGGACAGGTTTCAGAGATGGACGCAGAAGCGTTCAACAAGCTCCAGCCACGAGTGAAAGAGCTTGGGATCGAGCTTCAGTCTGTCAAGCGGCAGCGAAAGACCTGGAAGCAGGTTTTCGTGTGCGGGGATGTGCTTTTAGAGGAGTCCGACGTTCCTTGCAACGAATCTGCCTGGAAGTTCATCACCGGCAAGCGTGACCGCAACAAGAACACGTGGTTCGGCATCGTCAAGGCGATGGTCGACCCGCAGAAATGGGCAAACAAGTTCTTCAGCCAGCTTCTGCACATCATCAATTCGAACGCTAAGGGCGGCTTGATCGTCGAGAAAGATGCAGTCGAGAACCTGCGCAAGTTCAAGGAAGAATGGAGCAAGTCGGATAGCGTTTCAGTGGTCAATCCAGGCGGCATCGCAAAGATCCAGCCCAAGGTTCCCCCGGTCATCCCGCCGCAGATTCAGCAGCTGCTGCAGTTCAGCGTCAGCAGCATGCGCGACGTGTCCGGCATCAACTTGGAAATGCTGGGCATGGCAGATCGCGAGCAGGCCGGCGTGTTGGAGGCCCAGCGCAAGCAGTCCGCATTGACCGTGCTGGCTGCAATGTTCGATGGGCTGCGCCGCTACCGCAAAGAACAAGGCCGCTTGCTCGCCAAGTTCATTCAAGAGTACCTTTCAGATGGTCGGCTAGTGCGCATCGCAGGAGGCGACGGGCTGGAAAAGTACATCCCGCTCTTGCGCGACCCACAGACCCTTCAATATGACGTGGTTGTCGATGACATGCCGAACACCACGAACCAAAAGGAGCGGACGTTTGGCATCCTGATGCAGCTTCTGCCTAACTTGGCGCAGATGGGCGTGCAGTTCGCGCCTGAGCTGCTGGAGTACACGCCCCTGCCTACAGCGATGGTCGAGAAGTGGCGCGCACAGATCGAGCAGCAGCAAAAGCAGCCGAAGCCGCCGCCGCCCGACATGATCAAAGCGCAGGCCTCGCAAACGTCCGCACAAGCTTCCATGCTGACGGCTCAAGCGCACATGGCATCAGCTCAAGCCCATGGCATGAGGGCGCAAGGCCAGCAGTACAAGGACCAGGCAGACATGCAGAACCAGCCGATGAAGAACGCCATCGACCAACAACGCATGGTGCTCGACAGCCGAGAAATCGATGTGCGCGGGATGGAGGCCGAAGCGGATCGGCTCCACGCCCTCGCCGCAATAGATCAGGCCCAGGCGCAGCGCTTGGGATTGATGCCCATTTCGGGCTCCGGGGGCGGCTCCGCAATGCCGCGATTGGCATAAATGTCTGAATTTGACGGCGGCGGCGCCGAAACTACCGCACCGGAAACAACGACCGAAAGCGTTGATGCGCAACTCAATGAGATGCGCCAAGCGGAGACGCAAGAGGCTGCTCCTGAACGGGTCGCAGAGCCCACTGAGCAGCGCGACCTCGAAGCACCAAAGACGGTGCCGCTCGCTGCTTTGCATGAGTCCCGAGAGAGGCTGAAGGAGGAGCGTCGTGCACGCGAGGAAGCGGAGCGACAGTCGACATTGCGCTTCCAGTTGCTGGAGCAACGCCTGCACCAGCTCGCTAGCCCGCCGCCCCAAGCGCCTAGCCGACAAGACGACCCTGTTGCGTACTTCGATCATCAGATCAACGAGCTCAGGAGCGTCGCGCACAACAGCGTGCAGCAGAACAACGAACTTCGCCAAGCCCTGCAGGCCCAGGCGCAGGAAGATCAGATGACGGTGATGATTCGCGCGAGCGAAAGCGAAATCACCAAGACGACGCCTGACTTCCTCGACGCAATCAACCACATGCGTGTGGGCGTGGAGCGCGAATTCGAGGCCTACGGCATCGACCCGGTGGAGGCGAAGGCGCGAGCCGCGCACCAATTCAAGGCAATGGCGTTCCAGGCCCTGCAGATGGGCAAGAACCCTGCAGAGATGGCCTACCAGTTGGCGCAGGCGCGCGGCTACCAGAAGCCGACAACTCAACCGGACGCCGCTGCAAAGCTGGCGGCTGAAGGCCGGGGCGTCGCAGCATCGCGAACGCTCGGCAACGGTGGTCAAGCAGCTGGACGACTGACGTTGGAATCGCTCTCTCAAATGAGCGATGAAGACTTCGCGAAGGTCAAGGACAGCGACTGGCGCCGCGCGATGGGCGGCTGAACGCCTGTCGCAAAAGGCCCCGGGGAGCCTTAATCCCCGATTCGGCTGATGCGCCGTCAATGCATCAATTCGTGGCCTCCACACGGTAACTGGCGGGAACTCGCAGCACAGCGGACGTGCGACCTATTTCCCATTTTTTACATCAAAGGAGGTGCCACATGGCACTGTCTCAATACGGCGTCAACCACCCGCTCGCCGTCAAACTCTGGGCCAAGAAGCTTTTTCAGGAAGCACTGGCCGACACGTTCTTCGCCAAGTTCATGGGCACCAGTTCCGCGAGCCTCATCCAGATCAAGGATGAGACCTCGAAGGGCGCCGGCGACCGCATCACCATCGGCCTTCGCATGCAGCTCACCGGCGACGGTGTGCAAGGCGACGGCACTCTGGAAGGCAACGAAGAAGCCTTGGCAACGTACACCGACAACCTGTTCATCGACCAGCTTCGTCACGCTGTGCGCTCGGCCGGGAAGATGAGCGAGCAACGAATCCCGTTTTCGGTGCGCGACGAAGCCAAAGCCGGCCTCAAGGACTGGTGGCAGGGCCGCCTGGACACGTGGTTCTTCAATCAACTCGGTGGCAACACCGCCGCGATTGACACCCGCTACACAGGCAATCAGGCCGCCATTGCACCAGATGCGAACCACCAGCTGTTCGTGACCGGCGCCAACGACCAAGCACTGGGCGCAGGCAATGTTTTCACGCTGTCGATGATCGACAAGTGCGTGGAAACCGCCAAGACGCTCAATCAGCAAGGTTCGTCGGCTCCGATCATTCGCCCGCTGCGCATCGACGGCGAAGACAAGTACGCGATGTTCCTGCATCCGTACCAGGTCTACGACCTGCGCACCAGCACGAATGCCGGTCAATGGCTGGACATTCAGAAGGCCGCGATGACCGGCGGCAAGGTGGAGAAGAACCCGATCTACACGGGCGCACTGGGTGAGTACAACGGCGTTGTGCTGTACCAGTCGCAGCGCGTGCCGACCGGTGTGAATTCGGGCACCAACGCCGCGATCCCGACCGTGCGACGCGCGATCTTCGCGGGCGCACAAGCTGGCGTCATGGCCTACGGCAAGAACGGCTCCGATTCGGAAATGGATTGGAACGAGGAACTGTTCGACTACGGCAACCAGCTGGGCGTCGAAGCAGGCCTTATCGCGGGTCTCAAAAAGACCCGTTTCAACAACCAGGACTTCGGCACCATTGTCGTGTCGTCCTACGCTGCAAAGCACTAAGGAGACGGCATGCCCGCACCCGCACGTCAATTTCACACGCAACAGGTTCACTACCTGCGCTTCTCGCCGGCCTTCAACACGAACGGCATCGCCGCTGGTGTGCAGATCGGCACGCTTCCCGCAGGCGCGCAGATCGTGGATGCAACTGTGAATGTCACCACCGCGTTCAACGCCGCCACTACCAACGTGCTGGCAGTCGGCACCACGCCGACCGGAGCACAGGTGGTCACTTCCGCCGAGGCTGTGGCCGGTACGGTGGGCTTCAAGCGAGGCACCGCCGGTGGCGCACTCTCGTTCGCGGCCGACACTCCCCTCTATTGCAACTTTACCCAAACGGGCACTGCTGCAACCACGGGCGCGGCCACCATCGTGATTGCCTTCGTTCCCAACAACGATCCGCAGCCATTCTGATGACCAGACGCCGGGCCGTCTTCGCCCTGAAAGCCTCCGCTGAGAAATCTGCGGAGGCTTTTTCACAATCGAACGGGAACCACGATGGCAGCAGACCTCGGAACGATGAAAGCGCGGATCGCACGAGAGGTGCATCGCACAGACCTGGCGGCCGACATCGCGAACGCAATAAACGAGGCGATCAGGTTCTATCGAAGCCGTAATTTCGAGTTCACCGAGAAGGTGGGCGCGATCACGACCGCAGCTAATACCGCCTCGTACACCAGTCCTGGTGACATTGGCGAGGTGCTGAACATCCGGGCAACGGCGGGCGGTAGATCGTACTTGGCGGACCCGATTAGCTTCAATGAATACCAAGCCTTATCGGGAGCAGGAAGCCCGGCCGGCCAGCCTCAGTTCTATGCGCTCTACGCCAAGCGCCTTTACATCTACCCAACGCCCGATGCGGCTTATGGGCTTGAGGTTGCTTATCAGCAACGCGCAGCAGCACCAAGCGCGGACTCTGATGTCACGGTCTGGACTGACGAGGCCGAGCCTCTCATCAGAAGCCGCGCCAAGCGGCTGCTGTGCCGCGACTTGATCCTTGACCCTCAGGGCTCCAGTGCTGCAGCCGAGGCGGAAAACGAGGCACTTTCAATGCTGATGAGCGAATCCATCCGACTTCAAGACACGGGGCGGCTTGCGAGCCACTGGTAAACATGCCACTCGAAACCGGAACCTACATCAGCGACCTGGTTGCAACCAACCCGACGGGCGCCGATGGCAAGAACGTGGGCGACGACCACCTGCGCCTGATCAAGCTCCTGCTGCGCAACACGTTTCCGAACATCACGGGTGCAGTGACGCCGACGCATCTGCAGTTTAACTACGTGGCCGGCGTCACGTCGGCCATTCAAGCCCAAATCGACGGCAAGGGCGCGATTGCAGGGCAGGCATGGACCGGCGCGCACTCGTTCGCTGGCACCACCACGCTCGCCGCGCTCACGTCGACCGGGGCCAGCACGTTCGCCGGCTCTGTTGCGTTCAGTGGCGCCACCACGGCTCCGACCAAGGCGGCCAGCGACAACAGCACCAACGTTGCCACCACGGCCTACACAGACACTGCGGTCGGCAATGCGCTGTCTGGCGGCGCCAGCACCAGCACCACGAGCCAAACCGTCAGCGCTGCAGCCAAGACGCTGACCACGCAGACGAACAAGCCCTGGGCGACCGGGCAATGGATCAACGTCGCCCGCACATCCGACCCGGTGAACACCCGCATGACGGGCATCGTGACCGCGTACAACAGCGGCACCGGCCAGCTCGACTACACCGTCACGGCCGGCAACTTCTCGGGGTCGGGCACGTTCACAGACTGGACGATCACGAGCAGCGGGCCACCGATTGACCCGGCCGTGTTGGCTGCAAAGCTCGACAAGGTGAACGGCATCTCGCAGAGCACGAGCGTGACCTACCTCGACAAGGGAACGATTGCCGCAGCAGGCACGGCGGCCCTGAACTACGCGCAAGCCGATCACCAGCGCGTGCAGGCCGGCGGGAACATCACGCTGACGCTCTCGGGCTGGCCTGCAGCCGGCAGCACGGCCGAACTGCTGCTGGAGGCCGTGAACTTCGGTGGCAAGACCATCACCTGGCCAACCGTCAATTGGGTCAAGGCAGACGGCTCGTTCACAACGACCGTATCCAGCAACGGTGTGACGTTCCAGGGCGCCGGCATCGACTTCGTGCTGCTGTGGAGCCGCGACGGCGGCGTGACGGTCTACGGCAAGGTGATGCGATGAAATTCATTCGCCTGTTCATGGGCGGCGGCGGATTCGTCTTCAGCGCGGTGTTGTCTGCGAATACGTTGAACTGGGATTTGCTTGCTCAAGCGACGGCGGCCGGATGGGATGGAGTACGACCTCTGGTCGGGTCGCTCCAGATCAATTCCGGCGTGTTTCTTGGTTCGAACACCGCTGCTGCTGCGCTGACCGCGACGGGCTCATTCCCGGCCGGCAGTTCGTTCTCTGTTTCGAACCAGGGTGAGATTTACGGGCGCGGCGGCGCTGGAGGTGCGGGCGCCCCGTCTACCGGAGGCATCGGCAGCAACGGGGGCAACGGGGGCGTCGCTGTCTCGGTCGGACTGCCCACCACTATTGACAACACGTCCGGCACCATCGGCGGCGCAGGCGGCGGCGGAGCAGGCGGGAGGGCGCTTGCAGGCACCAGCAGCGGCGGCGGCGGCGGCGGCGGCGGCTGCGGATACCTGGCGGGTGCTGGTGGCCCCGGGGGCTCTGGGATCGGGTCGGCGGGCGGAACGCCTTTCGGTTTTGCCGTGGGCGGCTTTGGCGGTGGCGGCGGTGGGTCCTCTGGAACCAGCGGCATCAACGGCGGAACACTCGGCACCAATGGTGGTGACAACGCGTTCGGGGCAACTGGTGGGCTCGCGGGCGCAGCGGTCGTCGGCAATAGCTTCATCACCTGGATCGCAAACGGAACGCGCATCGGCGCGATCACCTGAGCGGGAACACCATGCAAATCAAACTCAATGCCACCGGCGAGATCCTGCAAGACATCGCCTTCTACGACCTGCACCCGAACGTCGCATTCGCGCAGCCGCTCACGGATGAGGTGCTTTCGGACTTCGGTGCGCTCATTTACATCGAGCCGGTTGTCGTTCTTCCAATCACGATTGCTGACGTGCAGAAAGCTGTACAGGAGCGCTTGGACAACTTCGCGCGTACCCGCAACTACGACGGGATTCTGAGCGCTTGCACCTACGTTTCCAGCGCGGTGCCAAAGTTTCAGGCCGAAGGTGACGCCGCCGTTGAGGCGCGCGACGAGACGTGGCACGCCTGCTACGAAATTCTCGCGAATGTTCAGGGTGGGCATCGCCCCATGCCGACTCTCGGCGAGGTTTTGGCGGAGCTCCCCGCGCTGACGTGGCCCGCATGAAGGAAATCGCCTAATGCCCATCGTTCGCATCGGCCCGGCTGGGCAATACGGCATCAATGCCGACGTGTCGCAACACGAGCTGCCGCCGAACGTCTGGACGGGATCGAACAACATCCGCTTCATCGATGGCTCTGCAGCGCAGTTCTACGGCTATGGGGAGGCCTACGCAGGCACCCCGGTTGTTCCCCTGCATGTGCTGCCCGTCACCGTTGCAGGCGTGCGCGGTTGGATCTACGCCAGCGACAAGAAAATCTATCTGGTTCAAGGCACCACGCACACGAACATCACCCGCCAAACGTCATCCGTTGATGTCGACTACACGGCGACGCGCAACGCCTGGACCTCGACGGTACTGGGCGGTGTGCCGATCCTGAACAACGGCATCGACCCGCCACAGCAGTGGCTGCTGACAGGCAAGGCGTCAGTGCTTTCTGCCTGGCCGGCCAACACCACATGCGCGGTGATGCGAGCGTACAAGAACAGCCTGATCGCGCTCGACGTGACCAAGGCCGGCGTGCGCTACCCGTACATGGTGAAGTGGAGCCATCCGGCTGACCCTGGCACTGTGCCGGTGACATGGGACCCGGCAGACATCACCAAGGAAGCAGGCGAATTCGATCTGTCCGAGGGGTACGACTACATCGTTGATGCGCTGCCCTTGCGGTCGTCGCTGGTGGTCTACAAAGAGTCGTCGGTGTGGCGTCTGGACTACGTGGGCGGCACGTTCATCTACAACGCTTCCAAGGTGCTCGGGACTTCGGGTGCCCTGAACCGGAACTGCATCGTAGAGATCGACGGCATGCACTTCGTGCTCACGGGCTCGGATGTGGTCGTGCATGACGGCCAACAAGCTACGTCGGTGCTCGACAAGCAGGCGCGCAGGTTCCTTTTTCGCAGCATCGACAGCCAGCTGACAGGCCGGTGTTTCGTCTTCAAGAACCCGTATTTCAACGAGGTCTACGTCTGCTACCCGCAGGCCGGTGATTCGAGCATCACGCGCGCGATGGTGTGGAACTGGGTGGACAAGACAGTCACGTTCCGCGACATGCCGAACATCAACCACGCGGCCCACGGGTCGGTGGATGCGGATTCTCAGCAGTCGTGGGATTCGGACACGAATAGCTGGGACTCGGACATCACGGCCTGGAATGCGCCAGCGAACACGCCAGACCGCGCCCGGGTCCTGATGGCCTCCGACGACCAGAAGCTGTACCTGCTCGATGCATCGGCCAACTTCGGCTTGAACGCGCCCACATCGTGGCTTGAGCGTCGCGGCTTGTCCTTCGATGCGCCACAGAACATGAAGACGATTCGCGGCATCCGTCCGCGCATCAGCGGGACCACTGGGCAAACCGTGATGGTGTCGGTGGGCCACTCGTCCGAGGCCTCCGCAGAGCCCGTCTACCAGCCTGCAGTGCCCTTTGTCATCGGCTCAGGGGTGTCTGCGGACCTGTTCGACACCGGGAGGTACATGGCGATCAAGTTTTCATCGGGAACCGCCCTTCAGTGGAAGCTCGATTCGTTCGACGTGGACGTGATGCAGGCGGGTAGCTGGTGAAGCCGTCCTATGGCGCAGGCCAGCGCTACACGGCCGGAATCGTCCCGTCTGCCATCGAGTCACTGCCCGACTTTCTGCGGCAGGAGCTGCAGAAGCTCCAAGACGCCGTTGCCACTTTGTCAGACCTCCAACTACCAGTCACCACCGTGGCGCCGCTCAAGCCTCGCGAGGGAATGGTTCGGCTTGCCGAAGGAACCGCCTGGAATCCGGGCTCTGGCAGAGGTGTTTATTGCTACTCAAACAGCGCGTGGCGCTTTCTAGGATAAATCATGCCCGTATATGACGCAGCCCTTGCCAAGGCCCTCTCTGGCGACGTAGATAACCCCTACCTCAAGCAGCAGGGCGACTCGATCACCCGCTCGGTGAATGACAACCTCAACAATGTCATCATGCCGGGCATCAGCACTGGTGCGCAGAGTGCGGGCCAGTACGGCGGCACCCGCCAAGGTATCGCGCAGGGCGTGGCCACGTCGCGTGCAAACGAGGACATCGCGGGCCAACTGGCGAAGATGTATGGCAGTGCCTACGACTCCGCGCAGAACCGCAGCGCGCAGACCGCCAACAGCATGTACGGAGCCGACACCTCAGCCAATGCCACGCTGGGCGCTGCAGGGATCAATGCCAATGCTTCGATGGCGAATGCCAAGCTGATGGCAGACGCGCAGCGCTACGGCTACGACACCTCGGCGAAATCGAACGAGCTGAACAACTCAACTCAGCGCTACGGCTACGACACCAGCGCGGCCACCGCTGCATCGCAACTCGCGCAGCAGAAGGCGCAATACGACAAGAGCTTTGACGCCTCGCAATATTGGACCGGCCAGAACTTCGGGCGCGACACGTACAACGATGCATGGTCCCAGAACAATGGGAACCTGAACACCGCTGTCAATCTGCTGGGGGTGATGAACAATTCCAACACGCAGTCGCTGAACAACGGCACGACGATGCAGAACACGCCGTACAACTACTGGAACAACTTCAACAACGCGGCAAGCGCTCTGGGTGCGGGCGGCGGTGTCACGAACAGCAATTCGACGGTGGGCAGCAGCAGCAGCCCCTTGACCTCGGCGCTCGGTGGGGCACAGCTTGGCAGCGCCGCAATGGGCTGGTGGAACAACCAGCAAACGCCCGCTTCGCAAGCCAACAACACCGGCTTCGGGACTGGCGCCCAGTACGGCAACCAAGACTACGGGCAGTTCTTGTGAATCAAACCGTCGTCCCATTCCAGCCAGGCGACGCAACCGACCGGGCAGGGGCAGTCGCACATGCGCGCGCAGAAGCGCCAAAGCACGAAGGCGCGCGTAGGGCCCTGTTCAACCTGCAAGCGGCATGCGGCGACCTTCCCCCGGTCGACTGCCCGCTACAGCACGTCTTCGCGCCAGGCATGTACCTGCGCACGATCTTCATTCCGGCCGGCACATTCCTTGTCGGGAAGATCCACAAGCACCAGCACGGGAACATCCTCTCTCAAGGCCACGTCCGCGTGTTCACCGAAGGCGGTGGCGTGAAAGAACTACACGGCCCGGTCACGATGGTTTCGGCCCCGGGCACCAAGCGCGCCGTCTTCGCTGTGACGGACACGGTGTGGTCGACGATCCACTTGAACCCGACCAACGAAACCGACCTCGCAAAGATCGAAGCCGATGTGATCGCGCCGACCTACGCCGACTACGAACAATTCCTTTTAGGAGAAAACGCAATGACCAAATCGATCGAGGTGGCAGCATGACGTGGGGCGCTATTGGCGGGGCCGCTGTAAGCGTCGTTGGCGGTGCGCTCATGAGCGGCTCCGGAGACAAGAACGGCGGCGCCGGCTCTCAACAATCGAGCCAGAGCAAAGAGCCATGGGCCGCTGCTGCTCCATGGATGATGAACAACATCAAATCGGGACAAGCCCTGCAGGCCCAGTACGAAGCCCAGCCGTTCAACGCGCAGCAGCTCGCCGCGTACCAGAACCTAGGCCAGCAGAACAACTACACGAACGCGCTCATTCCTTCGCTGCTGGGGCAGCTGAGCAGCAACCCGTCGCTGGGCTACGACCGCAACAACCCGACCGCACGCCCCAAGGCGTTCGACTTCGACGGCGGCTTGCTGCAGATGCTGAGCAACCCGGCGAAGCAGACCCCGACCGCGAACCCCGAGCGCGTGGCCGCGCCCGTTGAGTCTGGCAACTTCATGCAGCAGGGCGACGTGCTGAACGGCGCCAACATGTCCAGTTTCGACGGGCAAACGATGCTTGGCAGCGGGGGCTATGGCTCGTTCAAGTACGGCATGCAGCCACCGAAGCCGGGCACCAAGGAATACCGCGACATGAGTGAGTACTTCGCCAACGGCGGTTCGGACCCCAACGACATCTACGGCCGCCAAGCGAGCGCATACCAAATGCCGCCTTCGAATCCCCTGTCTCGCCTCTGGACCTCTGGAGGCATGGGCGCCAACGGTGGTGGCGGCATCGGCGACACCGGGGCCAACGCTGCAGCTTCCGCTTCCGGCAATGGTGCTTGGTAAGGAGAAAAAATGCCCGGACTCCTTGACTTCCTGAACACGCCCGAAGCCCAGATGGGAATCGGTCTGCTCGCTGCGGGCGGCCCTACGACCGACCCGAATCAAAGCGGCTTCGGCCAGCGTCTCGCCGGCGCGATGGCGCAACAGCAAGAGCGCCAGAAAGCCATGCTGCAGCAGAAATACATTCAATCGCAGATCGACGAAAACAACTCACAAAACCAAATCCGGCAGGCAACACTCGCGAATCAGGCCAAGCAAGATGCCTATTACATGGGCGGCGGCATTGGCGGGAATGTGCATGGCGCTGGCGCTGGATTTATCCCGCAAAGTGCGGGCAGTCCTAGCGGCGCTCCTGGCGGTATGGCGGCACCCGGGGGGAAGTTCGCGGAATGGTCGCAACAATACGGCATTCCCATCGATGCACTGATCAATGATCGGCTGAACAACGGCGGCAAAGGCATCGCCGAGATGTTGATGAAACGTGGCGCTCCGGACATGCAAGTCAGCAACGGCTACATCTTCGACAAGAACAAGCAGGGCGCCGGATTCTTGCCGCAGTTGAATACCTCGCAGGACGGAAAGTCTTCGATGATTCGCATCGGCGCGGATGGTCTGCCGGTCGTTTCTGCCCCGCAGGGGGCGGTGGACACGTTCGCCGCCTACCAAGGCGCCCAAGCGAACTACAAGCCGATCAAGGTATACAACCCGCAAACCGGCCGCGACGAATACACAACCGAAGGCGCTGTAGTCGCCCCCATGGCCGGCGGGCGTGGCAATGTGCAGTCTTCAGGCTACGCTGGCGGCGACCGAAACGCCGCAAATGCGGAATCGATCCGCATCATCGAAAGCGAGCTCGCCAAGCCCGACAACAGCCCCGCCGACGCCGCCGCATTGAGGCGTGAAGTTTCGCGCCTCAAGCTGCAGTCCGGAATGACGAATGCGCAACTCGGTCAAGCAAGCAACTATGCCGCTGGTCCCTCGGCGAACGAAGCAGCTTCTGCCGCCGGCCGGCAAGCCACGGCGAATTCAATCGGCGGCCAAGCAGGCGCCTTGCTCAAGGAGAGCTCGGAAGCCGCCAACAGCGCCACGCAGTCGGTTGCCTCTGCGCAGCGCATGCAGCAGGCGCTTGACTCTGACAAGGTGCTGAGCGGCCCGGGCGCGTCGCTGCGGCTGCGCGGCATGCAGATCGCATCCACCTTGGGCATCCCTGGAAAGGACGATGCAGAGAAGATCGCCAACACCCGCAGTGCAATTCAGGACATGGCGAAGCTCACGCTAGAAGGACGTAAGCAGATGAGCGGGCAGGGCGCCATCACCAATCAGGAAAGTGCGCTCGCCGAACGCGCCACGTCGGGAAGTATCGACGACCTCACGGCGCCCGAAATCCGCCAACTCGCGCAAGCTGCCGAGCGCTCGGGCCGTTGGAAGTACGCCCAGCACGAAGCGAAGATGCAGGCCATGTCCTCCGATCCGGCGATGGCGGGGAATGTGGCTCTCTACAAGGCTGCGCCAATGCCGGATGCGGCGCAAAAGCCCCCCACACCCGTCGCGACGATGCGCTTCAACCCGGGAACCGGCAAGCTGGAAAAGGTGCAATAAATGGCTCAGTACGTTGAGGTGAACGGCCAGAACATCGAATTCCCGGACGGCATGGCTGCGGGCGACATCGAGGCTGCACTGAAGAAAAATGCACTCTCTTTGCCCGCCGCCGTGTCCGCCGGCCAAGCGATCAACGCCAATGTGAGCAGCATCCCAAGGCAGCTAGGCTTGACGGCCCGCTATGGTCTGGAGGGTCTTGCACAGGCCGCCCAGGTCGGCACCGAACCGCTACGCTATTTGACGGACAAGTTCCTCCCAGACCGAACCGCCGGTGTGTCGGGGCTGGTGACCGGCCAAGCGGCTCCGCCCAAGTCGACCCCGCTCGGCGTGCAAGCAACGAAGTTCGCCGACTGGGTCGGGCTGCCAAGCCCAGAGAACGCTAACGAGCGCGTCATCGGAGATGCTGCGCGACTCATGGCGGGCGCTGGCGGCATGGGCGGAGCGGCGAACGCTGCCTCGCGCGTGCCGGGCATGGTCGGCACCGTCATGACTGGCCTCGCAGCCAATCCGACACAGCAACTCGCTTCTGCTACGGGGGCGGGGTTGGCCGGCGGGGCTTCTCGCGAAGCCGGCGGCAACGCATGGGTGCAAGGTGGCGCTTCGCTGTTGGGCGGCATTGCCGGCGGCCTGGTCCCGGGCGGGGCCAGCGCTGTGACCGGCATTGCTCGCCGCGCGGTCACTCCGGCAATGACCCCCGCGCAACTCGATGTGCAGTTGAGCTCGGTTCTGGAGCGCGCCGGCACGGATTATTCCCAGCTTGCACCCAACGTGAAGAACGCCTTGCGAACAGAAATGGCGGCCTCGCTGAATGCAGGCGCGGACCTGAGTCCTGAGGCGGTTTCCCGGCTTGCGGCCTTCCGCTCGATCCCCGGCGCTACGCCCACGCGTGGGATGATTTCACAGAACCCGGTGGAGATCACTCGCGAGATGAACCTTGCGAAGATGGGGGCAAACTCGAATGCCACAGAACTGCAGGGACTTCCGCTGTTGCAGAACCAAAACAACAGCGCTCTAGTTTCCAAGCTGAACGCGCTCGGGGGCGCCAGCGAAATGGACCCGATCACCGCCGGGCGGCTGATTCAAGATCAAGTAGCGGGAAGGAATGCGAGCCTTCAGAGCGCAGAGAAGGCGGCGTGGGCCGCAGCGCGCGCTGAGCCCGGCTACAAGCAGCCGATCAGCAACAAGCCTCTGCATGACGCATTCAAGGCAGTTGACGACGAAGGCCTGATTGGGTTCATGCCGCAAGAGATCACGGGTCGACTGCAAGCTTTCATGACCGGCCAACAACCGTTCACTCCACAGGAATACCGCAACCTTCGCTCCGTACTGTCGCGAGTGGCAAGCCCTGAAAACCAGAACGGCAACCAGCGTTATGCGGCCGGGGTGATGGGGCGCGCGCTCGATGGTGCAGAGATGCGCCCGAATACCAATATGGGGGGCGTCGACTTTGGCACTGCTCCAGTGTCGCCCGGGCTCACCGCAGCAATGCGGCAGGCGGATAGCCAACCTGGATCGGCCATCGACGCCGTAGACGCAGCGCGCCGTGCCACTGCGGCTAAATACGGCTATCAGGAGAGCTCGCCGCTGGTGAAGGCCGCACTCGGTGACGGTCGCACCAACGAACCTGAAAATATCGCGAAGGCGTTCATTCTGAATGGAACAGTCGGCGATGCGAGGTCAGTCGCTAAGGAAGTAGGTCCGCAGGGGATGGGGACCATTCGCGACACGCTGGCAACCTACATTAAAAAGCAAGCGATGAGCAGCGCTTCCGATGAGACCGGGAAAGTTTCGCAATCCGCTTTGAATGCTGTGCTGCGCAAGATCGGCGATGAAAAGCTGGGCATCTTCTTTTCCCCCGAGGAGGTAAAGCAACTCAAAGACACCGGGCGCGTCGCCAGCTTGATGATGAACCAGCCTGTCGGGTCTGCGGTGAACAACAGCAATTCAGGCGCTCTGTTGCTGGGCCGTGGGGTCGACGCACTGAGCAAAATCCCGATCATTGGGCCGAACTTCAGCCCTGCGATCAAGAACATTCGGTTGAGCATGAGCCAGAACCGCGCTCAGGACTTCGCGCCCGGACTGCTCGCACCAGCAGAGCGCCAGTCGATGGGGCCGAGCCTCTTACTGCCCGGCCTGGCGGTCGGCGGCGGCCTACTTTCCCCGTAGATGGTCGATCAGTGCCAGTACGCAGATAGCACCAATCCAGCCAAGAAATATCGGGTCGAAATGCATTCGGCTCCATTCAAGCCCGCCACCGAGCGGGCATTTTTCATTCTAAGTGGACGGCATGAAACAAGAACTCAAAGACATTGCAACCGAACTCGTCGTAAGAACCGCACCCGCCGGCGGCATCGCCTGGTACGCAGACATCAGTTGGACCGGCTTTCTCACCGGCGTGCTGGTCGTGCTCCAGATTGCGTACCTGGTGCGCAAGTGGTGGCGCGAGGAATCTGAGTGGGGGCAGAAGATCAAGGACTGGGCCGCGCGGCAGGGGCTCACCAAGCCTGGAGGCCTGTCGTGAACGGCCGTGCTGTCGCGGGCACCATCGTTGTGGCCGGCGCCACGCTGGTGGCTGGTAGCCCCTTTCTCATGGGCTTCTTGCAGAAGTGGGAGAGCGGTAAGGCCCGGGTGCTGGTGGTCTACGGCGACAAGCTGGCCGGCGGCCTGCCGACCGTATGCAATGGGCTGACGCGGCACGTCACCTCCACGCCGATCATCGTGGGCCAGCGGTGGACCGATGAGAAGTGTGAGGTTGAAGAGCGCGCGGCCGTTGTCGGCGTGCAGGCGCAGTTGGCGCCTTGCTTCAAGCGGTCACCGACGCAGATCGTCTTCGACATGGCGACCTCGCACGCATGGAACCTCGGTGCGCCGGCGACGTGCGGTAGCGGTGCCATGGCTGCCTGGAACCGTGGCGAGTGGGAGAAGGGTTGCCAGCGCATTGCACGTGGGGATGATGGCGTCTTGGTCTGGTCGTTCGTGCGCGACGGCAAAAATCCGGATGGCTCCCCCCGGTACAAGTTTGTGCAGGGCCTGGCCAACCGGCGGGCCGATGAGGCCACGACCTGTAGCGGGGCACTGTGATGCTGCCCGACCTCAAAACGCCGCTGCTCTGGGTCCTCGGCCTGGGGCTGGTGGCGGCGCTGGCCACGGCTGGCATTGAGCGCACGCGCGCGGCAAATGCCCGTGCCGATTCTGCCGGCTCCCGCAAGGATCTGTCCGACTACAAGCTCTCGGTCTCCGAGACAACCCGCATCCTGCAAGCGGCCAACGACCGCAGGGCCGCCGACAACAACACCCGACAACTGGAGGCAGCCAATGCCGCTCGCACCCGTGAAGCCGCTCTGCGCGGCGCTGCTGACAATCTGCGTACTGAGCGCGACAGGCTGCTCAACGCCATCCGCATCGCCTCCCGTCGCGATAGCTTGCCCAGCGCCACCGCCGATTCCCAAGCTCAGCCGGCCTATCCCGTCGCAGACGTACTCGGAGAGTGCACGGCTCAAGTTCAGGAGCTGGCAAGAGCAGCTGATGCCCACGCCTCCGACGAGCAGACCCTGATCGATAGTTGGCCGAGGCGCTAGATGCGTGCGGCGATCTGCTCTGCCGTTTCGCGGTAATAGGTGTCCATCAGGATTTTCATGTTCTTGTGCCGACTGATGCGTGCCAAGGTCATCACATCGACGCGCCGAGAAAGCCAAGTCAGAGCGCTAGCGCGAGCATCATGAAAAGTTAGCCCATCGATGAGCAATTCATCGGTCATATCCGAGAACGTCGCGCTTCCGATGTCTGGCCGAATGGTGAAGCGCGGGTACTTGGCAAACAATGCCGCTCCCTTTCTCGCGAGTGGCACCTTCACTGGCGCTGATACCCTGCCGCTTGATTTGTCTCGCTCCAGTACGGCGATTTTCCCGACAAGTGTTGCGCCCAAGATCTCGCTTAACCGCATGCCTGTATGCAGTGCGATATGGAAGGCCCTGATCGTTTCTAGCTCACGCTCGTTTCGGTTCTTCGCACGCAACACCCGCTTGATCAGTCTCCATGTCCACGTTTGATGCCGAGGGGGGTTGTGCTCAGGCATCTTCACTCCCTTGTATGGATTCGTGGCGATGATCTTCCATTCGTCCACGGCGACCTGGAAGAAGTGTCGGAACAAACTCGATTCACGGATGATGGTTGAGCCAGAAACCGTCTTCAAACGGTGATCTCGGAAGTCTGAGATTCGGTCTGAGCCAATGGCTGAAAGCATGGTGCGCCCTCCAAGAAAAAGTACGAACTCTTGGAAGCGCTTCTCTTCAGCTGCTGCAGACTTCGGGGCCTTTTGCTGGCTGAACGTCGATACATATTTTGCGGCGCCTTGCTCAAGGGTCATGCCCTTGGAATTCTTCGTGCTCTCTAGCTCAGATTCCTTTTTCATGGCCCATTGCTGGGCCTCTCGCTTGGTGGCAGCGACGAAGGATGTTCGGACGCCATGCTTTTGCACCTGAGCGCGCCAGCCGTCTCTGTGCTTGGTGATGTATGCCATCGTGCGGGATTCTCGTGCGTGATGTGTGCGGGGAGCTATGTTAGGCCATCCCCGCCGTACCTCGACACTACAGCAGTGAGGGCGCTAGTGTTTCCGCCAGTTTCCCTGCATAGATGCCGCACCACGGCAGCAAG
>NZ_JAYLVN010000034.1:0-33739 GCF_046156345.1 Variovorax sp. H27-G14
GACTGTGCATGGCTCCCTCCCCCGCTGGGGGAGGGAGCCATGCACAGTCAGGCCACGGCCCACGCGGCCCGCGCGTGCCGCACGATCAGCATCTGCGCCACGTAGTACGTCCCCAGCACCCACAGCGACGCCAGCGGCAGCGGCGTCACGAACCGGTTGGTCGCCAGCAGCGCATCGCTCAGCATGAAGAAGCACGCGCCCACCGCCACCCACAGCGCGCCCGGGTCCTTGTGCCGCAGCACGGCGGCCCGCCCGATGGCCTGCGCCGCCATGCAGGCGATCACCAGCACATACACGCCGACCGGCACCCGCAAGGCCACGGGCAGCCCGCCCCACCAGACAAACGCATACATCCCCGCGCCGACCAGCAGCGTCGCCACCAGCGCCCCACGCCGCGGAAACAGCCCCACGCCGATGCGCAACAGCGCGATGTACGCCAGGTGCGCCAGCAGAAAGCACACCAGCCCCGGCACGAACAGCCCGCCCGATCCCATCAGCAGCACGTCCCCCGCCAGCGAGGCCACCAGCCCGGTCAGCAACAACCCATCGAAGGCCGTCATGCCGTTCGCTGCCACCCGCCGAGCAACCAGCAAGATCGCAATGCCCAATGCCAGCGGCTTGCAGACGTGATGCAGCCCACCAAGGCCCAGCGCCGCGCTCGCGGTGGCCAGCGCCGCGGCTTCGACCAGCAGCACTTCGGTGACCGACAGCCGCCCCTGCAGCACCCCACCCACCGCCCACAGGCCGGCCGTCAACGCGGCCAGCCACACGGCGGCCTGCGGCAGCGCAACCGCGTCGGAGAACCACAGAAACACCGCCACGCACCCCAGCAGCAGCACGAACTGCACCCCCGCGAACCACTGCACGCCCCGGCTCACCTCGGGCGCATAGCGTGTCACCTTCGCGATGTCGAACGCCGGCTTCGGAAAGCGCGCGGCCACGTCCGCCGGCCGCCACCCCGGCGGCTTGAACCACACGCGCAGCTTGTCGGCCCAGCTGCGCGCGTGCCATGAATCCTTAGCCAGCCCCCAGTACACCTCGGCATTCGCCCACAGCGGGTCCCAGCTCTTCAGCTCGCCGCGCGTGCCGTACACGCAGCGCTCGTCCTCTTCGCGGAAGGTGCCGAACAAGCGGTCCCACACGATCAGGATGCCGCCGTAGTTGCGGTCCAGGTAGCGCTCGTTCACCGCGTGGTGCACCCGGTGGTTCGACGGCGAGCAGAACCAGCGGTCGAACCAACCCAGCTTGCCCACCTGTTCGGTGTGCACCCAGAACTGGTAGAGCAGATCGATGAGCCCCACCACGCCGAACACCAGCAGCGGCACGCCCGCCACCGCCATCGGCAGATAAAAAATCCAGCCGAACAAAGCCCCGCTCGACGTTTGCCGCAACGCGGTCGACAGGTTGTAGTGCTGGCTCTGGTGGTGCACCACATGCGCCGCCCACAGCACGGCTGATTCGTGCCCCATGCGGTGCAGCCAGTAGTAGCAGAGGTCGTAGAACACCAGCGCCAGCAGCCAGCCGTACCAGGTGGTCCAGAAGTCGCGCGCGGCCTCTTGCGGGAACAGCGCCACCGCCGAATACACCGCCGTGTAGATGCCGATGCGCAGCAGCCCCGTGAGCACCGCGCTGATCTGGCTCAGCATGCCCAGCCCGATGCTGTTCACCGCGTCCGCCAGCCGGTAGGTGTCTTGCCCGGTGCCGCGGCGTGCGCGCACGCGGCCCACCGCGCACTCGATCGCAATCAGCAGAAAGAACACAGGCGTTGCAAGAACGATGATCTGGCCAGGGCGCATCGCGGCATTGTGGCGTTGCACCCGGGCGACACGTCACCGGGATGTCACGGGTATGCCATCGCGCGGTCATGGGGCAGTGGGAGCCTACCCGTCCATGCAACGCGACGACGCTTTCCTTCGCGCATGGCGCGACACCGCGACCCGGGCCCCCGAGTCGGACGACGAAGACTGCCTGCGAGAGCCGCTGCGCTTTCGCACGCTCTGGATCTCCGACCTGCACCTGGGCACGCCCGGCTGCCAGGCGCGGGCGCTGCTCGACTTTTTGAAGCACACCGAGTGCGAGACGCTGTTTCTGGTGGGCGACATCATCGACGGCTGGCAGCTCAAGCGGCACTGGTACTGGCCGCAGGCGCACAACGACGTGATCCAGAAGCTGCTGCGCAAGGCGCGCAAGGGCACGCGCGTGATCTTCATTCCGGGCAACCACGACGAGTTCGCCCGCAAGTACCTCAACCACAACTTCGGCGGCATCGACGTGGCCGACGAATGGATTCACGAGACCGCCGACGGCCGCAAGCTCTGGATCATTCACGGTGACTTGTTCGACGGCGTCATTCAATGCGCCAAGTGGCTGGCCTACGTGGGCGACTCGCTCTACGAATTCACGCTCAAGCTCAACCGCCACCTCAACTCGCTGCGCGCGCGCATGGGGCTGCCGTACTGGTCGCTGTCGAAGTACCTCAAGGGCAAAGTCAAGCGCGCCGTGAGCTACGTGGGCGACTTCGAGGCCGCCGTGGCGCGCGAGGCCCGCAACCGCGGCGCGCAGGGCGTGGTGTGCGGCCACATTCACCATGCGGAGATGCGCGACATCGACGGCATCCTTTACTGCAACGACGGCGACTGGGTGGAAAGCCTCACCGCGCTGGCCGAGCATGCGGACGGCACGCTGGAGATCATCGACTGGGCGCAGCACATGCCGGTGACGAGCCAGATGGGGCCGCAGCGCGAAGCCGTCACGGCCTGAGCTGAACGCCTGAGCTGTCCCTCCCGCGACCCTTTCGTCCGATCCGACGATGCCGGCCGGCCCGCCCGGCATCACACTCGCCCGGTGTATTCCTCAGCGAGACAACACCATGGCCTGGGCACTCACCGCGGCGGAGACCGCATTCCGCGACGAGGTTCGCGACTTTCTGGCACGTGAGCTGACGCCCGACTTGCGCGCCGCCGGGCGGCGCTGCTCGGGCATCTTCACCGACCACGAGTTCGGCAACCGCTGGCACCGCATCCTCGCCCAACGCGGCTGGAGCGTGGCCCAATGGCCGGTAGAACACGGCGGCACCGGCTGGACGCCCATGCAGCACTACCTGTTCGCCAGCGAACTGGCCGCGGCCGACGCGCCACCGCGCGCGCCCATGGGCCCGGGCATGGTGGCGCCGGTGATCGTCGCCTTCGGCACCGAGGCGCAAAAGCGCGCCTGGCTGCCCGGCATTCGCTCGGGCGAAGACTATTGGTGCCAGGGCTACTCGGAGCCGCAGGCGGGCTCCGACCTGGCGTCGCTGCAATGCAAGGCGGTGCGCGACGGCGACCACTACGTGTTGAACGGCACCAAGATCTGGACCACCCACGCCCAGTACGCCAACAAGATGTTCTGCCTGGTGCGCACCACCTCCGGCGGCAAGCCGCAGCAGGGCATCAGCTTTCTGTGCTTCGACCTGCCGGCGCCGGGCATCACCATTCGCCCGATCATCAGCATCTCCGGAGACCACGAGCTCAACCAGGTGTTCTTCGATGACGTGCGCGTGCCGGCCGAAGGCCTCATCGGCGAGGAGAACCAGGGCTGGACCATCGCCAAATACCTGTTGCAGCACGAGCGCGGCGGTGCCTGGGCGCCCCAGCTGCGCGCGCGCCTGCGCCGGCTGCAGGCCGACGCCCGCGCGGCCTTTGCGGCGGCGGCTCCGGACGCGCACGAGGCCGACGACATGGCGCTACGCCTGGCCGACGCGGCCTGCGCCATCGACGCCATCGAGGCGACCGAGCTGCAGTCCTTGCGCGCGCAGGCCCGTGGCGAGCCACCCGGCATTCGCCCCTCCATGGGCAAGGTGCTGGGCTCGGAGCTGCGCCAGCGGCTGACCGAACTGGGCCTGGACATTGCCGCCCACTACGCCGCAGCCAACCTGCCGCTGGACGACCGCCTGCAGCAGGGCGCGCAGCCCATTCCTGAAGAAGCCGTGTTCGCCATGTCGGCCTACCTGAACGACCGCGCCGCGTCGATCTACGCGGGCTCCAACGAAGTGCAGCGCAACATCATCGCCAGCAGACTGCTGGCGAACTGAGGTTCAGGCCATGAGCATCCAAACCGAACAGCAAGACACCCTGGCCATGCTGCGCGACAGCCTCGCGCGCTACCTCGACGACCGGCACGGCTTCGAGCAGCGGCTGCATGCGCTGCGCCAGGCCGACGACGCCCCCCCGCCTTTCTGGCAAGGCCTGGCGCGTGAGCTCGACCTGCTGGGCGCGGCGCTGCCCGAGGCGCAAGGCGGCCTGGGCGGCGGCATGCCGGCGCACCTGGCGCTGATGGAAACGCTGGGCGGCGCGCTGGCGGCCGAGCCCTACCTGTCGACCATGGTGATCGGCGCGGGCCTGCTGCAGCGCCACCCCGGCGCGCACGCCGACGCGTTGCTCGCGCGGGTCGTCGCAGGCCAGGCCGTGCTGGCCTTCGCGCACGGTGAGCCGCACAGCCGCCACGACCGCGCCGATGTGCAGACCGCGCTCCTGCGCGACGCGCAGGGCTTTCTGTTGAACGGCCGCAAGGCCGTGGTGCAGGCCGCGCCCTGGGCCAGCCATTTCATCGTGAGTGCGCGCAGCGCCGCCGGCCTCTCGCTGCTGGTGGTGCCCAAAGACACACCCGGCGTGCACCTGCGCGCCTACCCGACGCGCGACGGTGGCCGCGCCGCCGACATCGCTTTCGACAACGTGCGCCTGCCCGCCGACGCGCTGCTCGGCACCGAAGGCGGCGCGCTGCCGCAGATCGAGCAGGCGCACGACGAGGCCACGCTCGCCGTTTGCGCCGAAGCCGTCGGCGTCATGCGCCGCCTGATGCGCGACACGCTCGGCTACGTGCGCCAGCGCAAGCAGTTCGGCGTGCCCATCTCCAGCTTTCAGGTGCTGCAGCACCGCCTGGCCGACATGCACATGGCGCTGGAGCTGGCCGCCGCGCTCACCGCCAGCGTGGGCGAGGGTGTGGACACCGCATCGAGCGACGACCGCGCACGCGCCGTCTCGTCCGCCAAGGTGGCCGTGGCCAAGGCCTGCCGGGCCGTGGGGCAGGGCGCGGTGCAACTGCACGGCGGCATGGGCATGACCGAGGAGCTGGCGGTGGGCCACTACATGCGCCGCGCCACCCTCATCGAAGGCCAGTTCGGCTCGGCCGCATGGCACCTGCGCCGCGTGGCGCGGCTGGCATCGCAAGCGGACAACGCCTGACAGGCATGGCCCTCGCGCTCCGCGAGGCGGGCCGCGTTGTAGACCTTCACTGACCCGGCCGTGCATGGCCGCCGCGCCGCAACTTCGTCGCTTTCGACGATGCACGTTGCGCCGCCCGCGCGCCAAGATGCCTCCACACACAAGGCGCCCCGCGTGGCGCCACAGGAGACAAGACATGGCAGGTCCACTGCAGGGGCTACGGGTCATCGAGATGGCGGGCATCGGCCCCGGGCCGTTCTGCGCGATGCTGTTCGCCGACATGGGCGCGGAGGTGCTGCGCATCGAGCGCCCCGGCACGCGCACCGCGCCGCACGACATCCTGGCGCGCGGGCGCAGCACGCTGCAGGTCGACCTGCGCGCGCCCGGCGCGGCGGCCTCGGTGCTCGACGCCATCGACAAGGCCGACGTGCTGATCGAAGGCTTTCGCCCCGGCGTCATGGAGCGCCTGGGCCTGGGCCCCGCCGAATGCCATGCGCGCAACCCGCGCCTGGTGTACGGCCGCATGACCGGCTGGGGCCAGCACGGGCCGCTGGCGCATGCGGCGGGCCACGACATCAACTACATCGCGCTGAGCGGCGCGCTGCATGCCATCGGCCGCGCGGGCGAGCCGCCGGTGCCGCCGCTCAACTACGTGGGCGACTTTGGCGGCGGCGCCATGCTGCTGGCCTTCGGCATCCTGGCGGCGCTGCACGAGGCCAAGGGCTCGGGCCAGGGCCAGGTGATCGACGCCGCCATGACCGACGGCGCGGCGCTGCTGTCGGCCATGATGTACGGCTTCAAGTCGGCCGGCCAGTGGAGCAACCAGCGCGGCGAGAACATGCTGGACGGCGGCGCGCACTTCTACGACACCTACGCCTGCGCCGACGGCAAATACGTGGCCGTGGGCGCCATCGAGCCGCAGTTCTACGCGCTCATGCGCGAGCGCTGCGGCATTGCCGACGACACCGCCTTCGACGCGCAGATGGACGCCGACCGCTGGCCGCTGCTCAAGCTGCGCATGGCCGATGTGTTTCGCACCCGCACGCGCGACGAATGGTGCGTGCTGCTGGAGGGCAGCGACGCCTGCTTTGCGCCCGTGCTCGACTGGGACGAAGCCCCCGCGCATCCGCACAACGTGGCGCGCGGCACCTTCGCCACCGTGGGCGGGGTGGTGCAGCCCGCGCCCGCGCCGCGCTTCAGCCGCACCGCGCCGGTGGTGCCGCCGGCCGTTGCGCGCGACGACGGTGCCACGGTGCTGTGCCGCTGGGGCGTGGTGGCGGAAGCCATCGCGCCGCTGTGCGCTTCCTGACCCGAACGACAACGGAGACGTCATGTTCCTCACCCAACCCCTGCACAAGGGCCGTCGCGAAAAAGGCAGCGCCGTTGCCGTGGTCTGCGGCAAGCAACGGCTGAGCTACGGCGAGCTTGGCGACCGCGTCGCGCGTCTCGGTGCCGTGCTCAAGCAACTCGGCATGCACGCTGGCGATCGCGTCGGCATGATGAGCCTCAACTCGCACCGCTTCGTCGAATACTTCTTCGGCACCTGGTGGGGCGGCGGCGTCATCAACCCCGTCAACATCCGCTGGAACCCGAAAGAGGTCGCCTACTCGCTGGACGACTGCGACACCCGCATCCTGCTGGTGGACGACCTGTTCGCGCCCATGGCCGCCGAGCTGCGCCGGCTCTCGACCTCGCTGCGCACCGTGGTCTATTGCGGTGACGGCGCAGTGCCCGAAGGCATGCTCGGCTACGAAGCCCTGCTCGCCGATGCACAGCCCATCGACGACGCACCCCACAGCGCCGACGAGCTTGCCGCCGTCATGTACACCGGCGGCACCACCGGCCGGCCCAAGGGCGTGATGCTCACGCACGGCAGCCTGTACATCAACGCGCTGGGCACCGTCGCCGCCCTGCCGCGTGACACGCAACATGCCGCCGCCATCGTCGCCGCGCCCATGTTTCATGTGGCCGGTTGCGGCATCGCGCTGCAGAGCCTGCTGCGCCTGGTGCCCATTCACGTGGTGCCCATGTTCGACGAGCTCGCGGTGCTGCAGACCCTGCAGTCCGCCCGCATCACCGAGATGTTCCTGGTGCCCACCATGGTCAAGCGCGTGATCGAGCATCCGCGCTTTGCCGAGTTCGACCTGTCGGCGCTGCGGCTGCTGTCTTACGGCGCGGCGCCCATCGATGCGGCGCTGCTCGACCAGGCCATGCGTGCCTTTCCGGGCACCGCGTTCGCGCAGGTCTACGGCATGACGGAGCTGTCGCCCGTGGTCACCGCGCTGCCGTCGCACTGCCACCAGCCCGGGCCCGACCGCGAGCGCCTGCTGCGCTCGGCCGGCACGCCCATTGCCATCGCCGAAGTTCGCATCGTCGACGGCGAAGACCACGAGCTGCCCGCCGGCCAGGTCGGCGAGATCGTCGCGCGCGGGCCCATGGTGATGAAGGGCTACTGGAACAAGCCGGCTGAAACCGAGGCCGCGCTGCGCGGCGGCTGGATGCACACCGGCGACGGCGGCTACATGGACGAGCAGGGCTTTGTGTTCGTGGTCGACCGCATGAAGGACATGATCGTCAGCGGCGGAGAAAACGTGTACTCCGCCGAGGTCGAGAACGCCATTGCGCAGATGCCGCAGGTGCTGATGTCCGCCGTGATTGGCGTGCCAGATGAGAAGTGGGGCGAGCGCGTGCACGCGGTGATCGTGCGGCGCGAAGGCATGGCGCTGGAGGCCGATGCCGTCATTGCGCATTGCCGCGAACAGATTGCGAACTACAAGTGCCCGCGCAGCGTGGAGTTTCGCGACGCGCTGCCGCTCTCGGCCGCGGGCAAACTGCAGAAGTTTCAGCTGCGCGAGCCCTTCTGGGCGGGCAAGGAACGCCGCGTGGGCTGAGCAGGCGACCCGACACGACACGCCCGAAAAAATACAACCAAGGAAGACAACATGGCCATCGATTTCCGACGCTCCTGGAGCGACGAAGACCTGGAGCTGTACCGCGACAACGTGGCGCGCTTCATCGAAACCGAAATGCTGCCCGACGACGAGGCCTCGCGCAAACGCGGCCACGTGGGCCACGACATCTGGCGCAAGGCCGGTTCGCTCGGCCTGCTGTGCGCCGACATCCCCGAGGACTACGGCGGCGGTGGTGGCGACTTTCGCCACGAGGCCGTGTTCTACGAAGAGTCGGCGCGGCGCGGGCTGAACGGCATGAGCACGTCGGTGCACAACATCGTGGCGCACTACTTTCTGAACCACGGCACCGACGTGCAAAAGCGCCACTACCTGCCGCGCATGGCGCGCGGCGAGCTGGTGGGCGCCATTGCCATGACCGAGCCCGGCGCGGGCTCCGACCTGCAGGGCGTGCGCACCCGCGCGGAGAAGACCGAAGGCGGCTACCTCCTCAACGGTTCCAAGACCTTCATCACCAACGGCTTTCTGGCCGGCGTGGTGCTGGTGGTGGCCAAGACCGACCCGGGGCAGGGCGCCAAGGGCACGTCGATCCTCATCGTGGAAACCGAGGGCTGCAAGGGCTTTCGCGTGGGCCGCGTGCTCGACAAGATCGGCATGAAGGCGCAGGACACCTCCGAGCTTTTCTTCGACGACGTGCGCGTGCGCGAAGACGCCCTGCTGGGCGGCGCCGAAGGCCAGGGCTTCTTCCAGCTCATGGGCGACCTGCCCTACGAGCGCACCATCATCGGCGTGAGCGCGCTGGCCACCATGGAAGGCGCCTACCAGGCCACGCTGGACTACGTGCGCGACCGCAAGGCCTTCGGCAAGCCGATTGCCGAGTTCCAGAACACCAAGTTCAAGCTGGCCGAAATAGCCACGCAAATCAAGGTGGGCCGCGCCTTCATCGACCGCTGCGTGGAAGACCTGGTGGCCGGCACGCTCGACACCGCCACCGCCTCCATGGCCAAGCTGTGGGCCTCCGAAACGCAGGGCCGCGTGGTCGACGAATGCCTGCAGCTCTTTGGCGGCTACGGCTTCATGAACGAGTACATGGTGGCGCGCATGTACACCGACGGGCGCGTGCAGCGCATCTACGGCGGCACCAACGAGATCATGAAAGAAGTGATCTCGCGCGCGCTGTAACGGCCGCGCGCCTGAACCGGAAAGCGGCCGCGGCTACGACAGCCGCTTGATCTCCGCCCGCGCAATTTCCCGGTGCGGGTAGGAGGGCGACAGGCCGATGAATTGCGTGTACTTCTCGCGCGCGCCTTCGGGGTTGCCCGCGTCTTCCAGCTCCAGCGCCTCGATGGTGAACTGCGTGAAGAGCCGGTTGGCCTCGTGCTCGCGCGGCGAGGCGGCCAGCGTCTTGGGTTGCAGCTCAGGCGCCTCGGCGTAGAGCTGGCGCTGTACCTCGATCACCTCGATCAGCGCCCGGCCGATTCGCTGGATGTTTTCCGGCACCGGGTCCAGGTCTGCCGCTCGAACTTCGGCCGCCGCCTGGTCCAGCAGGTGCGAGGCCACGCGCAGCAATTGATGAAGGGGTTTGTGGGTCATGTCGAAAACCGCCGTCAGGGGCGGGCTGGGAAATTGAATCTTGGCGGCCATGGCCGGCCGGCGTCGCTGCTTCAGCGCAGCCGCATCGGTGCATGGCCATGGGTTTCAGTTGTTGCGCCGGGCCCCTGTGCGTGGCTTGAGGGGCTTGTCGGATTTGGACAGGGCCGGTGCGGTTGCGACGGCAGTGGCTGTCCCCTGGTCGTCCTGCAATTTCTCGGCCAGCTGCTTGTGGCGCTGCGCAATGGCCAGCTGCTTGGCCAGCTCCGGCCCGTGGTCTTTCACCGAAAACGCCTTGCTCACGCTGCCCCGCGCGCTGCTGTACGTGATGGCCAGCCAGTAGCCCGGATGCCGGGCGTTGGGCGTCTTGAAGTGCACGCCGCTCATGCCGCTGGTGTTGTTGCGCCGCGTGATCTCCGATTTGGATCGCTTGGCCGCGCGCAGCCCCGGCGCATGCGCCGACAGCCCCATGCGGATCGCCTCTTCGGCCGGGTGCACGCGGGCCAGCCCCGTCATGCGGTCGAGCTGCTGCGCGCGCTCGCGCACAGCTTGCGCCAACGCGGTGTCACCTGAGCCGCCGGAGCCTTGCACGGGAAAGTCGGCACGCAAGATTTCGTCCTTGCCGATGTAAGTCTTGGCCAGCCAGCCGCGCACCCGGCCGCCGGGCGCCAGCCGGTGGAACACGCCCGGCACGCCCGTGCTGTTGGCGCGGGGTTTTTCGGCGAGCGCACGGCGCGGCAGCGGCGGCATGGTGCGCACGATGTGGTCGCGCCAGTCTTGCGCCTGCAGCAGGGCCTGCTCCGGGCTGCCGTAGCTGGCCTTGCCAAATTGCTTGTACTGGCGCTCGCCATTGCGCACCAGCGACACCTCATAACCCCAGGGGCGGGCGCAAATGCCGTACATGGCGGCGGAATTCGGAACACCTTTGGGCATGTTCGACGTAATGCGGTTGCGCTCGGCCGCATGGCTGCGGCCGACCTCGATCGGCTCCCCGATTCTTTCGAGGCTCATGGGCACCCGTTTCTGCCCGACATTCTGGCCCACGCCGCGTTGCGCTCCAGCCACGGCGTGCCCGTGGCCGGCTGCGCTCAATGCGCGGGCCTTGCCTGCGGAGCGGCCGCCGCAGCGCCGGCGCCCTGCACGTGGCGCTCCGGGTCCTTGCGAAACGCAATCGTCAGTGCGTTGCCCGTGCCGCTGATGTACAGCAGCTTTTGCTCCAGCTGGCGCTCGCGCTCCGCAATGGCCATCTGCTTGGCCTGCTCTGCCCCGTGCTCCTTGATGGAGAAGGCCTTGCTCACGCTGCCCTTGCCGCTGGTGTAAGTAATGGCCAGCCAGTAGCCCGGGTGGCCGACGTTGGGCGACTTGAAATGCACGCCGCTCACGCCGCTGGAGTTGGTGCTGCGCTTGATCTCCGACTTGGAGCGCTTGGGCGAGCGAAGGTCGTCCAGCGGCAGGGCGGGCGTCGTGCGGATCATTTCTTCCGCCGGGTGCAGCCTGGCCAGCCCGGCCATGCGCTCCAGCTGGCGCTGCCGCTCCTCGATGGCCAGCGCCTGTGCGGCATCGCCCACGGTGTTCACCGCAAAGTCGGTGCGCAAGATTTCTTCCTGCCCCAGATAGGTTTTGGCGACCCAGGCGCGCACCTTGCCGTCGGACGCGACCTGCGCGAACACGCCGGACACGCCCGTGGTGTTGTTGACGCGCAGTTTTTCAGCCCGCGTGCGGCGCGGCACCGGCGGCACGCTGCGCACGATGCCGTCGCGCCAGTCCTGTGCCTGCAGCAGGGCTTGCTCCTGGCTGCCGTAGCTGGCGCGGCCGAACTGCTTGAAGTAGCGGTTGCCGTTGCGCACGATGGACACCTCGAACCCCCAGGTACGGGGGTAGATGCCATACATGGCGGCCGGGTTGGGAATTCCTTTGGGCATGGTGGTTTCCGCTCGACGGCGCTCTCTGTTGAGGTGGCTCCCTGCCCGGCTTGCTGTCTCGGTCTCGCCGGGCGCAACGCTCTTCCAGCGCCGTGTGCCAGTGGCTATCGCGGCTGTTGGAAGTCTCTGATCTCTGTAGCGAATGCTAGGGATTGAGAGGGGGGAGGGGTATCACCGGAATCCGTAGTCGTGCGACCTCTTTGAACCCCGCGGCCGCGGGCCTTTGCGCAGGGCGCTATCGAATCACCCCCAACTTCCGCGCAATAGCCACCGCCTGCGTCCTGCTCTTCGCATCCAGCTTCATATTGATATTGCGCAGGTGCGTACGCACCGTGCTGTCCGACACGAACAGCTTCTCCGCCATCGCGCTGTTCGAATACCCCTCGGCCAGCAGCTGCAGCACCCGAATTTCCTTCCGCGTCAGCGGCTCCTTCATGGCGTCGCTGCTCGGCGCCTCCACCTCGCCCGCAGGCGCCGGCCCCGCGGCCTGCAGCAGGCGCTGCAGGTGGTCGGCCAGGATCGGGTCGCCGCCGTCCTGCTGCGCGGCCGCATACCGGTGCAGCAGCGTGCCCACCGCCGGCCCCTCGTCCAGGATGAGCCGCATGAACCCCTCCTGGCTCGCGGTCTGCAGCACCTCGCCCATTTCGTCGATGGCCGCGGCCATGTCGCCGGCGCGTTGCAGCGCCAGCGCGCGCACCACCCGCACCGACAGCGCACGCCGGTTGCGCGTGGAGGCCAGCGCGGCGTGCAGTTCGGCGTCGAGCACGCCCACGGCCGCGCGCGCATCGCCGAAAGCGACGTCCCAGCGCGCGCGGGCCAGCAGCAGGTAGTCCAAGTCGTGCGCGGGCAGGCGCTGGCGGCGCTCGCGCTCCCACAGGGCAGGGTCGTCGGCGCGCTGCAGTTCGTCGCGCGACGCGGGGCCGTTGCCCTGCAGCAGCAACATGCGCGAACGCTCCAGCTTGGCGCTGGCCACCACGCGCGGCAGTTGGCGGTGGTGGCCCAGGTATTCGAGTTCGGTCAGGGCCTGGAAGGCGGCGTCGATGTCGCCCGCGTGGAACGCCAGGCGAGAGCGCATCACGTGGCTCAGGATCATGTGGTCGGGCAGGCCCACGTCGCGCGCCAGCGGCAGGTACACGTTGAGCAGGTGCTCGGCCTGCACGAGCTGGTTGGTCTCGTACACCGCGCCCGCGTACAGCACGCCGGCCCAGGCGTTGCCGTGGCTGTGGTTGTAGGACACGGCATGCGTGGAATCCACCGCCATGCGCAGCCGCGCGGTGGCCTGGCGCAGCCGGCCTTCCTGCAGGTCGAACAGGCCGGCCAGCGACTCGGTGTACATGCGGTTGAAGGTGCTGTTGCCCTGCTCGCGCCGCGCCACCTCGAGCATGCGGCGCGCCTCGCGCGGGTCGCCCTCCACGGCCAGGATGTGGGCCATGGCGTTGAGCAGCACCGCATCGGCAAAGGGCAGCCCGGTGGGCAGGCGCGCCAGGCTCTGGCGGCCGACCTCGCAGGCCTCGTCATGCCGGTCCTGCATGGCCAGCAGCAGCGGCACCAGCGTGTGGGCGCTGGCGCGCACTTCGGCGATGGGACTTTGCAGGCAGCCTGATTTTTCGAGCTGGCGCATGGCGTCCCACGGGCCGTGCGTGAAGCAGGTGGCCCACAGCGCGATGGGCTGCAGGAACGGGTGTTCGCGCAGCTGGTGTTCTGGAATGGCCGAGAACCAGCGCGCCAGCATGCGCATGCGGCCCTGTTCGAGAAACTGCGCCGCATAGCTGTCGAGCAGCGTCAGCGCATAGGGGTGGTCGCCGCCTTCGATGGCATGGTCGATGGCGGGCACGGGCCGACCGTGCGACTCGTACCAGCCCGATGCCGACAGGTGCAGCCGCTCGATGTCGCCAGGCAGTTCGCGCGCGAGTTGCGCGCGCAGGAAGTCGGCGAACAGGCTGTGGTAGCGCCACGCATCGCCGTCGCCGCTTACCGGCGTGACGAACAGGTTGGACGTGGCCAGCCGCTCCAGCATGGCCGCGCAGTCCACGCGCGGGCACAGCGCCTGGCACACAGACGCATCAAGCTGTCGCAGGATGCTGGTGCGCAGCAGAAAGTCTCTGATGTCGGCGGGCTGGTGCGCCAGCACGTCTTCGGCCAGGTAGTCGGCCACGGCGCGGTCGGAGCCCGAGAAGCGTTCGACAAAACCGGTCTCGGTGCCGTGGCGTTCCAGCGCCATCGACGCAAGCCAGATGGCGGCCACCCAGCCTTCGGTCTTGTGGTGCAGCTGCGCGAGCATGGCGGCCGGCAGCGCGTGCGCGGCCTGGGCGCCGCGCTGCTGAAAGAAGGCGCTGGTTTCTTCCAGGCTGAAGCGCAGACGGTCGGTGTCGATCTCCACCAGCTGGCCGCGCGCGCGCAGCCGGCCCAGCCCCAGGTCGGGCAGGCTGCGCGAGCCGATCACGATCTGCCCGCGGCGCGGCAGGTGCTCGACGATCTCGCGCACCAGGCCCAGCACGGCGGGCTCTTGCACCACCTCGAAGTCGTCCAGAAACAGTGTGAAGGGCGAGTCGTGCGCGGCCAGCGCAGCCACTGCGTCGAAGGGCGCGTTGGCGCGCGGCTCGTCCACGCCCAGGCGCTGCACGGCCTCGGCCAGGCAGTTGAGAAAGCGCGACACGTCGTTGTCGGCGCGGTCCAGCGTGAGCCAAGCGGTGGCAGTGCCCTGCGCGTCCATGCGCCCGCGCATCTGCGCCATGGCCGTGGTCTTGCCGAAGCCGGCTGGCGCGCGCACCAGCACCAGCTTGGCGGGCGCCGCGGCAATCTGCTCGCCGATGGCGGTGCGCGGCACCTGCGTGGCGACGAAGGCCGGGGGGTTGAGCTTGGTCTCGAGGATGCGCGGGAGCGAGGAGAGCGTGGAGAGCGCGGAGGGTGCGGAGGGTGGCGGGGGAGGTTGCGGCATCGCGGGCGGGCTGGGTAAGCAGTGGCGCCGGTGCTTGGAAATCCCGTCGTTTCCGACGATGCCGGCAGCGGATTCTGCTGCCTAAACTGGCCCGCGACAAATTCATCCAGAGGCCATTCAAGATGCAACTCGGTTCAACAATTTCCGCCGTCGTCACCGGCGGTGCCTCGGGCCTTGGCGCCGCCACCGCGCGCCGCCTGGCCAGCCACGGCGTGAAGGTTGCGCTGTTCGACCTCAACGCGGAGCAGGGCGAAGCGCTGGCCAAGGAACTGGGCGGCGTGTTCTGCAAGGTCGACGTGACCTCCGACGAGCAGGTCGATGCGGCCTTTGCCAAGGCGCGTGCCGCGCATGGGCAAGAGCGCGTGCTGGTCAATTGCGCGGGCACCGGCAACGCGGTGAAGACCGCGAGCCGCGACAAGGCATCGGGCGAGATCAAGCACTTTCCGCTCGCCAACTTCGACCGCATCATCCAGATCAACCTGGTGGGCACCTTCCGCTGCATCGCCAAGTCGGCGGCCGGCATGCTCACGCTCGACATGCTGGAAGACGGCGAGCGCGGCGCCATCGTCAACACCGCCTCGGTGGCCGCGCAGGACGGGCAGATGCGGCAGGCCGCCTACACCGCGTCCAAGGCCGGCATCGTCGGCATGACGCTGCCGATAGCGCGCGACCTCATGAGCGAGGGCATTCGCGTGAACACCATCCTGCCGGGCATCTTCGACACGCCGCTGCTGCAGGGCGCGCCCGACAACGTGAAGGCCGCGCTGGCCGCGTCGGTGCCTTTCCCCAAGCGGCTGGGCAACCCGGCGGAGTACGCGACGCTGGCGGAGCTGATGATTACCAACGGGTACTTCAACGGCGAGAGCGTGCGGCTGGACGGGGCGATTCGCATGGCGCCGCGCTGACACCCGAACGCCTGAACACCTTCAACACAAACGCATCAATTCAACGCACTGGAGAGCCCCATGCCCGAAGCCTATATCGTCGCCGCCGCGCGCACCGCCGGCGGCCGCCGCAACGGCCGTCTGGCCGGCTGGCACCCCGCGGACCTTGCCGCGCAGGTGCTCAACGCGCTGGTCGAGCGCACCGACTGCGACCCCGCGCTGATCGAAGACGTCATCATGGGCTGCGTCGGCCAGGCCGGCGAGCAGTCATCGAACATTGCGCGCAACGCGGTGCTGGCCTCGCGCCTGCCCGAGTCGGTGCCGGCCACTTCTGTCGACCGCCAGTGCGGCTCGTCGCAGCAGGCACTGCACTTTGCGGCGCAGGCCGTGATGTCGGGCAGCATGGACATCGTGATTGCCGCGGGCGTGGAAAGCATGACGCGCGTGCCCATGGGCCTGCCCACCACGCTGCCGCTGAAGAACGGCCTGGGCTTCTACGTGAGCCCGCTCATGGCGCAGCGCTACCCGGGCATTCAGTTCAGCCAGTTCACCGGCGCGGAAATGATCGCGAAGAACTACGGCATCGAACGCGAGGCGCTGGACCGCTATGCGCTCGAAAGCCACCACCGCGCCATTGCGGCCACGCAGGCCGGCCTGTTCGAGCGCGAGATCGTGCCGGTGGCGGTGCGCCTGGCGGACGGCACCGAGCCGGGCGAGCAGCACACGGCCGACGAAGGCATTCGCTACGACGCCACGCTGGAGAGCATTGCCGCGGTGAAGCTCATCGTCGAAGGCGGGCGCTGCACGGCCGCCACGGCCAGCCAGATCTGCGACGGCGCCAGCGGCCTGCTGGTAGTGAACGAGCGCGGCCTGAAGACGCTGGGCGTGAAGCCGCTCGCGCGCATCCACCACATGAGCGTGATCGGCCACGACCCGGTCATCATGCTGGAGGCCCCCATTCCGGCCACGCAACGCGCACTGAAGAAGGCGGGCATGGCCATCGAGGACATCGACCTGTACGAAGTGAACGAAGCCTTCGCGCCCGTGCCGATCGCGTGGCTGCAGACACTGGGCGCCGACCCGGCGCGCCTGAACGTGAACGGCGGTGCCATCGCGCTGGGCCACCCGCTGGGTGCCTCGGGCACCAAGCTGATGACCACGCTGATCCACGCACTGGGCCAGCGCGGCAAGCGCTACGGCCTGCAGACCATGTGCGAAGGTGGGGGCATGGCCAACGTGACGATCGTCGAACGCCTTTGAGGTTCTGAGGTTCTGAGGCTTGGGGTGCCCACCAGGGAGGTGCGGCCCATCGCGGCGCAGGCATGGAACCTGTGTTCCGAAACACGCGGGGCGGATGCCAACATAATCACTGCCCATGGGATTGTTGCCCTCCATCCTCGACCCCCGCTCCGTCATCATGCTGGCCGGCATCATGGGCCTGATGATGGCGCTCGTCGTGTTCTTCATGCGGCGCAGCTACCCCCGCAGCATTCAAGGCCTGGGCGAGTGGGCGCTGGCACCGCTGGTGGCCTTCGTCAGCACATTGCTGTTTGCGGCGCGCGGCTTCCTGCCGGACTTCGTCTCCGTGGTGGTCGCCAACTTCGTGCTCTACCAGGCCTGCATCCTTTACTACGCAGGCAGCCAGAAGTTCTTGCAAGGGCGCAGCGACACGCGGCTCTGGACGCTGCTCAACGGCGTGCTGGCGCTGGCGATGTTCTGGTTCAGCGCCATCAAGCCCGACTTCGGGGTGCGCCTGTTGCTGGTCACGTTGGCGGTGTCGGCGCTGTTCCTGGTGCATGCGCTGCTGTACATGCGCCAGCCGGTGCTTGTGTTCGGCCAGCGGCTCATGACCGGGCTGCTGCTCACGCAGTCTTTTGTGGCGGCTTTGCGTTTTGTGTCGGCGCTGTCGGGCATGGCCGGCAGCAGCCTGATGGATGCGACATGGATCCAGTCGCTGTACATCAGCATGTACTCGCTGACCGTGCTGCTGCTGTCCATCGCCGTCATCCTGATGGCCACCGACCGCGTGCACACCGAGTTCGAATACCTGGCCACGCACGACCCCCTCACGGGCGCGCTCAACCGGCGCGCCGTGCTCGACGCCTGCCGCACCGCCGTGGCCTCGGGCCACCGGCGCGTGGCGTTGCTGATGGTGGACCTGGACTACTTCAAGGAAGTCAACGACCGCTTCGGCCACCAGATGGGCGACGCCGTTTTGCGCGAGGCCGTGGTGCGCATGCAGGGCGCCATCGGCAACGCGGGGCTGCTGGGGCGCTATGGTGGTGAAGAGTTCATCGTGCTGCTGCCCGACGCCGACACGGCCGAAGCCATGGCCGTCGCGCAGCGGCTCAAGCAGGCCATCGACCAGCCCTTTGCAGCCAATTCACCGATGGCCGCGGTCGGCTCCATCGCGGTGAGCATCGGCGTGGCGGCAGGGGATGGCGGCACGCGCGTGGACGATGTGCTGGCCAAGGCTGATGCGGCGCTGTATCGCGCGAAGGCGATGGGGCGCGACCAGGTGATGGCTGCGGCCTGAGGGCCGCCCTGACACTTCAGCCGAGGTTGTTCCAGTCGCAGCGCAGCCGGCGTTGCATGCCACCGTAGGTCAGCGTGCCCCTTGTTTTCGAGATGCGCAGTGTTGCTGTGCGGCGGGGTGTTTCGAGGCCCGTGGCGGTGATGCGCATGCGCTGGCGCCGGTAGTCGACGAAGCGTCGCTGCAGCGTGAACCGTTCGGAAGTGGGCTGCGCACGGTCCGTGCGCGCGATGACCAACGCTGTCAGCTCGCCACTGGACAGTTGGAACTGCACCTCTGCGGCGTAGGGAGTGCCTTCGCATTGCAGGCTGCCGGTGGCGAAGGCGGTGCTCGTACACGCCAGCCACAGTGCCGCAGCACCAGGGATGCGCCAGGGCCAGCCTTTGGACAGCGTGAAATTCATTCAACGGCTCTTATGGTTTTTCGTGCGTGCGGATGACCGGCTCATCTTGACTCAGGACACTCGCACACAAGGTCATTCCGACGACAAGAAACTCGCGCAAGTCACCGTACAGGCGTCCGCTGGTGAAGTGCGCGCGATGCAGTTCAAGCGCCTTCCACCCGCCGTCGGTGACTTCGAAAAGCCAGCCTGTCTTCATGGAGCACTGCGACCAGAACTCCGCGAGGTCGAGCTCGTCCAACACCCTGAACCCCCAGGTCGTCGGGAAGACCACTTCCGCAACGGCGGCAACACCTTCGACCTGAATGGCCAGGCCACTCGAGGTTTGAGAGATCGACACAATTTCGCTGTGCGGATCAGGCCGGAACGGGCCGGCCAGCGCAATCACTTGGGGCTGTAGATGAATCAGGTCGCGCATGGTGCTCCTTGAATGCTTGCGGCTCGCCATGGGATCGCATCGATGGCGGCACAGGCGCACCGGCGCTTGGTGCGGCGTCTTTTGACGGTCCGTCGCATTCTGCCCGCCGCCGCAGCTGCCGCCGCTATGCCGCGGGCCGCGCCTGCTTCACGCGCCAACGCACCGCACCGCTGGCCAGCACGATGCCCGGCACCACCAACGCCAGCGCCACCAGCACGGCGGGGGTGACGGGCTCGTCCATCCACCACGCCGCACCCAGCGTCGTGAGCACCGGCACCAGCGCCGCCGACAGCGATGCGCGCGCCGCGCCCAGCCGTGCCACGGCCACCATGTAGACCACCAGCCCCAGCAGGCCCGCGACCACGCCTTGCATCGAGGCCTGCAGCGCGATGTCCGGCCACGGCGCGCTCAGCAGCCGTGGTGCGCCAGCAAACGCCAGCACCGGCAGCAGCAGCAGCGCCGACCACCCGTTCACGAACGCAGCCCCCTGCCACGGCGTGAGCCCGCATTGCGCGAAGGCGAGTGAGTGCATGGCCCACAGCATCGCGGCCACCAGAAAGAGCAGGTCACCGCGCCAGTCGAGCGTGCCGCCACGAAAGCTGCCCACCGCGAACAGCACCATGCCCAGCGCGATGCAGCCCAGCCCCAGCAGCCGCAGGCCGCCGACCGCCTGCCCCTTGTGAAGCCGCGCACCTATCGCGGTGAACAGCGGCAGGCTGCCGGCCATGAAGATGCCCATGTGGCTGGCGGGCGCCCACTGCGCGCCGGCCAGCACCAGCAGCCCGAAGGGCAGGCCGCCGCCGACGACCAGCAGCACCCGCGCCATGCGCGCGCCCTTTGTTGCGATGCGTCGGCGGCCAAACCACAGCGGCGCGAGCAGCAACGCCGGAATGCCGTAGCGCATCAGCGCGAGTTCCATCGGCCCGAGCGTGGTGGTCACGCCGTGGCGCGAGACGAGTTGCCATGCGCTGCCGATGAAGGCTGCGGACAGCGCGGCAAGGAGGCCGGCGGAGAGGTTACGGTCCATCGCGGCGAGTCTGGCGACCGCGCCGCGCGGCGGCTATCAAATTTGTGCGGTCAGCGTGCGTCGCGCGTCGCCCAGCGTCACGCCCACCTCGCGCCGGAACACCGCGCCCAGGTGGCTCTGGCTGCAGTAGCCCAGGTCGTGCGCGATGCCCGCAAGGTCGGCGTCGCCGGCCGTCAGACGCTCCATGGCCGCGGCCAGGCGCAGGTGCTGGCGGTACTGGTGCAGGCTGAGCCCGGTCTGTTGCCGGAAGCTGCGCGCCAAGTGAAACGGAGAGCGCGACACGGCATCGGCCACCTCGTGCACGGACAGCCGCGCTTCGCGGTCGGCGGTTTCCGCGAGCAGGCGCTTCGCACGCGCGACCGCGCCCGTCAGCGGTGCTTGCGCGCGCGAGCGGCTGAGTTCATCTACCAGCGAGGCGACCGCGTCCGCGCACTCGCGTCCGGCACGCAGCCGCTGTTGCGCCGCATGAACCCGGTACAGCGACGCGGGCGACAGCAGGCAGAACACCGGCGCCGCTGCTTCGCAAGGCATGCGGTGCCCTGTGACCACCATGCTGTGCCGGGCCGTGCGCGCTGCCAAGCGCAGTTGGTAGACCATGGCCTCGCCGAAGTGCATGGCCGTGAGTCCGTCGACCAGCCAGGTGCCGCGGCCGCAGCGCACGTCGAGCACCGTGCGGCCCGTGGGAAAGATGATGCGGCGCGACGCCAGCGTGTAGGGCGCGCTCCAGTCCGTGCCTTCAGGCGCATGGGCGCGCACATGCTCGACAGTGAACTCGTGTCCGGCATGCAGAAGGGTGCGTTCCTGTGGCATCGGCCGCATTCTGCGCGCAGGAACACTGGCGCACCATCCTGTCAGGCAAACCCGAACGGCCCTTGCATCGCGCCGATGTGGCTCACATGGCTGACCATGCCGTGCGTGCCGTCCCACAGGTGCAGCATGCAGCCCGCCCGGCCCATGTACGAGGCCGGCGCCGCGTCGGCGGCCAGCCGCAGCGCGATCTCCGTGGTGCTGCTCGGGCACGCGCACACCACCGTGCCGGCCCAGCGCCGCAGCATGGTGCGGTGTACATGGCCGCACAGCACCAGCTCGATGTTGTTCGCGCCGCGCACCACGGCTTCGAGCGGCGCTGTGTCCATGCAGCGGTAGCTGTCCATGTACGGGATGCCGCTGGCGAAGGGCGGGTGGTGCAGCATCAGCAGCGTGGGCTTGGTGCGATCGGCGTCCAGCGTGCGTTGCAGCCACGCCAGCCCTTGCGCATCGACGTGGCCGTGGTGCAGGCCGGGCACGCACGAGTCGAGTGCCACGATGCGCACCGGGTGCGTGTCGATGCAGTAGTGCAGCGGGCCTTCGCGCGGCAGCCAGGTGTGGTCGGCGAAGGCCGCGCGAAAGTTCTCGCGGTGGTCGTGGTTGCCGGGAATCACGAGGTACGGCATGGCCAGTTTGGCCAGCAGGCGGCGCGCTTGTGCGTATTCGTCGGGCTGGCCTTCGTCGACGAGGTCTCCCGTGAGCAGCAGCAGGTCGGGCCGGCGGTCGAGCGCGTGCAGGTGGTCGATGGCCTCTTCGAACATGCGGTTCGAATCGGCCACGCCCTGGTAGAGCTGACCTGCAGGGCGAATGTGGGGGTCGGAGATTTGTGCGATGAGCATGCGGCGCTATTTGGTTGCCGCATCTTCAAGCATGAACCGTTCCTCGTTCTTGGAGCGGCGGAATGCACTCGGGGTCCGTTCAGGGCGCGTGCACAGGCCGCCGGGTACTCCCCTCCGCGAATGTCCCCCGCTTCGCTCCTCCTTTATTTCGCTGCGGGGAGTACCCGACGCCCTGTGCACTGGGGCACGCTCTGAGTGCTCGCCGATCAACGACTGCTCTGAACATTGACCACGCTGTGGGTGTGCGGCTGATCAACCAGTGCTCTGATAACGCTCACGTCGATGGGGTGCTCCCCGCAGCGAAACAAAGGAGGAGGTGCGGTAGCCCGCAGGCCGGGGGACATTCGCGGAGGGGAGTACCCCGTCGGCGTGAGCGTCGCCCTGAACGACAGCCCTCAAAACGAACGACGAACGCATATTTGCCGCGCAGCCTTCCCGCGTATCTCCCGCACCCACCCCATGCAAGGGTCAACCCTCGTGCGCTCTCAATCGTCCGATCCGACGATGTGTTGCGCCATGGCCGCTGCCTACCATCGCCGGCAACGGAGAAGCGTTTCACGCAAAGAACGACGCGCACAACCATGACACGTGCCACCTCGCGGCCGAGACGCAGCCAGCTCATGAACGCCACGCTGACGGCGAGCTTTGCAACACGAGCACAGGCACAGGCACAGGCACAGAAGCCAGGAGACACACCACCATGTTCGGATTGATGCAAGACCGCCCGCTGCTGATCTCGTCGCTCATCGACCACGCGGCCAACTTTCACCCGCACGCCGAGGTCGTGGGCCGCACGGTGGAGGGCCCGGTGCACCGCACCAACTATGCGGACATTCAGCGCCGCGCCAAGCAGGTGGCCAACGCGCTGAAGACGCTCGACATCCAGCCCGGCGACCGCGTCGGCACGCTCGCATGGAACACCTGGCGCCACCTCGCGCTGTACTTCGGTGTGTCGGGCACGGGCGCGGTGCTGCACACCGTCAACCCGCGTTTGTTCCCGGAGCAGATCGACTACATCGTCAATCACGCCGAAGACAAGGTGATGTTCTTCGACACCACCTTCGCGCCGCTGGTCGAGAAGCTCGCGCCGCATCTGAAAACGGTGCGTGCCTTCATCGCCATGACCGACCGCGCGCACATGCCCGCCATCGACGTGCCCAACCTGCTGTGCTACGACGAGCTGGTGGGCGCGCAGAGCGAGCAGTACGCGTGGCCCGAGTTCGACGAGCGCACCGCCTCGTCGCTTTGCTACACCTCGGGCACCACCGGCAACCCGAAGGGCGTGCTGTATTCGCACCGCTCCACCGTGCTGCACTCGCTGATGGAATGCGCGCCCGACACCTTCGGCGTCAACTCGCAGATGACGCTGCTGCTGGCCGTGCCCATGTTCCATGCCAACGCATGGGGCATGCCGTATGCGGCGGCCATGGCCGGTGCCAAGCTGGTGATGCCCGGCCCGCACATGGACGGCCAGAGCCTGTACGAACTGATGCGCGACGAGAAGGTCGGCTTCTCGCAGGCCGTGCCCACCATCTGGCTCATGCTGTTTCAGTACTTCGATGCGCACCCCGAAATCGACACGCGTGCCATCGGCCTCAAACGCATCGGCGTGGGCGGTGCGGCCACGCCGCGCAGCATGATCGAACGCTTCGAGCGCGACTTTGGCGCCGACTTTGTGCAGGGCTGGGGCATGACCGAGACCAGCCCCATCGGCGTGATCGGCAACCTGCTGCCCAAGCATCTGTCGATGCCCAAGGAAGAGCAACTGCGCGTGAAGATGCGCCAGGGCCGTGGCGTGTGGGGTGTGGAACTGAAGATCGTCGGCGAAGACGGCCAGCGCCTGCCGCACGACGGCAAGGCCTTCGGCCACCTGCATGTGCGCGGTCCGTGGATTGCGAGCGGCTACTTCAAGAGCGAAGGCGGCGCGGTGCTCGACGCAGAGGGTTTCTTCCCGACCGGCGACGTGGCCAACATCGACGAGGACGGCTATGTGCAGTTGGTCGACCGCGCGAAGGACGTCATCAAGTCGGGTGGTGAATGGATTTCTTCCATCGAACTGGAGAACGCCGCAAGCGCGCACCCGGCGGTGGCCGAGGCGGCGGTGATCGGCATCGCGCACCCGAAGTGGCAAGAGCGCCCGCTGCTCATCGTGGTGAAGCGCGCGGGCGCGCAAGTGACGCGCGAGGAACTGCTCACTTTCCTCAGCGAACGCGTGGTGAAGTGGTGGCTGCCGGACGACGTGGCCTTCGTCGATGCATTGCCTCACACCGCCACCGGCAAGTTGTTGAAGACGAAGTTGCGCGAACAGTTCAAGGGTTACGTCGCTGCGACATCTCTTTGACACTTCAATGACTTGTTCGATTTTTCTGTGGACAACTCTGTGGGTTGTGCGGGGAGGCGGGCAGGCAAAGCGAGTGCTGGCGTGGCTTTCCACCACGTTGCCTGTTGAACAGGCAGTGCGACTGCGAGGGGGCAAAAGAAGCGGATCGCGGCGTGGGGAATGCGGTTTGCCGTGGTAAGCGCACGGGCTCGTGCAATTGTTGGCACAGGGGTTTGCGCGTTGCCCGTGTCGGTTGACTGCGCCGATGCACGCCGCTACATTCCAGTCCGCCTTGCGATGAGCGAGGCCGGGTTTAGCAGCCTGAAAGAACCGCGGTGAAAGCCGCATACCGCAATGGTGTTGCGGCTTTTCTGTTCCAGCTTCCTTTAGGCGGCTCGGATGGGAGGGCTCGCGCCCTGCCGGTTTCGCCTAGCGGTTCCCGGTCTGCTAACCCGTTCGAGCCGCCGCCTTCGTTTAGCAGCGTGGGCGACGGTTGTAGCAAAGCTGAACCGACAGGGAGGGCCACATGGCCGATTCAAAAAAAAGCACCGCGCATGACAGCGCGCAATTCAAACCATTTGTCTGGAATCCCCTTGAGGGACTCGACCACGACGCACGAGCGCGCGCGTCATTCCTCAACGATGCGCGCGATGTGGTCGACGGTGCGCACACGTTGATGCAGTTGCTCGTGTGGGATGACGAGCTGCGCGACGACGTGGGTTCTTCAGACGCGACCGTGCCGCTGCTGGAGCGGTGGCATCGCGCATCGCTTCAGCGCTTCATGGTGGCCGCGCTGGGCATGCTGCATGCGGACATCGAAGGGCAATGCGAAGCGCTGGACCTTGTGCGACCTTAGTCCGCAGGTCGCTTGCCTTGCACCAGCTGCGCGCGCACCAACTGCGCGCGCCCCAGCGGGGTGATGCGCCGCACGATCGCCAGCTCTTGCGGCGTGCCGCTGCCCTTCCAGATCAACGCGGCGCTGATGGACGCATCGACATAGCCGGCCTGCTTCAGCGCCTCGACGCAGTTGATCTCTTCGTGGTCTTCCACGCGCAACGGGAACGTGGCGCCCTTGATGCCGCGCAGGTAGTCGAGTGGGTCGAGGCCCTGGGTGGGTTGCGCCTGCGCGTGCGTGTCGGCAACGCTGCCGCCGCGCAGCTTCTGGATCTCGCCGTGGCCCTCGTCGGTGATGCAGACGATCAGCGCCGCCTGCGCCAAGCGGTAGTTGCCGCCGGGGTCGAACGCGGGGTCGATGGTGGCCTCGATGAGGCCGGTGGCCTTGAGCACGGACACACGCCGAACGTCTTGCGCGTCGGTCACGTGCATGGGCAGGCGAACATGCTCCAAACGGAGAAGGTAAGAAAGCGGCACCGAACATCCCTGTCTACGCCTCCACGCTGGCGTCGATCCCGCTCTGCATCGCCGCGCCGAAGCGAAGTCGTCGAGCCGGACCGCTGCTCCTCCCCGGGGTCAATTCAAGCGCCCGAACGGGTCGCTTTTGCGAGGCCGCCGCCGAGTGGATTGAATTGTGAACATTTGTTATGTTTTACCCATTCTGTAGCCAAAAGGGCTGCGTGATATCCCTTGAACTGGGTATTCGATGGGCAAATCGCGCACTTTCAGCGCATTGAAAGTGCGCTTGCTTCGCTCAGTGCTTGTGGTCGCCGTGACCAGCGGCCGGTTGTGCGGATGCGTTCAGCGCGCGCACGGGCGCCTTCACCTCCACGGTCTCGCGCTTGCCGTCCTTGCCTTCGAACACGAGCGTGAGCGGCACGGTGTCGCCTGCCTTCACCTGCTGCTTGAGGTCGAGCAGCATCACGTGATAGCCGCCGGGCTTGAGCTCGACGGCCTTGCCCGCAGGCAGCTCGAGCGCGGGGATCTGGCGCATGCGCATCACGCCGTCCTGCATGGCCATTTCATGAACTTCGACGAGTGGCGTGACGGTGGAAGTCACGGACAGCAGCCGGGTGTCCTTGGCGGCGTTGAGCTGCATGAAGGCGCCGGTGGCCTGTTGCTGCGGCACGGTGGCACGCACCCAGGCGTCCTTGACGCTGACCTGGGCGTGGGCGCTGGCCGCGAGCAAGGCGGCGGCAGCGATGGCGATGTGTGCAATGGGTTTCATGAAAAAGGAGCTCCTTGGGTTTGAAAGTGAAGGTCAGGCCGAGGTCGTTTTGAATACCTGGCGAAGGTCTTGCGCGCACTCTTCGGCGCTCTGCTCGTGGCGCAGCACGATGCGAATTTTTCCCTTGGGGTCGAACACGTAGCTGAAGGTCGAGTGGTCCATGGTGTACGACGAACCGGTGGGCACCTTCTTGTAGAAGACCTTGAAGGCCTTGGCGGTTTCGGCGGTCCTGGCCAGGTCGCCGTACAGGCCGATGAAGCTGGGGTCGAAGGCCGCGGTGTAGGCCTTGAGCACCACGGGCAAGTCGCGCTCGGGGTCGACGGTGACGAAGACCACCTGCAGCCGATCGCCATCGGCGCCGAGCATCCGCTTGATCTCGGCGGCGCGCACGAGTGCGGTGGGGCACACGTCGGGGCACTGGGTGAAGCCGAAGAACATCATCACGGCCTTGCCGTTGAAGTCGGCCAGCGTGCGCTCGCGGCCGTCGGTGTCGGTCAGGCGAAAGCCCTGCGCATAGCTGGCGCCGGTGATGTCGATGCCGTTGTAGCTGGCGGGCAGAACCTTGTCGCAGCCTGCGAGGCCGAACGCGGTCAACGTGACGAGTGAGGTGAGGGCGCCGCCGGCGCGCAGCACACGGCGCCGCGTGGAAGGAAGGGTGGAGGTCATTGAAGAAAGGCTCTCTGTTGCCGACACCGCTGCGGGTGCCGGCGCATGACAGGAAGGAGCGCGCGCGATGCGCTCGCCCGAAGGCGGCGTCGCACGTGCACGAACGAACTGAAGATGCGTCAGGAGAGCGAAGGGGGCCCGCGCGCCGGCATGGGCGCCGCGGTGGCGGCGGCGATGTGCGCGGACGGTATCGGCCGCACGGCGCGGGCCAGCGGCATGAGCACGGGCAGTGCGACGGTGGGTGTTGTCGGCGGGGCGCCTGCGAGCACGCACAGCGGGCAGTCCATGTGGCCGGCGCCCAGCTCCTGCATGCCGTCGTCGGTGTGCACGATGGCTTTCACCGAACCCGTGGCGGAGCAGACCAGCTCCAGCGTTTGCGGGTGCACCACGGGAGAGGCCACCGCCACGCCGATGGACAGCGCGAACCACAGCAAGACCCAGCGGATCAGGCCTGCGCCCGGGCGCCGCAGGCCTGCGCGGTGCGCGGGGGAGGGCGGTGCGAGGTGGTGGGGCATCGGCGCGGATTATCTCGCGCTGGGCGCTGCCGGAAAAGACAAAAGCCTTGCAAGTCGTTGACTTGCAAGGCTTTTATTGTTGGTGGCTCTTCACTGGATCGAAAGATGCCTTGGAAGCCGCGCCAGCCCTAGAATTCGGTCCAGGTGTGAACTTGAGTTCCTGCATCACTTACTGCACCTGGAAAATTGTCATGCCACGCAATCTAATCGGTTCCGACACCGCCCTTCGATCCATCAAACCTGGCGATCCGCGCAGGCGCATTTCCGACGGCGATGGCCTCTACATCCTGCTCTTCGTGAACGGCGGCGCCCACGGATGGCGCTTCGACTACAGCTTCGCCGGCAAGCGCAAAACGCTCTCGCTCGGCACCTACCCCACCATCGGCATCGGCCTGGCCCGCGAGCGAGCCGAGGACGCGCGCAGGAAGGTTGCCCAAGGCATCGATCCCAGCGAGGCGAGGAAGGCTGTCCGTGCGGCGCATATCCAAGCCCGTGAAGCGACGACGCGCGCTGATGCCGGCCTCCCCGCACTCAATAGCTTCGAGCACGTTGCGCGGGAGTGGTACGAAATAAGACGGGGTGACTGGGCGCAAAGCTACGGCATCAAGATCATTGGCCGCCTTGAGAATGATGTCTTCCCTTACATCGGCGCCCGACCTATCACGCTGATTGACCCGCCCGAATTGCTCGCGGTATTGCGCCGCATCGAAGGGCGCGGAGTTGTCGAGACGGCGCATCGTGCGCTTGAGAACTGCGGCCAGGTATTCCGCTATGCAGTTGCCACGGGACGCGCGACGAGCAATCCGGCCCGCGACCTGAAGGATGCCTTGCGCAAACCGCTCGTTCAGCACTTCCCGGCCATCACTGACCCCAAGCGTCTGGGCGAGCTGCTGCGCGCATGCGATGGCTACAAGGGCACACACGTTGTGCGGACTGCCCTGAAGTTGGCCCCGATGATCTTGCTGCGTCCGGGCGAGTTGCGCCATGCGAAGTGGGAAGAGATTGACCTCGACGCCGGGCTGTGGACCGTGCCCGCTGCACGCATGAAGCGAAAGAAGGTTGGCAAGCTGCACGGCGCCCCCCACTTGGTGCCACTGGCGAGGCAGGCGGTCGAAGCATTGCGCGACCTGTACCCATTGACGGGGCGCAGCCCATACGTGTTCACGGGCGAGCGCAGCCACGAACGTCCCATGAGCGATGCCGCGATCAACGCCGCATTGCGCGCGATGGGCTTCGGCAAGGACGAAGTGACCGCCCACGGATTCCGCGCGACCGCGCGCACCATCCTGGCGGAGCGCCTCAACGTCGACGAGTCGGTGATCGAGGCACAGCTCGCCCATGCCGTCAAAGACAGCCTCGGCCGCGCCTACAACCGCACAGAGTTTCGCGTGGAACGTTTTTCGATGATGCAGAAATGGGCCGACTACCTCGATGAATTGCGCCGTGGTGCCGACGTGGTGAAGCTGCGCGCGGCTTGACGAGCGCGGTCGAGAGCGCTTACATTTCTTCTGCCTCGTGATGAGCGAGGTCGGGTTGGGAAGCCCGCTGCAATCCTGCGACGAAAGCCGCAGTCACCGCCATGGTCTGCGGCTTTTTTGTTCGCGCCCCTTTTTTGGCGGCTCGAGCGGGAGGGCTCACGCCCTGCCGGTTTCCGCAAGGATTGCCCGGTCTTCCTACCCGCTCGAGCTGCCGCCCTCGTTGGGAAGCGAGGACGGCGGTTGTAGCAAACCGCAATCCTTGGAGGCCCATGGCCGAATCTTCTAACGCTGGCGCCGACGCCGGCTGCTCTTTCGCGAGCTATCGCCCCACCGCTCAATTCAAGCCCTTCGAATGGGTGCGAGGGGAAGGGCTGAACCTCTCCCAGCAACGGCTCGCCGAATTTCTGAACGATGCGCGAGACGTGGTGCAAGGCACCCACATGCTCGCCCAACTGCTTTCCTGGGACGAAGACCGGCGCGAAGCGGCTTGTTCCGACGCAAGCCCTGCGCCCTTTTTCAATGCAAACCACCGCGGTGCGCTGGAACGGCTCATGTCAGTTTCTCTGGGACTTCTCGGCGCTCAGATCGAGCGCCAATGCGATGTGCTGGACAGCGCACGCCGCCATGGATGAGGAGCCGGTGATGACATCTTGGGCCTCCTCAATGTCACCTCCTCTGGGTGATCCTCGTTCCATGTTCACTTCCGAAACCGTCCGCATGGAGTTGCCAACCCCTCTCAAAGTCGCGCCAGGCGACTGCTTTCTCAGGATTCAAGAGGTCGAGCGCCGCGTGTGTCTGAAGAAGAGCGCGATCTACGCGCGCATGGCGACCGGCGCATTCCCGCGAAGCATCTCGTTGGGCCGTCGATGCACGGTGTGGCTGAAGTCTTCCATCGACGGATGGATCGACGAGCAGATCGAGAGGGCCAACAACATGGCCCTCTCGCCCGCGGCCGATGGCGCAAAGCAAGCGCGAAGGGGTTGAGCGCCATGGCGGACATGCATTGGTTCCGGTGGCACCACGGAACGGTCACCGATCCGAAATTCGGGTTGATCGCGAAGAAGGCAGGCACGTCTGTGGCCGAGGTCATCGCGATCTGGGCGTACTTGCTGGAGGCGGCCAGCGCGTCAGAGGAGCGCGGCCATCCGGGCACACCGGACTTCGAATCCATCGACTTTGCCCTCGGTGTGGATGAGGGCGCCACCGCGCGCGTGTACGGGCTCATGCAGGACCGGGCCTTGATCGACAGCGACACAGGGCGTCTCGCTGCATGGGAGAGGCGACAACCCAAGCGTGAGCGCGACGACGAGACCAGCTCGGACAGAAAGCGCCGTCAGCGTGAACGCGAAGGGGCAAGCGTGACGGCTGCTGTCCCGCCAAGTCACACCGAGTCCATCAGTGTCACGCCATGTCACGCCACGTCCCGCCAAGTCACACCCAGAGGAGAGGAGAGGAGAGAAGATAAGAAAACACCCCCCTACCCCCCGCAAGCGGGGGAAGTGGGGGGCCACGAAATTCGAATCTCCACGAAAGCGGAAACCGTCTGCAGGGCGATCAGGGCCAAAGGAGTGACCGATGTGAGCCCGTCGAACCCCAAGCTGCGCGCGCTGATCGACAAAGGCGTCGGCGTGGAGACCTTCGTGCAGGCCGCCGAGATTTGCACCAGGGCGCACCCCGCCAAGGGTGTGGAATACCTGCTTGGCATTGTGGAGCGCCGGTTGCGGGAGGCTGTGAACATCGGCGAGCGACCGGGTGTGCCGCAGGCCGCCTGGGACCAAAGCAGGGCCAGCATCGAAGCCAAGGCCGAAGCGCTTGGCATCGGGCGTTGGCGAGAGTTCAACCTCGGTCCCGATCACGAGCACTGGCCGGCGTATTTGCGGCGCGTCAAGGAGGCGGCCAAGCGTGAAGCGACCGGGCCTCAAGGCCGCTGCGCAGCCGATCTGGAGATGGTGTCGAGGTGACATCGCGTGCTTTGCCGATGTCAGCTTTTCTGCGCGATCCTCGTTCCATGTTCAATTCCGAAACTGTCCGTATGCAAGCCCCACCCGTCCTCAAAGCAGCGCCAGGAGATCGCTTTCTCCGCATCCAGGAGGTCGAACGTCGTGTGTGTCTGAAGAAGAGCGCGATCTATGCGCGCATGTCCGCCGGGAAATTTCCGCGCAGCGTGTCCTTGGGCCGGCGATGCACCGTGTGGCTCAAGTCGTCCATCGATGCGTGGATCGTCGAGCAGGTCGACTCGGCGAACGGCGTGAATGCGCGATCCCCCAAGCTCACCGAGACGCAGGCATCGGAGGTCTGACGCGTCATGGCGGATATGCATTGGTTCAGATGGCATCACGGGACGGTCACCGATCCGAAGCTCGGGTTGATCGCCAAGAAGGCTGGCGTGTCCATGACGCAGGTGATCGCCATCTGGGCCCATCTGCTGGAGGCGGCGAGCACGTCCGAGGATCGCGGCAATCCCGGGGTGCCGGACTTCGAATCGATGGACTTTTACCTCGAGGTGGAGGAAGGTGTCGCGCAGCGGGTCTACGGACTCATGCAGGACAAGGCACTGATCGCCAAAGACACCGGCCGTCTGGTGGCTTGGGAGCGGCGTCAGCCCAAGAGGGAGCGCGAAGACGAGGGAGGCGCGGAAAGAAAGCGCCGGCAGCGGGAGCGCGAGACTGGAAATTCGGCCAATGGTGGCGAAGCCTCTCGCAGTCGTCGAGGCCTGCCTATCGCGGCATCCACAGCCGAGGGGGAGAACGAGACGGAGAGAACGACGTTGGACGCGACAGCCAGTGCGGAGCATGAAGCCCGGACGTCAACGAAAGCAGCGGCTGTTTGCAAGGCCATCCGGGCCAAGGGCGTGACTGACGTGACCCCGTCGGATCCGAAGCTGCGCGAATTGGTCGAGGCAGGTGTCGGCGTGGAGATCTTTGAGGGGGCCGCGGAGGTCTGCGTCAAGGCAAGTCCGCCGAAAGGGATGGCATACCTGCTTGGCATCGTGAAGCGCCTGGTGCGGGAAGCAGAGGAGATCGGCGAGAGTCCAGATTTTTCTGATGTCGCGTGGGACCAGACGCGCAGCGGCATCGATGCGAAAGCGTGCGCCCTCGGCCTCCCTGCATGGGACGAAGCGGCGTTCTCGGTGGGGCAAGGCGAGAGCTATCTCGCGTTCACCGCACGGGTCAAGCGTGCTGTTGAGAAAGCAGGAGAGACCGTATGCGCGTGAGGAGCTTCAATGGCAGCGGCCTGACGAGAGTGCGGTCGCGGCTCGTCGACATGTCGAACAGGCAGACCAACGGCACGGGTCCTTCCGCAGAGGTATGCGTTACGGGTAATTCGAACCGCGATCTCGGACTGTTCACTGATGCTCCTAAGGGGGTTAAGTGAAGGTTGGCAAACCAGCAACTAGACCGCGCGCCGGTGTGGATGAACTTCGTTGCAGCTGTAGCTCACTCCATGCTCGACAAGCGAACTGCCATCGGTTGTGTACCTGCCCTGACTCCGCATTCACGCCGATGTGCGCCTTCGTCCCGAAGTGCCACTGGTTGGTGAGCGTCTTGGAGTGCCCCCGGGGCTGGCACTTCTACCATGGGTGATCGTAGTTACGCGTTCCATTACGATCAGCTCATGGATATGGACCTCAAAACCGTTCCGTGGGCGCGCCGCCTGAAGCTGCGTCACCTCGAGACCTTCCTTGTCCTGGAAGATGCGGGCAGCATCACAGCGGCCGCCGAGCGGATGCACATGACGCAACCAGCGGTGTCCCACTGGCTCGCGGACATCGAGGGTGTGATCGGGTCGCCCCTATTCGTTCGTGGGCGCAAGCTCAAGCTCACCCCCGCCGGCGAGATCCTTCGACGCCATGCGGAGCGGATGCTGGGTGACGTCCACCGGGTCGATGCCGAATTGCAGGCGGTCCGGTCCGGCCTCGTCGGCCGGTTGAAGGTCGGGTGCATCCACTCTGCCGCGTTGGCACTCGTGCCGCAGGCGATCATCGCACTGCAGAAGACACACCCGAGGGTCGTCGTGGGGGTGGAAGAAGGGACCATGGTCGATCTGCTCGATCGGCTGGACAAGCGCGAGTTCGACTTGCTGGTTGGCACGATCGATGTCCGTGCGCATCAGTACGGCTTCCTGACGGAAGTTTTGATGGAAGACGTCGTCCGGATCGTCTGCAGGGCTGACCACCCGCTGGCCCGCAAACGCAAACCGACTTGGAAGGAGGCTGCGGAGTATTCCTGGGTGTTGCCGCCCAAAGAGAGCCTGAGCCGTGTACGAGTGGAGGAGGCATTCGCACAGCAGCGGGTTGCGCTTCCGAACCCTTGCGTCGAAACGGCATCTGTGGCGTCCATACAGGCGCACTTGCGCGAGACCGATTGTCTGGCGCCGCTAACGGGATTGGTCGCAGACTTCTACACGTCCATGAAGTTGCTGTCGCGTGTTTCGCTGACGCCTGTCAGCCGGTTTGCCGAGCTGGGGATGATCTGGTCGGACCCTTCCCCTAACGTACTGCTCTCAGAACTGGTGGTGTCACTGAGGGGCCATTCCCGCGGATCGAGCTGAGATAGCTTCCACGTGGGAGGCGGACATGAGCAAACGCTTATGGATGCCCAGCTTTTTTTTCATTTGTACTTATTCCGGGGGCTCCTCATCATCTGGGGATGCTTCTTTCAAGCGCTTCTTCCCTTGTGCTAGCCGCCAAGGGGCTGACGTCCCCGGACCAGCCCGCCGCGGCGTTGCGCGCGCTTGACTCGGCCCTTCGACAGGACCCGGGACACAAGTTATTCACGGTGCTGGTGATCGACGCCGCGCGCAGGGAGAGCAGGCGCATGTACTCGAGCGCGCCAGAAGAGTATCCCTGCGAGGGCACCAAGCCCCTGCGGCCGGATAGCGATTTCTACCGCACCGTCTTCATCTCAGGTGAGCCGCGAATTTGCCGCGACAGGAATGAGTGCCGCGCGGCATTCCCGGATCACGCGCTGATCGAATCCTTGGGCTGCGAGTCGGCGGTCAATGTGCCAGTGCGCTGGAACGGCATCACGCTCGGCTCCCTCAACCGTAAGCGTCCGACAAAGGCATCTTGAATTTCGTTAGCACGCCCTGCGTGCCGCTCGATCGGCAAGGAGTCGAGACCCTTTGACCTTGGCGCATACTGTGCCTCACCCCGGCGACGCGAGACGATTCC
>NZ_JAYLVN010000035.1:0-21334 GCF_046156345.1 Variovorax sp. H27-G14
GCGTGTCTTCTTTCTCTTGCCTGCATGCTCGGCATCCGAAAAACTGATCTGGCTCATCGTTGGCTCTCCTTCAGCTGGGTGATCAACGTTCAGGTCGGCAATCGGTGGACTTGATCAGACGTTCCCTTGAGCCAATCGATGCGTTTGAAGACCTTCTTGGCCGCTTCGGCGACCTTCGTATGCCCAGGTCTGGCGCGGAGCAGCTCCTCGACGATCTTTTCGATCACGACCGTCTTTGCGTCCTCGAACCCTTCGAAGGTCCATCCATTGAACCAGATGCACAGCGTTTTCTTATCCTTCTCGAGGATTGCTGCCGTCATCTTGAGTACGCTCGATTTGCCGGCGCCCCAGTCGCCGTGCACACCAATCGTCACCGGCACAAGCGGTGTCGAGCGCACCAGCTTCACGACGGTCTTGGCGACCGACTCGTAGTACAGCAGGTCGACTGCCGTTTCTTGATCGTTAAGGAACACCGTGTCTCCCCCGCTCCAATATGAAGCGGATTATGGGAGTCGCGGTCCGGATCACCACCCCATATTTCGGGGATGTTCCGAAGAGTGCGTCATGATCGTGTCGACGATGGCCGGTCCAATGGAGGGGCTGTGGTTTCGCCGATTAAATGCACTCTACGTTGCAGTGGGCAGGCTCAAATGAGCGAACACCGCATAGTCAGCGTAGAAATCACGAGACCTAGTAAAAATGGTTCTGGTACGGGCAATGCGCAGAGCTTGAGTTCAACCAAGACGCAGTCGGCCCCACGGGGCCGCTTTTCATCTAGAGATAGTCTTGGCTTTGCGCTCCCCCGTGGCTTCCTGGTATGCCTCAAGCGCGTCCATGAACTGCGGTACTTGCCGCTCGGGGAAAGCCTTGGGCAGACGGTGCGTGACTCCCTTTTTCTTTAGCTGCTTGTCGGCTTGATTGACTATGTGCGCCCAACGACCGTCCAGAAGCACAAAGTCGCTGGCCATAACCGCACCGAAGGCATGTACGAAGTCGGAGGCATCATGCTCACCAAACACAGCTTCTTCGTTGACAACGAAATCTCGAAGGAATGCGTCCTGAACCAGATCTCGCAGCGTCGCTCCAGGCGGCTTCTTGTTTGCTCGAGCCACCCCTACCTTTTGAGGGTCGGCCTTCACTGAGTTGACGGCTTTGGCAATGCCGACTTGCAGGTCTTTGAGCGCCCTGCTAACAATCGCGCGGTTCTCCTCCGACTCGTTGACAAGTCCCGCCATGGAGAGCTGGTGGCCGTTCTCCAGCCAGCGCTTGGCCATTTCTACAAGGATAAGGTTCTCTTGCTTCCCGTCCGCTGTAGGGCGGCCCCGAAGCTGAATGAAACCAAGGTCGGCGCCGAAGTCGGCCACGAACATGCGAGGAAGTGCCAGGTCGAAAAACTCTTCGGCCGCAACAGCATGTTCTTCGACGCTCACGCCGCTGAACTCCCCGAAGTTGTGTAGTGACACGAGCAGCGTACCGCCCGAGCGGTGAAGCGCGGTTATGAACCTGCCCCTGAGCGCCTTGTCGGTCGAGAATTTCCGTACTGCCCAGTGGTCCATATACACCACGGGCTCGTACAAGGTCTGGCGCATTTGGTAGTCGCCCGCCTCGGTTTCTTCCATTTGAATCATGCGCAGCCCGAGCTTGTTGACCGGCCAGGGTTATAGCACTCAAGAAAAAGCCCCGAAGGGAGTAGTCGCTGCTACCAATTTCCCCCTTGCCGCCACCGCGTTTGCCTCTGAGAGCGCACACAGGTGCATCACTCACCTTGCCGGCAGGGCCAGAATTTTGCTGGCAACGACTGCTTCCGCGAAGCTGCCCTTGACCCTCATATGCCTGTGACCGATTGCTGATTGCCTGCCGCTTACGCCGCTGTTGTCCGCAAGCCGAACGCTTCAGATCGCCGTGGCCGTTGGCACCCCATCCTGATGACTGAGCTTCTCCACAGCCATGTCGGCGAACGCCGTTACCGCCAGAGGGCGCTGCTGGCGACTGGGATAGACAAAGCTCAGCCCGCGACCGGCCCGCGTGTATTGCGGCAGCACCCGCACCAGTCTGCCCGCCGCGATATCTGATGCAGTCAGGACCGACGGCAGCGCCGCGATGCCAAGACCGGCGCACGCGGCCTTGCGCAGAACCTCTTGTGCGTTGCTGTTGAAACGCCCGCTCACGCGCACCTGCTTCTGCACGCCATTCATGTCCTGCAAGTACCAGGTGACGCTGCCACCGGCATTGGATTGCACCACGCACTCATGCTCGCGCAGTTCTTCCAGGTCGGTGGGCATGCCATGCGCCTCCAGGTAGGAAGGGCTGGCGATCAGCTCGCCATGGCTCACGAAGATTCGCCGGATCACGCTACTGGAGTCTTGCATGGGTCCACCGCGAAATGCGACATCGATGCGATCGGCAATCAGATCGACCAAGAGATCACTGAGCACGAAGTCCAGGCGCACAAGTGGATGCTTGGCCAGAAACGCCCCCACCCATTCCATCTGGAAAAATCCGAAGAAGCTGGTTGGCGCAGCCACCCGCACCGTGCCGCTCGGCTCCATGCTGTCCGCCACATGCAACTGACTGGCTTCGATGAGCTCCTCGACCGCCGGGCCGCATCGCTCGTGAAAGGATTCGCCCGCACTCGTCAGCGTGAGCTTGCGGGTCGAGCGCTGCATCAACCGCGTGCCCAGCCGCGCTTCGAGTTGCTGGACACGGCGGCTCACCGTGGCCGAGGGCACGCTCAACCGCCGCGCCGCCTCGGCAAAGCTGCCGCTGCGAGCCACCTGCACAAACATCGCCACTTCGTTCAGATCGAGCATGAGATTCTTTCCGTTGTTGCCGCGATCGAGACAGCTTTTTTCGACATGTCTTCAACTTGACTGACAGCTTCAAGAGAAACCAATCATCGGGAGTTTCGACGCAAACAAAAACGTACGTGGAAGTCATGAGGTACGCCGCTCTCGCAACACGCTGAACGGCACCTGACATCCCCGGAAGCGCGAAGCTGATTCGTTCGATTTCTCGCAAGAGATGCTCGCTTGATAACGCAGCGTGCTAAGGCTCTTTGGTCAGCTGAATCTTGATTGCCAATACTGCGCAATGCTCTGGTCTCAGATCAGTCCGAGCGATCAGATCAGCCTTCGCCATCGTTGCGGGCCCATAGCTTTGCACTTTCAGTGCGTTGCATTTCACAGAAGCGGTCGCTTGGCTTAGAAAACGGAGGTGAAATTTACTCAGCGCTTGTTTGAAATGGCTTTCTGCAGAATGGCGCTAGCGACGAACACAGAAATTAGTGTCGTTATCAACAGAATGAATGCCAGCGCGGCGCCGAACGGCCAGTTGTTCAGACCTACAAATTGCTGGTAAATCTCGGGCGTCATCATCTTGAAGCGCGGCCCGCCGATGAGCACCGGCGTGGCATAAGCGTTCATGCACAGGATGAAGACCAGCGACATGCCGGCGATCACGCCCGGCATGGCCTGCGGCAGCACCACGCGGCGGAACACCGTGAAAGGCCGCGCGCCCAGGTTGGCCGCAGCCTCCTCCACGTTACGCGGAATGCCCTCGATGACACTGGCCAGCGTCATCACCATGAGCGGCAGCACGATGGTGACCATCACGCCGACCACGGCCGGCTGGTTGAACATGAGTTGCATTGGCTCGCGCACCACCCCGCTCCACTGCGCCACGGCGTTGAACAGGCCGCTGTTGCCCAGCAGCGCCAGCCAGCCAGCCGAGCGCACCACGTTGCCCACCATCAGCGGCAGGATGGTGGCGAGAGTGAGCCACATTTTCCAGCGGCGCGACATGCGCGCCAGCGTGTAGCCCGCGGGCAGTCCCACCAACAAGGCGATCAGCGTGGTGACAAACGAGACCTGCAAAGTGACGGCCAGCACACCGCGAAAGTACGGGTCGGCAAACACCTGCACGTAGTTCTGCAGCGTGAAGGCCTCGACCATGAGCTCGGTAGGCGTGTAGATATTGAGCGAATAGCGCAGCAGCATCGCCATGGGCGCCACCATCAGCGCCAGCACGATTGCGATGGCCGGCAGGGTCAGCAGGCGCATCGCTCAGGCCTTGAAGTCGCGTGACCAGTACTGCTGCAGCTGCGGCAAGGCCTTGCTGAAGTAGCCAAAATCGGGCACCTTGAAGCGCGACTGCTCCTCGGGCGTGAAAGCAATTTGCGCTGCCAACTCAGGCGGCAGGCTGGCGTTGGTCACGGTGGGCACGTAGCCCATGCGCTCGGCGAACGCTGCTTGCGCGCGCGCGTCGAGCATGGCGTTGAGGTAGGCGAAGGCGTTTTCTTTCTGCTGGCTGTTCTTCGGCACCGAGGCGCTAAAGGTGGTCGGCATGATGCCCTCGGCCGGCACCGCCGCGGCCACGCTCACGCCGGCGCGGCGCCACTGGTACACGCGGGCGCGCCAGGCCAGGGTAATCCAGATGTCTTCCGACTTCAGCGCCTGCGCCACCGCTTCGTTGGTGGCGAAGATCTTGGGCGACAACGCCTTCATCTCGCTGAGCCTCGTCATGCCTGGCGCCAGATCGGACAGCGTGCCGCCGGCCGCCAGCGAGGCCGCGGCAATGTTGTACGGGAATAGGATATCGGCCAGGCCGACGCGGCCCCTGTACTTCGGGTCCCAGAGGTCGTTGAACGACTTCGGCGGCGTCTTGATCTTCTCGGGGTTGTAGGCGATCACCATGCCCGAATAGATGTGCGGCAACGCCTGCGGCTGGCGCAATGCGGCAATAGCATTCTTCGCGTTGGGTACGTCGGCGTCAGTGAGCGTCTCGAACAGTCCCATCTGCGCGAAACCACTGGCCTCGTAGTCGACCAGAGATACGACGTCGAGGCTGCCGCGGCGGCTGTTGCGTTCGGCCAGCAGCTTGGCCCTGCGCTGCGATCCGTCGTCCACGCTCTGCACCGCCTCGATGCCTAGCGGCTTGAGCAGCGGCTGCTCCACATGCTTACCAAGCAGGTCGCCGTAGTCACCGCCCCAAGTGGCGATGACGACGCGCCCGCCGGGCGCGGCGAGGGTGGGCCTGGCGGCGACCAGTGGCAGCGAAGCCGCGGCCAGCAGCAGGGAACGGCGTGTGGAATGTGTGGACATGGCGAGGAGTGAGGAAGGGAAGAAAAAGGGTACTCAGGCGGCGGCGTCTGCCGGCAACGCGAGCGCGTGCTCCGGCGACCACTGCAGCGACACACGTTCGCCCGCGGCCAGACCGCGCAACGCAGGGTCGTGCGCCAGCGTGCTGGGCTGGGCGACGGTGATCGGGCCTAGGTCAGTCTCGCAATGCCATTCGGTCGTTCCGCCGAGGTAGGTGCTGAGCTTTACGCGCGCGGGCAGGCCCGGCGCGCCCGCACCGGCAATGCGGATGCGGTCGGGCCGCACCATCAGGGCCATTTCGATCACCGGGCTTCGGGTTATCGCCAGCGGCGCGCACGGCAGCGTGTGCGAACCCGCACGGAACACTCCCGGCCCATCGAGCCGACCCGCCACTAGGTTGCAGCGCCCGATGAAGTTCGCAACGAATTGGTCCACCGGTTGCTCGTATACCTGCTGTGGCGTACCGATCTGGCGCACACGGCCGTGGTCCATCACAGCCAGGCGGTCGGCCGTAGTGAGGGCTTCTTCCTGGTCGTGCGTGACCAGCAAAGTGGTTAGGCCCAGGCGCTGCTGCAGCGCACGAATTTCCAGCCGCACCTCCGTGCGCAAGCGCGCATCCAGGTTGGACATGGGTTCGTCGAGCAGAAACACGGTCGGCTGCACCACCAGCGCACGCGCCAGCGCCACGCGTTGCTGCTGGCCGCCAGACAGCGCTGCGGGACGCCGCTCGGCCAGGTGCTCGAGCTGTACCAAGCGCAGCGCCTCTTTCACGCGGGCGGCCTGTTCGCTGCGCGGCACCTTGCGCATCTGCAGCCCGAAGGCCACGTTCTCGGCCACGCTCATGTGCATGAAGAGCGCGTAGCCCTGGAACACCATGCCGGTGTCGCGCGCATGGGGCGGCGTGTGGGTGACGTCGCGCTCGCCGAACAGGATGCGGCCCGCGCTCGGCTTCACGAAGCCTGCCACCATGCGTAGCGTGGTGCTCTTGCCGCAGCCGGAGGGCCCGAGCAGTGCAAGCAGTTCGCCCTGCGCCACGTCGAGGTTGAGGTTGCGCACCGCGACCGTACGGTCGTAGGTGCACTGGAGGTTGTCGAGACGGAGGTAGCTCAAGAGGTCACCCGGGACAGACTGACGAAACGATCCGCCACCAGCAGGAGCACGGCGATGAGCAAGGTCTGCACCGTGCCGACCGCGGCCAGTGTCGGGTCCATGTTGAAGTTGAGGTAGCTCAGCATTTCCACCGGCAAGGTCGCGTACCCGGGGCCCGTGAGCATCATGGTCATCTCCAGGTTCTCGAAGCTCGCGATGAAGCTGAAGACGGCCGCGGCCACGATGCCCGCACGCATCGAGGGCAGCGTGACGCGCAGGAACACAGTGGCAGGTCGCGCCCCCAGGTTGGCTGCGGCTTCTTCCGGCGCGCGGCCGAGCCCCTGCAGGCTGGCGGACACGAGTCGCACGGTCCACGGAATGGCCAGCAGCGCATGCGCGGCGATCAGGCCCGGCAGCGTGCCCACGATCCGCAGGTCGATCGAGTTGTCGATCTGCACGAAGAACACGTAGATGCCGGTGCCCAGCACCACGCCCGGAAACGCCAGCGGCGACAGCAGCAGTGCAGCTAACGCGCGCCGGCCGCGAAAACTGCCGCGCTCGATGGCGTAGGCGGCCACTGTGCCGGAGCCCACGCCGAGCAGCGCCGAAATGGCGGCCAGCTGCAGCGATAGCATAAAACTGCTCGCGAACTGTGGCTTGCTCCAGGCGTTGGCGTACCAGTGCAGCGAGTAGCCCTCGGGCGGGAAGCTCATGATCGGCTGCTCGAAGAAGCTGAGCCAGGCGACGGTGATCAGCGGCAGCAGCATCGCCGCGTAAACCACGGCCACGGCCGCACGCCGTGCGACAGTAGTCGGCCTCACGTGCACGCCTCCTCGAGCACGCTGGCGAGCGGGCGGCCGAGCACACCGGGCTTCGACTGCGCGCGCGCGGTGGCCCTCAACGTGAAGGGCAACGGCGGTTGCACGTCGCGCAGCGCGTCTAGGTGGAGGCCGCGCGCAATCACGACTAGGAACGAATCGGGGGTGTCCACGGCAAGTGGCACGACCGGGCTGAACAACGTGCCGACGCACTGCACGAGGAGCGGCCACCTCTCGCCCTGTACGCTGACAAGCCCCTTGACGCGCAGCAGGCGCTCGCCGCACAGGCCAGCGAGGTTGTCGAGCCACTCGGCAAGGTCGTCGCTGGTCACGGCCGCGGTGAAGCGACACAGCGCGGTGCGAATGTCGCCGTGCGGCGCTTGCGCCTCGTCGTCCTCCAACGAAAACCCCTGTTGAAACAAGCGCACGGGCGGCGACGCCAGCGCAGCCAGAGCGCGCGGCCCCGGCGCCGCATCGGCCACCAGTTCGGCCAGCGGATTGATGCGCGCCAACATCGCACGCGCCAACGCCACCGCGCCGTCGTCGGCAACGTCCTGTCTGGTTATCACGATGCGATGCGCGCCGGCGATCTGCGCGGCCGCTTCGGGCAGGTCGAGCGTGGCCGCACCGCGCTCACAATCGAAAGTGCTCACGACGTATGCGCGCAGGTACGGGGCCAGCGGCGCGAGGCTGCGCAGGACCGGGCCGGGACGCGCGAGGCCGGTAGTCTCCAGCACGATGCGCGCGAGCGGAGGCAGGCCACGCGCGGCGCGCTCTTCGATCAGCGCAGCGATGGTGCCGGGCAGGTCGCCGCTCATCGCACAGCAAACGCAGCCGTTGCTCAGCAGCGCCATCGGCACCTTGGCCGCGGTGCTCGATAGGACCGCACCGTCGAGATCGATCTCGCCAATCTCGTTGACGATCACGGCGGTGTCGGCAGCTTGCGACTGGCGCAGGTAGGTGGCGAGCAACGTGGTCTTGCCGCTGCCCAGGAAGCCCGTCAGCACAACCAGTTCGATGGGCATCGGCGACGAGGAAATTTCGGGGTTCATGCGGCGCGCGCTTCAACTGCGGCTTCTGCGTGACTTGCCGCCACCATCGCACGCACGTCGGCCAGCAGCTCGGCCGTGTCGTAGCAGATGCCGCCCGCGATGGTGCGGCTCAGCCCACGCTGCCATTCGACACGCTGGGTGTCGTCGTTCAGCCGCATGGCACCGGTGCCGTACAGCAGCTTGAAGTCTTCCAGCGGGTTCTGGTCGTGCACCAGCAGGTCGGCGCGCTTGCCGACCTCGAGACTGCCGCAGTCGGCCTCGATGCCCAGCAAGTGCGCGCCCTCGAGCGTGGCGGCACGCAGCACCTCCAGTGGGTGGAAGCCTGCCTCCTGAAGCATCTCCAACTCGCGCACGAAGCCGAAGCCGAACACCTGGAAAATGAAGCCCGAGTCGCTGCCCGCACAGACACGCCCGCCCCGGTTTTTGTACTCGTTGATGAATCGCATCCAGAGCCGGTAGTTCTCCTTCCACTCGATCTCGTTCTTCGTCGACCAACGGTACCAGTAAGAGCCGTGGCCGCCGCGGTAGGGCTGAAAGTAGTCCCAGTAGCTCTTCCATGTGTAGTCGTCGTGCCAGTCGGCGCGCCGCGTGCGCATGAGATCGCGGTTGGCGTCGTAGATGCCGAACGTGGGCACGAAGGTGAAGCCGAGTTCGAGAAAACGATCCATCGCGTTTCGCCAAGTAGCGCTACCCGGCTGCGCGGCCTGGCTGAAGGTCTGGCCGGCGGCGGAGAAGCGGAAGTACTCGTCGCTGTAGTTGTAGTCGGCCGGGTAGTCTTGCACCACGCGGTGCTCGAACAAGGCCTCGGGCAGGCCGTAGTAATGCTCGGCACTGGTCAGGCCCCACTGCGCGGTGGTGAGCGCGTTCATACGGGTCACGGCGGTCTGCGCATGGTGGCAGCCGCTGCGCAGACCGAGTTGCGCGCATTCGGCGAGCGCCGCCTGCATGATGGTGGGCGAGGCACCGAAGAACTTCACGCCGTCGGCGCCGCGCTGTTTCAGCCGGGCGAGCCAGTCGCGCGCCTGCTCAGGCGTGTGAAGAATCTTGAGGATGTCGTTGACCGCCGGGAAGTAGGCATGCGCCACGATGCGCGGCGCCGCGATGGTGCCGGCGGCTGCGCGCTCGCGCTGGTCAAGCGTCCAGCTCAGGCCGTTGAAGCAGCCCATCTCGCGCACGGTGGTCACGCCGTGGGCCAGCCACAGTTTGTAGACGTAGTCGGCTGGCGGCGTGCTGCCGCCGGCCACGAAGGGCGATCCGATGTGCGCATGCGCATCGACGAAGCCAGGCGTGACGAACTTGCCGTGGCAGTCGATTTCGTGCTGTCCCGCAGAGGGGCGCACGGCCGGGTCGATGGCCTTGCGCGGTACGCCGACGCTGCGCATCTCGACGATGCGGTCACCCTCGATCACGATGTCCACCGGCCCCCAAGGCGGCGCGCCGGTGCCGTCGATGACGGTGGCGCCGCGCAGTACGAGGCGCTCGAACGGGCCAGCGCCCCGGTCGCGTCCAGTGGCGCGCGGCTTCTCGCGGCCAGCATGCGCCAAACGCGAAACTGCGATTTCATCGCCTGCTTCGACGGTCGGCATGCTCCCCTGCGTAGCGGTTACTGCTGTCACTCAACACTCCTCGAAACATCACCGGGAAAGCCGGGTATCGAGGACGATTCTTCCTAAAAGAGAACTTTTAGTCTCACTCAATCCTGCTCAGCAGGCAGCACAAAATTGCTTCGCGCCGCCGACCGCCTGCCCGGGGAGTCGGCAGCGGATCCTGAACGCCGCGCCAAGGCAGGCTTATCCAAGGAGGTGCACTTCGCCACGAAGACGCAGGTCGCGCTGCAGCTGTTGCACGGTGCTGGATGGAGTGCGCCGAACCATTGCGTGCTAGCCCGAGTGGAGGCGAGCGACGCTAGCCGGGCAAGTACTTCTCGCACCTACCAAAAGCACACCGCTCACTGAGCTGGTAGGCGGAGCCCATCAAGAGGGCCGAGCGTGGCGTGCGTTCATTCATCATGCCGCCGTGGGCATGGCGGCCTACAGGTTCTCGATGATTGAACGCCGCTGACAAGTCTCTCGGCGGTAAAAAAACTTCATCGTCCGCAAAGTGCCCGACGTCCCAAGGATCGCGCCTCTGCGGCAGTCCTGCATGCCCGGTGCCGCGTAGCGACGTCGGTCACGACGCTGTGCCAGCGAGCGAGCTACCAGCCGATCCCTCAGCTCGGCTATTGCACCTGCTTCAGCAGGGTAAGCGCAAGGCTTCTCCTACGACACAGTAAGACTAAACGCGTCGAGCCTCTCGATAACCCTGCGGGGTCATCCCTTCTGCCTTACGAAAGGCACGCGCGAGATGACTGGAATTCGAAAATCCGCAGTCCATGGCGATCTGCAGAATATTTTTTTTGGATGACACCAAATCCACCTTTGCAAGCCGTAGGCGAGCATTGACCACGTGCGCGTGCGGCGTAATGCCGTATCGCTGCTTGAAGCGCCGCAAAAAATGGAACTCGCTCATTCCCGCAAGGCTTGCAAGTCGCGCTACTCCGATCTCTTCTCCTGATCGACTCTCTATGTAGTCGAAGGCCACCCGCAGCCCGTCATCCTTTGCGATTGACACCCGCTCATCTTCCAAGCGGCAATCGTAGTGGCGTAACAGATGCGCGACGAGCGATTGCGCGATGCCATCAGCGTACATGCGCGCAGCTGCTCCTTGATGCTCCAGTACGCGAACAAATTGCGTTCCAAGCAAATGTCCGACGTCGTCAGATCGATAAAGTGGGCCGCAATCCTCTCGAAACCCATCAAACCCGATTCCAAAGCGTCGAGCAGCGATCTGCAAGCCTTCCAATGGAAAGTGGATGTGCAAGAGATCAAACGGACTCGAACAACTGAACCCGGCATTTTGGCCAGGGGGAAGCGATAGGAGACGAACACTGCCAGCGTTGATCGGACCAGTCCATACCTCATTCCCCCCCACGTGTGAACGGGCGCGCATGGGCCGAAGTACCACGCTCAGTAGCAACGAGTCTGGCTGAGCGACAGCCGAGTACGAAAACGGTTCGTCTCCTGTACGCGTCCACCTGAATACTGATGCACCGGTGGCCGGCAGGTGCAAGAACGCCCCAGCGGAGCGCATGCCCCACTGCTGTTCAACATGGCTCAAGGTTGTCGGTAGCAGCATGGGATAAGCAGTGTGGTCGGAGGAAAACAGATCTATTAGGCTAGCCACTCGGTAGTTTCGGGCGCGCGTCGTGACGGACCAGGACGAGTCTTGAGCAAGCCGCACTCGTCGCTCTCCCGGCTGGACCTACGCTTCGTAGGCCACACCGTCTCGACCTGGGTCCGCACCGCCCTCCAACCGGTCGCCGACGATCCGGATTGCATGCACCCACGCGATCGTGTAGCCGAACGGGTTGCGGACCACTTCGTAGCCCAGTTCTTGAAGCGGCTTGGACACTGACCGTGGGATGCGGTTGGAAATGTCGATGATGTCGCTGGTTGAGGAGAAACGCGGAGCGGACACTGCCTCCTGCATGTTCATGCCGTGGTCCACCACGTTGACGATCGCCTGCAGCACGCCCATGGCGATCTGGGTGCCGCCGGGCGCGCCGAGCACCATCTCCGGCTGATCGCCGCGAAATACGATGCTGGGGCACGAGGATGTGAAGCGCGCCTTGCCGGGCGCAATGCTGCCCGCCCGGCCCGGACGGGGATCGAACACGCCCATGGCGCCGTTGTACATGAAGCCCAGTCCGGGCGTCATCACGCCCGAAGGCATGGCCAGAGAGTGGGTCATCGCGACGCAGTTGCCTTCGCCATCCACCACCGAGACGTGTGTGGTGTCCTTGGGAACCGGCGCGCCTGGGTTGATGCGCGGCACGGCCGCCTTGCGGCCGGCTCGGATCTCGGCGACGGCCTCGGCGCCGCCGGCCTTGGACAGCAGGCGATCGAGCGGCATTTCGACGAACCCCGGATCGCCGATGTAGCGGTCCTTATCGACGGTGGCGCGCTTCATCGCCTCGCACACGACGCGAACGTACTCCGGGCTGTTATGGCCCAGCCCGACGAGGTCGAACTGCTCCAGGATGTTGAGCATCTGCAGCAACATCGCACCGCCGCCCGGGGGCTGGTTGGTGGTGATGCGCCGGTCGCGGTAGCTGTCGACCAGCGGGGCGTTGTAGCGCGGCTCGTAGCGGTCCAAGTCTTCCAGCGACAGCAGACCATCATGGGCGGCGAGGTCGTCCACCATGCAGCGCGCAAGCTCGCCGCGGTAGAAGCTCTCCGCGCCGTCGCGGGCGATGATCTCCAGCGTATTCGCGTAGTCGACGTTGCGCAGGGGCGTGCCGATCGTCTTGGGAGAGCCGTCCGACCGGCAGAACAGTTCGCGGCCCGCGGCCGAATAGGCAAGCCGTTCGCGGTTGCCGGCCCGCCCGGCGAGGGTCTCGTCGATCCAGAACGCGTACATGGCGGGCCGAACCATGAAGCCTTCTCGGGCCCAAGCGACAGCGGGCGCGACGACCTCTTTCCAGGGCAGGCGTCCATGCCGCTCGTGCATGCGCTTGAGGCCGCTGAGCATGCCGGGCACCGCGATCGACTGATGGCCGATGTCGTTCAGCCGCCCCTTGATGCTGAAGCCGAAGCCGTCGCGCGCCTCGCCTTCTAGCAGGTGCTCCCACATGTCCGGCCGCGCCTTCAGTGGCGCGGGAGCGTGGAAGTCCACGTACTCGTGCACACCGGCGCCCGGCCGGTACACCGCCGCAGTGCCAAAGCCGGCGATGCCGCACATCAGCGGATCCACGACCGTCTGCGCCAAAGCACATGCGACCGCCGCATCCACGGCGTTGCCGCCGGCCCGAAGGATGTCCACGCCGGACTCGGCAGCCTCCGGCTGCGGGCACACGACCATTCCCTTGCTGCTCATGACGCTCATCTGCGCCTAGAAAAGGTGGTTAATGCCGTCATTTGATCATTCCAGAGCTGCCATTGCGGATACTCTCCGACTAAGCGAAGACGTCGGCGACGTAGCGGCCGGTCTCCCGCTCGATCTTGTCGGCCCAGCGCATCGCCGCTTCGAGCGAAACGTCGGCCGCGTCTCGATAGATCTCGACGAAGGTCTCCCGCACCGCAGGCGCCATGCGGCGGCCGTCACCGCACACATAGACGTGCGCGCCGGCGCGGAATAGCTCGGCGACCTCGGTGCGGTCGGCCCACAAGCGGTGCTGGACGAATTCGACGCCGTCAACCGGCGCCGCCGAATGCGCGCGCCGGACGCTCACCGCGCCGGCCGCCTGCCAGGCGTCGAATTCGTCGCGGTACAAGTCGTCGACGCCCGGATGGTCGCAGCCGAAGAACAGCAGCGCCGGGCCGACCCGGCGTCCTGCCGCGGCCTGGATCGCACGCTCTTGCACGAAGCCGCGGAACGGCGCGATGCCGGTTCCGGCGCAAACCATGACGACCGGCGTTTCCGGCGATGCCGGCGGGTGGAACGGCGTGTGCGAGGGGCGCACCGCGACCGAGACGCGCGCGCCGGGCGCGCACGCCGCGAGCATCGACGACGCGCTGCCCTGGTAGCGGCCGTGACCCGACAGCGCCGGTGCGTCGACTACGGCGAAGGTCAGCGTGCAGTGCGCGTCGTTCCAGAGCGGGGACGACGAGATCGAATAGGGGCGCGCGCGCATCGGCGGCAGCATCGCCAGGAACTCGGCGAAGCCGAGTTCGCATGCGGCGTGTTGCTCGAGGAGGTCGAGCACGCTGACGCGCTTGTCGAGTACCCCCGACGCGTACGTCCCCTCGGTCGCGAGCAGGCGCAGCGCGTCGCGCTCGGGCGGGCAGCGTGTCGCCGCGGCGAGCTGCTCGACCTGCGCGCGGGTCGCCGGCTGGCCGAGCTCGACGTAGTCGGCCAGCAACTCGGCGACGCTCACCGGGTGGCCGGTCGGAAGCGACGTGATGCTGGTGGCCGCCTTGTGGACGACGACCCGGCTGTCGGCAGCGAAGCCGAAGCGGCGCAGCGTGCGCTCAACCGCGAGCGGCGGGTTGCGCGGCAGCACCGCGAGGTAGTCGCCGGCGCGATACGTCATCCCGCCCGGCAGCTCGATCTCGACGTGGCGCTTCGATCGACCTAGCGGCGACGTCGTGTCGACGAGCTCGCGGTTCTCGATGACCACGCCGTGCCGCAGCTCCGACTGGCGCAGGATGCTGGTTCGTCCTTCGGCGACCGCCTCGACGCGCAGCGCTGCCGCGGGCTCGGGCGCCTCGGGCTCGATCACGCCCAGCCGGTCGGCGAGCTGGTGCCACAGCGTCGCGTACCAGGCGTCGAAATCGCCGAAGAAGTCGCCTCCCGAGTCGGCCTCGCCGCGCGGCCGCAGCCGGGTCGCGCCCGCCGCGGCGAGCGCGGCGTCGATGCGCCGCGGCACCGCCTGGTAGGTTCGCGCCCACTGGCGGTTGCCGCAGCCGAAGATCGCGAAGCGCACGCCGTCGAATTGCTGCGGCGAGGCACGCTGGACCGCGGCCACGAACTGGCGCGCGTTGTCGGGCGGCTGGCCTTCGTACGACGCGCTGACGACGATCACGGCGCCGTCGGTCGGCAGCTTGCCCGCGTACTCGTCGAGCGCAGCGAGGCGCGCGCTGAATCCGTGCGCGGCGGCGTCGCTGGCGATGCGCTGCGCGAACGCTTCGGCCGAGCCCGTGTTTGAGCCGTAGAGGACGAGGACCGGCTGCGCTGCGGTGTTGGCGGCGAACGCGCCGACTTGCGAACGCGGCGCCGGCTGCTGCGGCGTCGCGAGCTGCGGCGCCGCCGACGGCAGTGCCGCAGCGCGAGCAGACCCTGAATCGACGCGCCGCTTGACCCGGATCCTGAACCCCGCCGGCTTCAGCGTCAACGTTTCGGCGACGCTGAGCTGGTACGCCGGGTCGTCGTCGACCAGATCGAAGCGCTGCAGGACGAGCGCAAGGACGAGCAACGCCTTCTGCATCGCGAACGGCCTGCCGATGCACGCGCGCTGGCCGTTGCCGAACGGCTTCCACGCATCGGGCGGGAGCTTGGCGTACGCGTCGGGCGCGAAGCGCTCAGGACGGAACGCTTCGACGTCGTCGCCCCACGCCGCCGGGTCGCGGTGCAGCATCGGGATTAGCACCATCACGATGTCCGACTTCGTGATCGGCCAGCGCCCGCCGATCACGGTGTCGTGCTTGGCCTTGAGCGCAAACGCGGGTGCGGTCGGCCAGAGGCGGAGCGTCTCCATCAGCACCTGCTCGACGTAGCGAAGGCGGCCGATCTGCTCGACCCGGGGCGTTTCGGTGCCGAGCACCGCGTCGACCTCGGCACGCGCAGTCGCGAGCACGTCGGGATGGCGCAGCAGCAGGTAGATCGCGAACGAGAGCAGCCCGCTCGTCGTCTCGTGACCGGCGACCAGGAAGGTCACGAGCTGGTAGCGGATGTTCTCGTCCGACAGTCCCTCCCCGGTCAGCGGGTCGCGGCCGCTCAGCATGATGTCGAGCAGGTCCTTGTGGGCCCCGCTGCGCGGGTTCTGGCGCCGCTCGGCGACCAGCTCGTCGGCGACCCGGTGCAGCATGCGAATGTCCTGGTCGAACTTGCGTGCCGTGAGCAGCTTGAGCCGGTTCGCGACCGGCGGCCGACGCGTGCGAGCACCCGACTCACTGAGCGCGTTGACCATTGCGTCGACGAACGGGTGCATCTCGTTCTGATAGAAGCTGTTGAAGCGGTAGTCGAACGCGCACAGCGCGATCGTGTCGAGCGTCAGCCGCGTCATGTTGTCGGCGACGTCGACCACCGCGTCGGGGCCGAAGCGTTCCCAGCGCAGCATCAGCTGGCCGGCGATGTCGAGCATCGGCTGGTACATCGCGCGGATGCCGAGCGGGCCGAACGCGGGCATCAGCAGCCGATGCGCCTTGTCCCAGTTGGGCTCGGCGTTGTAGGCGGTGAATAGGCCGTCTCCGGCCAGCTCGCGTGCGTTGACGAGCGCCGAGGAGAGCTTCTTTTCGAAGCGCTGTTCGTCGCACAGCTCGTGGACCAGCGCTTGCGAGCTGACGAGGACCACACTGCGGCCTAGGACGTCGATCTTGTATATCGGGCCGTGCGTCTGCGCGAGCCGCATGAAGCCCTGGATGGGCGTGGCCGATTCGATGTCTTTCAGGTTGCCCAGCAAGAACGATGGTGTTGGTTGTGGAATTCGGACGAAGGTGTTGTCAGGCATGGTTGCCACTCAGTTTCAGAAAGGTGTGACGGAGGTTGCGTCGGCGAGACCCGGCAGCGATCGCGGCCCCCGAGGGTCTGCAGCGCAGCGTCCGACATGACGACCGCGGCCTCGCGCAGCAGCGTCGAACGGTCATCCATCTGAGGGCCTTGGCGCAATTGCTCCCTGCATGCGAAGCGCGTGACGGGTGACCTGGCTGGCGATCCGATGGCGCAGCGTTGGCCTCCCAAGTACGAGCGCGTCGATGTTGGACGGCGCCCTCGTAAGACAGCGGTACCCATCGGTAGTCACCAGGACTGTGTCCGAATGCCGATAGCCCCCGACACCCCGTACATAGATGCCTGGCTCGATTGAGATGAGCATGTTGGAAGCAAGAATGTCCGTGCTGCCGAGGGCAATCCATGGGGGCTCGTGATTTCCGAGCCCGAACCCGTGTCCACAGCGGTGCAGTCGCGTGCGGAAATCGCTGAACCCCACGCCATCGAGGAACGCATTCACGGCAGCATCGATCTCCGCACAAGCGATTCCAGGCTGAACGAGGCCAAGGGCAATCTCGCGCGCACGCGTCATAAAACCGAAAAGCTCGCGTTCCTGGGCCGTCGGCGGCGTCGTAAAGAACGTTCGCTCGCTCTCGGCCGCATAGCCATTCACGCGTGTCAACACCATTGCGACGTGCGGGCCGGCCCCCAGGCGATCGAGAAGCCTTGGGATCGAGTGCGGCTCTGCGCTGAAGGGGGCGGGCCATGCTGCGGCGATGACCTTGGTCGCGAGCGCATCCCAGTCGGCGACCTCGCGGACGATCTTTCGCGTCAGTGCCTGAGTCGCCGCATAGGTCTCGGCCACGGTGCCGCCGTTCCAGGCTGCCTGCAAGACCGCTTGTACGCCCCAATCGGCATACCTGGCTGCTCGCTCGATCTGCGCGACCTCCCAGTTCGACTTGACCATCCGGATGCCGCGCAGCAGGTTGGCGGACTGCCCACCCGCGGGCCGCAGCACGTCGGCCACGCTCGACGGCGTTTGGTCGTCAAAGGCAAAGCGATCGCCGAGGAGGTCGTTCCCCAGCAGCCGTTCGGCCCAGCCATCGCCCGCAAGTGCGGGGTATTCCCGATAGAAACGGATGTCGTGCGGCGCGACACCCCAGGCCTTGCCCATGTGATCGAGCTCGAGCATTGGCACAAGCATCCGACGCGAGCCGTCCGCTCCGACGATCAGGAAGAAGGGGCGCTCCAGCGGCTCGAACGTGGCACCCGTCAGATAGAAGATGTTCTCCGACCCTGTGACGACGAAGTGCTGTACCCCCGCGGCTCGGACCGCCGCCACGGTGGCCCCGTGCCGGCGCTCGAACTCGCCTTGCTGCTCGGCATCGAAGATGCGGTTCATGACTGCTCAGACCTCTACTGGGCGATGCCGAGCCGGTCGATGATCGGTCCCCACGCAGCCGAGTCGCGCTTCGTGAGCCGCTCGACGTTCGCAGGAACTGACTTGATGAAGGTCAGCATCAGCTTGATCGGTCTGGTCGGGAAGGTCTGTGCGAGAACAGGGGAGCTCAAGAGCGAAACCTTTGCCAGCAAGCCAAGCAGTGCGCTGCGTCGATTATTCAAGTCGGTTCTCCTGGGGTGGAAGGTTGGCCCGTCAGGCTCAGCCCACGGTGGCGTACTCGAGGGTGCGTGGGGTGTTCGTCAAGCTTCGCGGCTGTGCACCGACCACGACGGTGTCGTCGAGCCGGAAGCCGCCGATGCCATACACGTACAGCCCAGGTTCCGCGGAATACACCTCGTTGTCCAGCAGAGGGCGGAACGAGAACGCCATGTCTTCCGGATACTCGTGGTGGATCACGCCGATCGCATGCCCGGTACGGTGCTTGATGTGCTCCGCGAATCCAGCTCGTTCGATCACCGCCTGGGCTGCGGCGTCGATGGCGCTGACTGGATTGCCCGTCTTCGCAGCTGCGACGGCGGCTTCATTCGCGTCTTTGGCCGCCGTCCACAATGCCGCCTGCTCCGATGTCGGCTTGCCACAGAACCAGGTGCGCTCGTTCTCGATGGTCAGGCCATTCAGGCGTGGGATGATGATGTTGACGAGCACATCTCCTTCCTTGATGCGCTGGCCGCACGACGCGCCGTCGCCGTGCGGCGAGGCGGAGGCGGGACCGCTCAGCGTCCAGGTCCGGATCACTTCGAAGTGCTCACCAGGAAAGCGTTCAGCCGCCTCCTGCACAAAGAGCGACGCCATGGCGAAGTCCAGTTCCTGCACGAGGCGCCCCGGGCGGATGTTCTCCCTGTAGCGGTCCTGCAGCCAGTCGGCGATGCCGGCCGCAGCCTGCATGACCTGCAGCTCTTCGTCGTTCTTCTGCCAGCGTAGCGAACGCATTTCGGGCGTGCAGGGGCGCAGCTGCAATTCCGGCAACATCCGATTCACTGCGGTCAGGATGGCGCTGATTCCCTCCACTCCAATCCGCGCGCGGGCGAGGCCGGCCGCGCGCAGGCGCTCGGCCAGGAGTTCGTGGATCTGCGTGTACAGGGGCAGCCGGTTGCTCACCTTCGGGTGTTCGGCGTAGAAGCTGATGTCGGTGACCCAGAGCTTGTCCTTCTCGATGGAGAAGCGCACGTGGTTGGTCGACAGCTCGTTCATGATGAGGAACGGGTCGCCGTTGCGAGGAAACACGGCGAAGATGGGTCGTTCCCAGGGCTGCACGTCGGTGTGGAAGTTCGTGGCGAACTGAAAGAAGTCACCGGAGGTGAAGACCAGTGCGTCAAGCTGCAGCGTGTCCATCACGCGCTGCATCCTGTCGCGGCGGTACTTCCAGGTGGTTTGTGTGAGTTTGGGCATTGGCTTCTTCCGTCAATCGTTGGCGATTCCGAGGCGTGTGATCACGGGGCCCCACACCTTCGCATCCCGCTGCATCCAGGTCTTCACGGCATCGGGGCCGGCAGGCAGCGGCTCGTAGTTCAGAGCATCAAGCTTGGCTCGTACGGCGGGATCGGCGAAGAACTTCTGGGTTTCGGCATTCATGCGTTCCACGATGGCCCGCGGCGTGCCTGCAGGTGCGATCAGTGCGTACCAGCCAGGTTGCGGGAAATCCTTCAGGCCGGCTTCCGCCATGGTGGGCACGTCCGGCAGGCCGGCGGCCCGCCTCGGGGCGACCGCCGCAATCGCAGTCACCTTGCCTGCCTTCGCCTGGACAGCTGCCGTATTCAGCACGTCCGCCATGAGCTGGACTTCGCCTGCCATCACCCCGGTCAGTCCCCTGCCTGCGCCGTTATATGGAACATGGGTGAGCTTCACGCCGAGCCGCTCCGCCAGCATCTCCATGACCAGGTGGGTGGAGTTGCCCTTGCCGGCCGACGAGAAATTGAGCTGATCAGGCTTGGACTTGGCTTGGGCCGCCAGGTCGGCCATTGATTTGATCCCCGATTCGGGACTCGCCACCAGCAGGAACGGCGTGTTGACCAGCAGCGCCACGCCTTCGAAATCCTTTTCCGGGTTGTACGGCAGGGACTTGTAAGTGAACGGGTTGAACGCGAGGTAAGAGATGCCGGCAACCATGAACGTGTAGCCGTCGCCTGGCTGCTTCGCCACGTACGTGGATGCGACCACGCCGTTGGCACCCGCCTTGTTTTCCACCACGATGGTTGTCTTCAGCGACTTGCCGACAAAGTCGGCCCAAAGTCGGCCCAGCACATCGGTGCCTCCGCCGGGCGCTTGTGGCACGACGAGGGTGATGGGCTTGGTGGGCCAGCTTGCTGTTTGCGCACCCACCGAAATGGAGGCGGCTGCCAGGAAGGCAGCAGCAAAGGTGGCCGCGATGTATCGACGGTTCATAAGGGGTCCTTTGAAAAATGGGGAGCTCAGTTCGGCTTCAGACCGAGCTGGCTCACGATGGCGCCGAAACGCACCAGGTCGGCTCGCGCGCGCGCAGCCGCCTCTTCCGGGGAACTCCCGACGGGCATCCACCCTGCCTCCAGCAACTTGCGTCGGGTTGCGGAATCCTTCATCGCAGCGACTACGATGCGGTTCAGCTTCTCGATGATCGGCAGCGGGGTTCCCTTAGGTACAGCGAGTCCGAACCAGCCGGACGCCACGAAGCCCGGCAGCCCCGCCTCGTCCGCGGTCGGCACATCTGGCAAGGTTGGACTGCGTGTCTGTGTTGTGACGAAAAGAGGCCGGACCCTGCCCGCCTGCACGTTCGCCACCTGCGCGGCTGCGTTGTCGAAAGCCGCATCGACATGGCCTCCGAGCAGGTCGGTTGTCATCGGAGCCCCACCCTTGTAGGGAACGATGTTCGCGGTGATGCCCGCGGCCTTCAAGAACATCACCTGCGTCAGGTGCGCCTGCGTTCCTGAGCCGGCGTTGCCAAACGAGAGGGTGCCGGGCTGAGCCTTGGCTACTGCGATGAATTCCTTGAGGTTCTTCGCCGGGAATGACAGGTTGGACACTGCAATGAATGGAATGTCCACGAGGATGGCGATGGGCGCGAGATCCTCGACCGGCTTGTACTTAAGGTTGTAGATATGCGGGTTCACCGACATCGTGCCGCTGGCGGTCAGCACCAGCGTGTGGCCGTCCGCAGGTGCCCGCGTCACCTGCTCCAGAGCCATGGACCCGCCGGCACCCGGCTTGGACTCCACCACCACCGGTTGCCCCAACGCCTTGGAGAGGATCTCGCCAAATTGACGCGTCAGGGTGTCCGACGCACTTCCGCCCGCGTACGGGTAGACGATCGTGATCGGCTTGCTAGGGTAGCTCTCGGCGGCGCGAATCCCACCGGCAACGGAGCCGAGGGCAAATGCGGTGAGGAGTTCACGTCGATTGATGGTCATGTTGTTCCGTTCGGAAACGCGTCGATCCCGCTTGCCAGAAGGATCGGCACGGCTAATGCGGCATAGACGGCGACGAGCGGAAGGCAGGACGCGCCATACCAGCCAGCCTCGTGCAGCAGGTTGAGGGTAAGCGTCCGGCAATCCCATCTTGAACGCGGCGGCGGCCGCGGCAAGGATGGTGTCCACCAAGACAAGTTAGGTGGACACCCTGGAAGACTCCAAACAATCCTCGCGGCGGCGTCACAGCGCCGCC
>NZ_JAYLVN010000036.1:0-19572 GCF_046156345.1 Variovorax sp. H27-G14
CGCGGCCGGGGGACAGCTCGTCCCTGTCTATTGCGTATGCGACGGGAAGGCTGCTATGCCTGTCCAGGATGCCGGCCATGTACCGCGGGCTCGTTGCATGGGTGTGCAACACGACCGCAATAGCTGCCGGGAGCTTAGCTGGAAAGTCGGTCAGAACGCGCTTAAGCGCTTCGAGACCGCCGGCAGAAGCGCCAATAACAATGAGCCTGAATTGCCGCATAGACGATGTTGTGCGCCGGCTGGAAGTCAGCGGTATAGGAGATCAATTTCAGCCTGCGCACAATGCCCCTGACGCGGCCGCCCGCGATGCGGAGTTGTCAGATCGACGGGTGTGCCGCTGGCGGGTATAGGGCCTCTCACTTAGATCCTGATCCGCTCAACCTCATCGAGCGACACTTGGTCTTGCCGCCTGTCGTAGAGCCCTGTCGTGCGTGCGCTTTCATGGTTGGCCATCTGCTGAGCCACTTCGAGCTTTCCGCCGTTGCGCAGGTACTCGGTGATGCCGGTGGCGCGAAAGGAGTGGCATCCGACCTTGGTGTCGACCGAGGCAGCCGCGGCGCGGCGGCCAATCATGCGGTAGACGTCAGCCTGGCTCATCGGCAGCGCTGACAGCTGCCCACCTCCCCCCTTGGCCGAGCGAAACAGAAACGCCTTTTTGTCGTCACCCACCCCGGCGGTGCTTAGATACGCATCGACGTACTCTTCGAGGTTGTGGTGGCAGGGCATCTCGTGGACCTTGCCGCCCTTCTCGTGCAGGCGTACCCAGGTGCGACGGCCTTGTATGTATACATCTTCGACGCGCATGCCGATGGCCGCACCGACGCGCGCGAAGGTGTAGACCATCAAGGCGATTAAGGCGCGATCGCGCAGGCCGACTGGCGTGGTGACGTCGATCGCGTCGAGCATCGCCCTCGCCTCCTCGGCGGTCAGCACGGGTGTTTTTCCCTTTCGGACCGAGTGCTTCGGGCCGCGCACCGCGCTGGCCGGGTTGAAGGGCACGACCTGGCCGACCACCAGCCAGTCGAACAGCACACGCAACGCGGCCAGGTGCTGCTTCACGGAGGGTGCCGAGAGATGGCCCTGCAGCTGCTCGACGTAGGCGGCGACGTGAACCGGACGCAGCGCCGCGAGCTCGTGGAGTCCCTGACCCTCGCACCAGGTCGCAAACCCCACCACGGCGCGCGCGTAGGCCCTGCGTGTGTTCGGATTGCGGATGTTGGCGGTGAAGAATTCCAGCGTTCGGTTTGCTGCTGCCGGCGTCGGCGTAAAGAGCGCCGGCAGGCGGGAGGCGACTGAAGCCGAGGTGCCGTCCTCGACCAAGCCGCGGTTCTCAAGCGTCAGATCAAGCATCTGCGTTCATGTCGGGCCTCGCTGCGTGCTCACCGAGGCGCGGTGCCGGCGTCGGCCAGGGCCGTGGCCACGGCGCCTATGCCGGCAATCATTTGATCGGCCCTGGCCGTGCGCTCCTCGTGCGGCAGGTGTGCCTCTGTGAGCTCAAAGAAGATGTCGAAGGTGCTGCGCTTGCAGAACTGCGCGAGCTGGGTGGCTACATGCGGCTCCAGCGTTGCAGTGATCGTCACGGGTTCCATGGAGGCCTCTTGGAAAGCTGCCGGTGCCGCCGGCGCGGGTGTAGCCCCCTGCTGGGGGTATGAGCGCCAAGCGTCAGGTCAAGCATCCCCACGGCCGTCGCCGCCGCGCGCATGGGCCCACCTCACCGCCACTTCTTTGGCGCGCTCTAGCGCCTGCTTTGCGGAGTCGTATCGATTGGGATCAAGAAACAGCGTGCGAACCTGGCCATCAGGTGGCGCCTTGTAACGCACGGCCGCATGGAACTCACCGGTAGGCAGCTGCTCGCCACTGCACAGGAAGTGCCAGCCCTGGCAGTCGAGCGTTTCCATCTCGTCCATCTTTGCCTTCCTGTCGAACGTCTTCATTCATGAATGATAACGTCCTTTATCAATCATATTTTCAGGTTTTACTTGTACGCTTCCACCGCGTTCGTGCCTTGGCAATTTTTTCCTCATAGGCCGAGCCAGCACTGGGCATATGGCTGGAAAGATGAGGTGAAGGTACTGAGACCATCAGCAGGAACGCCAGCCCGCCACTGCAATGACCAGCACAAGCAAGGGTGCCAGGGTGAACATCGTGTAGTACGAAATGGCTGCGCCCATGCTCGGCGCGAAGCCTCGTTGATCGCATCCAGCCATTCCAGATAACCGACATCGGACTGCTTCAGTACCGGGCGATGCCGATGCCCCGGCCTTCGCACGCGCGTACCGGGATGCCGGTGCGCGTGCTGTGGGGTGACTTGGACTCCGCGCTGGGCAAGGACTTCGCCGAGGCTGCGATTCAGTATTGCGGTCAAGGCGAAGTGATCCACGTCGCTGGGGCCACCCACTGGCTGCACCATGAAAAGCCTGCGCCGATCGACTCGTTGGTCGAGTTCTTGACGGGTTGACCGCCCGCAAGTGCGCGCCTCGCTAACCGCCGGGGGCGCCTGACCGTGCAGCGGCCGTCGCGACGCCTTCTTCCTCATCGATCGAGTGGCGCTCCTTGATCGGCCCTGCGGCGTTGGCCCGGGCCGCAAGCCGGCTGTAGAACGCTGCCACCTCGCGCAGATCTTGTTCGTCGAGATCCTCGATGCCGATCATCCGATTGCTCGCCGTCTGGCTGGCGGCCAACAGTTCGTTGATCTTTAAATGAAGCGCCACGCTGTCCTTGTTCTGGCTTTGCTGGATAAGGAACACCATGAGAAAGGTCACGATGGTGGTGCCGGTGTTAATTACCAACTGCCAGTCCTCCGAGTAGCGAAATACCGGCCCCATCGCCGCCCACAGAGCCACCACGGCCAGAGCCAGGCAGAAGGCTGCCGGCGAGCCCGCCCAACGTGTCACGCGGCTGGCAAAGCGATCAAAAATCGAAAGCAGCGCAGAGCGCTGGGCGTAAGACGAGCTCGAGGTGTCGGGCATCGAGCCGAGCGGCTCGTCGGAATCGGGAGAGGGAAGGTGGGAGGCCATAACCGATGTTTTATCCCAAAGCTGTGAAGAGCCTGACCACCCCCAACTTTGTCAACGCTACGATGCAAATAAAACCCGCGAGAGGGTTTTGTCGATAGCTGGAACGCCGGAGCGGAGCGACTCAAGGGTTACACCAGTAACGAGATCGACGCGCCGGCGCACTAACGCGCACCGTGGCAATAGGTCGCCACGGCTCTCAGGCCGTGGCGCCTGCGTTCTCTTCCATCAGCTGTTCCTTGCGGGCGGTTAGCTGCTCGCGCATGCCGACAAGGTCAAGCTTCTTCGCAGCGCGTGCCTTCACGAAGATTTCATTGCGCTCTTCCTTCACGTGGTGGTCGATGTATTCGCCCAGCACAGTGACCTTGGCCGACCACTTCGGGTCGCTCTCATCGCCCGACTGGATCTGCGCGATGAGTTCCTTGGCGCTGGCGTGCTCGACTTCGGCCTCGTCCAGCAGGTCTTCTTCCTTGATCGCCGCGCGCAGCGCGGGATAGAAGATTTCTTCCTCGATCTGCGCATGGACAGTCAGTTCGAGGCAGATCTGGTCTGCGAGCGCCCGGCGCTTGGCAGCGGCGGTCTTGGCTTTGGAAGTTGCGACTTCCTCGAAGTCTTTGAAAAGCGTCTTTACTTTTCGGTGATCTGCGTCCAGCAGGGTGCAGGCATCGATTGGAGCACGTGTTGAGGCCATATTTCTTCTCCGGTTCTTTTCGTAGGGGCCACCAATTTAGGATTCAAGGCCATTCAGTTCACGTAGGACCGCCACTGTTCACTACGTACGAAACATTTCGATGACTACACCCTGAGGCGTGCTTTCAGGGGTTGCAGAAGCTCGCGCCCTCCCTGATTCACTACTTCGCGTTCTTAGCGTCGTCGGTCTTGCGCAGGCCCCTGACGTTCAGGACAGCCAGGCAAACCTGCAGCGCAATCAGTGCGTAGGCGCTCTCGTGCAAACCCCAGATCGTCCAGAGCACATTGCTCACCAAGAACACCCAGAAGCCAATGTTGCGGCGAGCCTTGGCATTCGAGGCCACCAGCCAAGCAGCGCCCAGTGATGCAACGAACGCCGGCCACTGAAGAAGGTCAATAAGGTTCATGTGTTTGTTGAGGTGCTTGGGTTGGGGGGCCTCTTCAGCGTCAGGTACGCCTCACCGAACCGCGTTGAGAGGATCACTGCCTTGTCGCTGCGCGTCAGGCCGCTCGAGGGGATCAGGCAGCCTCCAAAGACTCGCAGTACACAAAGAAATTGCCAATCTCTGCAGTCTTGTCAAACACCGCATGAGCGCCGCACTGCAAGGCGCTACGCTTGTTTTCCGGCGTTGCAGAATTGGTCAATGCGACGACATGCTCGCTTTGAAGCGGGCGGGAGATGCTTGCCATCACCGAAAACCCCGTGCCTCCCTCGATGAACAGGTCGACGACGGCCAGATTCCATTGACCTCGATGGCTTGTGAGCCAGTGGATGGCTTCCTGCTCGCTTGTGGCATGCCCAACGAAGCGCACATCGAGCAAGCTCGACATCGAGTTGACCAAACTTGCGCGAATGGCGGGGTCGTCTTCGACCAAAAATACAAGCAGCGTCATAAGTCCCTTTTTGGGTGACCATGCTGCTAGCTGCTCTTCGAGGACGTGAGGGTTGCAGTACTCGTCCCGCCAGAGAAAACCTACCCGCTTTTTGCATAGATGTGCCAGGCTCTTGATTTTGATGAGGGTCCAGTGACCATGCATCTTGGGCCGTGGAGCTCGTACTTGAGGTTGCCCGCAGGCTCCGACCTCTTGAAGGCCGGTCGGATCGCTCTCTTCAGACCATCGGCGGATCGTTTTCCCGGCCGTATTGCTGCGGCGAGACGATCGCCATGATGAAGTCAGCGGTCGCAGCGTCTGCATCCACTGCGTCGGCGAGGTTCAACCCGGTGCTGCTGAGCCATCCGGCAACGCCGGAATCTGCGCCTCGGCCAGCAACGCCTGGGAGGCGCCGAAGGCGAGGATCGGCTTGCAGTGCCAGTACGGTACCCGCAGAAATTCGAGCGTGTGGGCATCGGCATCGAGCGCTTCGACTGCGTCGGGCCGATCTGGGAAACACCATGGCATCGAACAGGATCCAGGCGAGTTTTCCAACGTCGCGTCTGCAGCAAACGTTTTAACCGCCCGCCAACTATGCTGAAGCGCGAGATGACCGAGTGTCTAAGATATCTGGTAGCTACCTAATAAATTAGATATCTAAAAGATACCATATAGCTATCCGATATCGGTGATATATTGGTAGCTACCAGATAGCTAAGGGATGCCATGCCGACGATTGTTTTTGTCAGTCCCAAGGGGGGTGCCGGGAAGACCACTGCCGCATTGATCCTGGCTTGTGAGCTGGCGCGTGGCGCACCGGTGACGGTCATAGACGCCGATCCGAACCACCCGATCAAAAGTTGGGCGGGTGCTGCCGAGGCGCCGAACCTGACGGTGATCGCCGATGCTGACGAGGAAAACATCTTGGAGCGGATCGAGGAGGCGGCCGCGCTGACCCCGTTCGTGGTGGTCGACCTGGAAGGCACGGCCGCGAAGATCGTGCTGCTGGCGGTCAGCCAGGCTGACCTGGTCATCGTCCCGACGCAGGGCTCGCAGCTTGATGCGGAGCAGGCCAGCCGGGCGCTGCGCGTGATCAAACAGCAGGAAAAAATGTCAAGGCGGCCGGTGCCCTTCACCGTGCTGCTGACGCGTACGAGCGTGGCGATTCGCACGCGCAACATGGCGCACATCCAGCGCGGGCTGCTTGATGCCGGCGTGCCGGTGCTCAAGGCCGAACTGCACGAGCGCGAAGCATTCCGGGCTGTTTTCTCGTTCCGCCAACCGCTGGAACGCTTGAACCCCGCCGAAGTTGGCAACCTGGACAAAGCCATTGCCAATGCCGAAGCGTTCGCCGCCGAGGTGATCGGTTTGCTCAGGGCAGGGCATGGGACTACGGCCGAAGCACAAACCGCCAAGGAGGCTTGACATGAGCCGAGTGAATCCATTCAACGACCTGAGCGACTTCGCCCCCAAGGCGCAGCCAAAGCCGGTCGAGCCTCAGCAGATCGAGCGCATTGCGACCGAGATGGGTTTCCCGAGCCGGCAGCCGGTGGTTGCCGAGACGGTACCCAAGGCGGCGCTGAAGCGCCGGCGCTACACGACAGGCCGTAACCAGCAACTCAACGTCAAGGCCACAGCCGAGACGGTGGCCCGCTTCTACCGGCTGGCAGACCAGCGGGGGGTGCCGTTGGGAGAACTGCTCGACCAGGCGCTGCAGGCGCTGGAAACCGCCACGCAGAAGACGGTCTGAGGGCGCTGCGATGGACAAGAAGGATTCCGAGGAGTGGCTGAAAGCGCGGGTGGAAAAGGCCAATGCCGAGCTGGCGCGCCAAGCCGGCAATCAGGAAGCGCTGCCGGCGCAGTTGCCGCTCTGGCCCGATTCGGTTCGTGCGGTGCCGAACGCGCTGTTGCGCGGCGCTCTTTTCAGCATCAGCAACGTGCGCGATGTCGTCAAGAAGCGGACGTTGCTGGCGTCCGTGAAGGGCATCGAAGTCCGGTTCAAAGGCGAACGCCTGAACCAGACCGATCTGGATACATGGGAAACCATCATCCACTTGGCGCGAACGCAGGATCTGGGTTCGCAGGTGCGGTTTTCCGCGCATTCCATGCTCACGATGCTGGGCCGGCATCACGGCCGGGAGCAGCATGAGCAGCTGAAGGAAGATATTTCGCGGCTGACGGGTGCCGTGGTCGAAATCACGATCAAGGAAGAAGGGCAGGCGTTTGGTGGAACGATGGTGCAAAGCTACTACCGCGACGAGGCCGCGCAGACTTACGTGATCGAGGTGTCGCCGCAGCTCCTCAAGCTCTACCAAGCTGGGAACACGTACATCGACTGGAGCGAGCGGCAGCAGCTGGGCAATGCGAACCTAGCCAAATGGCTGCACGGCTTCTACAGCAGCCATGCAGTTCAGATTCCCTACAAGGTGGCCACGATCCGCGATCTATGCGGCGCCAAGGCGTCCCAGCGGCTGGGCGACTTCCGCAAGCTGCTTCGCACCGCCCTGGATTTGCTGGTGACCAAGGAAACGTCGATCACGGGCTGGTTGATCGACGAGAACGACTGCGTGGTGGTGACGCGGCGTCCTTCAAAGAGCCAGAAGCGGTACCTCGAGCGCTGAGAGGCACGGCATTCCGCTCCCGGTTCGCAGCCCGAAGTCACAGCGCGGCGGCGCGGCGCAGAGGGAGTGCCTACATAAAGCACGGCATTCCGCTCCCGATCGGGGGCCATGGGAGCGCAGTTTGCATGCGAAACGAGCCTTTTGTGGCCGGTCAAAGGGAGAGAGGTCACGGCATTCCGCTCCCTGTGGGCAACGGCACGGCATTCCGCTCCCTGTGGACAACGGCACGGCATTCCGCTCCCTGTGGACAACGGCACGGCATTCCGCTCCCGATGGCACGGCATTCTGTTCCCCAGGGCACGGCATTCCGCTCCCGGCGCAACGGCACTGCGCTCCCGGTGGCACGGCATTCCGCTCCCGGTGGCACGGCATTCTGTTCCCCAGTGGCACTCTCGAAAATCGAAAATCCCCAACTGTATCAACGGGTTACGCGTGCCGCCCTAAAACACTAATCTTCTTCTAATCTTTCTTTAATCTATAAGAAATGGAACGCATAGGCGAGCGTAGAAGCCTTCATAACAGTCCCCCCAAGGGGGGAAATGAAGAGCGCTACGCGCCGACCCCCCTCTTCGGCTCGCTTCGCGAGTCCTGCGCGCTGCGCTTGCCAGGGCTTCGCCCTCGACACAAGGTCTCACCCAAAACGGCTTGGCAACAAAGGGGCGCAAAGGTCAAAGTGGGCTCGTCCTAGCGCTGTAGAGGCCCGTAGAGGCTCGATCACCTCTTAGGGCAGGGTAGGGTGAAGGGAAAGCATTCGACAGCCTCTGTGCGTGATCCATCGGATTAAAGATCGATGACCTTCAACCGTCCCGATTGCTACACTGCCTAGATTTGTAGCGTCGATGTAGCTACAATGACGACGCTCTGCTTCCCCACATATCGCGGCCAAATGGCTACATGCCTCCGCACCCACCATCGGAAATTACATGCAGGCACATGCTGAAAGAAAACTGAAGTCGGCGGAGATCCGATCGCGGATCGAGCCCGAACTCAAGGAAAAATCTGTCGAGGTGCTTGCAAGCCTGGGTCTGGACCTGAGCGACGCGATCCGACTGTTTCTGCGCAAGGTGGTGGATGAGAAGGGCTTGCCGTTCGCGGTGCGACAGCCCAATGCCACGACTGTCGCAGCGATGGTGGAAGCTCGGGAGTCCACCCGCGAGCGCTTCGAGAACTCTGAAAGTCTTTTCGATGCCCTCGAAAGCGCCCCAAAAAAAGAAGCACGCAAGCCTTCCTAAAAGCTCGTCGTTCACCAGGCAGTTCCACAAGGACTGGACCCGCCTGTCGCATTCCGGTCGCCACGACATGAATCGGCCCAAGGAAGCAATGCTTTTGCTCCTGGCCAATGACGGTCCGCTTCCCGCAGAGTGGTTCGACCACGAGCTGCAGGGCGAGTGGGCGGACCACCGCGAGTGCCACGTCAAGGGCGACTTGCTGCTGATCTACCAGGTCGCCGGCGAGCACATCACTTTTGTGCGACTCGGAACGCACGCCGAGCTGTTCGAGTAGGGGTGGCCAGCCAATCGGCCGCCCGGCATCCACGGCCGTTTTTTGGCGGCTCAGCGGTGGAAAAAACGACCAGAGGTTTCCTTCCTTGGAGTCAACAACGTGATCGCACGTGGCGAAGCCACGTGTGGATCGCGCATCCACAGCGTTTCTACCGGCATCCGATGGATCGTCGGTCGGGAAGAAATGGATTTCCGCTTGCGGAAAATCGAGACTCAACCCAACACGCATGCCATTTAATGGACGGAGACAGCGGGGCAGGATAGGCGAAGAGCTAGCACCGGCTGCGCCGGCTCTATCTCTTCGCTCCCTTATTCGCACCTGCGGTGCTCAACGGGAATCCTGTGAACGCGGTCGAGGGTCACAATTTCAGCGACGCCCATCCTGGGCGACGCACAGGGGGGAAATGAAAGTCATCTTTGTTCGCCATGGTGAAAGCACCGGCAACGCCGGCGTGCCGTCGTTCGACCTGTCGAAGCTCGAGCTCACGGCGGCAGGGCATGCCCAGGCGGCCGCCGTCGCGGCCAGCTGGGAGCACCGGCCGGACCTGATCGTGCTGTCGCCCTACCTGCGCACGCACCTCACCGCCCAGCCCACGATCAAGCGCTACCCGGGCGTCCCTGTGGAAGTGGTGCCGATGGAGGAGTTCACGTACCTTGAGCCGTCGCGCTGGAACGGAACGTCACGCGCGGAGCGACTTCCTCATATCGAAGCATTTTGGGAAACGGCAGATCCTGCCTATTGCGACGGCCCCGGTGCCGAGAGCTTCGACACGCTGCTGCAGCGGGTCGACCTCACCCTGCAGCGACTCGAATCTTTGCCGGCGAACGCGCTGGTGTATGCCTTTAGCCATGGCCAGTTCATGCAAGCGGTGCGGGTGACACTGTCGCACCCGACCTGGACCGCCAGGCAGAAGATGGCTCACTTCTGGCCGTTCAGCGCAGAGTTTCCCGTTCTTAACGTCGACCAGGTGGGGGTCGTTTACAAAGCCGGCGTTTGGCGCCTGCTAAACGTCCGAGCAGATCATCCTGAACTCTCTTCGGCAAGCGCCCAATGCCTTTCAGACCTTAGGGAAGTCACGAGACAGTAGGATCACCTCGGCGCAGGCCCATGGGGAGAAGCGAGCGCAGAGCGGAATCACGATTGAGCAGTTGGTTGCTGAGTACCCAGTTGCGCTCAGCATTCTTCGCTTGTGGGGTGACGCCCATGCTGCAGGCGGAAACGTCATTGATGACATAGCCCGGTTGGTTGAGCCATGTCGCGGTGCCGTAAATGCACAGCTCATAACCAGGCACTAGGCAATGTCAGCTCAGGTGTAGCCGGCGAGCACCGTGCCCCTTTCGAGAGCGAAGTGGCTCGCCGTCCGCCCGAAGAAAGCGTCAGGCGGGCAACCTGCAATCAATAATCAGCGGTAAATGTGCTCGCCGCGGTTTTGCTTCCACTGGTCTTCAAAATGGAGCGCGTCTTCGTCACTTTTCGCACGCACACCCATCAGAATTCCGCCCTTTTGGATGCCACTTTCATAGTCCTTGACGCGTTCTTCAGGGATGTTCCATCCGATCAACGCGCCGATCAGGCCGCCGCTCGCAGCGCCGGCACCAGCGCCGGCTGCAGCCGCTGCCAGGGGCCCAGCGATCACCAGGCCGAGTCCGGGTAGCACGAGGTTCGTTCCGAGGGCGGCGATGGCCGCGATCGTGGCTCCAACAGTGCCTCCAATCGCGCCGCCAACGCCGGCTCCCTTGGCAGCCTTGTTGCCGAGCTCCGTTTCAATTCCTGCCTCATCAGAAAAGTGGCGAGTTCGGGTTTCATCCGACATCACCAGGTTGACGTCATCTTTGGAGTAGCCACGCGCCTGGGTGGCGCCATAGGCGCTCTCTGCGCTGGCACGATCAGGGAAAAGGCCGGTGACGAGACGGCCGGAATCGGCGGAGGTGGTGGTATTCATGATCAATCCTTCAAGGTTGGCCAGTGCTACCGGGGGTGGCACTGGCGTTGAGCGCGTAGCGCACGCGCACATTCATCCTCGAGCTCAAAGTGGTCGCAAGCCGTAGAAATTGGCCCATCTCGATGTAGGTACAGGGCTCCTGCTAATCAATGCACGGAAGGGCCATTTTTGGGCGTCAACGTCAGCGCAGGCGTCACTGCCTACGGCGGCGCAGGCCTTGCTCCGATTCCTGCCCAAATTTTGGGCCCCAGGCTGGAGCTTTCAATCTCAGGAGACGCGTCATGAAAGTTTTCGCAACAGCCCTTTTGGGCATCGGCTTGGTGTTGGCAGGTAGCAGCGCGTACGCCCAGGAAGCGATGAAAAAGGACAGTGGCAGCACCATGGTCATGACCTTGCAGCAGTGCAAGGAGCACATGGCAATGTCCCCAGCCGGTACGAAGAAGGACGACGCTCAGATGAAGAAGGACGCCATGTGCTCCGACTTGATGAAGAAGGATGGCGCCACCATGACGAAGAGCGGAACCGCTGCCGAGCCAATGAAGAAGTAGTCACCATTTGAGGGTCTGGACGGCGGTGTCAACAGGCACGGCCGGCTCGATGCAACGCCCGGCGCAGGTGTCCAGTCACCCAGTTTTGTGAGCAGACAGCCCATTGGATGTACTCTTCAGATCAGGATTCGTTCAATCTCGTCGAGCGACAAATGATCCTGTCGGCTGTCGTAGAACTCGGTCGTGCGGGCGCTCTCATGGTTGGCCATCTGCTGGGCCACTTCGAGCTTTCCGCCATTGCGCAGGTACTCGGTGGCGCGGAAGGAGTGGCATCCGACCTTGGTGTCAACCGAGGCGGCCGCGGCGCAGCGGCCGATCATGCGGTAGACGTAGGCCTGGCTCATTGGCAGCGTTGACAGCTGCCCTACCCGTCCTTTGGCCGAGTGGAACAGAAGCGCCTTCGTGTCGTCCCCCACGCCTGCAGTGCTTAGATACGCATCTACGTCTGCTCAAGGTGGTGGTGGCAGGGCATCTCGTGGACCTTGCCGCCCCTCGCGTGCAGGCGCACCCAGGTGAGGCGACCCTGCACATAGACATCCTCGACCTTCATGCCGATCGCGGCGCCGACCCGGGCGAAGGTGTAGACCATCAACCCGATCAAGGCGCGATCACGTAGGCCGACCGGCGTGGTGACGTCGATCGCACGACGGGCTTTTCCGGCGATCGGCTGCGAAGGGGACCCATGTGGACATGCTCTCAACCAAGCCAACGTAGTTGCAGAAGCGACCAGTCAACCAGCTTGAGATTGTTCCGCGAGTCGGAGACGATGCTGTCCGCTGCAGAGCGTCAAATCTAGGGCAGAGGTCGCAGCAGTTCTGATGACACGCATGTCGCACGAATATATCATGACGTGATATATTCGGTCTTTCCCATTTGCTCTCGGTCATGTCATCCGTCCGCAAGCTTAGTAAAAAAGACTTCGAGTCGCTCTCCGAATTCCGCTACCAAATGCGCCGCTTCGAGCGTTTCTCCGAGCGCGCCGCACAGGGCGAAGGCCTCACGCCGCAGCAGTATCTGGTGCTGCTTCATATCAAGGGCTCGCCCGGCCGCGAATGGGCGTCGGTCGGTGAGATCGCCGAGCGACTGCAGTTGCAGCCGCATGGGGCGGTGGCGCTCGTTACGCGCTGCGAGGCGCTCGAACTCGTGGCGCGCCGGCCCAGCGACACAGACCGCCGTCAGGTCGAGATTCACCTGCTGCCCGCCGGCCAGAAGCTGCTCGAGCGCCTGGGCGAACTGCACCGCGCGGAACTCCTGTCGCTCAAGGGCGCGTTCAAGGTGCCGCAGATCGATCTTCCCGACGCACCATGACCCCAGCCTCCCACCCCCCTCGTGGCGACTTTGCCCTCAACGCGCGCCTGCTGCGCATCACCGCCATGGCCATCGCCATCGGCGCCATCAGCACCGTGGCTGCGCGCGTGCTGCTCGATCTGATCCGCTTCTTCACCAATCTCTTCTTCTTCCAGACCTTCTCGCTGGTCGACCGCTCGCCGGCCACGCACACGTTGGGCGCCTGGGTGATCGTGGTGCCGGTGATCGGCGGGCTCATAGTGGGTCTTGTCGCGCGCTACGGTTCCGACAAGATCCGCGGCCACGGCATTCCCGAGGCCATCGAGGCAATCCTGTTCGGCAAGAGCAAGATGTCGCCGAAGGTCGCGGTACTCAAGCCGCTGTCCTCGGGCATCGTGATCGGCAGCGGCGGCCCGTTCGGTGCCGAGGGGCCGATCATCATGACGGGCGGTGCTATCGGCTCGCTGATCGCGCAGTACTTTCATCTGACTGCCGCCGAGCGCAAGGCGCTGCTGGTGGCGGGCGCCACCGCTGGCATGACGGCCGTGTTCGGAACACCGGTGGCCGCCGTGCTGTTGGCGGTCGAGCTGCTGCTGTTCGAGCTGCGACCGCGCAGCCTGCTCCCGGTGGCCGTCGCCTGCGCGGTCGCGGGCTTCACGCGGCCGCTGCTGATGGACGCAGGGCCGCTGTTCCCCCTGCAGACGGCCGTGCCCGGCCCGCTGGCCATGCTGTCTTGCGTGGTGGCCGGCGTGCTGTGCGGTGCGCTGTCGGCCTCGCTGTCGCTGTCGCTCTACAAGGTGGAGGACTGGTTCGGCAAGCTGCCCGTGCACTGGATGTGGTGGCCCGCCATTGGCGGCCTGGCGGTGGGCATCGGCGGGTACTTCCAGCCGCGCGCGCTGGGCGTGGGCTACGACGTCATTGGCGACCTGCTGCACGGACATCTAGCGCTCGGCGTGGTGGCCGCGCTGCTGGCCGTGAAAGCTGTCATCTGGGTCATCTCGCTGGGCTCTGGCACTTCGGGCGGCGTGCTCGCGCCGCTGCTGATGATGGGCGCTGGCCTGGGCGCGGTGCTGTCGCACGTGCTGCCCGGCAACGACCCGATGTTGTGGCCGCTGGTGTGCATGGCGGCCACCCTGGGAGGCGTAATGCGCGCGCCGCTCACCGCTACCATCTTCGCCTTCGGCCTCACGCACGACAGCAATGCGCTGCTGCCGCTGCTCACCACCTCGGCGGTGGCCTACGGCTTCACGGTGCTCACCATGCGCCGCTCGATCCTCACTGAGAAGATCGCGCGCCGCGGCTATCACATCTACCGCGAATACGGCATCGATCCGCTGGAGCGCCACTCGGTCGACGAAGTGATGACGCGCGAAGTGCGTAGCATCGACGCGGCGCTGCCGGTGGCGCAGGCGATGTTCAAGTTCTTCGGCGAGGGGCAGGCACACCGCGCGTTTCCGGTGCTACGAAACGGTGCGGTGATCGGTATGGCCGACCGTGCAATGCTGGCCGCGCTGGGCACACGCAATCCGATTGCCACGGTGGGCGATGCCTGCGCCGATGTGCCGCTGTACTTCGCGCTGCCAAGCGACAACTGCCGCATGGTCGCGACCCGTCTAGCGCGTCATAGGCTCGAACGCTTGCCTGTAGTGAAGGACGCGCAGTCACTGGCACTGGTGGGCCTCGTGGCGCGCAGCGACCTGATCAAGCCTTCGCTGGCGCATTTCGAGGAAGAAGAAAAGCGCGAGCGCGTGCGCGGACTGCCCTGGCAGGGCTAAGTGCTGGGGGGTCAGTAATTCAATGCTCACGGACTTTGTGCTCGATGTTCTGGAGCAAGCGCTGCACGGTAAGCGGCCAGTCGGCTCACCTTGAGACTGTCCCTTGAGCCGGAGACGATGCTGCCGGATGCATGCCGCTGAAGCGCACGGGAGTAGCATTCCTGTGATGGACATTGCCCGCCCGACTCGCCGACGTCTGGCCTGGATTTACACGCTCAAGTTCCAGATCGTCGCCATTGCCGTGGCGGCCGCAGCGGCGGCCGCCGTCGTCACTGCCCATTTCGCGTTCGTTACTACCGAAAGCAACATGGAGCAAATCCTGGTGCAGGGCGAAGGCGAGGACGCCGAGCGCACCGCGACGCTGCTTGGTACGAAGGTCGACATGCTGCGTGACGCGCTGAAGGCAGCGGCACGGCAGTCTCCTGACGAAATGTGGACCGACCCAGAGGCCATGCGGCAGTACCTGCTGGCCAACGCGGCCCTTGGATCGCTGTTCGAGGGCGTTCTTGCGGCCCGGTCCAGTGGCGATCTGCTCGGGCGCGTCTCCCTGGGCAAGCTCTCGTCGGACCTGCCCAACATCCGCGATCGGACCTATTTCCAGCAGGCGCTGAAGACCGACCAGCCCGTCATCTCCGAGCCGTTGGCGGCCAAGCGCGTCAATACGCCCGTGGTCGTCATGGCGATCTCCGTGCGGGGCGCCGGCGGCGAGGTGCTGGGAGTCCTCGCCGGGGTGTTGGCGCTTAATTCGAACAACCTTTTCTCTGCGGCGGCGCGCACAGTTCGCGAGAAGGCGTCGCGCGTCCTTGTCATGAACCGCCAGGGGGTGCTCATGGCTCACACCGATCCGGTGCGTCTTTTGGGACGTGCGGCCGACGAGCAAGGGCTTACCGACGCATTCGAACTCTGGCGTGCGTCCGGCAGTTCGATAGACACCATCGCCAGGACCACGTTGAGCCGGGGGCACCTGGTGGCGATGGCCGGTATCCCAGACACCGATTGGACTTTGGTGCGCCTGACCCCCTTGGCGGTGGTGCTCGCGCCGTTGGCTTCCGCCCGCAAGACAGCTTGGCGCTCCGCCGCCTGGGTGGCGCTCGCGGTGGCGGCACTCTCCGGCGGGCTGGCGTGGCTCATCACTCGTCCGATTTCCCGGCTTCGCTCGCGTGCCAACCTGCTGTTGTCGGAGGGCGACTTTTCCGCGGAGGATTGGCCTCGCGGACACGGCGAGGTGGGACAGTTGGGACGAGCGTTCGCGCGGGTGGTCGAGCAGCGCCACCAGAAGCAGGAGGAGACCGACGCCCTTCTCTCGCAAATCGAGGCCGTGCTCGACCACGCCGACATCGGCATCGCGCTCACGCGTGAGGGTCGATTCGAGATGGTGAGCCGGGAGTTCTGCGAAGTGTTCGGACTCAAGAGAGGCGATCTCGTAGGCCGGCCTGCGTCCACTATCTATCCCACCCAGGAAGCTTATGACGAGCTCTCCGCGCGTGCGGGCCCCGCCTTCATGCGCGACGGAGCGTTCAATGGCGAGGTCGAGCTGATGCGCTCCGAAGGCAAGGTCTTCTGGGCCCGGTTGCGTGGACGGGCTGTGGCGCCGGGGGACCGCTCCAAGGGCACCATTTGGACAGTGGAGGACGTCACAGCGTCGCGCGCGCAGCGCGAGCGCCTCACCTGGACCTCAAGTCACGACTCGCTGACCGGGCTGGCCAACCGCGCCGCTTTCGAGGAAATGCTGGAAGCAGCCACCGCGCGCGCTGTCGACGAGCCGTTCTGCGCGATGTTCATCGATTTGGATCACTTCAAACAGGTCAACGACACGGGCGGCCATTCGGCGGGCGACGCTCTTTTGCGCGATGTAGCGAGCGCTCTGGCAGGCCAGGTGCGCCTGGCTGACACCGTGGCTCGCCTCGGCGGCGATGAGTTTGCCATTCTGCTTCGTGGATGCGCATTGCCAAGCGCAACAGAGGTCGCGGAAAAGCTGCGCCTCGCAGTCGAAGCCTATCGATTGGTTTGGAACGGCCATTCGTTCGGCGTGGGCGCGAGCATAGGTGTGGTCGCCGTTGATGCCTCTTTCAAGGACGCAGCTGCCGTCCTGAGCGCCGCCGATTCGGCCTGCTACGCGGCAAAGGCGCGAGGACGCAACGCCGTGGCCGTGTTCCGCGCATAGCAGCTCCCACGCATCTGAACAGCCGCGTTGAAGAAAGGATGCCCCACGATCTCACACCCCAATCGATCTGCGCTGCGTCGTCAAGGTGAGTAGAGTGGTCGCTTACGCTGCACGAGCGGTCACCGCCCTTCATCCCGGTAACGATGCCGCAGGCGTCGGCACCAGCGAAGGCAAAGATCCGCGTCGAACTCCGTCGCGGTCCGACGGCCATCATCGTGACCTGGCCGGCGGCGGCGGCCGCTGATATCAAGGCTGCGGGCGAGAAAAGACGTTCACCAAGCTGCCATCTGGATCTCGAAGCAAAAGCGAGCGATTTCCCCAGGGCATCACTGTGGGCTCTTGAACCACTTCGACGCCAATTCCAAGCGAAGACAGCACGGCACCGACGTCCTCAACCTCGAATTCAAGGATCGCCGAGCGATTGGCCGCCGCAGGCGCCGCGCCAGCGTTGAACCGTTGAATCAAGGCCTCGGAGCTGATTGCGAGTGTTGCGCCCGGTAGGCGTACTTCAGCGAAGCCGTCGGCAAGATGTACTGCGGCCACGCCCGACAGGCGGGCATAGAAAGAGGCAAGACGTTCCACGTCGTTCGTGACTAGGCGGACTGATGCAAAGTTCAAGGGACTCTCCAGTTGTCGAATGAGACCTGGAGTCTAGAAAGGGAGGCTGTCAGATTCCGGCAGTATGGTGAGGCCACTCGTCTTTAGCATTTGCCGCCATGCATCCAGAAGCACATTTTTTGGCTTCGGTTGGCGCTCTTCGAGCGGCTCCAGCTGAACAATCAGGTCGGCCCGGAAATTTCGAAAGTCACCGCGCAACTCGCACCACGCGGCCAACACCCGCGCTTCCTCAAAATACACCACGGCAAACGGCCAAATCACACGATGCGAGATCGCGCCTTGCTTGTCTCGATACGTGAGTTTCATCTTGAGGCCACCTCGTATCGCTGCCCGCATCGGCTCGATCGTCGCGGTGGGCGCCGACTTGCGCAGACTAGTACCGACGAGCAATGCGGACGTTTCCAACTCGCGTCGCAAGGCACGGGGGAGCACAGCAGCAATTCGTGCCGCGGCGTCGCGAGCACCAGCCGCAAGGACAGGGTCTCCTCGGTCGGCAACCCAGCGCATTCCGAGCATCAGCGCCTCGACTTCAACCGAGCTGAACATGAGTGGCGGCAGCACGAAGCCAGGCTTCATGACATACCCGTATCCGGGCTCCCCGTCGATTTCGGCGCCCTGTGCCTTCAGGCTGGCGATGTCTCGATACAGCGTCCGCAGGCTCACGGCCATTTCGCCGGCCAGTTCCCACCCACTTACAGGCCTTCGATGGCGACGCAGCAACTGCATGAGCTGCAAGAGACGTTCGGATCTCGACATCACGCAATGTTAGGGCACCGGCGCGCCTGCCCGCTTCCATTCGTTCCAATCGAAGGGCCCAGTGGCGGCAACAGGTCCGAAGCCGCCGTCCACCTTTGAACTCTCGCTGGTCAGCTTCCGGCACCCAAATCCGACCAGGGGGCGAAAGCTTTGGATCGGGAACAGTCCCACGGCCTTCGAATTCGAGCGTCAGCCATGCGCCGGGCAGCGGTCGTTCGGTCAGGCCCGCAAGTCCAGATGCCGTCCCTGGTCGCTTGCGATCAATTCGGCGTAGAGCCGGTGAATTTCTTCTTCCCATGCTGTCCCCGCTTCCAGCAACGCCCAGTCTGATTCGATTTGAGTCGGTCGAGCCGTGGCGGGGCCATGGGTGGGGTACGGGATCAGATGAAACCCAGCCGCTCGAAGGGCCAGTTCCTTCTCAAAAAGGCTTGGAGAGTTCATGGTTTTTCCATGCGACGGCACTTCACAACTGACCTGCAACCATGACCGCCTGCAGGGCAGGTGCTAGGCAGGCATTTGAAGGCCGCGTTGAAAACTGTCTGACTCCAAAAGGAAATTTTGATGTTCACGACGCGTGTTTTGGGTAAGCCGGAACATGTTGGCCAAGAGCGAGAAAGCTCGCCACGCTAAGCATCAACTCTATGTCGACCTGTTCTGGATCTCGCGGAACCACGTCGAAATGGCAAAGGGTCCCAAGGATCTCGCCGGAGCTGTCCATGATTGGCACGCCGCAGTAAGACAGCACCTGCTCGCGGGCAGGATGTGCTGTCAGTCGGGTATCTACCAGTGCATTCGGCGTACGGAAAGGCTGGCCAGACTCCCTCACGTAACAGCAGTATGTTGCCGTGGCCGGCACCTCCACGGCGCTGAGCTGCTCAGGATTTTCGCGGTCGTAGTGCACTGCAGCATTGGCCTTGCCGCCCTGCATGCGCCAGATCCCGATGAACCGATAGTCGGTCAGCCTTAAAAGGTCGGCCAGCGCTTCACGCAGTTCGGCGCCATGGACCTTCACAGCGAAGTTGGCAAATACGCGTTTGTTATCGGGTCGCATCGGAGTGGAGCAAAGGTTGTGTTGTCTGACATTGCACAGGCACCCAAGAGTCTAAATTCGTGCCTCCGATGTGTGACAGCAACCGGATTCCCCGGCCCTGGCGCCGGGGTTTTTTTGGCTCGCCTCGCGCAACATCTCGCGCAGATAATGCGCTTGGCACGAGAGGATAAAGCTTTAGCTCTTTTCGAGAGCTTGTCCGTTCAGTATGACACCCGAATATTGGGTGTTCACCTGCTCCTGGTCAGTTTCTCAATCAGGTCGCCAAGAGAGTTTTTAACAGTGGGCCAAGGCGATCCAGTGGCAGGACATGGTCAGGACTGTCATGAAGAATCGCATTTATCGGCATACCCGGTGCCTGCGCATCTGTCTGGCTCTGCACCACGGATGTGCCGCCGTGCTTTTTCACCTCCTGCAGCCCTCTACTGCCGTCACCATCGCCTCCTGTCAGAACGACCCCAATGACCTGCCGCCCGAAGACGCGGGCGGCGCTCGTAAATAGGGCATCCGCGGTAGGGCGGTGAAAATTGAACTTGGGGCCCGAGTCAAGGCCTAGGCGACGGGTTTGCCGAACCACCAGGTGTGTACCCGGAGGGGCTAAGTAAACGCGGCCGGGGGACAGCTCGTCCCTGTCTATTGCGTATGCGACGGGAAGGCTGCTATGCCTGTCCAGGATGCCGGCCATGTACCGCGGGCTCGTTGCATGGGTGTGCAACACGACCGCAATAGCTGC
>NZ_JAYLVN010000037.1:0-18126 GCF_046156345.1 Variovorax sp. H27-G14
ACATCGAATCGATTGCCGCAATCCAGCTGAAGGTGCTGACCGCGCGCCTCGCCAAGATGGACCTGGGCCTGCAGGTGTCGCCTGCGGCGCTGGCCGAGATCGCCAAGGTCGGCTTCGACCCGGTGTTTGGTGCGCGGCCGTTGAAGCGCGCAATTCAGCAGCGCATCGAGAACCCGCTGTCGAAGTTGTTGCTGGACGGCAGCTTCGGGCCGAAGGACCTGATCAAGGTCGATTGCGATCCGATTCGGGCACCGGGCCGTTTTTCGATCTCTAAGCCCCCCGCCAAATCCATAGGCGACGACGCCTCGGTTGTCGAGGCCGACTTGACTCTTTCCGATGAGGTACCGTAATGCCCTACGAACTATTGAAACGACTATGCAGTGCCCTGCTCCCTGAGAAAATCGACGGGCAAGCGGAGATCGAAAAGCTGAGGGTGCTGCACACTGCGGGGTTGATCGAGGTCGACATACCCCTGTCTCAGCCGGAGCGCGGGTCTCATTGCTACCCAGGCAATGCCATTGTCATGAGCGTCACGCCGAAAGGCCAAGTGGTTGCGAGGCAAACAACGCCAAGCTTGTCTGGCCCCGTTCGAAAGGCCGCTCACCGTCCGAGCGTTCCTTCCCCATTCTTCTGAACGCCCGGCGATTCTTCCAGCTACCAGCGCCGAAGCCAAGCTGCGCTACCGTTCATTTTTCGCTGGCATGGACCATGCGCACCGTCAAAGGGCTAGCGTCGCTGGAATCACGCTGCCGCCGGAGGCGCTTCGCGAAGCGGAAAGGTGAATGCCAGGGAGCACAAGCCTTCGCAGACAGTGAGCGCACCGGGCCACCATTCTCGCCAACGCCACTTTCGCCGACCTTTAAGCCGAGACTGCCGAGGTCGAGTGAGAGGCCTATCCACTTCAGCGTCGATAGCAGCACAGGGCCGCGGCAGCGAGCGCCGGCACATCGCGCGTTTCGCATGCACGCAGTTCGCCAATGTCCGACCTGACATGCGAGACGCTGGGCGGCGCGCTACGTGCTCGGTCGTCTGAACACAAAGCGCCGAATCCGACTGGAGCTCGCAGTCGTTGCAAATCGGTGATTCACAACGACTGCGCACGCCCGGAGGACAACCCGTAAGAGCGACCACAATTCGCGTGTGAACAGGCTGCTGCGCATGCGGGGCGCGACGCTCACCTCGCGTCGAACTCATAGACGATGCCAGTCAGGCGCCCCTGAAAGTACGGCGCAGGCCCCGCCGGCAATTGCCACTCGACTTCAGCGAACAGGGGTACGCACATGCCCGCTCTTCGCTCGTAGCTGTCGAGCCGACACAGCCAGGGTGCCGATTCCGTGGCCGACCGAGGGCGGGAGGCTGCCCACACTGCTGCGACCAGCCCGTCCGCGCGGAACCTGAACTCCAGGCAGACGGTGGTGGCGCCGTCGGTGAGCGTGGCACGCGAAGACGTGTCGTCAATGGCTTCCCAGCGGACGCCCTGGCTGGGCAGCAAGGCGGTGGGATACCAGACCGCCTCCGCGAGGTAGCGCATCAGCTCGCCACGCGCGATCTCCGGGGTGTCGTGCAGATCCGCCACGGTCACCAGGCCGAGCACGCACGCGCGCAGGGAGCCGGTGCCGAGCACATAGGCATCGCGAACGAAGACACGCACGCCGAGCGCCAGTCTGATCCGGGCATCCCAGCCGAAGCCGGGCGGATGGGTCGTGACCCGCTGCGTTGCGCGCAGCGGTTGCCACGTGTCACTGGCCAGGCTCTGTCGGAACCGCCCCCGCTGCGACAGCCGAACACCGGACACCATCGCCTGGCCCTCCTGCAACACGGCTCGAAAGTACCGCCGCACGGGCGGCGGAAGCGCCTCGGTCTCCACCGCGTTGTAGACCTTCACCGCCATGGGACGACGTGCCGCCAGCATCTTGGCGCGGAAGGCGGCATGGCTGCGACGCCACCGCCAGGCACCGAACGCCAAGGCGCTCGTGGCAGCGGCTGCCACGCCAGCGAACAGTGCGACCGCGCGTTTCATGCCTGGTTCAGCCGTGAATCAGTTGAGCGTCGACGCCACGGCGTGGCGCCGGCCCAACGGGCGGCGCGAAGCCCGCGCGGGCCCACATCTGCACGGTCCGGGCCGGTTCGGGCGCGTCCAGCAGGCTGCGAATATCGGCGTGCGGCGTGGCCTGTTCAGGGTACTCCTGCAAAGCCTGCTGCAGCGGATGAAGCGAGACACCGAAGGCCGCGGCGGCAAGCTGAACTCGAGCGTAGGCACGCCCTGCGTTCACCTGCGTTGCCCTGTCGTTGCCGTCGCTCACCATCCAGAGAAAGGCTGGCGTCGTGTCCAGCTTGTGTTTGAACGCCTTGATCTGGCTCGTGGTGACGTAGGCGTCCGGCGCCGGCGCCTTGCTACGATCGAACAGCCCGACCTTGCTCATCAGCACTGGAATGCTGTCCAGCACGAACAGCCCATCCCGGTGCTGCCCGATTTCCGCGGCGCCCACGCGCAGCACCTTGTACGACTCCATGACCATGCGCGGCGTCGTCAGCTCGACACGCCATGCCTCGGCGGCGATGGCCCGGTGCCGCTCGAGCACGTCGGGTTGGTCCAGGCCGGAAAAACCGAAGCGCAAGGGGTTCGGCTTCACGCTCTGCGCCATCGCTCGCCATGCATCGGCCGACACTGGGCGGCCTAGGTCATAGGCACTGCGATTGGTTCGGCGTTTCAGTATCTGCGTGAACAGGGGGTCCTTGCGGACCGCTGAATCGGCCACCAGTCGAACGCGCGCAACGGGTCGGAGATCGGGCGTGGAGGGTCCGAACGGGCCTTCTGGAAACAATGCGATCTCGGCACGCAGGCCACGCTCGCGTGCGGCGATGTCGAGCAATTCCAGAAAGGTGCCGTGGCTCATCATGATCTGCCGGGCGAAGGGATCGGTCTCGGGCAGCAGGCGGGTCAGGTCGCAGTGCAGCACGATCTCGTCGGGCACACGCAGGTCCACCAACCACGACTGAAGGTTGTGCGAGTGCGGCGCCAAAATCGCGTAGCCAAGGATCCAACGCCGCACATCAGGCTGCGTGCCTGGCCCGTTCCAGGCGGCAATGGCCTCTGAAGGCATCTGCGGGGTGCACCCGACGGCGGCTACGGCAACAACGCCGATGGCGCCTGCCGTGGTCAGTTGAATGAAATTGCGTCGATCCATGTTCACCCCTGCCTGGACATGCGTCCGGTGTCGACAGCCTATGCCCCGCGTTCCGACGCGTCTGTGCGGCACCGCAGCGACGCCGGGCGTGAACTGAGAAAAATGGCCGCCAAGGCCGAGCATCGCTGGCCGCTGGCTTGCGATCCGCCTACGATGGGCGCATGACGGCATCCAACAATGAAGCACCTCGTCCACCGGCCCCTGCGCAGCCGCCTGGTTCCGCGACGGCAATCGACCCGGTCAAAGCAGCAGCCCTGCTTTGGCAGCAATCGCCCGACATCGGCTTCGTCTTGCTCGATACCGCAGGCGCAATCACGTCCTGGCAAGGCGCCGCGGCGGCGCTTTTCGGCTATGCCGAGAGCGAGATCGTGGGCCAACTCATCGACGTGCTCTTCGTAGAGGAAGACCGCGCACTGGGATTGCCTGAGCTGGAGCGGCAGATAGCGGTTTCTGCGCATCGCTCGGAAGACGACCGCTGGCATCTGCGCAAGGACGGCGCGCGCATCTGGGTGACTGGCAGCATGGTCGCCCTGCGAGACCAGGGCCGGCACGTCGGCTTTGTGAAGGTCATGGCGGATCGAACCAATCTGCGAGCGCAGATCGAGACCACGGAGAACCGGCTTCGCCGCGCCCACGACACCATTCAAGGACGCGACGCATTCTTCGGACGCCTGGTGCATGAAGTGCGCAACGCCCTGGGGCCGGCGCGCATCGCCGCCGAAATCATGGACAAGAAGGGGCTGCTGATCGACGACCTGGCAAAGCCAGCGGGCGTGGTCAACCGGCAAGTCGTTCTGGTCGAACGGATGATGGACGACCTGGCGGAAGTTGTTCGCTTCGGGGCTGGAAAGTTGAGCCTGACCAAGACCAAGTTCGACCTGGGCGCGGAGATCGTCGAGATTGCGAACGTGGTGCTCGCGGATGCTGCGAAGAAGCAGCAGACCCTTTCCGTCTTCATTCCCGCCGCTCCTGTCCCCCTCTTGGCAGACCGTCAGCGGCTCCACCAGATCGTGTTCAACCTTCTGCACAACGCCATCAAGTACACGCCCGCAGGCGGGAAGATCTGGCTGCGCTTCACCGTGGAGATCGATTATGCGGTGATCAATGTCGAGGACACCGGCATCGGCATCGATCCCTCCCTGCTACCGGTGATCTTCGAGATGTTCACCCAGGAAAATCCTCAGCAGTCGGAGGGCGGCTTCGGCGTCGGACTTTCGCTGGTGAGGGACCTTGTTCACGCGCATGGCGGGTTCGTCGATGTCCGCTGCGACGGCAAAGGGCACGGCACCGAGTTCAGCGTTCGCCTTCCACTCGGCACGGGCGTTGCTGCTTGAACAGCTCTCGAAAAGATAGCTTCTCTATCCATCCCAACGAGATGAGTCTTTCACGCGCGCAACGCCCAACAGCGTTGCCAACATCGGCTGATCGCAAGAACATTCACGATAACTCAAAGCCCTGGGAAGATCCCGACCATGAAACTGATGACCGTCGAGTTGACCAACGAAAACGGAGTCGATTTTGCGAGCTGGTTGGCGACTGGCGCGGTCCCACCCGCGGAGGCAGTCGACCGGCTCATCCGCGTCTTGGCGGAAACAAGAAGGACGATGGAGCCGACGGTCGCACAAGTGCTTCCCCTGATCATCAAGGCACCGCCGCAGGTGCACGCGCCCGCCTGGCAATGGTCCATCTAGGCCGACGGCAGCTTGGTCCTCAAGCTGCGCCATCCCGGACTCGGCTGGCTCGGATTTCGTCTTCCGGATGTTGATGGCTTTCAGACCAACCTGGTGGACGTTCTCTTCCAGCGAAATGCGCTGCTTGACGAATTGAAGTCCCCTGCGGGCTGAGTATCAGCACTTGCCGGCGCGCTGAAGCAACCTCGCCAGTCCGTGACGCCTTTTCGCTGAGTTGACCGCCCACGAAAGCTGTATTGCACGATGGACGAGCCTGGGATTCAATGGCTGCCCCAAATGCAGAGGAGACAACGATGGGCAAAGCCACTCTTCACAGGGCCACGGCGACCCTGAAGCTGCCATTCCACACCGACTCAGAGGCTGAACTGCGCGCCCTACGAGCGGCAGGCATTCCAGTAGACGATCGGGGCGCTGCATCGTCGGGCTTTTTGCATGTGAGAACGACGGCCGACTATCGCTCCCGAGTATTCCGATGGTTTGATGTTGACGATCCAGGAGATGCCTCTGGACCACCTCAAGGTGGGTGACAGCAGCCGACATAGAGGCGTTCCCTGAGCGGCATTCTTTCCCCTCCCTCACCTCGACTGCAGGCTGCTGTCAGAAGGCAGTTTGCGCGACTGAAATGCGACGAGTGTGAAGTCTGAGAGGGGCTTCTGTGAAGTGGCGCGAGATCGAATTGTCCATCAGCGAGCACGAAGCGTGCGGTATCGGCGTGCCACTCACTAATGAGCGCCAGGCCTCGTTCTGGTGGTGTGGTGCATCGCCACGCGCCGATCAAAAGCTCTGCGCCTGGCGCTGTGGTTGCCGGGCTGGGCGGTGCTGCTGGCACTCGCGGGACCATTGTTTGTGGCGATGCAGCTCAAGTTCCCAGACTTCTTCGATTACTTCGTCATCACGCAGCACTTCCGGCGTTTTGCCTCATCGGGATTCAACAACGAACAGGGTGCGTGGTTCTACCTCCCGGTGCTCGCTGTGCTCACGCTGCCATGGTTCGCCTGGGCTTTGGTGCCGCGGCCAAAGTCCAATGTTCCGGCGCAAGCTCAACGGCGGCTATCCGATGTCGACTGGCTCATGGTCATCTGGTTCGCAGTGGTGGTGGTGTTCTTCTCGCTGCCGCGGTCGAAGCTCATCGGCTATGTGCTGCCGTCGCTCGCGCCGCTGGCCTACTTGATCGCGAGGCGTCTTTGCGCCGGGCGGCACGCCGAACAGCTGGGTGGTCGCGTGCGCGCCACGGCTGCGGTCGCTGCCGTCTTGTGTATCGCGGTGGTGGGTGTCATCGTCGCAATGGGCCCGCCGCCAGCGGCCAGGCTACGGCTGCCTGCGGGGCTGACCGTGGCGCCCGACGACCAAGTGCTGATGCTCGACGACTACTCCTACGAGATTCCGTTCTATTGGAAGCTTCGCCAGCCGGTGCGCATCATGAGCGACTGGCAGGCCGGGGACGTCAACGGGCGGGACGATTGGCGCAAGGAGATTGCCGATGCGGCGCGCTTTGATCCGGTGCGTGCTGCGGGCACGCTGGTCGAGCGCACCCAGGTGGCCGCGGTGCTCTGCCAGCCCCGCACGACGTGGCTGATCGGCCCCTCCAACGCGCAACTCGCGAATCCGTGGATCACGAATTTCCCTCCAGTCGTGGTCAATGAGCGAGTAGCCGCTTGGCGATTCGCAGGCAGCGCACAAAGTGATCCCAACTGCCTCGGACCCAAGTGGGCACCCGCACTCAAATCAAGAGGCCACGACAAGGCCGGCCTCCAGGGGTTGACCTGAGAGCGATACGCAGCCATCTGGATACAAAGCGGTTACGTCGGCGTTCCGAAAACCGCCCCCACCCCGGCCGTGATCGCCATGGCCAGCGTGCCCCAGAAGGTGACGCGCCACACGCTGCGCGCCACCGGCGTGCCGCCGATCCTTGCGGCTGCGGCCCCCAGCAGCGCAAGAAACGCGATGGCGGTCGCGAGGGTCCATGGCAGCAACGACGCCGGCGGTGCCAGCGCCACCACGCCGAGCGGCAGCGCGGCGCCCGTGGCAAAGCTCGCCGCCGACGCCAGCGCGGCCTGCAGGGGGCGCGCACTGAGCGCGTCCGAAATGCCCAGCTCGTCGCGTGCGTGCGCGCCCAGTGCGTCGTGCGCCATGAGTTGCGTGGCGACCTGGCTGGCCAGCTTGTAGTCCAGGCCACGGCGCACGTAGATGGCGGTCAGCTCGCGCTGCTCGGCCTCGGGCTGGGTGGTGAGCTCGACCCGCTCGCGCTCCAGGTCGGCTTTTTCGGTGTCGGCCTGGGAGTACACGGAAACGAATTCGCCCGCGGCCATCGACATGGCACCGGCCACCAGACCGGCCACCGCCGTCATCAGGATGTTGGCGTGGCTGGCGTTCGCCGCCGCCACGCCGACGACCAGGCTGGCCGTGGAGATGATGCCGTCGTTGGCGCCGAGCACGGCGGCGCGCAGCCAGCCGATGTGCTCGGTGCGGTGGCGCTCGGGGTGGGCGCGGTAGTGGAATGATTTCATCGTTGTTCGTCGGTTCGTCGGTTGCTTCGTTACCGGGCGCCGCGCCCGGGCAGCATGCGCCGCAGCGTGTTGTCACGCATCAGGTAGTGATGGGCCAGGGCCGCTGCGGCGTGCAGGCCGATCAGAAAATAGCCGGCCGTGGCCAGCGCCTCGTGCACGTCCTGCAGTTGCTCGGACAGCGCCTTGTTCGCGCCGACGAGCGACGGCACATTCAGGCCGAAGAGAACGATCGGCTTGCCTTCCGCGCTCAGCGTCAACCAGCCCAGGATGGGCGTGACGACCATGAAGGCATAGAGCGCCAGGTGCATGAGCCGAGCCAGCCTGTCTTGCCACTTGGGCAACGGAGGGCGGATGCCGGGCGCGGCGCCGGCGCGCCATCGCACGGCAAGCCGAAGCACGACCAGCGCCAGCACGCTCAGCCCGAGCAAAAAATGCAAGGGCTTGAGGCTCGCGCGCAAGCCGCTGCCCTTGGGCGCGAGCCCGCGCAGTTCCATGCACGCGTACACGGCGGCAAGCAGAAAGAGCATCAGCCAGTGCAGGCCGATGAGCCCCGAGCCGTAGCGTGTGTTCGAGTTCTTGAAGGCCATGGTGTGGTCCTTCGTCAAAAGAAACAATGCGAGTCTGCAACGCAACGAAGCAGGGGCACAGAGAGGCGGCACGCAAAGAGGCGGCGCGCGCCGGAATGGGAAGATGAAATCACGACAGGCCTTTGGACGAAAACAAGAGGAGCTTCCCCCCGCGCAAGCGGACGGAAGACGGCGGCCGTCAACAGACGACGGTGCTTGTCAGGTCGTCAGGGGGAGCAGTCTTGGGCGGAGAGCGCCGCCACAGCATCGTTGCCGGCGGTGCCCGAATGACGGCGCCCACGCGCTCGCGCAGGTCGCCCTCGGTGAACGTTGCAACTGCGCGCAAGGCGACGAGCAGCGGCAGCAGCGCCAGCACCAGGGCCATCAGCCCGTTCAGCCCGTGCTGAAAGACATTCGGCATGTCGATGCTCGCGCCCGCGGGCACGAACACGGTGGTCTCTCGGCCGGTCGCATGGTCGGGCCGCTCGTCGATTTCGAACTGCACGGTCGAGCTTGCAGAGCGAATGCGAAAACCCGGCTCGTCTTCCCAGCCGTCCTCGCGGAAATGAATGGCAATGAAGGGTTGCAGCGCTGCGAGCAGCACGCCCACCACGCTCCACCAGCCGATCTGACGAACGATGAGGCGGCGCAGAACGCCGCGCTTCGGATGGTCAGGCATCAGGGCTTGCATGCATCGGCGCCATGGGGTACCAGCGTGATCGCATCAGGCAAGGTCGAACCAGAACACGAGCCATGCGCCCAACGAAAGCAGCAAGGCCGCCAACGCAATGCGATCGTGCGAGCGGTGAAGAACCCAATGCTGAATCTTTTCGGCTCTGCTTGGCATGGCACACCTCGTTCGGGGGATACATCGTCATGAATCAACGGCTACCTGCGCATCGGTTTTGTCTCGGCAGCGCGGCGCGAGCTTACGAGGGCTTGCTGCGGCACGCAACATGGGGCACGGCTATACACCCGGGCTGAAAAAGCGAATCGTTGCAGTTCTTGAGTCGTCACCGCCTGGCAAGCTGAACCGCGGTCTTTGGAGCGGGCGCGCGCACCAGCAAGACGGGAATGGTGGCACTGCGAAGAATGTTCTCTGCGCTGCTGCCCAGCATCAGCCGCTCGACCCCGTGACGGCCGTGCGTGCCCAACACGATCAGGTCGGCGTGCCATTGCTCGGCGTCGGCAATCACCCATTCGTGCACGGTGCCCTTGAAGCCGTCATGCAGCACGGCGTCTACCTTGGCACTCGCCGCGATGGCCGTCGCTTTGGCCTCCGCAAGAATTCGGGCGCCGTCGATTCGCAGCTCCTTGACCCGGTCTCCGGCGTGGCCTGCATAGGCGTCCAACGCAAGCGCGGAAGGGAGTTCATCGATGACGTGAACCAGGCGCAACCGGCCGCCTGTCAGCGCGGCAAGTCGAAGCGCTTCCTGCAGGCCGAGACCGGATGTGGCACTGCCATCCACCGGAACCAGAATGCGTTGGTACATCGGTCTCATGGCGACGTCAGGCTGCGATTCTTTGCCTGTACGCGCGACGCAGTTTGCGCGGTCGGTCCACCTTGCGGCGGGTAGTGGTAGATGCTCTCGTTCAGGTAGCGGGCCACGTCCTGAACATCGTTGTCACTCCAACCGAGTCCCGCGGCATCCTGCCATCGGTGCACCTGAAACTTGAGGCTTGCAAAGTCGGTGTCCACCCTCTTTTCTCTCCAGTGCATCTCGCTCGTGTGGCAAGTGATGCAATGCGTCGAGTAAAGGAGTTCACCGCGCGATTGAGCCTGCGCGGCGGGGCATACAGCGAGCATGCTCAGCACGAGGCCCACGGCCCAGCCGAAGGTTGTCGGCCTCTGGCGCGCAGTGCGTCGAGGACAAGGTTGCAAGCGGTGGTTCATGAGAAGGTCTCCTTGCAAGGTGGCATCGGTCCGTGTTGGGGTACAGGCTCCCGCTTTTCACCGGGAGCGTCTGTTCGCCAGCGAACGCAGTGTGAGGTTGGAACCGCATCAGGCGCTCTGGCTTGGTGTGGTGTTCCAGGCAAAGCAACGCGCGACCCGCGATGAGCACCCGACGACGTCTCGCCGCTCGCTTGTAAGAAGGCTAATGCCCACGTCTTCGCACGTCTTCGAGTGTGGTCATGGGCGCTCGCGGGCCTGTAGGTCGACCAATCTTGATTCGGGTGCAGGCTTTCGTTTGCATCCTGGGTTCTGAATGTGCGCCGCACCGCACAGACGGAAGAGCCGCAGATTCCTAATCTTCTTCTTCCTTTGCGACGGTCCATGTCCATCGCAGCTTGACTACCCCTGAGACGATCGATGACTGACCTCCAACCCAAATCGCGGCCTGAAGAAGAGATCGAACTCAAGTTCATCGTTCCTCCGGAGCATCTACCAGCGCTATCGAAAGCGATGCGCGGTGGGAAATTTCGTGTGCAACGTCTGCAATCGATCTACTACGACACAGCTGACGAGCGACTCGCTGCCTGTGGCGCTTCGCTGCGATTGCGCAAGGAAGGCCGACAGTGGGTACAGACGGCCAAGGCGCTTACGCTCGATTCGCTGCGGCGACTGGAGGACAACGTCGATGTACCTTCGCCGCGCGGAACTAACGCTCCCGCGCTCGACCTCGCTCGCCATGACGGCTCACCCGCCGGCTCGGCGATTCGCGCCGTCTTGTCCTCCCCTGCGCTCGACGACGCGGGCCAGCTCTTGGTCGAGCGGTTTCGCATCGATGTGTCGCGCGTCACTCGCAGGATGCTGGAGGGCGGTGCCAGCGTGGAATTGGCAATCGACACTGGAAAGATATTCGCTGGCGTGCAATCGATACCGGTCTGCGAGTTCGAAATGGAGTTGAAGCACGGTCCGGTGGCAGGACTCCTGCGACTGGCCGAGCACTGGGCTCTCTCCAACCATCTATGGCTCAGCACGACCTCCAAAGCCGAGCGCGGCGCAAGGCTCCTACGCGGCGAGACCGAGGGGAAGCCAATCAATGCCATCGCACCGGTAGTCAATCCGGCAGAAGGGCGATCCGGATTTCTTGTTGCAACGCTGCAGACATGCCTCAAGCAAGTTCTGGGCAATGCAGGCGAAGTCGGCGCGGGCGCGGGCGACGAGCAACTGGTGCATCAGCTTCGGGTGGGACTGCGCCGTATGCGTACGGCACTACGCGAACTCAAGGGCTTTGTGCCCGGTATGGACAAGGAATACAGCGTTGTTCTGCCCAGGATTTTTCGCGAACTCGGTGCGCATAGGGACATCGCTTTGGTGCTCCCGGCCGAGTCAAACGCGATGCATGCGGACGGGGTGAGCTACACCTGCGTGCCTGCCAAGGCGGGCGGTGCCAAGAGCCCCGTGGCGATCGTGCGTGATCCTGAATTCCAGGGCGTGCTGCTCTCTGTGCTGGCACTCTGCCATGCGCCACGAGCACTGACGGCGCATCGGAAGGAGGGCTCTCAAGCCCTCGTGCACAAGGTCTCGATCTTGCTCGATCGGCTGCACGCTGCGCTTGTGCGCGATACCGCGCGATTCGAAGAGCTGCCTGCCGGGCGCCAGCATCGAGTACGCAAGCGCGCCAAGCGCTTCCGCTACCTAGCGGGGTTTGCCGCACCGCTCTTCGACAGCGCTGTTGCGGCGCACTATCTGGAGCGTTGGGGCGATGCGCAAGATGCGCTAGGTGGGCAGAACGACCACCGCATCTCCATGGCAGCCATACGTGCTGACGCAAGGAGAGGACGGCACGCCAAACGCGCACGCCGATGGCTCGCGAAGCAGCTTCGAACGTGCAACAGTCGTTGCGCGCGTCTGCTGCGCAAGGCCGTCTATTTGCCCGTCTTCTGGCGGGAGTGACCGGGCTGCAGGTCACGGGCCGTCCAGGCCTTCAGGTTCAGGACAAGCGCGGCGTCGCCGGAATGTCGCCCCTCTCGGCACAGAAGCGCCGCCCCAACTTTACGAGCTCGGCTGCGCTGGGATGGTCAACGGTATGCCAGAAGACGATCCGAGGAGGCAGGGCCGGCCTGTGCTTTTCAACGTACTGGCAAAAGTCGGCCTGCGCGGTGTGCGAACCCGCCACCAGCACCGACCGGACCGCGGCCAGCGCGTCACTCACTTCGGCAAAGAACTCGTGCTCAGAGCGCACCTCGCTTGCATGTTGTCGGGTGTAGCGAGCATGTTCCTTGATCTTGTGATCCTGGACTTCGGTCGCGCTGAACTGAAGGATCTGCGCACTGTGGTGGTCGATCAATGCGACCGCATGATTGAGCGTCATGTAGAAAGTCCTTGTGTTGTCTGAATCTGTTCCTGGAGTTGCAGGTGAGGCTCGTGAATCGCTTGGTAGCCTGCGCGTAATGCACGGGGGTCTGCAAGCGCGTGATGGCGACGGATGCCGCCGCGGCGCATGGAGTTGGTCCAGGAAGGATCCATGGCCTCGTCGCACACAGGCTGGCGTGCCAGACGACCCACTTTGTCTGCCACGAGAGCACCTGACCACCGACGCCACAGGTTGGCAAGGTGCAATGCATGGCGCATCAGGTCGAAGGCGGCCTCGAAGTCATAGACTACGTCGATGGCCGTATCGCCGAGGCTCGAAAGCCAGGCGTCTACACGAGGCCCAAGCTCGGCTGTCGACGCGGCACGACCGGGCACGAGGCCCCACTCGGGCAATACCGCGCGAACCATGAAATCGTTCACGCACCACGGTGGTACCGCGAGCTCAACGTAGCACTCTCGGCCGTCGTCCGCGACCAGCGCGATGGACAACCGCTCCGGTCTGCTCCGCGATGTGAACTCGGTGTCGATGAACACATGCCTGGCACTTGCCCTGCGCGCCTGCTCAAGGTTGGCCGACATAAAGCGCGATCTTTCCTACCGTATGGTGCGTCTCGCTCAGCGCATGCGCCCGGTGAATGTCGGACAGCGCGAACTCCGCGCAACTTCGGCCACTTCGTCGCACCCCCGCTGGGTCAATTTTGGACGGCAATCAACACTCTGGCAGGCCTTGGCATGGGTCGTGCATGAAGCACGGCAAGAGTAGAAGCGTTCAGCAGCGCACGCACCACCCGAGTGCGCCGCCCGGAAATTGCTCTTGAAGCGCCTTCTGCCGCGTGCAGAGGGATTCAAGACCCGAAGATTCCGAGGCTCTCCCCATGCAACGTCGATTCTTTCTTGCGGCCAGCACCGCCGCCCTCTCGCCCATTGCCGCGCCCTTCGTCTTCGCCCAGGGCACCGGCAAGCTCACGCCGCTGAAGTTCACGCTCGACTTCCGCATCAACGGCCAGACCGCGCCGTTCTTTCTGGCGCTGAGCAAGGGCTACTACAAGGACGAAGGCCTCGACGTGAGCATCGACACGGGCGCCGGCTCGGTCGCCTCCATCACCCGCATTGCCAGCGGCGTGTACCAGCTGGGGCTGGGCGACATCAGCGCGCTGGTCGAGTTCAATGCACAGAACCCGGGCACGCCGATGGTGCAGGCCGTGTACCAGTACTACAACCGCGCACCGTTCGTGATCATCGGGCGCAAGGACCGGGGCGTGACCGGCGACTTCAAGAGCCTCACCGGCAAGAAGGTGGCGGCCGCCGCCGTCGAGTCGACCCGCCGTGCGTGGCCGATGGTGGCGCGCAAGCAGGGCATGCGCGGCGACGCCTTCCAGTGGCAGACCACCGACTTCAGCGCGCGCGACAACGTGATGGTGCGCGGCGACGTCGACGCCGCCACCTACTTCCACGACTCGGCCGTATCGCTGTTCGCGCGCATGAAGCCCGAAGAGCTGTCGGTGCTGAAGTACGCCGACGCGGGCGTCAACCTGTACGGCAACGCCATCCTCGCGAGCAGCAACCTCATCGCGCAGAACCCGAAGGTGGTGGCGGCCTTTTTGCGCGCCAGCAACCGCGCCATCGTCGAGACCTTTGCCAACCCGGCGCCGAGCATCGCGGCCATGCGCCAGCGCGAGCCCATCCTCGACGAGAAGATCGAACTGGAGCGCTGGGGCATCACCGCGCAGTACGTGGGCGCGGCCGACACGCGCGGCCACGGCCTGGGCGATATCAAGAAGCTCACGCTGGAGCAGCAGGTCGACGAGGTGGTCGATGTGTTCGGCCTCAAGGTCAAGCCCGCGTCCGACGCCATCTTCAACACTTCGATGCTCCCATTGCGCAACGAACGCAATCTGCCCAAGGTATGAACTTCAACAACAACACCTCCACCTACCCCAATGAAACGGCCCTTGACGAGCGCGATGGCCGCTACCTGCGCAAGGCCATCGTCTGGTCGCATGCGGCGCGCCGCCGGGGCAACCGCCCCTTCGGCTCGGTCATCGTCTCGGCCTCGGGCGAGGTGCTGGCCGAGGCCGGCAACAGCAACACCGAAACCGGCGACTGCACTGCGCACGCCGAGGTGAACGCGCTACGTGCGCTGGCCGGGCGCAAGCTGTCGCGCGAAGAGCTGGCGGGCGCCACGCTCTATGCGTCGGGCGAGCCCTGCGTCATGTGCGCGGGCGCCATCTTCTGGTCGAACATCGGGCGCGTGGTGTTCGGCATCGACGCGGAACGCCTGCGCGTCTTCCGCGGCGAGCGGCAGGACCAGCGCGACGCGGAACTGTCATGCCGCGACGTGTTTCGCGCGTCGCCGCACGCCATCGAATGCATCGGGCCCGCGCTGGTCGACGAGGCGAGTGCGGCCCATGACGGGGCCTGGAAGATCTGAGCATCGCTAGCCTGCGCTGGCCGCTGCGTGCCGGGCATGGCCCTGCAGCGGTGCTCAGTTGATGCGCGCGTTGACGAACTGCATGTCCTGAAAGCTGCTCCCGGTGAAGTCGACCTGCGCGCCGACGATGTTCTCGGCAGCAACATGGGTTCCCGTGCACGACAGCACCTTCACCTGGTTCCAGCGGGCGTTGTCGAAATTCAGCGCGTTCCATGTGCAGCCCGTGAAGCTGCTGCCATCCAGGTTGCTGCCCGCGAACCTGCCATTGGCAAACGTGCAGTCGGTGAACGTGCAGCCGTCGATGCGAATGCGCTGAAAGTCGCAGGCAGAAAAGGTGCAGTGGCTGAAGCGGCAGCCGGTCCACACCGCGTCGACGAAGGTGGTCGCACAGAAGCTGCTGCCGCTGAAGGTGCTGGCGGAAAAGGTGATGAGGTTCAGGTCCAGCCCGGCGTAGCTGTTGCCGTCGCTTTGGCCGGACACACCGGCAGGTGCGCCACCGGCGCCCTTGCGCCATTTGTCGTGGTCGAGGATGAGAGGTTGTGCTGACATGGTTGGGACAGTGCAAAAAAGAAAGTGAAGAAAGTGAAGAAAGGCGCCCGGTGTCAGATGACGTAGGGCCGGGGGTTCAGGGTTGGCCGACGAAAGCAGGTGCGGCGGACCTGCTGCATGAAGACCCGAAAAGTCTGACGCACCCGGACGCAGCACCCTTGCAAACAATGGTCAAACGAGCCCCGCGTGATGGCGCGCCCACGCAGCCCGCATGCACCGCCCAAAGGCAGTCGCCTGCTCGCTAGACTCCCCGCATGCCCTGGCACGCCCGACTCCATCTCGCCTACCGACAAGAAGCCGTTCGCACCGCGACGCGCACCGTCGCCCGGTTCCGCCACGACGGCCCGCTGCGCATCCTGCAGAGCCTGTACCCCGAGGGCGACACGGTCTGCCACAACGTGCTGGTGCATCCGCCCGGCGGCCTGGTGGGCGGCGACACGCTGGACATCGACATCGAGGCCGCCGACGGCAGCCATGGCCTCATCACCACGCCCGGTGCCTCGCGCTTCTACCGCTCCGAAGGCGAGCTGGCGCTGCAGCGCACGCGCATCCGGCTGGCGGCCGGCGCGCGGCTCGAATGGCTGCCGCTCGAAGCCATCTGCTACAGCGGCTGCCAGGCGGAGAACCGGCTGACGATCGAGGTGGCGCCGGGGGCCGAGCTGATCGGCTGGGACGTGACCGCGCTGGGCCTGCCCAACGCCAACCAGCCCTTCGAGCGCGGCACCTACCTGCAGCACATCGAGGTGCCCGGCGTGTGGCTGGAGCGCGGGCGCATCGACGCGGCCGACCACCGGCTGCTGCAAAGCCCCATCGGCCTGGGTGGCCACCGCTGCATGGCCTCGCTGTTCTTCGTGGCGGGCTCGCCGGTGGCGCGCGCGCGGCGCGACGCGCTGCTGGCGCATGCGCGCACGCTGCTGGAGGCGAGCACGCTGTTCGACAGCGCCGGCGCCACCAGCCCGCATGCCGAGGTGGTGGTGCTGCGCGTGCTGGCCCCCGTGGTCGAGCCCGCGATGCAGCTGCTGCGCCAGGTGTGGCAGGCCTGGCGTGCCGAGCTGTGGCAGATGCCCGCGGGCCTGCCGCGCATCTGGGCGACCTGAGACCGGCGACCTGAGACCTGATACCGGGCGACCCGAATCCCGGCGGGCCCGACGCCCCCTGATCAGCCGGATCGGTTCGTCCCACTGCGGCCTTGACGCAACGTGACCGCGAGCGCACGCGTATGCGCCACAAATGCGCTACCCGCAAGCGCGGAACTCCTTAGACGCATTTACACATCCGGATGAACTTGTTGCGCGTACTCAGACAGCGACGGCCATTTCGCCGCGCGAGTCGTTCGTGCCCATTCCAACATTCTTCATTCCAAGGTGACGCCGATGAGATTGCTCCAAACGCCTGTTCAGGCCTGTGTGCTCGCCCTGTGTGCGGTTGCCGCCACGGGCGCTTTCGCCTCCAGCCACCGCGAGGCGCCCTCGATTGCGGGAATGCCCAAGCTGGACGCCACCGACTTCTACATGTTCCGCAGCTACGAGCCCAATCGCCAGGACTTCGTGACGCTGATCGCCAACTACCAGCCCGACCAGGGCCCGTACGGCGGCCCCAACTACTACACGATGGACCCGAACGGCCTGTACGAGATTCACATCGACAACACCGGCGGCGCCACCGAAAACCTCACCTTCCAGTTCCGCTTCACCAACACGCTGCGCGACATTCAGCTGCCGATTGCGGGCAAGCAGGTCTCCATTCCGCTGGTGCAGGCCGGTGCCATCACCGCGCCCAACCAGGCCACCAGCAACCTGCGCGAAACCTTCACGCTGACGGTGGTGCGCGGTGACCGCCGCAAGGGCCGGAGCGAGGCCGTCACCAACGTCGCCGGCGGCGGCGCGGTGTTCGACCGGCCGACCGACAATATCGGCGAGAAGACCTTCGGCGGGCCCAACGGCTATGCCGCCTACGCCGCGCAGCAGGTCTACAACGTGAACATTCCCGGCTGCGCCACCGCGGGCCGCGTGTTCGCAGGCCAGCGCCAGGACCCGTTCGCCGTGGCGCTCGGCCAGGTGTTCGACCTGATCAACCTGAACCCGCTCGGCTCGACCAGCGCCTACGGTGCCGGCACGCTGGCCGCGCGCAACGTGAGCACGCTGGCGCTGGAAGTGCCCATTGCCTGCCTCACCGCGGGCGGCACCGGCCCGATCATCGGCGGCTGGACCACGGCCAGCGCGCGCCAGGGCCGCCTGATCGCCAGCCCGCCCAAGAGCGGCCATGGCACCACCACGCTGAACGGCGGCGCATGGGCTCAGGTCTCGCGCCTGGGCATGCCGCTGGTCAACGAAGTGGTCATCGGCCTGAAGGACAAGGACAAGTTCAACAGCTCCAAGCCGATGGACGACGGCCAGTTCGCCACCTACGTGACCAACCCGACGCTGCCGACGTTGATCGCCACGCTGTACCCCGGCGCACCGGCGCCGACGAACTTCCCGCGCACCGACCTGGTCGCGGCCTTCCTGACGGGCATCGACGGCGTGAACAAGCCGGCCAACGTCAAGGCATCGGAAATGCTGCGCCTGAACACCAGCACCACGCCGACGCCCATGGCCATGCAGAGCAACCTGGGCGTGGCCGGCAACGACAGCGCGGGCTTCCCGAACGGGCGCCGCCCGGGCGACGACGTGGTGGACATCGAGCTGCGCGTGGCCATGGGTGCCCTGTGCGTGCTGACCGGCGCCAACGACGCGCTGAAGGTCGGCTGCAAGCCCAGCGACGCACCGGCCGGCACCGCGGCCCTCACCGACGGCGCGCTGCAAAGCCCCCGCCAGTTCCCGGCCGCCTTCCCGTACCTGAACCCACCCCTGCCGGGCGCCGTCAACGCCGCGGCCGCACCGTGCGCAAGGAGCCCCGCCTGCACCGCAACATTCAACGCATCGGCGGCGCGC
>NZ_JAYLVN010000038.1:0-17178 GCF_046156345.1 Variovorax sp. H27-G14
GGTGGAGCGAACGGCGCTGCAACAGCTGATCGAAGCGCGCCGGCCCTTCCTCGACTTTGTCTTCAGCCGAACCGCCCCGGACGGTGCGCGCCAGCACTTTCGGGTCAGCGGCGAGCCGATGTTCAGCGCGGCCAGCCGCTTCATGGGCTACCGGGGAATCGGCGTGGAGTTCGCGCTGAAGCCCCCCGCCGCCGGCAAGGTCAACTGACGATGTCTTCCCTCCACTATCCGAGCCAGAACCACCTGCTGGGCCTGCTGACAAAGGCGGCGTTCGAGCCCTTTGCCTCGGCCCTGGAGCTGGTTCAGCTCAAGCTCGGCGATGTGCTCTACGAGCCCGGCGGCCAGCTGCAGCATGTGTACTTTCCCACCACGGCCATCGTGTCACTGCACTACGTCACGCAGGCCGGTGATTCGACCGAAACCGCGGGCGTCGGCAACGAAGGGCTGGTCGGCATCTCGCTTTTCATGGGGGGGGACACCACACCGAGCTCGGCACTCGTTCAGACGGCCGGGCATGCCTACCGCTTGGAGCGCCGCCTGATGAAGCAGCAGTTCGATCGCGACAGCACGGTGCAAGCGCTGTTCCTGCGCTACACGCAGGCGCTGATTGCCCAGACCGCGCAAACGGCCGTGTGCAACCGGCACCACTCGCTGCACCAGCAACTGTGCCGCTGGCTCCTGCTGACGGTCGACCGCATCCCCTCGGGCGAACTGGTCATGACGCAGGAACTGATCGCCAGCATGCTGGGCGTGCGCCGTGAAGGCGTGACGGAAGCTGCCGGTAACCTGCAACGATCGGGCTTCATACGCTATCGCCGCGGCCACATCGAGGTGCTGGACCGGCGGGGGCTGGAGAGGCAGGCCTGCGAATGCTATGGCGTCGTGCACAGCGAATTGGTTCGCTTGTTGCCACGCGACGTTGCGCTCGCATAGCGCGGCGACACACTACAACCAGGGCCGGGGCCGCTCAGGTCGTCACCACAAGATCGGCGTGAACCGCACTCACGCCCGGCGCGGCCCAGGCGGCGGCAATCGCCTGGTCGCGCTCTGACCACGACGAGACGCTGCCGCTGAGGCTGACCTCGCTGCCCTTGGTGGTCACCGTAATGCGGCGGGCGTCCAAGTCCGCATGGCGGCGGAACGCGTTCTCGATCTCGGTCGTGACGTCGGTCCAGGTGGCCGACGGCTTGATGACGATGGCATTGGTGAGCGACACCACCCCCATGAGGTAGCGCACACACTCAGCCGCCGCATGCTTCTGAAACGCCCAGTCGACGGTGCCTTCCAGCGTGACCCAGCCGTTCTTCACGATCACCTTGATCTTCTCCTCGGGCACTTCGAAGTGCCACTTCAAGGCGTTGACAGCCGCGCCGGCAATGTCCAGGTCGCTGCGCCCCTGGGTCCCCATGGGCTCCACCACGATGTCGTTGGCCAAGCCCTTGACGCCGTAGACGCCTTTGGTGGACTCCTCGGCGGCCGACTTCTCCGCGTAGTGGCTCACTTGGCCGGTGAGCGCGACGATGCCGTCCTTGGCCGAAACGCCGATGTGCGCCGCATCGACCCGAGGCCACCACTTGAGTTGGGCAAGCACGTTGTTCTGCAGTTGCAAGTCTGTGATCATGGTTGTTGCTTCTTGGGGGATTGGGGATTGGGGATTGGGGATTGGGGATTGGGGATTGGGGATTGGGGATTGGGGAACAGGCAAGCCTGGCCCTTCAATCCGGCTTCATGGGTGTGGCCATTGCCGCATGGGTCGAGAAATAGCGCCTTGCCAGGGCAACAAGCTCGTTCGGAGTGGGATGGTCCAGCGTCTGCCACTCGACGATCTGCTTTGCCACGTTGGGGCGGTGCTTTACGACGTAGTGGCGAAAGTCGGCTTGCACGGTGTGCGAACCCGCAACGAGCACCTGCGCGATGCCGGCCAGCGCGTCGCAAACATCGCTGAAAAACTCATGTTCGCTGCGCACCTTGCCGCCGTGCAGGCGTGTGTAATTGACGTGCGACTTGACCTGCTTTTCCAGCACCTGCGTGGCGTCGAACTGCAGAATCTGGGCGCTGTGATGGTCGGCCCAGACAACGGCGTGGAATAGCGACATGGGAACACCCTCGGGAAGACAATGCGGGTGGCATCGCTGGATTGAAGAAGAACTGTTGACCTGCACGGTGCGCCCAACGGCCACGAGCGTCCGTGCGCTGCCCCACCAAGAAGACATCGTGCGTTGGCAAACAGACGGCAGCCGGAGCGCAGGCCACACTTGCGCCATGCCAGACCTGAACTCCGATGCCCTGCTCCTGCCCAAGCCCGCTGAGACACAAGCACCGGCACCTGCGGCAGTTGTCTACACCTGCCCGATGCACCCGGAGGTCCGGCGGGACGGCCCTGGCAGCTGCCCAAGATGTGGCATGACGCTGGAGCCGCTGATGCCGCAAACCGGCGGCAGCGAGGCCGATCCGGCGCTGGCGACGCTGCAGCGCCACTTCTGGTGGACCGTGCCGCTGACCCTGGCCGTTGCCACGCTGGCCATGTTCGGACACCGGTTCGGCTGGATGGCGATGGCGTCTCAAAGCTGGCTTGAGCTTGCGCTCACCGCGCCGGTCGTGTGGTGGGCCGGCCGGGCATTCCTGGTCAAGGGCGTGCAGTCGGTGGTGCATCGCAGCCCGAACATGTGGACCCTCATCAGCCTGGGATCCGGCGCGGCGTTCCTGTACAGCGTTGCCGCCACAGTCGCACCCGAAGCGTTTCCGGCTTCGTTCGTCTCGATGGGGCGCGTGTCGGTCTACTTCGAGGCAGCGGCGGTGATCATTTCCTTGACGCTTCTAGGGCAGATCCTGGAGCTGAAGGCAAGGTCCCGTACCTCCGCCGCAATCCGGTCTCTGCTCAGCTTGGCGCCGACGACGGCGCGACGCATCAACGCGGACCGCAGCGAGCAAGACGTGTCGCTGACCGACGTCCATGTCGGCGACATGCTGAGGGTGCGCCCAGGAGAAAAGGTGCCGGTGGATGGCGTTGTTCTGGAGGGGAACAGCCCTGTCGACGAATCGACGCTGACCGGCGAACCGCTCCCCGTCGGTAAACGCGCCGGCGCCCCTCTCATCGGGGCAACGCTCAACACCACCGGCGCGCTGATCATGCGGGCGGAGCGCGTCGGTGAGCAGACCATGCTTTCGCGGATCGTGCAGCTGGTCGCCATGGCGCAACGTTCAAAGGCACCCATGCAGCGCATGGCCGATCAGGTGGCGCGTTGGTTCGTGATGGCGGTCGTGGCGGCCTCGGCACTGACCTTCGTGAGCTGGGGGGTCTTTGGTCCCTCACCGAGCTGGGTGTACGGCCTTGTCAATGCGGTGGCGGTGCTGATCATCGCCTGCCCCTGTGCGTTGGGGTTGGCCACACCGATGTCGATCATGGTGGCCACCGGCAAGGCTGCCGGACAGGGCATCCTGTTCCGGGATGCTGCTGCAATCGAGCGGTTCCGCGAAGTCGACGTGCTCATCGTCGACAAGACGGGCACGCTGACTGCAGGAAAGCCGGTGTTCGACCGCGCAATACCCGCGCAAGGATTCGATGCCGACGAAGTCCTGCGGCTGGCCGCCAGCCTCGATCAAGGCAGCGAGCATCCGCTGGCCCGGGCCATCTTCGATGCCGCGCGTGCGCGCGATCTGGCGCTGGAAACGGTCGCAGACTTCGAATCGGCTACCGGCACGGGAGTGACTGGCCGGCTGGGTACGCGGACCGTGGCGCTCGGCAACACCGCGGCGATGCAACAAGCAGGCGTGAGCGTCGAGGCTTTGCTTACGCAGGCCGAGGCGCTGCGTACCGAGGGCGCAAGCGTGGTCTACCTCGCAATCGACGGCCGACTGGCAGGGTTCCTGGCCGTCGCCGATCCGGTCAAGCCCAGCACACTCGAGGCGCTCAGCGCATTGAAGGCCGCAGGCGTGCGCGTGATCATGGCCACAGGCGACGGCTTGACCACCGCGAACGCGGTGGCGTCCCGCCTGGGCATCGAAGAGGTGCATGGCGAAGTCACTCCCGCCGACAAGCTGGCGCTGGTGCAACGCCTGCAGAAAGAGGGGCAAGTGGTCGCGATGGCGGGTGATGGCATCAACGATGCGCCCGCGCTGGCCCAGGCGGACGTCGGCGTGGCCATGGGCACCGGCACCGATGTGGCGATGAACAGCGCCCCGGTGACACTGCTCAAGGGCGACCTGCGCGGGATCGTGAAAGCCCGGCGTTTATCGCAGGCCACCATCGCCAACATGAAACAGAATCTTGGCTTCGCCTTCGTCTACAACGTCCTCGGCGTGCCGCTGGCGGCGGGCATCCTGTACCCGTTCACCGGATGGCTGTTGTCGCCCATGATCGCGGCGCTGGCAATGAGCCTAAGCTCGTTGTCCGTGATCGGCAATGCCCTCAGGCTATGGAGTAAGCCGCCGTAATAAGGGCGAGCGGAATCGCGCTATGTGCGCCAGCGAACAGAGGGAAAGCGGGAATATCGATATGTTGGTTTTTCAGCTAGGTCTTCCTGGCTTTTTGCGCTGGCCAAACGCCTTCTTCACCCCCCGGAGCAAAACGTTGCCCTCCTCAGTCACGCCAAAAAAGAATCACCTGCTCGCGTCGCTTCCCGATGCCGAATGGCAGCGGTGGTTGCCCCAGCTCGAAGAGGCGGACCTGCCGCTGGGAAAGGTTCTCTACGAACCTGGAACGACGATGAGCCACGTCTACTTTCCGACGACGGCCATCGTCTCGCTGCTGTATGTGATGGAGAACGGTGCCTCCGCGGAAATTGCCGTGGTCGGTAACGAGGGGGTCGTCGGCATCTCGCTTTTTATGGGCGGCGGCTCGACCCCGAGTCGGGCAGTGGTGCAAAGTGCCGGTCGCGGTTACCGGCTTGCCTCGGCAGCGATCAAGGACGAGTTCAACCGCGCGCCCGTGCTGCACCTGCTGCTGCGCTACACGCAGGCACTCATCACCCAGATGGCGCAAACCGCCGTGTGCAACAGGCACCATTCGCTTGACCAGCAGCTGTGCCGCTGGCTGCTGCTGAGCCTGGACCGCCTGCAGGGCGACGAGCTCGTGATGACGCAGGAGCTCATCTCGAACATGCTCGGCGTCAGGCGCGAAGGAGTGACCGAAGGCGCGCTCAAGCTGCAAAAGGCCGGGCTGATCCGTTATGCGCGGGGACGTATTTCGGTGCTCGACCGTGCCGGACTTGAACAGCGCTCTTGCGAATGCTACGACGTAGTCAAGAAGGAGTACGACCGGCTGCTTCCGGGCGGGATCTCAAAGTAGATTGCCCTGTGAGCCACCCCTTGTTTCCTGATCGTTGATTCGAATGACATGGCTCCCTGGCTCGGACTGATTCTGTGCCTGGCGACGGTTACTGCCGCCGGCCTATGGGCTTATGGCGCCCATCGATGGGCGGGCGCCGTGAAGGCGCTGCACCGAAGCCTCGGAGCAGGCCGTATCTATGCTCCCCGGAACGGGCAGGCACCGCCGACGTGCTACGACCCGCGCGAACTCGAAGGCCTGCCCGAGCCGGTGCAGCGCTATTTCCGCGCCGTGCTCAGTGACGGCCAGCCCATCATCGATGCCGTCACGATCGAAATGGCTGGCACTTTCAATTTGTCGCACACCGGCGAGCAGTGGAAGCCTTTCACGTCCATACAGCGCGTCGTCAACCGTCGCCCAGGCTTCCTCTGGGACGCCGAAATATCGATGCTGCCTGGGTTGACGGTGCGCGTCGTCGACAGCTACATCGCCGGCGTGGGCCTGCTGCACGCAGCGGTCCAGGGCCTGTTCACGATGGCGAATGTGCGTGGAGACGGCGAGATCGCCCGCAGTGAATTCATGCGTTGGTTCGCGGAAGCGGCCTGGTACCCGACCGCCCTGCTGCCCAGCCAGGGCGTGCGGTGGGAGGCGGTAGACGCCCATTGCGCGAATGCCACGATGGTGGATGGCCCACTAAGCCTGACCTTGCTGTTCAGGTTCAACGACAGGGGTCTGATCGGCTCGTTCCGCGCTGAGGCGCGGGGCAGCATGGTGGGCAACGTCATGGTCACGGCGCCCTGGGAAGGCAACTGGTCGAACTATCAGACATGCGACGGCATGCGGGTGCCCTTCACGGGCGAGGTGGCATGGATACGGCCTGAAGGGCGCAATCCGTACTTTGTCGGTACGGTCACTTCGCTGAAGTACGAGTTCTCGCAGTGACACGCCGGCTTGCCGGCATCACTCGCTGACGCCATTTCCGGACCCCGCGCAGGCACCACTTGCGCAACTACTTCACCAGCGTCGCCGGCTGCTTCGCGGTGGCACGTACACGCTGGGCCAGGGAGCCGACAAGAAGATCAAGCATCGCGCCACGCCCCTTCGATCCCAGCACGATCATGTCGAACTTGCCCTTGTTCGCGAGCGCGACGATCGCCCCAGTCACGCTGCTGGTGAGAATCACGATGTCGTGCCGAATGCCGGCGGCGTCCAGCGCTTTCTTGGCGGGCCGAAGCTCCTTATCGATGAGTTCGCGCAGGTAGTCCTGCACGGCCTCGTTGCCCACGAGCGCCTTGGCATGGCGCAGGCCCGTGTCGTCATGCGCACTGACCAACGTGACCTTGTTTTCATGCGATCCCATGAGCGCGATGAGCTTCGCTGCGTATTTGACGGCCCGCAAAGCCGGCGCTGAACCGTCGGTTTCCAGGAGAAACTTCATTCACTTTACCTTGGTGGAGTTCCAAATGAAGCGGTCATTTTGAAGATCACCCCGGTAGCCGGTCTGTGCGACGTCGAACAGACCCGTGGGCGTCATACGCGCACATTCGTTCCAAGAGGACGCCTGCCATTGCAGACGCTCGCACGCCTGACCGGAGCTCCGCACATGACACCCCACGCCGCCCATTCGCCCCCTGAAGACTTCACGCTGCTCGACGCCTGGTGGCGCGCCGCCAACTACCTGGCGGTGGGGCAGATCTACCTCATGGGCAACCCGCTGCTGCGCGAGCCGTTGCAGCTGGAGCACATCAAGCCGCGCCTGCTGGGCCACTGGGGCACCACGCCGGGCCTGAACTTCATCTACGCGCACATGAACCGCGCCATCAAGGCGCGCGACCTCGACGCGATCTTCATTGCCGGGCCGGGCCACGGCGGCCCGGGCGTGGTGGCCAGCACCTACCTGGAAGGCACCTACAGCGAGGTGTATCCGCACATCTCGCGTGACGCCCAAGGCCTGAAGCGCCTGTTCACGCAGTTCTCGTTTCCGGGTGGCATTCCCAGCCACGTGTCGCCGGAAACACCGGGCTCCATCCATGAAGGCGGCGAGCTCGGCTACTCGCTGCTGCACGCGCACGGCGCGGTGTTCGACAACCCCGCCCTGCTGGCCTGCTGCGTCATCGGCGACGGCGAGGCAGAGACCGGCGCGCTGGCGGCCAGCTGGCATTCGAACAAGTTCCTCAACCCCGCCAGCGACGGCGCGGTGCTGCCCATCCTGCACCTGAACGGCTACAAGATTGCCGGGCCGACGGTGCTGGCGCGCATCGGCGACGAGCAGCTCACGCAGCTGCTGCGCGGCTACGGCTACGAGCCGCGCTTCGTGTCGGGCGACGACCCCGCGCTGATGCACGGGCTGATGGCAGCAGCGCTCGATGCGTCGCTCGACGCCATCCACGCCATTCAGGTGGAGGCGCGCTCCGACGGCTTCAGCCGCCGCCACCGCTGGCCGATGCTGGTGCTGCGCTCGCCCAAGGGCTGGACCGGTCCTAAGACGGTGGACGGCGTGCCCATTGAAGGCACGCAGCGCGCGCACCAGGTGCCGCTGACCGGCTTTGCCGACCAGCCCGCGCACATCGCGCTGCTGCAGCAATGGATGCAGAGCTATCGGCCCGAAGAACTGTTCGACGCCGAAGGCACCTTGCGCGCCGACATCGCCGCGCTGGCGCCCCAGGGCACGCGCCGCATGAGCGCCAACCCGCATGCCAACGGCGGCCTGCTGCTGAAGAACCTGAAGCTGCCCGACTTTCGGGACTACGCCGTGGCGGTGCCCCAGCCCGGCGCTGTGGATGCCGAGGCCACGCGCGTCATGGGCGAGTTCTTGCGCGACGTGATGCGGCTCAACGCGTCGGACAGCAACTTTCGCCTGATGGGCCCCGACGAAACCGCCTCCAACCGGCTGGGCGCGGTGTTCGAGGTGAGCAACCGCACCTCGACCGCCGAGATACGGCCCGGCGACGACCATGTGGCGCCTGACGGCCGGGTGATGGAGGTGCTGAGCGAGCACCTGTGCCAGGGCTGGCTCGAAGGCTATCTGCTGACCGGGCGGCACGGCTTCTTCTCGTGCTACGAGGCCTTCATTCACATCGTCGACTCCATGTTCAACCAGCACGCCAAGTGGCTGAAGGTGACGCGCCACATTCCGTGGCGCCGGCCCATCGCCTCGCTGAACTACCTGCTGACCAGCCACGTCTGGCGGCAGGACCACAACGGCTTCAGCCACCAGGACCCGGGCTTCATCGACCACGTGGTCAACAAGAAGGCCGAGGTGGTGCGCGTGTACCTGCCGCCCGATGCCAACACGCTGCTGTCCGTGACCGACCACTGCCTGCGCAGCCGCAACTACGTGAACGTGATCGTGGCCGGCAAGCAGCCCGAGGCGCAGTGGCTGGACATGGCCGCGGCCGAGCGCCACTGCACCATGGGCCTGGGCATTTGGGAGTGGGCCAGCAACGACAACGGCGTGGCACCCGACGTGGTGATGGCCTGCGCGGGCGACGTGCCCACGCTGGAGACCATGGCCGCGGTCGACCTGCTGCGCACGCTGCTGCCCGAGCTGAAGGTGCGGGTGGTGAACGTGGTCGACCTGATGGCGCTGGAGTCGCCGTCGGCCCATCCGCACGGGCTGGACGACGCGGTGTTCGATTCGATCTTCAGCACCGGCGCGCCGGTGATCTTTGCCTTTCACGGCTATCCGGCGCTGATTCACCGGTTGACCTACAAGCGGCGCAACCACGCCAACTTTCATGTGCACGGCTACGAGGAAGAAGGCACGACCACCACGCCCTTCGACATGACGGTGCTCAACCGACTCGACCGTTTTCACCTGGCGGCCGATGCCATCGACCGCGTGCCGCGCATGCGCGACAGCGCCGGCCATGTGCAGCAGCACCTGCGCGACCGCTTGCTGGAGCACCGCGCCTACATCACGCGCCACGGCACCGACATGCCGGAGATCGAGAACTGGCGCTGGAAGCAGCACTGACAGCCTGAAGGCAGGCCGGCGCCGGCCTGCAAAGTGCCCATGCGCAGACTTCGCTATCTCACCAACCGCCACCGGGCGCCCTCGACGAACTTGGCGCTCGGCCTGCTGCTGGCCTTCAATGCCGGCGCCATCAATGCGGGCGGTTTCCTGGTGCTGCACATGTACACCTCGCACATGACCGGCTTCGCCTCGCAGCTGGCGGACGGCATGGTGCTGGGCAACACCACCTTACTGCTGAATGCGCTGGGCGCCATCCTGGCGTTCTTGAGCGGCGCCGCCGTCTGCGCCATGCTGGTCAACTGGGGCCGGCAGCACCGCTTGCAGGGCGTGTACGCCCTCCCCTTGCTGCTGGAGGCCATCCTCATGTTTCCGTTCGGCCTCATGGGCGCCATCACGATGACATGGGTAACGCCTTTTGCCGTGCCGCTCACCGTGCTGCTGCTTTCCTTCACCATGGGCCTGCAGAACGCGGTGGCCTCCAAGACCTCCGGGGGCAGCATCCGCACAACCCACATGACGGGCAACATCACCGACGTGGGTATAGAGCTGGGCAAAATGCTCTACTGGCGCCGGCGGGCGGGCACAGCCCCGGCGCCGGTTCGCCATGACCGCGGGCGGCTGCGCAGGTCGGGCGGGCTAGTGTGCATGTTCGTACTGGGCGGGGCGGCGGGCGCGCTGGGTTTCAAGTACGTCGGCTTCGTCTGCGTCGTGCCTTTCGCGGCGCTGCTTCTGACGCTGTCGATTCCGCCGCTCCTGCGCGACGTGCCGCGCTTCAAGTTGCGTGCACAGCGGCTGCCATGGCGCCGCTATGCCGTTGCCGATGCGCAGGCCCCGCGAAGCCCGGACTGACACGCCCACCGGCCAGTCGGCTGCGGCGCCTCGCCCAACTGCGTGGTTCGGTCTGTGCGCCAGCGCATCGACGCACGCATCGCTCCACGCATACCGTGCAGGCAATGAAACACCCGCCATCGACCCTCCTGCCTTCGGGCCAACGAGCAGCCTCCTCAGCGCAACGCTGTCGAGGCGCCACGCGCGCGCGCCACCTCAGGTGGCTGTGCGCGGTGATGCTCATGTGGACCGCTGCGTTCGACCCCGCGAGTAGCGCACCAGCGACCACTGTCTCTGCCGCCGGGGTGGAGTCGATCGGGCCGCCCGATTCGACGGAACTGGCAGGCGGGGCGGCTATGGCTGCGGAATTTGAACGCGACGTCTCGCCGCGCCTGCGCGTTCCACAGGACGAGATCGTCGCCTACGCAGTGCGCCTGCAGGCCGCGCTGCTGGCTGCCACTACACCAACGAACACGGCAGCGAACACAGCGCCGGGACTGGCACTGCAAGCGCAACAGGTCATGGTGCTGATAGACCGAAACCCGCACGTGCAGGCCGCGCTGCTGTACCTCGGGTCGCCGGCAAGCGGCTGGCAATTCGTCGGGGCCACGCCGGTGTCCACTGGGTTGCCCGGCCGGTATGAGCACTTCACGACCCCGCTGGGCGTGTTCGACCACGCGATGGCCAACCCCGACTTTCGCGCCGAGGGCACCAAGAACAAGCTGGGTTTCAGGGGCTACGGCGCCAAGGGCATGCGGATCTACGACTTCGGCTGGATCAATGCTCCGCGCGGCTGGGGCAAGGGCGCCATGGGCGTGATGCGGCTGCAGATGCACGCCACCGATCCGGCGTTGGCGGAACCGAAGCTGGGCACCGCGCAGTCCGAGGGATGCGTGCGCATACCGTCGTCGCTGAACGACTTCATCGACCGCAACGGTCTGCTCGATGCCGACTACGAGAAGTCGGCCGCCGAGGGCGCGCATCTGTGGGTAATGCGGCGCGACCGCACACTGACCGCCTGGCCGGGCCGCTACATGGTGGTGGTCGACTCGGGCCGCACCGAGCGGCCCGAATGGTCGCCACTGCCGGCAAAACACTGAGCAGCGTTCGCACCTTGCAAACCGTCGCCGTCATCCTGTTCCTGTTGCTCGCCGTGGTGCTGAGCGACTTTCTTGCGCGGCTGCTGCCGTTCAGTGTCCCGCGCCCGGTGATACAGATTGCGCTGGGCTCGGTGATGGGCCTGTCGAGCCAGCTGGTCGTGTCGCTCGATCCGCAGGTCTTTTTTCTGCTGTTTCTGCCGCCTCTGCTGTTTCTGGATGGGTGGCGCATTCCGCCAGAAGAACTGTTCAAGGACAAGGGCACCGTGGTGCAGCTTGCGCTGGGCCTGGTCGTGTTCACGGTGCTGGGCATGGGCGTGTTGATTCACGCGTTGATTCCGGCCATGCCGCTGCCGGTGGCCTTTGCGCTGGCCGCCGTGCTGTCGCCGACCGACCCGATCGCGGTGTCGGGCGTTGTGCAGCGGGTGCCGATGCCGCGGCGGATGATGCACATCCTCGAAGGCGAATCGCTGCTCAACGATGCCTCCGGGCTGGTTTGCTTTCGCTTTGCGGTGGCGGCCATGGTGACCGGCAGCTTCTCGCTGCCCGCGGCCCTGCTCGACTTCGCCTGGGTCGCCACCGGCGGCATCGCGGTCGGCGCAGGGCTGACCGGCGTACTGACCTGGCTGAAGAACCTGGTTCCCAGGCGGCTGGGCGAAGACAGCGGCCTGCAGATTCTCATCAGCTTGCTGATTCCCTTCGGTTGCTATCTGCTGGCCGAGGAACTGCACTGCTCGGGCATTCTGGCCGCCGTGGCCGCAGGCCTGACGATGAGCTTCGTCGAAAGCTCGGGCAAGGCGCTGGCGGTCACGCGGATTCGGCGCAACACCTTCTGGGACGTGATTCAGTTCACCGCCAGCGGCATCATCTTCGTGCTCCTTGGCGAGCAGTTGCACGGCATCGTGGCGGGCGCCTCGACCACGGTGCGGCTCACCGGCCACACGCAGCCGGCATGGTTGGCGGTCTACGTGGTTGCGATCACGCTGGGGCTGGCGGCCTTGCGCTTTGCCTGGGTCATGGTCTCGCTGAGGCTGCGCCCGATCCACGCGCGTGCCGCGGCAGGCGTGCCGGCGGGCACGGCGGGAACAGTGGCCCGGCCAGGCTGGCGCCTCGTGGCGGTGATGTCGCTGGCCGGCGTGCGCGGGGCCGTCACGCTCGCCGGCGTACTGAGCCTGCCGCTGACGCTGCCCGGCGGGGCGCCATTCCCCGCGCGCGACCTGGCGATTCTGCTGTCCATGGGCGTGATCACGCTTTCGCTCGCCGCGGCGAGCATCGGTATGCCGCTGTTGCTCAAGGGGCTGCTCGTGCCGGCCGATCCGGCGCGCGAAGCCGAGGAGGCGGCTGCACGAACGGGGGCGGCACACGCAGCCATTGCCGAGATCGAGCGCCTGGAGCGGCGGCGCTCGGCCTCCGTGCCGGAAGTCGACGTCGTCGTGGCCGCCGCGGCCCGCGTGATGAACATCTACCGGGCCCGCATAGAAAGCAGGTCAGGCAACCAGGAGGCCATTGCACTGGCGCGGCGCGGCGAGGCCATCGAACGCGAGATGCGCCTGGCAGGGCTGCAGGCCGAGCGCGCCGCCATCTTTCGCGAACTGCGCGCACGCAGACTGGGCAGCGAAACAGCGCGCAAGCTCATCCGCGAGCTGGACTTGATCGAGGCCAGATATTCCAGCTAGTGGGGCTGGGCATGCCGCTACGGCAACACCACGGCACGAGCACAGCAGCACCCGGAAGCGTCCGGCGCGCAGCTCGGCCCGCCACCGCGCGGCTGAGCCCCATCGCAGGCAGGGGTCGATTGCGGCTTCAGTCCCAATAGGCGGCACGGCTGTAGGCGTCGTGCAGCCGCTGCTCGTAGTCGCGCAGCACGGGCATGTCTTCCTGGTACTGCGGGCTGTCCTTGACCTCCTGGCGCGTGAGCGCGACGGCCACCGAACCCGTGGCCCAGTCGATGCCGTCGATCCAGTGGGTGGGCACCAGAACCTTGCGCCCGCCTGGCCACCAGTTGCGGGTGTCGATCACCAGATAGCGAATGGCCCACGACGCATCGTCGAAGATGAAATCCTTGATGTGGCCGATGCTGCCGTCGCTTGCCTCCACGTTGTAGCCGCTCACCTTGGTGCTGCTGCGCAGGTGCACGTCCGCCGCTTGGCGGTCGCGCTCGCGCAGTGCTCTGGCGGCTTCGGTTTCCGCGGCGCTGGGCAGGTAGCTGGGCAGCATCGGGTAGCCCCCCATGCCCCACATGCCGCCGCCGTCCCAGTACTCGGGGTAGGCGTAATAGCCTAGGTAGTCGCGCTCGTGCTGGCGCGAGACCGGCTGGTGGGTGTCGATGTCGGGGCTCTTCTTCACCTGCTGGCGGGTGAGCGACACGTCGATGTTCTTTTCAGCGCCCAGCGGCTGCTTCACTGCGTAGGGAGAGATCAGCACCTTGCGGTCCTCGAGCCAGGACCCGGCATCTACCACCAGATAGCGGATCACCCAGGACCGGTCGTCGAAGAAGGCGGACTTCACATGCCCGATGAGGCCGTCCGTGGCGGTGACCGTGGCGCCGTGAAAGTGATGCAGCGTATTCAACATGATCGGTGTCCTTGAAAAAAATGAAGGTGGAGGCCTGCCGCGACCGCGCGCCGTAAGGGGCGTATGGGCCGTTCACTGCGCGCTGAAATCGAGCACCACCCTGGACGGCACATCGCCGCGCAGCAGCCGCTCGAACACGCTGTTGATGGCCGACAGGGGCTGCAGCTCTATGTCGGCCTTGACCTTGCCTTCTGCCGCGAAGCCCAGCGCCTCCGCCATGTCCTGCCGGTTGCCGACGAAGGAGCCGCGAATGGTGATGCAGCTGGCCACCACGTCGAACAGCGGGGTCGGAAACTCGCCCGGCGGCAGCCCGACCAGCACGCAGGTACCGCGCCTGCGCGTCATGCCCACGCCTTGCTTGAACGCCGCGAGCGAAGGCGCGGTGATGAGCACGCCATGGGCGCCGCCGTCGGTCGCCTGCCTGACGGCCGCCACCGGGTTGCTCCCCTTGGCATTGACGATTGCTTCGGCCCCGAGGCGCTTCGCATGCGCGAGCTTGCCGTCGTCGATGTCGACCGCGCACACACGCAGGCCCATCGCGCGGCCGTACTGCACCGCCAGGTGCCCCAGCCCGCCGATGCCGGACACGACGACCCACTGCCCGGGTCGCGCGCCCGTCTCCTTCAACCCCTTGTAGCTCGTGACGCCGGCGCAGATGAGCGGCGCAGCCTCGATGGCCGACAGGCCCGCGGGCACATGCGCCACGTAGTTGGGGTCGGCCACGATGTACTCGGCAAAACCGCCGTTCTTGGTGTAGCCGCCGAACTGCGCCTTGGCGCACACGGTTTCCCAGGCCGACAGGCAGTACTCGCAATGGCCGCAGGCCGAATACAGCCAGGGCACGCCCACGCGGTCGCCTTCCTTCACCGCGGTGACGCCGGCGCCCAGCGCCACCACGCGCCCGATGCCCTCGTGTCCCGGAATGAAAGGCAGCGAGGGCTTTTCCGGCCAGTCTCCGTGAGCGGCATGCAGGTCGGTGTGGCACACGCCGCAGGCCTCCGTCTGCACCAGGATCTGACCGGGCCCGGGGGTGGGAATGTCGAGCTCCTGAATAACCAGTGACTGGCCGAACTGCTCGACGACTGCGGCTTGCATCTTGCGTGACATGAAGTGGTTCTCCGGGGGATAAATGGGTTGCGCATTCACGGACGTGACTGCGCCTCAGCCAGGTGCGCCGAGCGTGACGGTGCGAACCAACTTCTTGTTCACGAACTGCTGAATGCCCATGTCGCCCAACTCGCGGCCGTAGCCCGAGTCCTTGATGCCGCCGAAGGGAAGCTCGGCATCGGACCAGTCGATGTTGTTGATGAACACCATGCCGGTCGCGATGCGGCTGGCCACGCGCTTGCCGCGCGCGACATCCTGGGTGAAGACCGAGCCGCCCAGGCCGAAGTCGGAGTCGTTGGCCAGTGAAATCGCTTCTTCCTCGTTCTTTACCCTAAAGAAAAGCGCCACCGGGCCGAAGAACTCCTCGCGGTAGGCCGGGTTGTCCGGCCTGATCTCGGTCAGGATCGTGGGCTGCATGAACGAGCCCGGCCGGTCCACACGCTGGCCGCCCATCACCAGTCTTGCGCCGTGGGCCACGGCGGCGTCGACCTGCTTCAGCAGCCCGAGCAGGGCCGACTCGGTCGACAGCGGACCCAGCGTGGTCTTTTCGTCCAACGGATCGCCGGCCTCCAGCGCGCTCAACGCGGCCTGGAACTTCTCGAGGAAGCGGTTGGCCAGTTTTTCGGCCACGATGAACCGCTTGGCGGCGCAGCAGGTCTGGCCGGTGTTGTACATGCGGCCCCACACCGCCCATTTGATGGTGTGCTCCAGGTCGGCGTCGTCCAGCACGATGAACGCGTCGCTGCCGCCCAGCTCCATCGACGAGACCTTGAGGTTCCGCCCGGCGCGGGCCGCCACGCTCCTGCCGGCCTCCACGCTGCCGGTCAGCGCCACGCCCTTGATGCGGGGGTCGTCAATCACGCGCTCGGCCTGCGCATGCGAGATCAGCAGGTTGGTGTAGAGGCCGACGGGGGCGCCAGCCTCGGTCCACAGCTTCTCGAACGCCATGGCGCACTGCGGAACGATGCCGGCATGCTTGACCATCAGCACGTTGCCCGCCATCAAGTGCGGCCCGGCAATGCGGGCAAGCTGGTAGTACGGAAAGTTCCAGGGTTCGACGCAGAAGATCACGCCGATGGGGCTGCTCTCCATGTGGGCCTCGCCATGCACCGGGTGCAGCTTTTGCGGTGCGAGAAAGCGCTCAGCATTCTTGGCGTAGTAGGCAAGGATGCGGGCACTGAACGCCACCTCGCCCTGGGCCTCGCTGGTGCGCTTGCCCATCTCCAGCGTCATGGTGCGCGCAAGTTCTTGCGCATGTTTTTTCATGAGCGCCCCCACCTTGGCCACGACCCCCGCGCGTTCCGCGTAGCTCTTGTGGCGCCATGTCTCGTAGCAGGTGGTGGCGACTGCAATGGCTTTTTCGAGCTGCCTATTGTTGAGCTCGTCGAAGATCTTCAGGGTCTGGCCGTCGAACGGGTTCACGCTTTGGTAGGACATGGTGTTTTCGGGTGGGTTGTGAGGGCCTGCAGAGCGGCTCACGCCGGGGCGGAAAGAGCCGCACCGGTTGAAGTCATCGTGCGCGCCGAAAAAAAAGGCGTCCGTTCGTTGCCGCACCCAGGCACTGCGTGGTGATGGGAGACTGCGCATGGGGAATGTGTATGTCAGCGAACAGACGGCCTACCACGGTCAAGGAAATGCTCGCCGTTCAATGGGAAAACGCAGCTACCCCGACCAGCCCCGGGTTTACATCGACATGGACGGCGTGATGGCCGACTTCGGTGCCGAATGCGTGAGGCGCGCCACCACGCCTAACGCATTGAAGCGCTGCCCCGGCGCCTACCGGGCACTGCGCCCCCTTGCTGGTGCGACTGACGCCGTTGCCGAACTTCAGGCCCTGGGCATCGAGGTTTTTGTGCTCACGAAAATTCCCGCTTCGAACCCGTGTGCCGCCACCGAAAAGCTGCTGTGGATACGCGATCACTTTCCGAGCCTCGACGACCGGGTGATCATCACGCCCGACAAAGGCTGCGTCGGCGAGGCGCGCGACGTGCTGATCGACGATCACCCGGAGTGGGCCAATGCGGATCGCTTTCGCGGCACCACCGTCTGCTTCACGGGCGACTGGACGGCGGCAATGCGTGACGTGTTGGCCGCACTCGCACGGACTAAAAACGACGTAAGTTTGTACGTTGTCGTACCGACTTGTCGCCGCTGAGGATCTCAGAATGTCGTTCACTGATCATCGGCGTACACCGTACCCGCGCGGTTGAAAGAAAAAACCACCATGCGACAAGACAAACTCACCACCAAATTTCAGGAAGCACTGGGCGACGCCCAGTCGCTCGCGCTGGGCAACGACAACGCCTACATCGAACCGGCCCACCTGCTGG
>NZ_JAYLVN010000039.1:0-15261 GCF_046156345.1 Variovorax sp. H27-G14
CGAGCGGCAGCGATTCAACTATGCCGATCCAGGGCGCAAGTCTGTTGTAGGTCCTTCTAACGACGAGCGGGCTTGACGTCCGCTATGGGCCCTTTGCTCTAATGAGGCGACAGGCTACAGTCGGCCAGGACCAGACATTCGAACTTTAATGCTGAAGGTTGCTTGAATATGGAATTGAGCGGCAAGAGCATCATCCAGGGCTTCTTCTTACTCGCCTGCGCGACACTACTCGCTCTGTTGTTCTTCGGCGCCTGGGTGCTCAAGAAGGTGCTGCCCGAGGAACATCCGATGAAGAGCAGGCTGTCGCCTGAAAGGCTACTGCATATCGCAAAGATTCTCGCAGCAACACTGATCGCGGCATACTTTGTCGGCGCAGTAATCTTGTATGGTTAGGCTGGATGCGGTCACAACCAGACTCGCGTGGAGCATCTTCAGAATCGGCCTATGAAACAGATTTCCGATAGGGCCTTTGGCGGCCGCTCGACGAGCGGATTTTCCGACTTCGACTGTGCACGGGTCATATTTGACTCCTGCTACGTTCCCCTTTCTTTGGTGCCGGGAGAGTTCACTGTTTTCTCCGATGTGACTCTTGCTGATGTGTCGCACGTGAACTGCAGCCTTCTTACTTCTCGGCTTGAGAGGATTTCACTCGATGGGATGAAGCGGCTTGGCTCCGACCCGCTTTTTTTATGGGGATGCGTGTTCAGTCAAGTCGAACTGGCCGGGCACATGAGCGGACTAAAAATCAACCGCAGAGTGGCGGCGGGAACGATCGCCACGCCTGCTCAGCAAGCTGCTTGGGACCTTGCCGTCAGCGCCTACTACAGCGATGTGGACTGGGCGCTCGATATCTCAAAAGCGAAGTTTGCAGGTGGTGTTACTTTTGAGGCTTTGCCTGGCGAAAAGATTAAAAGGAATGTCGAGACGTAAGTGCTTGTGCGACGAGACAAGCTCGATGCTGCAGCAGATTGGCAGAAGCTCGACTTTGGTGGCTCGTCGTTCGACATCGCCCTAAGTAGGTTTCTCGATGGGTCCCAATTCGATTCGGTAGTGCTCGCAGCGCGTACCGCCAGCAAGTACGGGGCGAAAGACGTGGCGGTCCTAGACATACTGCGTAAGAAAGAACTCGCGGAGTAGCCAAGAAACGAGCGACTGCTTATGGGAAGTGCAGACGACCGTTTCGGGCCCGAAGCAGCCGGTCGTCCTGCTCCAAAGCAGACGGTCGGCGCGTAAGCTGCGGGCCAAATGGGAGGTTTTGTGAGCAAGAATTGGAAAGGTGAACTCAATCGCCTAGCAACTGAGTTTTGGTTTCGCACAGGAGATGCGGCAGAAGTGACGCCATGGGTGGAAGCTGCCTACGAAGCAGGCGAAACAGCCGTCGAACTGGCAGAGATGTGGGGAGGCGCCGACATCGAGCGCACGCGCTCGCACCTTCAGTTCTTGGCCAAGCAAATCAATGGTTTCGAGCCGTGGTCGGATGCAGCTCAGCCGCTCGCGGTCGCTGCACTTGAAAGAGCCTTGCGTCGCTACGTCGCCCATGAAATCGATCCCGCTACTCTTTGCAGGCTGGTAGACGACTTGGACGCGGCGTTCTTGGACAAGCCACCAATGCCAAATCTAGACCGTTGGATGGGTAATCTCTGGAATTGCTGCGACTGGTGCGACGCCACTTGGACCTTCGACAAGGTGCCGCATTTAGAGGCGGAGGCAGTCGCCGTCTTGGCGAGACTCGCAGCCGCCAAACGTTGATGCTTGGCGAACCCAGGACGGCTATGCGGCATGAGGTCCAGTAGGTCCGCTTCTGGCCGAGGCTGTGTGGAAACGCCTGCGACTACTGGATGGCCTGTGAAGCCGCCGGTGGCCCTCGCGAGGCGAATGCTCGGCATACTGGGGCGCCGCAGGCGTTTCCACACAGCCTCGGCCGTTACCGGATTTCGCCGATTGGTTGGTCAGGGACTGGCGGCAACGGATCGTACGGAAACCGAGATGTCCATTTTTCGGCCTCTCCGTAAGGGTGACCGTCGCCGCGAAACCGCCATGCATGCTCCCTCCCCGGTCGCTGCTCCCACAAATAGTAGAACTTCCCAAAGATGTGCCGCGAGCCAAAGTAGCTTGTCGTCACACATATGAAGAGCTCCCGACCTGGCAAATCGCAAATGAACGACTCCCAGAAATCAAGAAATCCGCCAATCTCTCCCCGATCACCGAAGTCTTTAAAGCTAATGCCAAACGTGATGATGTTGCCAGCCCGGTTGGGGGCCGACGGTGCATGGAAGATGCCTTGCCATACGCCATGATTGGTGGGATAGGGTTCGCTTGGAAGCATCCCAATCTTCTTGAAAGCAGCTTCCAAGGACTCGGCTCGGTCATCAAGCAATAGATGTCCCGATGCATGGTTTTCGCTCGCCATCGAGTCCCCTTAGATCGTGATGTGCAAATGTTTAGAGCTGGCCAAATTCTGCCCGATAGCGCGAATGACAGGTTATGGCCGCATCCTGTCTCACGCCTAGATTGTTCCGGCTCTCGTCCAATCCAGTACATCCGTTTGGCGTTCCTCCCACATTGCCTGGAGCTGTTCGTAGCCTTGGGTGGAGACGAAGAGGCGTTCTAATTCGGAGATTGGGACCGCCAAGAGCGGATAGATGGTGAGGTCACCGACCGTAGCCCTTGTCATGCTGGAATCGGCCCACTGATATGGCGGGATGAAGAGTACGTGAGGCAGGGGCCCATCGGGCAGGTAGAAGGTCAACATCTCTTCAAACACAACGCCAGGCGATGGGCGCCATCCGTTCTTCAGAACGTAGAAGGCGATGGTCGCTAGGACATTCGCTTCTTGGGATGCGTGACCACGGTGGTCAAGCAGTACCTCTGTCCGTAGCTCCCGTTCAGATGTTGCGCTGATATTCACATCCATCAAGCCGACGGTCGACAGCAGGGTCCCCTCAGCAGTTGCACTTTCAAAAAATGAGAATCGAATGGCGCTCGGTATCGTCCTCGGAGGAGTTCACAGACCACTGTCCCGCGGTCGAGGTTTGCAGGTGGGAAACCCACGCCTTGTAGCGGGCAGGCGGCTCATGGTCTTTGGCCAAGCGAACTCCTTCAATTGAACGGTGGGAACGGGTGTCTGGTTTTGGCCGACTGTCGCCGGTCGCGCCAACTTCGCGAAGGGGCCCTAAGCGGTCCTACACGCCGCTCCAAAGCTGACCTTCGCTTTGGCAGCCGTTCAATGCTCAGGCAGCGGACCGTAGTCGACCAGCTTGTAGCCAATCTCCCTGGCACTGAACGTTTTGTGCAGGCGTCGAAGAAGCGAGTTCTCAAGCGGGGCCGAGACTGGTTCGGAAAAGTCAAAGGAGAAAATCGGCCCTGGCCAAGACGCATGCTCCATGCGACTCATCGTCAATAGCTCGTCGGACAGCGCGAAACGCCGTTTCGCGGTTCTGACGCCTGCAGCGGACGTCTCTTCACCTTCCCAACCCGAGAGCTGCTTGACTTCCGCTGCGTCATCGCAGGCAGCGAGCACGTCCCCTTCGGAGAGTGCGGAGAAAGTGAACTGCACATAGCGTCGCTTCTTCGAATTTGGTACCAGACTATCCGCATTCAACGCAGCGTCCGAGATGACGTCGGCCAGCCATTCGGCGAAGAGTTGCTTCTGCGTTTGCGTAGCCAGCTCGAGGTCGAACATCACAAGTCGCTCGCCAGCGCTTGAGGGCGCCACGGCCCATGTCCGCTCTGCCTGGTCTAGCGCAAAGGGGAATGCTTCCTCTGCTATCTCCCCGAAGATTTCCAGCAAACCATCTCTTGCCTGACGACATTCCCGAGCCTTCTCAAACGGCCGCAGGTCAACGTGTTTACCAGCATAGGTGAGGTCCTGAACTAGTCCAACTTTGTGATAGTAGTCTCGCAGCAATGGCGGCGCTTCAAGTCCGACCTCCGCCTCTATCGCAACAACTTCAGCTTCCGTCAGACCTTCGAGGTAGACGCTCCCCGTGGCGGCCCCCAATGAACGCAGCGCTGTTTGAACATCAGTCGAGTTTGGCATCTATTTGAAGGGTTGGAGCTCAAGAATCAGCGACGGGCGGCCAACGGCCGGTTCTGGCCGACTGTAGCCGCACGGTCCGTCAGAGCAAAGGGACTAACGCAAGCCTGCGCCTCTATGCTGGGAAGCGTGGCAGCTTGGCTTCCTCGACAGCCGCTCTGAAGGCTGTGTCCCACGAAGCCCACTGCTCCGGCGATACTTGGCCCTCGATGGTGATGCCCGAAGGCTCAAACGACGCTTCTAGCCACGGATTGCCAGAGGGGTCACTGAAGAAGCCCATCGAGCCTGGCCGCGCTCCCGGTAGCCTTAGAAGTAGGCTGCCCAGGGTTGCGACCTCGGCGTCTGTCAGGCGTCCTGTGTAAATGGTGTAGGTCCCACCAATTTTCACGAGAGGTCGAGCCGCCAAATCGTGCTCGTTCCAAGGCTGGAACCAGCCTTCTAAGCCTTCGATAAGTTCTTCGCTTGCCATGGTGTTTCTACTTCCGCTTCTGGCCGGTTGCTGGCTTTTCTTGATGCCTAGTTGGCGGGTTGGACCGCGTCCTTCGGCAACCAATAGGCGCGCTTCGGCGACGGGTCCCCAATCCTCATCACGCTGCTGCCGGAACCAGCGTCAAACACAGTGGCTAGCGTGTTCTTCTGCACTCTCGTGCAGTGAGCAATCGCCTCCCCGACAGTCGCTACATTGGCCTTTGCACGCAGGCGGTCGAGCAACACCTTGTTGTCCCCTGCGAGGTCAGGTTCACCGGTCGCTGGCGAGATGTTAGAGGTGCCTTTGGTGGCAACCAAGATGCCAATCATCAACACAACGAAATTCACGTACTCCGCCTGCGCAGGGGATTCGCACCCATAGTAGATGTCGACCGGCCCGCCCTTGGTTACAACACGCGAGCCGCTTGAGCAAGCGACTTTCGAGCAGTTCTCGGCAGCAGTCACTTGCAGAGCAAATGCAGCGAGCGCGGCGATACAGATTTTCTTCATGAGCTTCGGTGTTTGCATTTGACCCGTTGCGAAGGAGACAAGCGGTCCTTGGAGATTGTTTACTCAGGTCAGGTTTTGTGCACGCGCTTCGATGAGTGCAAGCTCAACCTGGCCGGAAGGTGTTGCTCGGACTCTGAGAACGTCCGCTATGCGGCGAATTTGAGGCCGGCTACGAATGACGGGTTCTGGCCGACTGTAGCCGCACAGGCGGTCAGTTCAAAGGGCCCAACAACCGCCATCGCGAAGGGCGCTAAGCGGTTATTCGAATCCTCGGACTGAACTGTCTCAGGAACTACAAAAAGCGCTAGAACGTTGCGAACTCCCAAACGTGTTCCTTGCCATGCTGTGTCACGAACAATCTGAGCCGATCTAGATCTGCAAGCTGCTCTGATTCGAGACCGTCATGCTGGCCACTTAGGACGTGATCCAACGCCTCGGGCGCCACTCGAACGACCACCAAATCTTCCAGCAATACAGCAGGCTCTCCCTGGTTCCACTCCGCCGCCTGGCCACACAGAACCGCAAAGTCCAGCGAATTCAATACGTCCATATTGACCACCGTCAGGTCGTCCAGTGCGTCGGGGCCTTCTTCACCCAGTGGTTTCAGGCGTTCCGGGTTTTCTTCGTAGATGAATGTGATGCCGATCATGGTTTTCGTGTCTTTACTGGATTTGCGAATTGGTAGTGCTGTCGGGCGACATGACGAAAGGCCGCTTGCGGCCGAGTTCTGAGCTAGCGGTCAATGACCGGTTCTGGCCGACTGTAGCCGGTCGCGCCGCTGTCGTGAACGGGCCCATACCGGCTGTACAGTTTTTCTCCAAAGCTGACCTTCGATGCGGCTTAGAGGTGCTCCCGTAAAAGTGGGTTGGCTTGGTACAACGGCGCAACGACCTTCGATTCGCTATCGACGACAACCATGTCGTGAGCATGATGCAGCCCGTTGTGCACCCGCACGTTGGGCGGCAAACTCCACGCTCTCCCGGCGAGCGTCTTCAACTCGGCTTCGAGCGCGGAGGAAATCAGGATGGAAAGACCGTCGTAGCTTTGCTCAGGAAGACTTGAGTGCAGGTGAGGAAACTCCGGACTCACGAGCGAATAGCCGCATCCGAAGCGAGGCATGAGGAAGTGTTCCGAGCGAAGAGCCGGCGTTGCGTAGTACGACCAGAATTCCTTCGGTACTACGATATACAGAGTACTGGACCAATACGGTTCGGACTCGACTGTCGATAGATGCTCTACGTAGAAGCTCTTGCCCTGGAGATACACCGCCTTGAAGACGGCGTTCTGAGGTTGGGAAAAAACTCTTCCGGTCGCTTTGCCTTTCCAGGTCTGCTCGACAATGTCCAGGAAAGCGTTGTTGAAATACACCGGAAACATGATGTGGTCGATTTGAAGCTGCATTGTGTTTCTGGTCTCAGCGGCAGGGTGGCTCTGTTCGGCAGCCTTAAGTAAATGGCTCGACAGGCCGGTACTCGCAAGACCCATGTAGGTAGCAAGCCGTCGTCGCGTCAACGGTTGGAACTTCATCTACTCAATCATCCCCGTGTGTTCTGAAGTTGTGGAGGGGCACCGTGAACGGCCGGTTCTGGCCGACCGCCGACCGTCATGTTACCGGGGCGCTTACGCATTCTCTTGCGTACCTCCCCGCGACTCGCGTCGCAAAGTTGTACCCCAGGTGTTGACTTCGGCCGCTTCCCTCCCGGCGGCCAAATCCGTCAGAAGCAAATCCGCAATCCCAGAACCGCCCCACCCGTATTGGTGATGGTCAGGATGTGAGCGAAGCCTGTTTGAAAGGTGCCGCAGCCGGCAAGGTCTGCTGCAGTCGGCGGCTGCGTTCCCGCCCAGCCACCAGGAACACCTGTTGCCGCTCGTCGAGAGCCTCTTCTCGCAAGTGAATGTCCTGCGGCTCGATGGAAGTGAGGCTTAGCCTATGCGCAGCCCACGTGGGCCGGTTGAAGGATGGCTGGCGGCAAGGCTCGCCCTCAGCTCCGTCGCGATGAAATCGGCTGCTTGGATTTCGTCGCCGGAGCAGGTGTGCTCGTTGTCAGCATGCTTCTGGTGCTTCCGGCCTCTTCCGAGGCGTGGCGGTCCCGTTCACCCAGTGGAGTCTTGGCCAGGACCACCGCGATATCCGGTCAGAATGAGAGCCTATGCCTATGCAGCCCCTGTTCGACGCAATCGCTTCAATGTCCGCACCGGTGGACGCGCAGCGCATCTTCCACGGCCGTGGTGGGCTTCATCCCGAGTGCGCTCACTTGTCGCTGGACTTTTTCCCACCGGTTTGGGTGTTGACCAGCTTCAAGCCTGTGACCGACGGCGAACTGGCTGCAATTGGTGCCGCGCTGGAGCGCCGATGGGCGCAGTTGGCGCCGGGTGAAACACTGCAATGGGTGTTTCAGTGCCGGCATGAAGGCCAGAGCAGCACACAGCTCATGGGCGGCTCGGTGCCCGACCCGCATTGGGTCACCGAGGAGGGTGCTCGCTATCGCGTCAACGTGGGCCGGGGCCAGAACCACGGGCTGTTTCTCGACATGGCCGAAGGACGGCGCTGGGTTCGTGCGTTTGTGAAGGCGCGCCCAGACGCCCGGTCGCGCGTCAAGGTGCTCAACCTGTTTGCCTACACCTGCGCGTTTTCTGTGGTCGCATTGCAGGCAGGGGCCCGGCACGTCACCAACCTGGACATGAGCAAGGGCGCTCTGGCCGTGGGGCAACAGAACCACCGCGCCAACGGCGTGCTCGCCGGCGCGAGCTTCCTTCCCCATGACCTTTTCAGTTCGTGGGGGAAAATCACGCGCGGAGGCCCTTACGGGCTGGTCATCGTTGACCCACCGAGCTATCAAAAGGGAAGTTTCGTTGCGACCAAGGACTACGCCCGGCTGATTAAGCGCTTGCCTGACCTGCTGGAGCCCGACGGCGTTGTCCTGCTATGCCTAAATGCCCCAGAACTGGGACCAAAATTTCTGCAGGAGCAAATGATCGAACTGGCGCCAGAGCTGGATTTCGTAGAGAGACTGGCGAATCCAAGCACCTTTCCCGACGTGTCCGACGAGCGGTCGCTGAAGGTGTTGGTGTACCGGGCGCCGCCGGATGTTCGACCTGAGGTCTGAAGGGTGCGCTACGCATTAGCGCCACGTGCGGACGGCCCCCTGGAGCGCCTTCGTGTGAATTGAAGCAAGCTGTCGAATGACTGATCTTGGCCGACTGTAGCCGACCGCACCGCCATAGCGATGGACTTGAGGCAATCAATGGATGCGCTCCATAGCGGACGATCAAGGTGGCCGTGACGCCACGCTGTTCGCTGCTTCTCTGATCTGCGGAGAGGTCGCAGTGCGAGCGATTTCCTGCAGTGTCAGCAGCAATGAGATGTCACCGATCTCAGTGATGCCAGAGTTCAACATGCGCCCGATCATCGCTATGCCGAGTTCACTTGGCTGTCGCGCCAATGAAGCAAGAAGAGCGGGCTCGTAGTTCGGAAGCCTCTCTAATCCGTGAACAAGGCTCCACATCACTCCGTACCCGTCCTCCTCGGGATAGCGTTCAAAGACGCTCAGCATTTCGGGGATCGCTTGCTCTGGGCCGCCTGCTTGCCAAAGTTCATCGAGCAGGTCGTCCAAGCGACGCCAATTGCCATCTTCAGCGGGCGAAAACTCGGCGATGTCGCGGGTGATAGAAGTGATTTTTCGAGGCACTGAGAATCCTGGTCGGATGACTGCTCTTGGCCGAAGCCGCCGATGCTACCTATGCGCCTTTCGTGCTCAGCGTCAGGCGGAAGAGCGCGCCATCCCGAAACTGGTAGTGGCGAGTATTGGCGCCGAAATCGCCTTTGACCCACCACTTTTCGCCGGGGCTTTCGCTGAATGGAATGTTTGTTCGCACGAATGCTTCCTTCGCTTGGTCAAAGGTCTCGAAAACAGGCACCTCGACGTCGTCTTGGGCGATAGGCGCGAAGCCCTCGCTTGCCAGAATGTAGATAAACACTACGTCAAGCTTTTGGTCCTGGTCGAATCGGAACTGAAAACCGCGCGAAGGAGCGGCTGCCCAGTAAACGTCCTCAAGGTTCTCATGCGTGCGGTCGAAGTCGTAGACGACTTGCATGTCATTTATTTCCAGCACTTCGACAACGTCGTCGTCCTTCATCTGCCGACCCAGCAGCGTCTCAAATTTCATCGCAATCCCTCATCTTCTGAAGTTTGACACGCGGTGTGAACGTATTCGTAAGGGTCATTGTTCACGGAGGCCGGTTTGTGTGCACGAGCTTCAAGGTCAGCCAACCCTCGAACTCAAAACTTGCAGAACGCGAATGTCCACTACCTCGCGAATTCCACAGCGCGGCCGACCGGCTGCTTCTGGCCGACTGTAGCCCACGCAAGGTCGGCGCAAAGGGCCGAAGCAGCCAGTCCCACTTGCTGAAAGCAGAAGTTCGCGGTCGAGCAGTCTCAAAATTCGGTGTTCAAGTCCTGCCGAATTTCCACCACGGACTTTTGGGTTGTGGGGTAGTCGCTGGTTGCGCTTCGGGGATCGGGGCGGCGCCGAGTGACTGCGCACAAATCGAATTCCACACGACTGCATCCAGCGGCATCACCTTGGACCAGTCGATTTTTCCAGTGAACGCCGGGTGGGGAGCGAATCCATAGAACTGGCTCGGGCCACGCAATACGCCGCGCTCCTTGAGCAGCGCCACACCTTGGCTTAAAAGGTTCTGCTCTTGCCACTCTAGCGAGTTCATCATCCCGGTGAAGTGCTGGAAGCTCTCAGCAACCCTATGCACGCCACCCTCAAGGACATCGAGCTTTTCAACTTCGCCTGTCCTCAGTTCAAAGAACATGTCGCCAAAGACCGAGGCCCCGATTGGTCGAATCTGCCCAGTCACCATGCCGGGCCATTCCAACAGCAGGCGGTTGAAATCTAGCCTTTCTGCGTCGACGAAAAGCTCGTCCCAGGTCAATGAGTTCATGTTGAGAGTCGCGTTCGAATGTCCGGTTGTGGCCGAGGGCTGTCAACCCATCGATGCTCGGTAAAGCAAAGACTCAGCCTCGTCATAGCGCAAAGGCTGACCCTTCGATTCGGCAAATTGCTGTACTCGCCAAGGATCAATTACCTCCGGTTCGCTGACTGCCGTGTGCATGTCGACGACGAGGTGGGGCACTGGTGCTTGTCGTGTGAAGACCACGCCAGACCCGTGTTTCTGGGCCGCCCAATGCTCGCCGTGAACTTCGAGATCTTCAGCTATCTGAACGCCAAGAAGCCATTTGTTCCCTTGCACCTCGGGGTAACGCTGCAGCAGCGCGGCACTGAGCCTTCGCTGACACTCGAGCAGTTCTCGTATCAAGTCATCATTCATAGGTTGGTGGGGCGATGAGTTGAGCGTCTGGTTCTGGCCGAGGCTGTGTGAAAACGTTCGAAGGTGGTATTTTTGTGGGTAGCCAAAGCATTCCCGAACCCTTGATCGTCGATCCAGGCGCGCTCTGAGCGGTCGGCTTTCATGCAATCGGTACAGCACCAGCGTTTTCACACAACCTCGGCCGAACGCGACCTCAACGAGGTGCGCTCACGACTTGCATTCCACAAGCATCGAATTCGGACCACGGACCATAGCGAAGCCCGTCCCAACGGGCATCGCCACCCCATTCGGGTTGATTTGCTTGTCCGCGAACGTATAGCCCCTCCGGCACACCCTGGCCGCCTCCTCGTAGCAGGCGTCGATGACCGCGCTACCGCACTTGATGAAATATGCGACTCCGCCGCTTGGCCCTTGGACAGCTTTCGACGTGGCGCAGCCGGAAAGAAGCAAGGCAAAGGCAATGGCAGCGGTTACATATTTCATGGCGACCGACTGTATTTAGGGTGAATGCACAACGGTGACAGATTGGCCGCCCGACCTCAGAAAACTGGGCGGCTATGACGAAATTCCGCTCATGGCCGTCCGACGTCGCTCGCGGTTTCTGCTTAGCTTATAGCGGTCAGACCTGACCGCGGAGGATCGCCAAGCGGTTCGCTGGCGCGTCCGGCGCCATAAAGTCTGGAATTGTTTGCGGCGTTCGGCGTGGTCGCGAGAGAAATTCAACCTGCCACTCCGCTACGCGCCTCTTCTTCACGTGCCGATACTTGCCGGGAGAGGGCTCGTCGATGTACTCCTCCTGCACGATCAAAGCGAGCGGCTTCTCGGCGCCTGCGGTGTGATCGGCAAAGATCAGGGCGTCCGCGAAGGAAGCAAAAGAGTAGTAGTAGTCACTGCCGTCCTCAAGGTCAGCTGCGCCGCGCTCCGGATGACACCACACCCGGTACCCCAGAACAGCATCCCAAACGTAGCCTCCGCCTGACATCGCTGAAGCGGCGTATGAACCAATCAGCGTTGGATCGATGACATCGGGATATGGGCCAGTCATTGTGTCGGGGTTCGAACAGTTTTGTTTGGTCGAATTCTGCCGTGTCGCCCAATGTCAGGTTGTCGCCGACTGGAGCCTGTCGCATTCAGTCGCACGCACTCAGGCCCTCTTTCCCACGGAAGATTGCGGCCAGTGCTTCTTCGACGGTTTGTGGGTTCCAGTCTACCGGCAGAAACTCAATGTCATATTCGGCGTGACCGTCGAGCAGCGAAGCCGCGTTCATGCTCAGCGTTGCTCTGAAGCCAGATGCATGAAGTGCAATCCCCAAACACTCGACTCGATGTACTACTTGGTCGACGACCATTACTTCAATGTCGTTGGACCCGAATGCGCGGGTGAGCGAGAAGCAATAGTTCTGCCTCGGGTCGTAGCAGTAGATGTATGCCATTCCACCGCAGGCACCGCTGTTCGCCGAGGCGCTCACGATTGCACGTAGCTTCATCTATTTCGTGTGTTCGAAGTGTCGAAGTCGGCGGCCGTATCGTCGAGCGAGCCTGTACGACCGTCCGCTTCTCGGGGAATTTCGCGGGAGGCTCGAGTGACCGGTCTTGGCCGGCTTCCGCCTTTGGCATTGCTCGCGGCTCAGAGCGGTGGCCGGGTCACGTACTGATAACCCTTCACTTCGTACTTCTCAATCTCGAGCTTCTTCATCTCTTCGGCACTTGCTTCGTCAATGCTGTTCGCCTTTTCCGCTCGAACAAATCCATTCGCCTTCGCCCAATCGTCAACCTCCGCGAGTCGAGCGCTCTGCTTTCGGGCGGTCGCGGTGAACGTCTTAGCAATTTCGTTGACGTAAACGATGACATGATGTTCGTGCACTACAGAACTCCTTGCTTCTTGTATCGGGACAGCCTTCACTGTACGTTACCAACGCGCATGACGGTAGGTGAGTGAGTGACTGGTTCTGGCCGCATCCTGCCTTTAGCTTACCGGCTACGAGACGGCATGGCCGTCCTCAAACCAATTCAAATATGCAGCCGCGAAGTGATACGCGAGCTGAAACATGGCCTCGCTATCCTTGCTGGAAACCCCCTCGGGGAACAGGTTCATGACGATGAAAAGCGGTCGTTCATCGGGGGCCTGAGCCCGGACGCTCTGCCACGCGGGTGAACTAAGCGAATCCAGGAGCTGCTGGTTCTGGAGCTCTGCCGCTTTGCCGCCTGAGCGAAGAATCGCACAAGCATAGACAACACGGCCCCCAATGCTGAAGTTGCACTTTCCCGCCGTGCACTCCACGCTCCAGGAATCCAGCGGACCGTCCAAGTGGGTGGCGACGATTGGGCCGCTGCACAAGAGGTCTTCGCAGTATGCGAGCCACTTCTTCGACAGTGCATCTACGTGCAAGGTCGAACTCTCCAACAGTTCTTCATCGACTGCACAGTGCATGACTCTGAATGACTCCATCACCTTCCTCCAATGGCCGCTTCCAGCTCGATTCTGTCGCAGCAGTTAATGGCTGCTCCTGGCCGAAGTTTGCCTGACGGGTGACCGTCCGTTTCTGGCCGACTGGACTCGAAGGCAGGCGAAGCCAAAGGCGAGATGGAGCCATACGGCTTTGTCATTACCAGACAGTCGTCAGCCACCTAGAACTTCCGCCAAATCGATACCCACCAAGGAGTTTGCTTTTATCGCAAGCGCGGCGCGCAACCCTATGACGACTTGAAACGCCTTGAGAGGGGCTGAGCCGAACTCTATGGAGGAGCGATAGACCCCCGCTGCGATGGGTTCGAAAAGCTTGCCTGCAAACAATGGGATGGGGGCTACTTCATCGAAAAACTGCCCGCACGCCGGGCAGCGTTTTGCGCGTTCAGCAGCCGAATATTCCAGAGTTTTTTGCGGGCGCAGCCAGTAAAAATCCGGGTCCGCCGGTAGCGCAATGAAGTCCTCGTTCGCGGCACCGCCCTCCTGGAGCACCCTGCGCAGGCGTTCCGACACCAGGATATAGCCGTCATACGTAGCGGTGATGTCCCTGCGGCGCTTCTTCACGCGGTACTCGGGACCGATGTAGAGGGCATCGACCTTGACGCCGCATGCCGGGCAAGTCGCCGGATGCGGTCGCCCCGCGACTCCGAAGCGCCATTCACCGCTCTGATGCTCGGGCTCGTGGGTTTCTTCCCCCAACATGTAAGAGCCGTCGTCGTGCCCGAATAGCGTATAGGCCCACACTGTCTTGGCTTGCTTCACCTGCCTCCCTCGCATGTAATCGTGCAGCCGTTGTTGGTCACTTCGTTCCTCTGCTGTGGCTGGATCTTGACCGCCGGCGCGACCGGCTGGTCTTGGCCGAACTGTGCCATACGCCTCAGTTCCTCGAACTGCCCGGCAATCCGGCGGCCTCGTCAGGGGGCGGTACCAGCGCCATCACAAAGGCCTCCATGGCAGCAATCTCGAAGCTCCCTTCGTTGGAGTCTGTCTCGTGGGATGAGCCACCAACCACGCGAATCAAGATGCCATCGGGTTCGTATTGAGCAAACTTCGCGCCGGGCTCGAACATGCGGCTCACCCCCTGGCTGACGGCATCCCTGAACATCTCAGATATCTGCTCCGGCGAAACTTCCCACTGGAACGAAAGGCCGTTGGCGGACGAGGGCTCTACGGAAAGCACCACATGACCAAACCGTGGGAAGCCTGTTTGGCGAATGAATCGCCCCTCACCCGTCGTTGCACGTTGAATGAGCAGTTTCTTCATCGCCTCGTAGTCTGTTTGGGGCTACACGTGGATGGCATATCGATTGAATTCAGGGGACAGGAGCGAAGGTCGGCTCCTGGCCGACTGTAGCTTGTCGCCTCATTAGAGCAAAGGGCCCAAGAGAGACGTTGAGCTGGTCAATCTAGAAGGGAAAGGCAGACTTTCATGTTTGGAGCGCGCGGCCGCCTGCAGCCCGTCCAGCCCAGACGTTGCTCTTTTCAGGCATCAAACTAGAAAATCGGGTGATGCCAGCTTTTCAGCCATGAAGGAAGCAAGCTGCGCTTTGTAGGTCTGCCGGTCAAGTTGATCCGGGCCAGAAAAGTAGCGGTCATTGATGTCCAGAATTTCACCTGACAAACTGAAGTTTTCGAACTCTTTTGCATATCGCCGGTTTGCGAGTCTGATCAGGTAGGCCAGTTGCGTATGCTCCATCTTCATGTTGTCGTCGTGAGCCTGACTGTGCCAAGTGAAGCGAACCTCAAAAGGCATCGTTTCCACAGCAATCAGCAATATGCGAAAAATGAGAGAACTTCTTTCCGACTTAGCAGCAATCTGATTTCCTGATTCGATTGCATTCACTAGGGAACATCTGATCAAGTCGTAAATTGACTTGATGACGAGCGCGCGTGTTGTGTCGCAGCGCTCGCCGGCTCGTTGCACCGGCATTCGATGTGTTTGAGCGCTTCTGTAGTGCCCTTACGCTGCCAGCGGACGCACCTGTCCCATCATCGCAATCAATTTCCTTCTGGCCATCCACAGGTTCGACAGCGCGAACAGCGTGATCACATGTGCCGTGTTCTTGGCCAGTCCCTTGAACCTCACTTTCGTGAGGCCGAACTGCCGCTTGATCACCCGGAACGGGTGCTCCACCTTCGCCCGGATGCTGGCCTTCTGGAATTCCTGCTTGCGTGCTCTCGCCTTAGCTCGGCCCTCCAGCATCTTCGCCATGTCGCTGGGCCGGCCCGCAATGTGCCACTGCACGCTGCGTTTGACTCGGCTCTGCGCGCCTCGATAGCCCGAGTCCGCCCACACCGTGTCTTCCTTGCCGTGTCGGCGCCGGTTGAATCTTGACCCACCCTGCCGGTTGAACTTTGACCCGGGGATGGAAGCCGGCATCGTGGAAGCCGGCTGTGCATAACTCTAGCGTCTTCCTCCTTTCTTGACTTCTTTATTGA
>NZ_JAYLVN010000040.1:0-14963 GCF_046156345.1 Variovorax sp. H27-G14
TGCAGGCCCGCACACCCGATGTGGTGTACTTCGACTCGCTGCCACGGCCTTCGGCCCAGGCAGCCTGACCCCGCAGGATCCACTTAAAAGTAATCGGAATCTGTTCAAACGAACGGGGCCACCTCTCCATTGCCCTGGCCTTTGAACACCGTAACGCGATAGCGCTTGTCCGAACCAAGCGCGGTCAACTTCAAGAACGTGAATTTTTGATCCACGCGGCGGCGCCACAAAGCGACCAGATCAAGCAACGATTGACCCATCAGCAGCACAGTCATGCCACGGTGCCCGTGTTCGCTCACGAACTGAGTCAGCGCCTCAGTCGCCCGCAACTTGTTAGGCCACCACGTTTGCGTTTCGTCGAAGACATGCAACGCGTTGTCGCGCACCTTTTCGATCCACGCGCCATCGACCTGCACGACCTTCCCGTTTTTCTTTTCCTCGCGCGGGCGCATGTCCTCACGCGTCAACGGAAAGAGGAGCTCGCGCACTCGCTCCAAGGTGATGCCGGCGACCTCAGCGATCCGCGTCTGACATTCTTCGGTCTCCAGCCCCTCCACGTACGCCACAACCTCACGCCCCTTTTGAAGCCAAGGAATGATCAGCGTCGCCATGGCCTCATACGACTTGCCCGCGCGGGGGAGACCTTCATAAAACAGGATGGCCATGGATTACCACTGGAACAAAGTGAAGAACTTGCGCAACATGCGAAAGGCATAACCGCCGCCAACAATGAGAAGCGCCGCAGGGATGCCGCACTGAGACACCACGTAGATGATTCCAGGGTCCATTGCCCCAAAAGTGGAAGCAAGCCCACCACTGAGCCAGCCCGGAATCGGAATCAGCGCAATCAACGCGGTGAAAGCGTCGAGAACCGTCCCGAGGATCGAGATAAACAAGTCCGTGACGAAATCCCAGACTGCCGTGAAAAGCTTGGCAATGAGCTTCAGGAGCCATGCAGTGAAATCGGCGAGCATCAAAGCCTCCTAGTTGTCGATAGCAATGCGAAATGCCATCCACGTCGCGAGCATGAGAAGCACGGCGCGCACGATGGTGAACATGTTTGCTGCGAACGTGGTGCACCAGGTATCGATAACAACGGTCTTGTTCAAAAACGGGATGTTGGCACTTGACTGCGGACAGGACCCACCAGAACCAACGGTGAAAAATCCAGATACCGAACTCCCAAGCGGAGACGACTGCAAAGCATCCTTTGCCTTCGAAAGAGCCTGAGCAACAGTCTTGTCTTTCTTGCCATACAAGTCGCCGATTTCGGCACCCTCGCCACCACACCCCTCAGCAGATGAGTTCTCGCTGCAATTACCCTTCGCCACCTTCCCACCAGCTCCGCCCTGAGTTTTTTGGCAAACCTGATTTTTCGGATCAGCCTGGCACTTCTCGCCAAGTGACTCAGTGCGAGAGCTGGTACTGGTGCTGGTGGCACCAGTGCTACTCGTGGTTGTCGTGTTAGTTGTCGTGGTGCAGTTTGAGCCGTCGCACTTAGTGGTTTCCTTCGAGTCGACCTTCGTACCATCGGCCCTGGTTTCACTAGTGCCCTTGACGCCTTCGATACCTTTGTCAGGCTCAATAGCAATGCACTTCGTAACTCCGTTTACAGTGCCCGGAAATCCGCTTGGGCAAGGGTCAGGAGCAGATTTAGGGGCCGCATCGGTGGCAATAGCATCCTCACATGTAGCGCCGGTCATCACGCCAGTGGCGGACCAACCCATAAGACCAGGCGCCGTAGGGGCCTTCACCTGGTCAGTCAACGTCATAGCGCAACCACGCGGTGCGTCGACACCTGTAAACGGCGGCTCCGGCTTATAACAAGAAGCTTGCGGCGTTGCCGAGGTAGTACCAATAGTTCCAAACTGCGGAAATGTATTCTTCAACGCCGCATGATCCTTACAGAACTGCTCAAGCTCTGACGAGGGTGCAATGCAGCTTTTGTGCGTGGGGTCCTCAACATAGCCGGAATTACAAGTACACGACCCAGAGGCGGCGTGCTATTTGCGGGACAGTACCCAGCAGCACCACTCCACGACACATCACCTACCTGAGTCCCACCATCAGAAGTGCGCTTGACCGTAATTTTGCACACGCCAGATGTAGCCGATGCAGTGGTAATGCTGTCGAGCGTGACAGTCACGATCTGCCCGCCAGAGTAAGGGTTCCCGGCTCCACCGCGCCAAGCTTTGGCGTCATCGCAGGCTGCAGCAATGGACTGCTTATAAGTTGAGCCGGTATAGCCGGCCTTGTAGTTGTAGCCAGTGGGAACAGCAGCAACAGCAAGACCACAGACAAATAACAACAGGGAGCAGATGAACAGCCGCGCGCAACAGCGAGACATGCTCATCGACTCCACAAACCAGCAACAGCAGCAGCACCGCTGACAACACCACAGAAGAATGCGAGCATCAACCACATAACGACCACCTCAAAAAAAAGCCCCCGGGGCTAACCGGGGGCAGGAACTTCGATCCGTCGCAGCCCCTTAGCCGCGAACCATGCCGAGCACCTTGCGGGCGCCCCAGCCGACCACCTTCGGCACCATCATGAGCGCAGCGATGGCGAGAATCGCAGCACCCACGGTCGAGAAATCGACGGCTGCCGTCAGCGAAGAAAAATCGACACCAGCGGCCTGCGCGAAGCTGGGAACTCCGGCAACGGCCAGCGAACCGAGTGCCATGCCAACCTTGTTTTTGCGAACGATGCGAGCGAACTTGTTCATATGAACTCCAGTGATGTTGGTGTCCTCAACATGAGGTTTCACCGGAAGACCCACGGCGTTTCACAACGTTGATGGGCCTTGCGCTGAAAACTCGAATCAGGCATCGCGCATGAATTGCATGATCACCTTGACGCCCTTCATGGTCATCCCAACAACCACCATCACAGCAGCGACAGCCATGCTTGCGTTTGACGCGTGCTCGAATGCGACAAGGCCAAACAAGATGGTCATGAAGTCCATTTAATTCCAACCCTTCGCGTCATCCTCAGCACGGTCAGCCCGCGCTTGGTTCCACGCGGCAGATGTGGCCGGGTCTACTGAATCCCCGAGGAAACGACCAGAGTAGCCGGCGTCATAAGCGGCTGTCACCGTGCTGTGCCGGAATTCGTCTGACTGCCCCTCACCAGCGGCTGCCATGGCAGCAGCGCGCTCATAGACCGCATCCATCGACGTGCGCTGCTCACCATCAGACCAGAACGCCTGTTCGTGGGAAACACCACCGTCGAGGAGCGCCAGCACTCGCTTGGCAGACCACTCAATCACCAAGACCACCATCAACAGGACACAAATCGCCAGTAAGGCAACGGACACCCCGGAGAAATCAGCGGATGAAGAAACCTGCGTGAAATCCATACAGCCTCCCGGCGTAGTTAACGAAAAAACCGAAGTACCGCACCAGCGCCCCAACTGACGAGGTAGCTAACCAACACCATCGTGAACCCGACACCCCAGACCTCAGCGAAGTCAGTCGGCGACGGAAATGCAATCCCGGTGACCGCGCTCAACTCCGATCCGGTAATCAGCACAACCGGGCATGTAGCCATGTCGGCAGGTTGATTCGCAGCTACCACAAGGGCGCCAGCAGCATCGGGTTGAGCGCAGATCACCGCCCACCTCCAAACAGCTTGAAAACAAGCCCTACGAGGCGAGCAGCGACCGAGCCAACAACGCGACGCACGAAGTAGCGGATCACCTGGCGTCACTCCCCGAACTGGGGACGGTTGCCAGGCGCCTTTCCTCCCGATTGATTCGGGACTGCAGCGCCCTAGCAATCAGCACATGCCGACGCTGGGCAGCACGCACACGAGCGTCGAAAGGAGCAGCTGCACCGCGCCGGCGAAACGAAGTTGCCAGCACCGAGATCAACTCATGAGCGACACCCCCCACGACGTAACCGACCAAGCCAGTCAGAAACGCCATAAGCGCCAACGACTCGAACGCGACCTTAAGGTCATCAAGATCAAAATAAGCCAACGGCATCAGTGAGCCCCTTCGCCGTTACCGGCAACGAATTGCGATTGGTGTTCATCGGTGTCATCGGCAGTGCCAAGAACATCGAGGTCAACAATGACGGCCTGATCGTCCATGTCGGCCCAGTCATGCACGAGCTGAACAGCACGTTCAGGGTCATCCACCACACCGCCGCCAGCTTGGCCAAGCGATCGCACCCATTCAGGCTGGCCATCGTCAGCAGATAGCGCGAGGAATTTCCCCGTCGTCAAACTTTGGACAATGAGCCGCATGGCAGTCAGGCCGTGGTGGCGGGTTTCGCCGTACGGTCGACCGCGCGGTCCATCGGCTTGATGTCCACGAGGGTCAGCTTGGTCTGGTTGTCGGACGCGGCCACCACGTCGAAGGTGCACAGCACTTGGCACGGCAGCGACTTGCCCAGGTGCTTCCACTTGTCGAATTCGTCGGACTTGCCGAACTTGAATGGCCGGGTGCTGATGCCGATGGCTTCGCCGCTTCCGTTGGTTGCAATGTCGGCATCGAGGTGGAACGTGGTGCTGTCGAAGCCACGGCCTTCGTAGTCACCCTTAGACTGCTTGATACCGTACAGGGTCGATTGGCTTTGCATGCGCATGATTGATTTACTCCAAGCCCGATTTATTGAAGGCTCTGCGCGACTGGGCCAGATCGCGGAACCACGAATTGAGCGAACGCAGCGCTGTAGGCCTCAGACAGGTCGGCATGCGAAAAGGAAGACAGCCGCTTAGGCTTCTTTTTGTCGGTGACCAGCTCGAGAAACTGTTCTTCGGTCAAGTACTTGAACGCGAGCGCAATAGACGGCGCGGCGTTGTTGAGCAGGTGCAGCGCATTGCGAGTGCATTCGGCCTTGACGTGCATCAGCGCGGGCTTCGGCGTGTAGGCGATGTATTCGGCCGCAGCCACATCCCCGGCCTCACGCAGGACAGCGGCATGCCAGTCACTGGCACCTGCAAAGAAGTCGGAAGGGCGGCGCAGAAGGTCCGTGTCCAGCACGCGCACCTTGTTTCCATAGCGCAGCTCGAAGCGCAGCCACTTGCTGCCGACCTTTTCGCCGAAAAGCTGGTCACCCTTTTCGTAGATGTTGGTCTCTTTTCCAGCGTCCTTGGAACCAAGGTAAAGAGACCTGGAGCAGCCCTTCGCCCAGTTGATATCTCGCAGCGCGGGGGTGTGTCCATAGCTGTCGCAGAGCCCTGCACGGTACTCTTCGAGCACGCGTTCGATGCCACCTGAGAAGCCATCGAAGAAATCGAGCGCGAGGTCAGCGCGCGTGATCTTGCCTTGCAGCTCGTCGATGATTCGGGCCATGCGTTCGGCCCATCCATGCTCTGCGAATGTGCAGGCAACGCCGTAGAGGTTGACGTGCAGAGACTCGGCCTGGGCACGTTGTTTGGGGCTGTCTGAGGCGGCGCCGAAGCCTACCCAACCAACCTCTGCGCCGTTGCGCTGAATGGGCCAACGGCGTTTATAGAAGTCATGCCCCTTGAGCGCTTCTGTACCGCGGTTGAATTCGAAGCCCAGCGCCATGCAGACGCGATCTGCGAGGTCTGCACCCTGTCCGCAAGCATCGCGCTCATGGTCGGGCAGCTCGTTGATAAGGCTCAGAAGCTTGTTGAGCCGGTAGCCTTCATCCCAGATGTTGGTGGACTCGGCGCGCTTGTCGGTGAGAAAGGGCGGAGCGTTTCGAAGGCGCACGGTAAAACGAAGCCAATCGATATGAACCATCGAGTTGGAGGCTTGACGTTCGGCCATCAAACGAACCTTCACAACATTGCCGTCGAGCACCAATGCGGTCTTGTCTTTGACCTTCGTCATATCGTCGTCCCACCTTCTGAAATTTGATATACCCCGTGATTACCATCGGGGCACTCCTGGCACTTCCGCCCGTCGCTGCCGCCCACCATCGGCGCCGCGCAGGCGCGTCGCTCGACGGCGGGGGCAGAAGCCGTGACTTCGCAGCCAGCGCAGTTGCGGTCGCAGCGGTCAGCGAGGTACAGGCATTGCAGAAGGCATGCGCCATCGGCTTCAGGCGCGTCCTGCGGACCAGGCTCTGGCACTTCGGGTTGAGCCACCGGGTACGGCGTCTCAATCGCTTGCGCGACTAGCGATCCTTCGCGCTTCAGGGTGATCAACGGCAGTTGCCGAGCTACGTCTCTACGAGCCGCAGCGGGCAAGGGGCCATGGCTGCACGCCATGGAACAACCGTTGGGCAAGGAAGGGGGAGAGGCGAAGGCCCAGGCACGCAATGCGCGCTGCGCGGCCTCGTACGCCGTCATAGCGGTCATGCGCGTTGCTCCATGCCAAGAGAGCGACGGCGAAAGGCAGCGGCGCGCAACAGCAGCGGATCGTCTGAAGCCTCCTCATGGGCGATCATCTCCAGCACCATCTTTCGACGGTGCTGCGCGACGGTCAGGCCAACGCGACGGCACAGAACATCGACCTGGTCACTCTCTCCCCATTCCGGGGAGTCCTCAGCCTGGTCAGCGCTTCCCCGCTCTGGGGACTGCTCGACCAGGGATGAGACGGAGCGCGGTCCCCGAAGTGGGGAAGCGACACCAGGCGACGAAGCAGCGCGTGGATGGTCACCGCAGATACCGCCCGTGCGCACCTCAAACCCGTGTTTGCGACACGACCAATAGGTGACCTGCTTCAGGCCGTTTTCTTCGCCAGTCATAAACTGACAATTGCGGCAGCAAGGCCGCGCCTGAGGCGTCACGTACCCTACCTGCTGGTGCTTCGGAATAAGCCTCATAGCCGCCCCTGCTGACCTTCCAGACGAAGGCATGCGACCTTCGCGCGGTCGGGTTGGACACCACGACGAACGAAGGCCGAACAGACGGCGGCATCGTCGCGGTATTGCGCAGAAGCCTTAGCCGAACCATCACGGATGCGCGACGGATCGGAGAGCTAATGGCCACGAAGGCGCGACGCTTCCATTCGAGCTTTTCAGCGGCAAGCATTAGCACCCCCGCCCAATGAGAAATTGAGCAGCGTCGCGCAATAGCGCATCCGTGACGCCCACATCGGCGCCGTACCGCTTGCGCCAAGCTCGATCACGAATCAACCGCCGAAGATGACGGGCCGCCGCGCTCATTGCAGCCCCTTGGAGCCATAGAGGCCGACTTGTTTCCAGTTGCGATTGGTCAACGCGAAGCGCGTCAGCGACTGCATCACCTCATTGCGCGAGACGCCGAGCTGCTCGGCAATCTCTGCAATGGTCTGGGCAATTTCTGGCTTGTCGCTGTAGTCGATGCGGGCGCGCTTGGCGCGATGGGCACGAACGCGAGCAGCGTCATCGGTGTGGACTGGGGGTCGACCAGCGGCAGCGCGGACGATGGTCATGCGGCCACCTGCAGGCGATGCAGCGACTCCACCAGACCGTTCACGCACCGGGCAACGGGAGGCCGGGCCGCGAACTTATAGAGACGAGGCCCCTGATCGCAATGAGCCACAACTACCCATCGCTCAGGGAAGGCATCAACACAACCACGAGCAATCCAACGCTCCACACCTGCATCGATTACCGCCTCCCGACGACGCTGACGCAGGGTGCACGCCCCCGACCCCGACGAGGCCGGAGCCGCCACAGCTTTGACCTCTGCGGTTTGTTCGGTCAGGGGCGCACAAACGGGCAAAGCCGCGAGTTGGGCGGCTCTGGCGAAATCAGCGAATGAAATTTGATGCATGGCGGCTCCTAGTGGCAAAATGGTGTACCCAACGCGTAGCCCGTTTCCGGATACCGTTTTGGTATTTTACCAATTTGATAAGAGGTGTCAACATGTTTTTCGAAACACTTGAAAAGATGACGGCCAACGACGCGCGCGCGATGGCGGCTCATGGCGTACCTCAACCGCGTATCAGCGAATGGCGGGCTCGCAAGCGCATACCGACCCGCGCACAGGCACTGGCACTGGCGACCGTGATGAGCCTCAATTTCGATCACCTGGAACGCGAGCTGACCATCCTCGAAACGGAAGCTGACGCGAAGAAGAACGACGGCTTCGCGTCGCTACTCAAGACGCTCAAGGGTCAATGGCACTTTTCTTGATTGGCGACCTGCAAGGCTGCGACGCCCCGCTGGGCCGCCTGCTGCAGAAGATCGATTTCTCCCCCAGCCGCGACACCATCGTGCTGCTGGGCGACCTGGTGAACCGGGGCCCTGATTCCCTCGCGGTGCTGCGCCGCGTGCAGGGTTACGGCGCCTCGGCGCTGAGCCTGCTGGGCAACCACGACCTGCATCTGCTGGGCGTGGCGCATGGGGCGCGCAAGGCCGGCCGCAAGGACACGCTGGCCGGCCTGCTGGCCGCGCCGGACAGCGAGGCGCTGCTCGACTGGGTGCGCAAGCAGCACATGGCGCTGCACATGCGCATCGGCACTGGGGACCTGCTCATGGTGCACGCCGGCGTGCTGCCGCAGTGGACCGTGAGCGACGTGCTGGTGCTGGCGTCGGAGGTCGAATCGGTGCTGCGCGGGCCGGCGCTGGGTGAATTCCTGATGACGATGTACGGCAACGAGCCGGCGCAGTGGCATGACAGCCTCACCGGCAGCGCCCGCCTGCGCGCCATCGTCAACGCGCTGACACGGCTGCGTTTCTGCTCTGCCGACGGGGTGATGGAGTTCGAGGCCAAGGACAGCGCCGCCACCGCGCCCGAGGGCTTCATGCCCTGGTTCGACGTGCCCGGGCGCAAGACGGCCAAGGCCACGATCGCCTTCGGCCATTGGTCGACACTGGGCTGGCTCTCGCGGCCCGATCTGCTTTCCACCGACACGGGCTGCGTGTGGGGCGGCTGCCTGAGTGCGGTGCGCATCGGCGCGACGCTGGACGAGCGCGAGCTGATTCAGGTCGACTGCGAGCAGGCGCAAGAGCCGGGCAAGGCCGGCTGAACAAGGCGGCCGGCATTGGCTGCCGGCTTGGCTGCAAGGGCGTCAGAACGGCTGCGTCATCAGCCCGTACACCGTGCGCACACCGCTCACATAGTTGCCCATGCGCAGGTTCTCGTTGGCCGCGTGCTGGTTGTTGTCGGCGTTCACCAGCGGAATGATCGCGAAGGGCACGGGCAGCACGCGCACAATTTCCGCCGTGGGCACGGTGCCGCCCATCATGCGGATGCGCACCGGCTCGGGCTGGCTGCCGAAGGTTGCGGTCAGCGCCTTGTAGGCCCACTGCCCCACGGGCGAATTGATCTGCGAGCCCGCCGCGTCGCCGCCCTCGCTTTGGTACGAGAAGCTGGCGATCTTGTCGTAGCGGGCGCGCTCCTCGTCGGTCGGCTCGCCCTTCACCAGGTGGTAGCCCTGGTGCTCGATGTGCTTCTGAATCTGCTGGCCCAGCCAGGCGGCATTGGAGTCTGGCGTGGTGCGCAGGTCCATCTCGGCCACGGCCTTGTCGGGAACGATGTTGGCCACCTTGTCGCCCACCGACGCCGCGGCCATGCCGCGCACGTTCAGCGAGGGGTACTGCATGGCCTCCTGGTAATTGGCGCCGACCTTGTCGGTCTGCGCGATGCCCAGGCGGCGCTTGAGCGCGGCCTCGTCGTCCGGAACGGCGGCCATGATCTTGCGGTCGGCCTCGGCAATCTTCACGTGGGCGTAGTAGCCGGGCACGGTCACGCGGCCCTGGTCGCTCTTCATCGAGGCCAGCAGGTTGGCCAGGCGCTGCGCCGGGTTGGGCGCGTAGTTGCCGTAGTGCCCGCTGTGCAGTGGCACCTTGGCGCCGTACACCGTGAGCCGGGCCTCGGCCGCGCCACGGTTGCCGAACACCAGCGTGGGCCGGTTGGTGGCGTGCATGGGGCCGTCGTGAATGACGATGGCGTCGGTGCGCAGCAGGTCGCGGTGCGCCTGCATCACCTTGCTGATCGACGGCGAGCCTTTTTCTTCCTCGCTGTCCAGAATCACCTTCACGTTGACCGCGGGCTGCCCGCCGCCGGCCTTCAGCGCGTCGATGGCGGCCAGCATCATCATGATCGGGCCCTTGTCGTCGGCAGACGCACGGCCGAACACGCGCCATTCGGGGTCGAGCGGGCCGCTGAAGAGCGGCGCGGAATCGATTTCTTCCCACGCGCCGTTGGCCGCCTTGCGCTTGAGCACTGGCGTCCACGGGCTCTTTTGCGCCCATTGCGCGGGCACGACCGGCTGGCCGTCGAGGTGCATGTAGAACAGCACCGTCTTGCGTGCCGGGTCGCTGCCCGGGTACTCGGCGTAGAGCATCGGCTTGCCATCGTTGGGCAACTGCTGCGTGGTGAAGCCGCGCTTGCGAAAGGCCTGCTCCAGCCACTCGACGTTCTTGCGGATGTCTTCCGGCGAGATGGCGTCGTTGGGCAGGGACAGCAGCTCGAAGTACTCGCGGTAGCTGGCCTGCGCATGCCGTTCGGCATCGGCCGGAGAGAGTTCGGCCGCGCCGGCAAGGCTTGCCATTCCGGCCATGCTGGCGGTGGCGAGCAAGGCCGCTGGGAGCAGCGCAAGCAGGCTGCGCGGGGTTCGATGCTGGAAGGGCATGGGGAATGAGCCTTTGTGACAGTTCTGCGGCAGTCTAGGCACACCGGCGCCGCTGAACCATTGCTTATTTCTTGGGCTCTCGTTGCTTTCAGGGCAACGCCCGGCTGTGTCAGGAGGGCAGCCGGAACTTGTCGAGCGACATGCGCTGGCGGCCTTGCGCGTCGAAGTTCTCCGCCGACAGCCAGCGCTCGAACGCGGTGCGCAGCACGGGCCATTCGGTGTCGACGATGGAAAACCACGCCGTGTCACGGCTGCGGCCCTTGTAGACCACCGCCTGGCGAAAGATGCCTTCGAACTGAAAGCCCAGCCGCAACGCCGCGCGCTTGGAGGGCTCGTTGAAGTTGTCGCACTTCCATTCGTAGCGGCGGTAGCCAAGCTCGTCGAAAGCGAGTTTCATCAGCAGGTACTGCGCCTCGGTGGACAGCGGCGTTTGCTTGAGCAGCGGAGAAAAGGTGACGCTGCCCACCTCGATGGCCCCGTGCGTGGGGTCGATGCGCATCAGCGCGAGAGTGCCGACCGCGCGGCCGCTTTGCTTGTCGATGACCGCGAAATGCAACGGGTCGGTGCTTTGTGCCGCGCGCTCCACGTAGGCGCGCGTGCTGTTCAGGTCGGTGGGCCGCTCGACGAAAAGGTAGGTCCAGTCGCGCCCGTCGGGCGCCTGCGCATAGGCGGCGTACAGGTCGTCGGCGTGCCGGGCGGCGTCCAGCGGCTCCAGCGTGCAGAAGCGGCCCTCGACCGGGCGGCGCGGCGGCAAGGCGCGCGGAGCCCAGTCGGGAACATCGGGGCCGATGGATTGGCCGAATTCGTTGAGGCGGGCGGGCATGGGGCGTCTTTCGGAAAAAGCAGGAATGAACGGCAGCGAAGGACGTAAAGTAACCGCATCGTGGCTCTGACGGAAGTGCCACAACCGGTTCATTTGATGGTGCCACGCCCTACCCTCTCCCCCACTGCCTTGCTGGAGTCCCCTCTGGTGAAAGACCGCGACGCGGGCTCGATGCAGCGGCAGTTGTACGAGCGGCTGCAACGCGCCATTCTGGACGGCAGCCTGGCGCCCGGCAGCCGCCTGCCCGGTTCCCGCGCACTGGCCGAGGCGCTGGCCATCTCCCGCAACACCGTCACCGCAACCTACGAGCACCTGGCCGCCGAAGGCTATGTGCAGCCCGACCGCCAGGGCACGCGCGTGACGCATCTGTCGTCTTTGGCGCTGCAGAAAAAAAAGCGCGTGCGCAAGACAGCCGGCACGCCCGCCACGGCGCAGCGCCTGGCGCAGATCAAGCCCGGCGCGCCCCGCGCCGAGACCGACGCGGCGCTGCGCCCCGGCGTGCCCGCGCTGTCGCACTTTCCCCTAGCCGCCTGGCGCCGCGCGCTCGACCGCGCGATTCGCGGTGCCGGCTCGGCCTCGCTCGGCTACGGCGATCCGCTCGGCGAGCCCGCGTTGCGCGCGGCCATTGCACGGCACCTGTCGATGGCGCGCGGCGTGCGTTGCGCGCCGCATCAGGTGGTGATTGCAGAAGGCGCGCAGGAAGCCATTTCGCTGTGCGTTCGCCTCCTGTCGAACCCGGGAGACATCGGCTGGGTAGAAGACCCCGGCTACCGCGGCGTGAAAGCCGCGATGCACGCAGGCGACATGCGCGTGGTGCCCGTGCGAGTCGACGCCGAGGGCTTGTGCGCGAGCGACGCGGACTGGCTGCGGCACCCGCCACGGCTCATCTACACCACGCCCTCACACCAGTACCCGGTGGGCGCCGTGCTGAGCATCGCGCGCCGGCTCGACCTGATCGCGCAGGCACGCCAGCACGGCGCGTGGATCATCGAGGACGACTACGACAGCGAGTTTCGCCACACCGGCGAGCCCATCGGAGCAATGCAGGGGCTGGTGGAAGACGCGCCCGTGCTCTATGTCGGCACCTTCAGCAAAACGATGTTTCCGTCGCTGCGGCTGGGCTTTTTGGTGCTGCCGGAAGAGCTGGCGCCCGGCGTGCAGGCGCCGCTCGAAGAAATGCTGCGCGGCGGCCACCGCTTCGAGCAACTGGCCATGGCCGACTTCATCGAGAGCGGCCAGTTCACCCGCCACCTGGGCCGCATGCGGCGGCTGTACCGCGGCCGGCAGCAGGCGCTGCGGCTGGCACTGCACAAGCACCTGAAGGTGCCGCACGAGATCGAAGGGGGCTACTGCGGCCTGCACCTGACGGTGCGGCTGCCCGCGCACTTCGACGACCGGCAGATCGCAGCCGATGCGCTGCGGCGCGGCATGGCGCCCTCGGCACTGTCGGGGTTTGCGATGCAGCCTCTGGCCACCGACAACGGGCTGGTGCTGGGGTACGGCAACACGCCGACGGAACTGTTCGAGCCGCTGGTCAAGCGGCTGTCGCTGCTGGTGCGGGCGTCGCAGCGGAGCTAGCCAACCTGGCCCTGAACCTGAACGCTAGCCGCGCGTGCTCACCACGTGGTCACGCCGGAAGTTTCTCGGCGTGCTCCCCACCCACTGCCTGAACCGCCGATTGAAATACGCCTCGTCCGTGAACCCGCACTGGTGCGCAATTTCGCGCACCAGCAGCGAGGTGGACGACAGCAGCTCCTTCGCCCGCTCGATGCGCCGCTCGGTCACCATGTCGGTGAAGGTGCGGTCGGTCTCCTTGCGCAGCAGGTTGGCCAGGTAGTTGGGCGAGAGAAACGCGGCGGCCGCGGCGTCGGTCAGAGACAGCGGCTTGTCGAGGTTGTCACGCACATAGCGCACCACGCGCTGCAAGGCATCGCGCTGCGAGGTCTTGCCGTTGTGCTGCAACGAAAGGCGCATCAGCGCCTGCTCCTGCCGCATGCAGGCCAGTCCGATGATCTGCTGCACGATGCCGCGCATCGCGATCTTGGCGCCAAAGTTGCGGCCGGCGTTCAGCGCATGCAGCTCGTCGAGCCAGCCGCGCACGCGCGCGAAGTCGGCCTCGTCGAAGGCGAAGTCGACGTACTCCTGAAACAGAAAAGGCGCCAGGTCGGGGTAGCGCGCGAGCGATATGTCGTCGAGGTCGAGCGCATCGACCTCCAGCTCTGGCCACAGAAAACGCTGGTCGAAGTTGACGATGCAGTACAGCGCGTCGCTCGGGTGCGGAATGACGTGCACCCGGTACGGCAGCACAAAGCTCAGGTGGCGCGGGCCAAAGGGTCGCACCTCGCCGCCGATGGCCTGCTGCGAGCTGCCCTCAATGCCGATCTGAATCTGGAAGTACGCATGCCGGTGCGGCAGCGTGAGCTCGTTGCGCGCACCCTGGAAGCGGATGTCGAAGTCGAGGTGGTCGGCACGCTCGTGCATGCCGTAGGTGCGAACGGACGTGGGGGGAGAGGGGCGCATCGGGGCGGGCGGGTCGGCAACAGGTCGGCAGCGTTGGCCCGCAAGGGTACGCCAACTTGCCGGCCTTAGCCGAGCGCACCCCCAGCGATGCACTGTGACGCCCTCTGACGCACTGCAGGTCTACCGGCCCGCAGCGCGCTCCCTCGTCACCCTCAAACGACCACGACTTCCAGCGCGCCGATGCCCGCCACGGTGCCGCGCATGCGGTCGCCGCGCTGCACGGCCGCCACGCCGGCTGGGGTGCCAGTGAAGATGAGGTCACCGGGTTGCAGGGTGAACAGCGTCGACAGGTAGGCGATGGTGTCGGGCACGTTCCAGATCATGTCGGCGAGGTCGCCGACCTGGCGTTGCGCGCCGTTCACTTCGAGGCGGATCTCGCCGGCCGCCGGGTGGCCGGCCGTGGCCACGGGCACCAGTTCGCCGCAGGGCGCGGAGCCGTCGAAGGCCTTGCCGGTGTCCCAGGGGCGGCCCATTTTCTTGGCCTCGGCCTGCAGGTCGCGGCGGGTCATGTCGAGGCCCACGGCGTAGCCGTAGACGTGCGCGAGCGCGTCCGACGCGGCGATGTTCGCCCCGCCGGTCTTCAGCGCCACGACGAGTTCGATTTCATGGTGCACGTCGTTCGACTGTGTGGGGTAGGCGAACTCGCCTCCGTCGGCCACGATGGCGTTGGCGGGCTTCATGAAGAAGAACGGCGGTTCGCGGTCGGGGTTGTGGCCCATCTCGCGGGCATGCTCCGAGTAGTTGCGGCCCACGCAGAAGATGCGGTTGACCGGAAAACGGGCGCTCTCGCCCTGAATGGGCAGCGAGTGAACGGGTGCGGGGGAGACGGCGTAGAGGGTGTCTTTGGAGGTCATACACCGACTCTAGCCCCGGGCGCTTTCCTTCTTGCGGACGTATCTATGCGGGTCTTGGACTCAGCTACGTTTCTGGCGTTGTTCAGGGTTCGCTTCAGGGCGCGTGCACAGGCCGCCGGGTACTCCCCTCCGCGAATGTCCCCCGGGCTTCGCCCTCCTCCTGATATTGTTTCCACCGCTCCCGTAGCGCTGAAGGGAGCCCGTTCGGTGGACCCTGTTCTCCTCCTTGGGTTGTTTAGCCCGCAATAAAGAGTGGGGACCCGGACGGATTCGACGCTGT
>NZ_JAYLVN010000041.1:0-12447 GCF_046156345.1 Variovorax sp. H27-G14
CGCGGCGCATCTTCGGCTCGATCACATGTCCAACCCTCAGGACATGACCCAAGTTATCTACAGCTTAAATCTGGCAGATTCCTCAAGGCAACTGGAAGCTTGACAACGTTGTGGTGCTTGCGCGAGGTGTCGGTAGCAGGCTGCCTCCGCTCGCAGATAGGTTCGATCTGCCAGGGCCTTCACAACGCGAAACTGGCCAGCACGGTCAATGAGGTCTGGAGCAGGGACTTCGTCAGTGACAGCCTGAGCACCGGGCGGCGAATCAAGTGCCTGACGGTGGCCGACGACTTCAGCCACGAGTGGGTGAGCATCTCGGTGGACTGGCGCATCTCGGGGCAGTATGTGACGCGGCTACTGGAATAGGCCGCGGTCTTCAGAGGCTACCCGCTGGCCGTGCGCACGGACAACGGCCCCGAGTTCACCAGCAGGGCGTTCATGGGCTGGGCGCAGACCCACGGCATCCGCGACACCCTGACCGAGCCTAGGCGACCCATGCAGAACGGCTACGTCGAGAGCTTCAACGGCAAGTTCAGGGACGAGTGCTTGAACGAGAAGTAGTTCGAGACGCTGGTGCAGGCCAAGTCGGCCATCACCGCCTAGCGGCGGGACTAAAAACGAGGTCAGGGCGCACAGCAGTTGTTACCGCATCCCGATCATTTCCATTGCGCAACTGATCGACCACAGGAAGCAGACGCGCAACAGCCCGGTGCTGGTCGGCGAGGGCTGGCCGTGAACAATCACCAGAGTGAAACGGGAGCAAGCATGGGCGAAGAACAGGTTTCAATTCCGTGTGTGTTCATGCGCGGCGGCACCAGCAAGGCGCTGTACTTCCACGAACGCGATGTGCCGCCCGCGGGCCCCGACCGCGACAGGCTGCTCAAACGCGTGATGGGCACGCCCGACGTGCTCCAGATCGACGGCATGGGCGGCTCGCGGCTCGTAACCTCGAAGGTCGCCATTGTCCAGCGCTCCGCGCGCGATGATGTCGACATCGACTACACCTTCGCGCAGATCGATGTGGCCCGCGACGGCATCGGCTACGACGCCAATTGCGGCAACATCTCGTCGGCGGTCGCGCCTTTCGCCATCGACGAAGGGCTGGTAGAGGCCGTCGAGCCGGTGACGACCGTGTGCATCCACAACACGAATACCGGCAAGCTGCTGGTCTCGAAGGTGCAGGTGAAAAATGGCAAAGCCCGCGTGCACGGCGACTGTGTCATTCCGGGCGTGCCCGACACGGGCGCCGAGATCCTCATGGACTACGCGGGCACCGTGGGCGCCAAAACTGGCCGCCTGCTGCCCACGGGTCAAGCTGTGGAGACAGTGACGCTCGAGGATGGTCGTCTCATCGAGGTCTCGTTGTGCGACGTCGCCAATCCGTGCGTGTTCGTCGATGCGGCATCGCTCGGGATGAGTGGCAGTGAATTGCCCGACGCCATCACGAGCAACCGCGCGCTCATTGAAACACTGGGAGAGATCCAGTCGAAGATGGGCGAGCGCATCGGCCTTTACTCCGACTGGCGCGAGGTGCACCTGCCGGGGCTGCCGCTGGCGGTGATCGTCGCGCCGCCGGTCAATCAACTACGTGGACGTCAATGGGCAGCCGCACGCGGCCGTGGCCATGGACCTGATGGCGCGTCTCGTGTTCTTAGGCAAGTGCCATGACAGTATGGCGGGCACGGGCTCGATCTGCACAGCCGCCGCCTCGCGCGTACCGGACTCGACCGTGCGCCGAGTTGCAGGCTCAGCGTGTGAGACGACGGGCGCGCTGCGCATCGGGCATCCTTTGGGCGTCATGGAAGTGAAGGTGTCGGCGGAAACGGCGGGCGACCCTGCGAGTACTCGCTTTTTGATACTGGGCCTCACGCGAACGGCGCGGCGACTGATGGCTGGCGACGTGTTTCTACCGGTTTAAAGGGCAAGTCTAGAAGCCCGTCCAGCACGCTCAAATGCGATTTCTCGATGGGCAGCTATATCTCGCTTTCCATCACCCATTGATCAATCAGACCTGCTATTTCCAGGTTGTTCATCTCAACCATCATCATGTGACCATTCCCGCGGATATTTACGTCGGCCAAGCACAGGTGGTCTACGCCGACTCCTGCCTGCCGCATGTAGCCGACGGTATGGTGATCAAGCACAGCGTGATAGGACGCTTCGGCCGTCACGATCAACACCGGTATGTCGATCAGATTGACGAGCTGGCGTGCCGGCTCTTGCTGGAGCAAACGAAAAACTCCATCAACTCGGCCCGAACTCAGACCCGTTGCAAATCGAAGCTCTGAGGCCAAGGCAACTGGCGGCGCATACGAAATTTCCGTATCGGTGGTGCCCCAGCCGAAGCCGCTGACATTGGCGGCTTGGACAGATGCGAACAAGGGGCCTGATGGTTCGATGGCCAGGATCGCTTTGACAAGGTGTGGGCGTGCATCTGCAATGAGCCATCCGTAGGGCCCACTTTGTGAATGAGTCAGCAAGATGGCAGGACCGATTTTGTCGAGCAGCGCTGCGCCAGCGGCCTGACATTGTTTGCTGCTCAACTCGACAGAGGCAACGCTTTCTACCTGTGAGGCGTAAAAGGCATCGAAGACGGAGTTGCCCTTGCATCCGCTGTCCGACCCATTGCCTGGCCACTGTGAGTGCAGCGCGGCCTGGGGCCACGCCATGCTCCGCCGGCTTGCCGTGAGTTGCTTTTCGACCTGCGAAACTTTCAGGGCTCGGGTAGGGCCGGCTGCCGAATTTTGACCCGAGCGCCCTCGCATCGGTTGATCCATGAGGTAGACGATGTAGCCCTGCTCGACGAAGTAGTCCGCCCACCCCTTGCGCCCGTCTGGTGTCTGGAGCCAGCTTGCAGACGTTTGCCCGGCACCATGAATGAGGACCAGAGGATAGGGACGGCGTACTTCGCGCGGCACGATGACTTCAACATAAGCCTGCCCGTTCATGGTGTCTGTCGCGCCGTTGTAGACCCCGCCCACGTAGAAGTTGCCGCGGGCACCGACAGCCGACTGCGAGACGACAGCAACCGGAAGTGCAGCTCTCTCGAACTCGCGTGGATTGTTCGTTTGCTCTGAAGACATTTTTCAGGTTGCCGAGTCAGTGAATCGCCCCGTGGGCGATAGTTGCCGGGGTTGCTCTGCGCCGCTTTCCTTGGCCATCGCTGAATTAAGGGTGCGCGGTCCCATCCAACCGATGAGCAGCGCAACGGCCACGAAACACGCCGCCAGGAAAGCAAACACAGCGTTTGTGCCGCCGGTCTGGAGCAAATAGCCGATGACAAGGCTGGAGAACACCGTCGCCAGCCGACCCCAGCCGTACACGAATCCGACTGCCTTCGCGCGAATGACGGAAGGAAACAACTCAGACTGATAGGTATGGATGCCGTACGCCACGAGCAGGTTGCACACGGTCACGCCCAAGCCGAACGCAACGATGCCAATCGATCCCGTCTGCTGCCCGAACATGATGCCGAGCACTGCGGACGCGAGCGTGCCGCCCACGAGCTGCCACTTCCGCTCGATCCGGTCAGCAAAAAACATGAACAACAGTGGGCACAGCGGGTAGCACAGGCTGATGTAGAAAGTGAACTCAAAGCTCTTTACGATGCTGTGGCCTTGAGCGGCGAGTAGCGCGGGAAGCCAGCTTGCGAAGCCGAAAAATCCGATGGTGATGAAGACGTGCGAGAACGTCAGCATGACGACGCGGCGCCGCCAGAGCGGATCAAACAAGCTGGGTGATGCGCCTTGCGGCGCCACGGACGGTCTTTCATCTGGCGTCACGTGCATCAGCGGCTCAACACGAAGTCCAGATTTCCTTTCGATGGTGCCGATGATCTGCGCGGCTCGCTGCAGGAAGCCGCGTTGTGCCAGCCAGCGCGGCGACTCTGGCAGCCGCATGCGCGTCAACAAAACAAGAACGCCGCCCGCCGTGCCGATGAAGCAGATCCAGCGCCAGCCGTCGATCTCGAACGGGTGGCGTGGCACCAGGACATAGCTCAATCCGCCGACGATGGGAACCGCCAGGAACTGCACGAAGGTCGCAAACGCAAATGCGCGTCCCCTGAAGCGTGCAGGAACCAGCTCTGCCAAGTAGGCATCGACGGTCACGATCTCTGCGCCAAGCCCAATGCCGGCCACAAAGCGGCAGACATCGATGCCGAGCGCGTTGTGCTGCAGCGCCATCGCGAGCGTCGCGAGTGTGTACAGCAAGATCGAGCCCGTGAAAGCTCGCTTTCTCCCGATCCTGTCGGCCACCCGTCCCAGCACCATGGCTCCGACGAACATGCCCAGGAAGGTGGCGGCGGCGAATGTCGCCTGGTCGGGCAACCCGAACATGCCGTGTTCCTTCGCAAAGATTCCGGCTTGAACAAGACCGGGCGAAATCAGTGAGGTGAGCGCAAGCTCGTAGGTCTCGAAGAATGTCCCCAGCGAAAGCAGGAGAACGAGCGACCACAGGTGACGACTCATCGGCAACTTGTCGATGCGCTGTTCGAGCAAGCTGGCAGCATCGACCGCGCTTGCTGTGGATGAGGAAGGTGAGGAGAGTGACATGTCTCGGCTTTTTTGTTGGGGTGCGTACTTGCCGCTCTGCGGCGGCTTGTAGAAGGCTCGATGAACCTAGTTCATCGGCTCAGTTCGACATCGAGCAAGCGGATGTACTGCTGGCCGCCGTGCATGTCCCGCTCCATGGCGCCTCCCTGCGGACGCCGGCGCGGGTAGGAAATCTTGACGACAGCAAGGTCGGGCAGGCTGAAGCACTTGACTTGGCTCGTGTCCACATCGAACAAGGCGCCAATCGCGGCAGGCTGTAGCGCTGTCGAGGTCGAATACCGATCGAACGCCTCGCGGTCAGGAAAAGACAGATCGATGGTGATCCAGAACGGCCCCGCGTTCTTGGAGCGCACGTGTCGGCACACTTCGCTGAGCTTAGGCATGTTGCACCTCACCTACTTCAAGGAACTCAGTGCGAACCAACTCCAGCGGATGTGCGACATGCACGACATGGTTGAGCTCGAACTCGTAGACAGCACCGCGCTCGATTTCTGCTGGGGAGAAGGGAAACGCATAACTGGGCAGCGGTGTGTCGCGGTTCAGCGGCATGTGAAAAAACAGCGGATTGCAGGTCTTGGCGATCTGCGTCGCCAGCTCCTGCGTAGCGGCCGTCGCGACGAAAAGCAAGCCGATTTCCACAGGTTTCGGCGCGTCGGATGCGACAGGCAGCCCTGAGACTGCATTCCACCCGTAAGGCCTCAATGAAATGTCGAACGCGCCAGCGCGTGCGCCCATGGTGTCGCTCACGCGTTGGACCAGATGTGCGTGCATCTGCGCCAGAAACCGGTCCAGTTCACCCAGTACTGCGCGATCCTGGATGCCGACCATCATGATGGTCTGAAACGCGCCGGTTGATGCGCCTTCGAGCTTCATGGTGTATGGTTTGCGCAAGAACCTGGAGCCGCTTACGCGAACCGTGCGACCGTCGACGGCTTCGTACTTTGCCTTGCTGACATCGAGGATCCCGCCTGGCTCGTGCAGCAGAAAGGGATCGCTGTTTTCGTACAACATGTGCGCGGACACCGTGCGGGTGGTGCAACTGTTAGCGCCGTTGAGTGGCTCCACCTCGAATGCGTCCTTGCCAATGCGGATCATGACGCCGCCATCGCGCGTGTTGACGGTACAAAGGCCGCCGCACTCGGCGATCTTCCCGGCATGCCACGCGGGCCCCTCTCCCGCGCCACGCAACAAAGGCAAGGCGGCAAGTACGGCTGTATCCGTCGTTCGACCGCCCAGCACGATGTCAGCCCCAGCTTCCAGCGCCGCCATGTATGGCTCAGGACCCATAAGGGCAACGATGTGATCGCAACGTGCGAACAACTCTGCGCCGTTCCCGCTCATCGGCGCGAGGGGTGACACGTCACCTGCGAGGGCTCTTGCATGGAGGAGTTCGGGTTTTTGCTCGGAGTAGAGCAAAGCGATGCGGGGGTGCAGGCCGTGCTCCATCGCGATTTCCAGCGCGATGTCACGTGTCCAGTTGAGCGCCGCATCGCACCCCGAGGTGCCGCACGATCCGATCATCAGGGGCAAACCCGAGCGCGCTTGAGCACGCATCAGGATCGCTAGATCCGACTTGATGGCGTCGCGGGAATATTTGGACCGCCCCGTGGCGAGGTATGCAGGGCCGCTGTCCGTGGAGCCTGCATCGCAGGCGATGGCGTGAGCACCAGCTGCGAGGCCGGCGTCAACGTCAGCCTCACGCACACCTGCGCCCAGTGCGCCGGTGGGCACCAGCACGTTGACCGTGTCTTGCAGACGATCAGTCATGCGGCCACCTCGAACATTCGGGCAAGGGTGGCGACGTTGGTGCACTGCTCAAGATCTAAGAGCGCATCAAACGACGCCGTAATCTGCGCCTCCGGCAGCAAGCGACCGGCGCAGTCGCCATATTTTTCGCGCATCTCCGGGACAGACATCGGGTCTTTGCCTCCACGGCCGAGTTGATGCGGCGCATGGCTGGCGAGCTTGGCGCCGGCTCTTGTCATCACCGTGATGTCGGATGCCATTTCGTTGCTCTCTTCATGCGTCCCGGCGGTCGCTGTCGGTTCGTAGGCTTCGACGCTGATTTTTTCGAGCAAGCTGCGCACCGCTGGCTCCAGGAACGCTTCGCCTTCGAAATGGCGAAGGCGCGGTGCGCCGTCCAGCAACGCACGCGCTGCGGAGTACTGAATGCTGAATTTCGCACCCAGGGACGATTGCGGGAATGGATTGTTCGTGTGCGGCAGGCGCCGCCGATTGGCCTGGATCAGAACGGTCTCGACATCCTCGGCGCGCAGTCCCTGCTCGCGCAGGGCCAGCATGGCGCGAATGGCCGGATGGGTACTGCCGCAGCATGGGAACTGCTTCACGCCCACCGATTCCTGCTCCACCTCAAGGCCTTCACCCACGCCCATCAGGAGCCGCTCCGGGTGAACGTTGGCCAAGCCATCGTAGGCGGCGAAATAGCCTTGCTTGTGTTCGAGAGCGCCCGGGTTGGCGGTGAAACCGCCGGCGGCCAGTTGCGCCGCCATGAGGCCGTTTCGCACGCATTGCCCCACATGCAGCGGCTTCACCATGGTCCCGAAATTGGCCTTCACTCCCGACGCCAGTGACGCCGCGATGGCCAGCGCCGTGGCGGTCGTCGGAGCATCGAGCTTCAGGAGACGGGCAGCTGATGCGGCAGCGCCAAACACACCGATCGTCGACGTCGGATGCCAGCCGCGTTCGTAGTGGTCCGGGTTGACCACATGTCCGATACGGCATTCGGCTTCGAAGCCCACGACGTACGCCTCCAGCACCTGCGCGCCGCTCGACCCCAGCGACTCGCCCAGCGCGAAAATGACCGGCACGAGCGTGACGGAAGGATGGCCGCCCATGGCATGGGCCATGTCGTCGTAGTCCGCAGCATGCGACGCGGTGCCGTTGATGAACGCCGCTTCAAGCACTCCCGAGCGGCGGCGTCCGCCAAAGACCAACGCCTCGCCGGCGGTAACGTCGCCGACCAACGATTTTTGCAGCACTGATACGACGGGCTCGGTCGCGCCCAGAAGCGTCACGCCGATCGTGTCGATGATGCAGCTGATAGCAACCTCTTTCGCCTTGACGGAGATGTTGCCGATGTGGATGGTCTGAAGATGCTCCGCGAGCTGCATCGTGAGCGGTTGTGGGGTGCTCATGACGTGCCTTTCAGTCCTTGGCTTGCACGGTTTCGAAGCTGTGCTTGCCAGTGCGCGACGGAAAGCCGCCGCGCACTGCACCAGCGCTCTGATCTTGATAGATCGGCGCCATCGAAGGGCTCAGCGCGCGCGTGTTGGGCATCGACAGCCACATGCGCAGCAGATGGCGCTTGCGGTCCTCTTCGGGAAAGTCCTCGAATTCGGTGCGCGCGTGATACGTGACGTGGTTGTTGAGCAGTTGAATGTCGCCCGGCTCGAACATCATTCCAAAGTGAAAGCGTTCGTCGTTGGCAAGGGCACTGATGAGCTTGAGCGCTTCGAGTTGCTTCTCAGGCAGCGGACCCAGTTCCTTGTGGTTCTCGTGCGCGGCGATGACGTGCGTCGCGATGTTCCGGCTGGAAAACTTGCCGTCATGCTCGCTGTAGATGGGCTGCTGGTAGTAGGGCGACTCGCCCGGCGCCTCCTGCCCCTTCCAGCTCCAATAAAAGGGCTTGTAGAGCACGTCGAGCAAATCCGGACGCGTCGCAGCGATTTCGTTGCGGATCGCAACGGAGCTGCAGATCATCGATCTGCCGCCGGCTTTGGCCGCACGCATCACGATCAGGGCGACCACGTCGGCCGTGTCGGTGTGAAAGCCCAGGCTCTGTTTGGACATATAGCCACGGCCCGTGGCGCTGTTCACGTCTTGACCGAAGTTGCGAACGTCGCCAAGGAGATCGCCCTTGCTGCTCTGGGAGACGGCCGTGCCCATGTACAAGCCGATGCCCCAATACATGAGGCGCAAGTCTTCGCGCGAGTATTTCTCAGCGGGAAGCCCTCTGAGCACGACGAGGCCGCGGCCGTTTTCAAGGCGGTCCTGAACTTCCGGGATGAGTTGGCTGAACACTTCCAACGGAAAGCTCTGCTTGGTGAGCTTGTCGATCGTGACGCCTGCACTTTTCGCCGCCTGCAAGGCGTTATCGAGATCCGCGATCTGCGCCTCGCTCAGCTGAATCATCCATTCTTTTGGATCCTTCAAGTCTGCAGCGAGCCAGTTGGATTTGCCGTGATAGGCGTCGGTCATAGGTGTCTCCTGTTGCGATGAAAAGAAATGGCGCAGGGCCAAGCCGACGAGACCCCAAAGTGGCATCTCGTCGCGACGGAAAATGAAAAGCGGTGGGCTACTGGCCGCCGAGGCGCGCCAGAATCATCAAACGGACTTGGTCGACGTGGTCTTGCATTGCCTGCTGGGCTTGCTCCGAGTTACCAGCGATCAGCGCCTCGATGATGGCGAGGTGTTCCGCGCAAACCGATTTGCGACGCGAAGGAAGCCGGCCAAACTTGAACATCGAGGTGCGAGTCTTCAAGTCGTCAATGACTTGCTGCAGCACGGGATTGCCGCAGGCGGCGGCGATCAACGAGTGAAGATCACGATCGCTCGCGTCGAACTCTGGCGTGACCGCGTCGTCAGGCAGCTGCAGTGCGTCGCCGATGCGTACCTTCAGGCGATCGAGCTCAACGAGCGAGACGCGGCCTGCGGCGAGCCGCGCCGCCTCTCCCTCGACCAAGCGGCGTACGTTGAGGATGTGCATGTATTCCTCGACCGGCAACGCGCGCACGACCAGGGCGCCGCTGCGCTGGCGCTCTAGGAAGCGTTCGCCTTCCAGGCGCCGCACCGCCTCACGCAGGGGCGTACGAGAAATGCCAAGCTGCAAAGCGATCTGGCGCTCAGTCACGACCTCATTTGCAGCCAACTCCCCGCTAAGCAGCATGCCCATCAGTGCCTTATGGGCCACTTCGGACAGTGCAAGTGCGGGGGAATCGGCCTCGGAAACGGCGATTGCTTTTTCGTTCATGAGAAGGAGTATAGGATCTAATTCCTTTTGCGTCCAGTTGGTATACCACTTGCGCAACGCTGGTGTCTCATCGATACTCCGGGCGCCAGGGCGCGATACAGCGCCTGATCCATAGACGCAGCCGTCGCTCAACCCGGAGACATCCATGAAGACTTTGCACACACTGGCAGCCGTTACGGCTATCACCTTTGCCCCGTTGGTCTGGGCCCAGGACAATTACCCCACCAAACCCATTCATTTCGTTGTCCCGTTCTCACCAGGCGGGGAAACTGACATCGTGGCGCGCCAGATCGCCACCCGGCTCGGCGCAATGCGCGGGTACATGGTGATCGTCGACAACTTTCCCGGCGCGGGCGGAAACCTTGGTGCGGAACGCGCGCTGAAGGAGCCCGCGGACGGGTACACCTTCCTCGTGATCTCGGGTGCCTACGCAGCGAATGCAGTCGTGACTAAGCCCGCCTTTGACCCTGTAGCCGCCATACAGCCCATCATTCAGTTCAGCAGTCAGCCCAGCGTGCTCGTTGCGAATTCAAAGTACTCCTCCATCGGCGAACTGCTCGACAAGGCGCGCAAGTCGCCTGGATCTATCAACTACGGCTCCGCAGGCATTGGCAGCCTGGGCAATCTTTCGAATGAAAACTTCGCACTGGTGGCTGGGGTCTCGCTCAATCACATTCCCTACAAGGGCACGAGCAATGCTGTCACTGATCTGGCGGGCGGTCAGATCGACATGATGTTCGCGGGGGTCACGGGCGCACGCGCGCTGGCCAGGGGCGGCAAAATCAAGATGCTGGCGGTGACCACGCCCAAGAGAATTCCCGTGCTTCCCGAAGTGCCGACTCTGATTGAGAGTGGGGTGGCCTATGAGTCGAGCCTCTGGCACGGCCTCGTGGCCGCGAAGGACGTGCCGCCGGCGATCGTCGAGAAGATGAATGCAGACTTGAATGCCGTCCTGCGCGACCCAACCATCGTGAGCCGTTTCGACTCCGAACTCCTCACCCCGGTCGGTGGAAGTCCTGAACAATTCAAAGTGGTCATTCAGAAAGAGCTGGCGCGCCTCGGACGAATCGTGAAAGCGGCCAATGTCAAGCCTCAATGAGAATGAGCGCGAGCCCAGTTCGTGCGACGCACCGATGAAGCTCTACCTGAGATTTCTTCGAGCGCTATCAGTCGCAACCGGACTTGCGTTGTCGCTGGCTGGCGCGGGATGCAGCAGTTTGACCGAGGCGCCTGGAGCGCAAGGCGTGATGTACGTCGGCGGGCGCTACACCGATGACACGGCGACGGCAGGGATCGTCGAACAAGCCTACGTCTACTACCAAATCCCAGCAGGTTATCGATCCGGCGGCGGCAAATGGCCCGTCGTCATGGTGCACGGCAGCCAGCAAACAGGGGCCAATTTCTTGGGCACGCCGGATGGTCGGCCGGGATGGGCCGCTGATTTTCTGAGGAGGGGTTGGCCGGTATATGTAATCGATCAGCCAGGTCGAGGAAAGTCAGGCTACTTTCCATCGGCGTACGGCGCGCAGGCGAAGTCACCACAGGCCGCGCAAGTGCAAGCGCTCTTCACAGCGCCGGAGCTCACTTCACCACCTGCTTGGCCCGAGGCGGTGCTGCATACACAGTGGCCAGGCGGACCGGGAAGCGGCAAACCGGGAAACTTGGCATTCGATCAGTTCATGGCCTCGCAGGTCGCGAACATGCCCGAATACAAACAGGCTCTTTCGTTGACGACCAAAGCGATTGGCGAGTTACTCAAACATATAGGGCCAGCAGTCCTCATCACACATTCGATGACAGGGCCGGTAAGCTGGATGGTTCCGCAGGCCAATCCCGGAATGATCAAAGCGATCATCGCAGTCGAACCTACCGGAAATTCGAGCCTTCGTAGCGATGCGGGACCGGGCAGTGCGTGCGGCCTCAGTGACGACTGCCTGCGCTTTTCGCCCCCCCTCGAAACGGCCACCGAACTGAATCTGGTGAAGACGGCGGCACCAACAAAGGGACTGCAAAGTTGTTGGCTCCAGGGGACAGTTGTGCGAGCGCTCCCGGACCTCAATGGAATTCCTATTTTGATTGCCACAGGGGAGGCCTCATACCACGCACAGTACGACCAGTGCACCTCAGAATTTCTCACGCAGGCCGGAGTGGGAAACACATGGGTGAATCTCTCGTCTGTTGGATTGAAGGGAAACGGGCATATGCAAATGATCGAGTCGAACAGTCAGAAGATCGCCGATTTCTATGAAGGCTGGTTGCGCGACAACATTCATCATTGAAGGCGTACAAGGTGCTGTCGCGACCAGCGAGAGCGGGCGGCTTGGCTCGGCTCGCATGTCTACGACTACGTTAGCTACCCGATAGCGTTCCTCGGGACTAGTGGGGATGAGCACAGCCGCTGGCGCGGCACATCGGTTCGCGACAAATACGAGGCCTACGACAGCGTGATCGGCGCCGGGCGCGAGCGCGTCGCCGCAGGCCGTCTTGCGCACGCCCGGCGCAAGTTCGACGAGTTACTGCTAGAGGGTGGAGGCAGCGCAGTGGCCACCGAAGCACTGCATCGCATCGCACAGATTTACCGGGTCGCACGCGAGCTCACTGCACTTCCTGCCCAGGCAGGCCTGCCTGGATAGCAGGCTCGGGTGGACACGGGGTACGCACACCCTTCGACAAGGAGCGAGCGGCGGTCCGTTTGCCCTGCTCGACCTGCCTTGCCTGTGACGCGCGGTACCTGAGACGCACCGTGGTACACGCTGCCCGACCTCAAAGAGCCGCTACACCTGTTGGCGCCGGCCGAAATTTGACCCACCTGTGAGGGTTGTGCCGCTTCAAATTTGACCCGGGTGTTCAGCCTACCCTGCTGCTTTTTTAAGCGGTGGGGTATCAGGAGTGATCACTATGGCCATG
>NZ_JAYLVN010000042.1:0-11573 GCF_046156345.1 Variovorax sp. H27-G14
CGAAAACGCTCTTCGCTGGCGCGCAGCTCGGCCGTGCGTTCCTGCACCGTGCGCTCCAGCAGCTGGTTGTGCTGCGCCAGCTTCTGATAAAGCAGGCGAACCTCCAGCATGTTGCGGATGCGCGTCTTCACCTCCACCAGATCGAAGGGCTTGCTGATGAAGTCCTTGGCACCGGCCTCCAGGGCGCGCAGCTTGTGGGCGGGTTGCGCGGTCAGCACAATGACCGGCAGGTAGCTGTCGGCGTCGATGCTGCCAAGGGCCTGCATGACCTGGAAGCCGTCCATGCCCGGCATCTGCAGATCGAGCAGGATCAGGTGGTAGCTGTTCTTGCGGTGCAGGGCCTCGACCTCCTGAGGATTCATCGTCGACGACACCTGGAGGTAGCCGGCCTCGCCCAGCAGGCGTTCGAGCAGCCGCACGTTGGCGGCTTGGTCGTCCACGATGAGGATGGAGGCATCGAGTATTTCGGTGGTGCTGATTAGCATTTCTTTTCTTCCGGCGCGGTAGGGATCGGTGAGGCTTGTGCCACGTTCAGGGCGGCGGCCAGCGTGTCCATGAACGCGCCCACGTGAATCGGCTTGGTGAGATAGCGGAAGAATCCCGATGCCAGGCCCTTCTCCACATCGTGCGGCATGGCATTGGCGCTGAGCGCAATTACCGGAATGTGCGCGGTCGTGGGGTCGTCCGCCAACAGCCTGCGGGCCGTGATGCCGCTGATTCCGGGCAGATTGATGTCCATCAGGATGACGTCGGGCCTGGACGCGCGGGCCATCGCCACACCCGCGCTGCCGTCCTGCGCGCTCAGCAGGGATAGGTCGGGCCGGCGGGCAATGAGCTTTTCGATCAACAGCAGGTTGGCCGGGTTGTCTTCCACGCAAAGCACCGTACGTTTGACGGTGCCCGTCTGCAAATGCACCGCGGCGGGCACTTCGCTTTCGTAGGGGTCGAGCACCAGCACCGGTGCGGCCGTGGTGTTCAGCTCGACCCAGAACAGGCTGCCTACTCCCACCGTGCTTTCCACCCCTATTTCTCCGCCCATCAATTCGATCAGCCGCTTGCTGACGACCAGGCCGATGCCCGTGCCTTCCTCGATGCCCGACTCCTGGCCGAGACGGTTGAAGGGCTGGAACAACTGCGCCATTTTTTCTGCGGACAAGCCGTGGCCCGTATCGCGAAAGCTGATGCGCGTGCGCTGGCTCGTCATGGCCTCGCAGGTGACCTCCACCATGCCTTCGGCGCGGTTGTACTTGATGGCGTTGGAGAGCAGGTTGACAAGCACCTGCTTCACCCGCGTGCGGTCGGCCTTCACGAAATAGGGGTCGCTGAACTCGGGAAACCGGGTGCGCACGCCGCTCTTCTTGGCCAGCGGCTCGATCATGGCATGGCAGTCGTTCAGCACCTCGGCCAGCGAGATGCGCTCGGGCGACAACGACAGCTTGCCCGATTCGATCAGCGACAGGTCGAGAATTTCATTGATCAGCTCCAGCAGATACCAGCCGGCCTGAAGAATCTGGTCGATGCTGTCCTTCTGCGCCGGTGTGGGCAGCGGCGTGCCCGATTCCATCAGCTGCGCAAAACCCAGAATTGCATTGAGCGGCGAGCGCAGCTCGTGGCTCATGCTCGACAAAAAGTCGGACTTCGCCAGGTTGGCTGTTTCGGCCAGCGCCTTTGCGCGCGCCAGTTGCGCGTTGAGTTCGCGCCGCGCAATCTCGGCCTGGCGGCGTGCGGTGTTGTCGGTGCCGATCAGCAGGTAGCCGATGATCGAGGCCTGCGCGTCGCGCAGCGCGGTGACCGATACCACCGCCGGAAAGCGGCTGCCGTCCTTGCGGATGTAGGTGAGTTCATAGATGTCCTCGATGCCGCGCGAGGCCTTGAACACCAGGGCCTCGAAGCCGGGCGCGATGGGCGTCGCAAGCTCCAGGCTCAATGCATGCGCGCGCGCAAGGAGCTCACCCGGATCGGAGATATCCGCCGGCGTGATCCGGTTCACCACGTCCACCGCCGCATAGCCGAGCATGTGCTCGGCGCCCACGTTGAAGATCTGGATCACGCCTTTGGCATCGGTCGCAATCTTCGAGAACATGGCGCTGTTGAATATGGCGTTCTGCAGCGCCTCGGCCTGAAGCGGCGTCTCGGGGCGCGGTGGCCCGGCACTGTCGTGTGCGCGATTCGGTCCGTTCATGGCGTCCTGTCCCAAGCTCGATAAACAGGGAGTCTGGGGCATGCGCCGCCTCTGCTCTGTTCGCTGGCGCTCATACGTCGCGGGTAAGCCGTTCGGTGGCGCACAGACCCTTGCGATCAATGTGCCTAAAACCGAATCTCTCCATCAACCGGTACATCACCATGAAGAAAATCCTTTCCATTGCAGCGCTCGGCGTTGCATTTGCACTCACGGCTGTCGGCACCGCCAGCGCCCAGGTCGCGGGCGCGACGCCGCTGGGCGTTACCGTCACGGAAATGGAACGCGTGGCCATGGGCTGGAGCGCGCGCCAGAGCATTCTGGGCAAGACCATGTACAACGAATCCGGTGAGAAGATCGGCAAGGTCGAAGACCTGATCATCGATCCCGCCAAGAACGTCTCCTACCTCATCGTCGCAGTCGGCGGCTTCGTCGGCATGGGCAAGCATGCCGTCGCCGTTCCTGCTTCGCAGGTTCACGACGAAGGCGGCAGGATCGTTCTGACCGGTGCGACCAAGCAGGCGCTGGCGGCGATGCCGCCGTTTCGCTACGCGCCAGCGACCCGCACGCAGAGTCCGATTGCGGCCCGCGCCGAACACGACATCGACTTGGCCAAGAAAAAGGTCGCGTCGCTCGAGAAGCAGTCCGAAACCGGCGTGGGGGAAGCGAAGGACCGCATGGGCCGCCAGATCGCCGACATCAAGCAAAGCCAGAAGAAGGTCGAGGACAAGCTGGAAGACATGAAGAACGCTGGCGAGACCAAGTGGAAGGCGGTGGAGGTCGAAGTTCGCAAGGCTTCGGCGCAACTGCGCACTTCCGTTGAAAAAGCCGTCGGCTGATCTCCGAGGACACACACCGTGTACCGAAGAATTCTTGTGCCAGTGGACGGAAGCCCGACGTCCAATCGGGGCCTTGACGAAGCGATCAAGCTTGCAAGGTTGACGAAGGGCCGGCTGCGGCTGATCCACGTCATTGACGAACTGTCCATGGCGTGGGGCATGGAAGCCTACAGCGCCTATGGCGGCGGTGACTGGATCGGCGTGTTACGGGATAACGGCGCCCTGGTGGTGCACAACGCCAAGGCGGTGGTCGACGCGGCGGACATCGAAGTCGATACCGTGGTGTACGACAGTTTCTCCGGCGTGGTTCACGAACTGGTCACGCAGGAGGCCGGCAAGTGGTCGGCCGAGTTGATTGTGCTTGGCACCCACGGGCGCCGCGGCATCGGCCGACTGGTGCTGGGCAGCGGTGCGGAAAGCATCCTGCGCTACGCGCCAGTGCCGGTGCTGCTCGTGCGTGCGGCAAACGAGCCTGTGTCCCAGACCGCGGCAACGGTCGCGCTGACGCATCCGAGCGTGCCTGCCGGCATGGTGGCGATGGAGTGATCCCCTCGAGGCGCCCCGCAATGGCGCCTCGAGGCTGCGATCACTTCAGCAGTTGAGCGGTCACCGCCTGCGTGGCCTTGAAGTCCTCGTTGTATTCGTCGAGCACACGGCGGGTGAATTTGCCGACCGCCGCATACTCGGCATCAGTGAGATTGGCCAGCGACACGCGAGCCGACATGTCGATCACCTCGAAGCCCTTGCCGGGCAGCAGCACCACGCCGGTCTCTTCGGCCAGGCGAAAGAGAAAGTCGATGCCGAGTTCGCGCTTGACGAACCAGCCCTCGAAGTCGAGCCCGTAGAGCTTGCAGCCCAGCTCCTGCAGATCGATCAGGGTGTAGTAGTTGACGTCGTTGGGCGTGCGGCTTGCCGCAACGCCCATGCTGCGGTAGAGCGTCTGGTGGCGCTGCCGAATGAGCAGCTTGGCGGCGTCCTTGTAGCGGCCCTGGCGGTCCATCAGGCCGTTCAGTGCGAATAGCGCCATCTGCAGTTGCTGCGGCACCGACAGGCCCGCCGTGTGGTTCAGCGCCACGGCGCGGCTGTCGGCCACCAGCCGGTCGATAAAAAGCAACTCCCGCGGCTGCGTGGTCAGTGTCGAGTAGCGCGCATCGAGCAACAGCTTGGTTGCTTCCGGCAGGGCGGCGAGTGCGGTGTCCAGCACGTTGTCGTGGTGCAGCGCAATGGCGCCCAGGCGCCAGCCGGTCGCGCCGAAGAACTTGGAAAACGAGTACACGCACAAGGTGTTGCGGGGGCACTTGGCGAACAGCGAGACGAAGTCGTCGGCGAAGGTGCCGTAGACGTCGTCGGTCACGATGAGCAGGTCGCTGCGCTGGGTGGACACCAGCGTCGCGATCTTGTCGAGCATCTTGTCGGAGAGCTTGGAGGAGGGCGGGTTGCTCGGGTTCACCAGAAAGAAGATCTTGATGGCCGGGTCGAGCAGCTTGTCGATTTCGTCGTCGGGAAACTGCCAGTCGGCGTGGCCGTCCATGCGCACGTCGACCACCTCCAGGCCGTACTCGGCCAGCAGCGGTATTTCCAGGTAGGGCGAGAAAATCGGCGTGGCAATGGCGATCTTGTCGCCCGGCTTGATGAGCTTGTTGGCCGCGAGGCTTTGGAAGATGTAGGCCATTGCCGCGGTGCCGCCCTCGGTGGCGAACACCGAGAAGCTGCCGTCCGACTTGATGGGGCCGAACATTTCCTGCGCCAGGTAGGCCTTGACGATGCTTTCGGTGTGCACCAGCGCGCGGGGCGGCGTGGGGTAGTTGCAACCCAGGAAGGCAGAGGTCATCTCGAACAGAAAGGCGTCGCGGTCCAGGCCGAGCCTGTCTTTCACGTACGAGATGGCCGCGCGCAGAAACTTGATGCCGTTGCTGTCGTCGCGGCTGGAGGCGTACGCCTCGAAGCGCTGCACGATGCCCTGCAGTTCGGGCAGGCCGCCGAAGCCGCTGTCCAGGTAGGAGTAGCTGCGCTCGGCCTCGAGCATCGCGAACTCGCCCAGGCTCAGGAAGGCCCAGCGCGGCAGGGTGGCCAGAAAGTTGGGGTTGCCGCGCCCGGCGTTGAGCATCAGTCGCTGGGCGTCCGAAGAGGCTCGCTGAATGAGTTGGTCCTTCAGCTCGAACGGGCTCAGTTCGGCGAATTGGCTGTAGTCTTTTTTGGGGTTCATGGTGTACCAGGGTGGGTTCAGGGTGCCGCGTTCCGGGTGACCAGGCCGACGATGATCGGCCCCCAGAGCGTCAGGAATACATTGGCGACGGCATACGTCACGGTGAAGGAAACGACCGGCGTGGCATTGCCGGCCTTGGCGAGCAGCGCCGCAAACGCCGGGTTGGCACTGCGCCCGCCCGCGACGCAGGCCAGCGCTTCGATCGGGTTGCGAATGCGCAGCACGTAGTACGAGAAGTAGAAGGTGACGATCTGCGGAATCAGCGTCACGCCGAACCCGAGGAAGAGCAGGGTCAGCCCGTATTTCTGGATCGCAACCAGCGCCTGCGGCCCGGCGGTGATGCCCACGATGCCCACGAACACCGCGAGCCCGAAGTCGCGCAGAAAATTCGATGCACCCAGCGGCAGCGCCGCAAACCTCGGGTGCACGCTGCGCAGCCAGCCGAACATCAGCCCCGAAAGCAGGCAGCCGCCGCCACTGCCGATGGAGATCGGCACGCCCCACAGCTTGAACTGGATCAAGCCGATCAGGATGCCCACCGCCATGCCGATGCCGAAGAAGATGAAGTCTGTGACGGCCGCCGCGTTGATGCGGTAGCCGATCTTCGGTTCGACACGGTCGAGGTCTTGCGGGCGGCCGATGAAGCGCAGTTCGTCGCCGCTCTTCAAGGGCAGCTTGTCGAGCAGTGGCAGCGCATGCCCCATGCGCTTGACCTGCGTCAGGAACACGCCGTGTCGGGTCTCGATGCGGGTGTGGTCGTGGATATTGCCGACCTCCCGGCCGCTGAGGGCCCGGCTCGTGAGGATGATGTCGCGCTCTTCCTCGACGATGGAGTAACCGTCCGGTGCCTGTGCCTCCTGCCCGAACAACGCGAGCGCCTGCGCCATGACCGCCACCTTGCCGCTCACTGCGACGATGTCGCCCGCCAGGAGGGGGGTGGCGTCGGTGAGCTCCAGCGTCTTGCCGCTGCGCACGACGGCTTCCACGGCCGCATCCGACAGCGTGGTGTTCACCTGCAGCGCGGTCTGCCCGACAGCAGCACCTTGCGGCGCAGCCAGGTAGAAGCGTGTGACGATGCTGCGCACCGCATCGAACTGGCCGGGGTCGAGTTCGGCCCGGCCACCCGACAAGGTCTTTGCGAGGTTGATCGCTTCCTGCCGGATGTCCCACCGCATCACGGCCGGAAAGAACCAGGTGACCAGAATGATCGGGCCGAGCGAGCCGAAGATGTAGCAGACCGCATAGCCCACGGCCACGTTGGTCTGCATGGTCTTGACCAGTTCCGGCGACAGCCCGAGCTTGGCGATGGCATCGCCCGCCGTGCCGATGATGGCCGACTGCGTCAGGCCGCCTGCAGCGAGGCCGGCGGCCATGCCGCGGTCCAGGTCGAACAACCATGCCGCCGCCAGCACGCACAGCAAACCCGTCACGCACATGATGAAAGCCGAGGCCAGTTGGTTGAGTGACCGGCGGTTCAGTGCATGGAAGAACTGCGGACCGCCCTGGAAACCCACGGCGTAAATGAACAGCGCGAAGAAGATCGCCTTGATGCCGTCGTCCAACCGAATGCCGAACTGCCCGATGAGCACGCCGACCAGCAAGGTGCCCGCGACCCCGCCGAGCACGAACTTGCCGATCTTGATTTTTCCGACGAGGTAGCCGAGCGCGATGGTGATGAACAGTGCGACCAGCGGGGAGGTGGTGAAGAGATGCTTTATCACCGCAGCACCGCCTTCACGGCGCGGAGCAACACGCCGGGGTCATGGTGGCCCTTGTAGATTGGCGACACCTCGCAATCCAACCTCAGCAATTGAACGACAGCCATCTGCGCCGACCGCACCGAATATTCGACGGTGAACACCACGTCGTCGGCTATCTCGCAATACTGTCCAAGGAACGCGAAGTTTGCGGCCCCCTGGGGCACTACGGCAGGCCTGTCGCCTGGTGAGCGCACCAGAAACTGGCTCGTAACGAGCGGCATCATGCAGGGAATGCAGTTGGCGGCCTTCAGCAGTTGGGCCTCCTGATCGTCGAAATGCAGGTGCGAAAACAACTCGATCAGGATCTCCTCGCCAGAGCATTCCGACATCTTCTTCTTCACGAAGTTGCCGGGGGTTTGCGGGAACAGACCGTAGCCCCAACAGACGTACACGTCCTCCGGCTGCTTCAGAAAGTGCGGTTGGTGTGGCAGCACGATCGACATCAGCCAGTTCGAGTCCTTGAATGTCACCAGCCCGCCAGTGCCGGCCTCGTTGCCGGTGAATTCCTTCATCCTCCGAAAGAACAGCGGATCGTGCAAAGTCAGCGTGAACGACTGCCAGAGCGATTGGTCGACATGGCTGTCGAACACCTCCGGATGGCCGAAGTCGGGCCGGTCCTTGGAGATCGTGCGCCACAGGGCCCACGACCCGTCCGACGGCGCTCCCGCTGCACGGGCCGGCGAGGTCATGGTGCCCAGGGACGAGCCGGCCGTCATGGAGCCGAGCGTGATGAACAGCTTGTCGTTTTCGCACACCCTGTGCACATGCGACGTGCCGTCCTTCATGCAGGTGAATTGCGTGGCCTGCGTGCAGCCGTGGCCCGTGGCCGTGAATTCGATGTCGACGACCTGTACGCCCGACTGCATGTCCACGCCTTGCGCCAGCAACCATTGAATCAGCGGGCGGACGAGGGAGTCGAACTGGTTGTAGGGTGTGCGACGCACGCCCGACAGCGTGTCGATGTCCGGAAACTCCTGAATGAACCGCAGCATGTAGCGCCTGAACTCGACCGCGCTGTGCCACGGCTGGAAAGCAAAGGTCGTGCACCACATGAACCAGAAATTGGTCTTGAAGAACGAGGGCTGAAAGCAGTCGTCGATGCGGCGCGAGCCCACCGAGGTCTCCGACTTCAGCATCAACTCGATCAGGTCGAGCCGGTCGCGGTGGGCGAAGCCGGGCGACGAGACATCGACGGCCAGGCCGTCACTGACAAGGCGGCTTCGTGCGTGCGAGCGAAAGGTTTCGTTGAAATCGAAAAACTCCTGCTTCACCGTTTTTCGCGGGTCGGACAGCGAGGGAATGATGGACATCAAGTCGAAGGTGCAGGCATAGGCCTGTTCGTCGAACATGCGTCCGCCGCGCATGACGTAGCCGTGATCGGCTGTCCCATGGGCGTCGAGACTGCCGCCTGCGTGGCGGGTCTCTTCCATGACATGGATATCGTTGCCGGCCATGCAGCCGTCGCGAATGAGATAAGCCGCCGTCGCCAGGCCTGCAATGCCGGCGCCGACGATGAATGCCTGCGGGCCGCCCGAGTCGTTGATGCCGATCATGTCGAGATTTCGGCGCGGCGCTGCTGCAGCTTGCGTTCGAGCTGCAGCTCCAGCGCCTCGACCATGCTGCAGCCCTCGAGGTACTTCTCCTCGCTGCCCGCGACGCGCCAGGCGTCGCGTTTTTCTTCTTCCAGGGGGATGCGCAGTTCGAGCGCGGCGATGTCTTCTTCGAATGTCATGGGGTGCCTTGTGCGGATCGACCCCGACGATGCGCGCCAATGAAACTCGCGTCCGTTCGTTGGCGCACGCAGCAGTTCCCCACAGCGGTTTTGCGTGCAGGCGTCAGCGAAAAATTCGGTAGAGGGCGGACGCTCGCCTGCCCAGGCGCGGCTTGCCGGCGATCGACTTCCGCGCGACAAGCGACTCGCCGATGCCTGTGATCGCGCGGGCCACCGCGTCGTTCGTTTCGCTGAAGCGCGCTTCGATTTGCCGCCGCTGCACGCTTTCCGCGCGCAGTGCAAGGTGCAAAAGGTCGAGGTCCGCAGCGCATTCGAGCACCACGTGCTGCACGCGGTGTGCGCGGGCATTCGCAGTGGACGAGGCGCCCGGGTCGACGACCAACGAGCGCAGCCGGGCACTCAATGCCGTCAACAGAAGGGCCCAGTCGTCGATGGCATCGCGCCTGGGCTGGCCCGGCGCAGGCACGCTGTGCAGCAGCGCACGCAGAGACCGGGGGGCAGCGGCCCGTGCCGATTCACCGGCTGGCGCGCGCTTTTCGTGCGAGACGAGATGAGGAAAACCGGTAGATGGCGAATGGGTCATGGCGAGTCCGGCGGGTTGAGCGGCAAAGGGTGTTGTGATCTTTGTAGGCGTTGCCCTACGCGCTGTCTGTTCGCCACAGCACCCAGCCGAAAAAACCCTCCGAGGCTCAAAGCGGGGCAACGCACAGAACGAACGCCGCATGCGTCGCAGACTGACTGCTCACAACCAAAGAAAGCACGCATGAAAACCGATTCGCAATTGCAGCAGGACGTACACACCGAGCTCCAGTGGGAGCCGTCGGTCAACGCGAGCCAGATCGGTGTCGAGGTGAAAGACGGCATCGTGACGCTGGCCGGCCATGTCGACAGCTACCCCGAGAAATGGGATGCCGAGCGAGCAGCGATGCGCGTGGCCGGCGTGTCGGGCCTGGCGGTGGAGATCGATGTGAAGCTGCCCGGCACGAGCCAGCGCACCGACGCCGACATCGCGCGCTCCGCCGAGCAGGTTCTGGGCTGGTCGTCCTTTCTGCCCAAGGACAGCATCAAGGTCATGGTCGAGAAGGGCTGGGTCACGCTGACCGGCCAGGTGCACTGGGACTTCGAGCGGCGCGGCGCCACGTCGAGCATCCGTCAACTCATGGGCGTCACGGGCGTCAGCGACCAGATCACGCTCAAGCAGAAGGTGTCCTCGTTGGTGGTCAAGGCGGACATCGAAGCGGCACTCAAGCGGCGTGCACAGAACGACGCGCAGATGATCTCCGTCAAGGTGGATGGCGGCGACGTGACGCTGTCGGGCACCACGCACAGCTGGGCGGAACGAGACCTGGCGAGTCATGCGGCATGGAGCGCGCCCGGTGTGCGCAATGTGGTGGACAACATCACCGTCACGTATTGACTGACGCGTTGCGACCGCCTTGGCGGGTGGGCGGCCTGCGCTCCCTGGTTCCAACAGGGCGGCAAGCCGCTCAGTAGATTCCGCCGGGCCCGTCGACCGCAGGCTGCAGGCCGAACAGCGCGTCGTAAGAGCGCTTGTCGCAGGCATAGCAGGTACAAGCCGCCTTTTCGAGGCCCTCGCGGTCCAGCACGTGAATCTCTCCGCGGTGGTATTCGATCAGGCCTTCGCGTTGCAGCGCGACGGCCGCCGTGGTGACGCCCACTCGGCGCACGCCCAGCATGTAGGCGAGGAATTCCTGTGTCACATGGAAGGTCTCGGCCCGCGCCCGGTCCGCGCTCATCAGCAGCCAGCGGGCAAGCCGGGCGTTGACCAGGTGGAAGCGCTGGCATGCCGCCGAATTGGCCAGTTGGGCCATCAGCACATAGACGTAGCGCTTCAGCAAACGCTGAAGCGATGGGCTGAGTGCCAACTCACGGCGAAAGGCGGCGGTCTCGATGCGCAATGCCGAGCCCGGTCCTTGCACGAGGGCGTGCAACGGCGCGGTCAGCACATCCAGTGACAGCTGCGCGCCCAGCATCCCTTCGCTGCCGATCATGCCCACTTCAACGCCAGCACTGCCCTCCACCTTGGCCACCAGCGAGATGAAGCCTTCTGCCGGAAAGTACACGTGCCGCGTCGGCGCCTCGGGCTCGCAGAGAACCTGCGTCAGTACCAACGGGACCGAGTCGCCGGCCGCGATGAGCCGTTTGCAGTCTTCAGGTGGAAGAAGTCGGATCAGGTGATTGCGGCTTGATGGCATGTTCGCTCCAGTGCCCGCAGCGTGCGCCCGTTGTCGAGCCCAGACCGTCTGCCAGCGTACATAGCAAGGCCAGCCGATCTTCATCGCGCAGATGACCTGCGAGCGACGATCACTGTCGTGCACCGGGGTCGGGCGGGTCGACCCGGCTGACCGTTGTCCCTTGCAACGATGCGCTGATCATCAGGTCGTTGTCGGACATCCAGAATGCGATCAGTGGCGCGCGTGCCGCCTCGGCATTCATGACGCCGGCCTCGTCGATCGCCATCACAGCCACGGCGTTATCGACGCCCGCAGCCCAGCCGCGCCCCGCGATGAACCGGTTCAGTGCCTCCTGCGTCATGAAGAGAAAGACGATGGCGCGTGATCGCATGCCGATGGGCAGTCCTGCCGGTCTTGTCGTGGCCCTGTAGTGGCTGTGGACCACGCCGTTGATTCGCAGCTCGCCTTGTCCGTGCTGCCCCGGTTCAAGGAATCCGTCGGAGATGAGGCGCGGAAATATGAGGATGCCGGTGGCCGCGCCAACCAACTCGCTGCTGCCGCACGCGGCGTTGAACACACGGGTCAGTGACTCACGGTAGCTGTTGTCCAGTTCCTCGCGCCTGTTCGCTGCCGCCAAGCGGCTTTCTTTCGAATTCTTGCCA
>NZ_JAYLVN010000043.1:0-10584 GCF_046156345.1 Variovorax sp. H27-G14
ATGGCCATAGTGATCACTCCTGATACCCCACCGCTTAAAAAAGCAGCAGGGTAGGCTGAACACCCGGGTCAAATTTGAAGCGGCACAACCCTCACAGGTGGGTCAAATTTCGGCCGGCGCCAACAGTGATAGCCGTGCTCCCTTGCAATCGTGTCGAGCGCGACGGCGAGCGAAGTCGGATGAGTTTTGCGCCGTTGCTTGGCGAGCCGATGTAGTTTCTCGGCAGCAGTCGGCGTGGTTGGTATGAGGTTCAAGACAAGCTCCAAACGTTGAAGCGGAATACCTTGGTGCCCATTGCCAAGCTCCGCTGAACGTGGAAGCTGACGCTTGCGAGAAATCATTGTCGTCCCGGCGAACCAGGTGAGCCATGATGGGCAGCGTGCGCCGACAAGCGCGATTCGGATTCTAAGCTATAGCATTGCGCGGTCGTAATGGAGCGACACAGCTCACGATGCTCAACGGGCCAAAGGCCAAAGGCCAAAGCCGGGTCGGTTGGCGTGTCAGCAAAAACGACGCTAAGCAAAGAGAAAAAGCAATGTGCGGGGTAGACGGCGTCGAGCATGGCGGCTATGCAGCGGGCGCAGACGTTGGCGACGCCAAGCCGGAAAACAGCTCTAGCCGCAGAGAGGTCATACCGGAACGGCTCTTGCGATTTGAAGCCAGCGGAGGTTACGGCGGGTCAGCTCAGTGAGGCCCAGCGCTCCTTGATTTCTAGCTGTAGAGGCGAGCGCATAATGAAAAGATAGCGGCCATGCTTACCAGTCGTTCAAGAGGGAGGCTACATGAAGCTTGTCCAGGTCAAGGTCGCGAACTTCCGAGGCATCATTCAGGGCATCGTCCACTTCGAGGGCCACAGCGTGCTTGTTGGCGACAACAACGCGGGCAAGTCCACACTCCTCGAGGCGATTGACCTCGTTTTGGGGCCAGAACGGCTCTCCCGCCGTCCGGTCGTCGACGAGCACGACTTCTATGCGGGTCAGTACCTCAGCGGTGACGGGCAGCCGATTCCGCTTTCGGTAGAGGTCATCGTCAGCGACCTCAACGAAGAGCAGCTCCGACACTTTCGCGAACATCTGGAATGGTGGGACGCGAACACAAAGACGCTGCTCGCCGGGCCGCCGGTCGAAGGCACCGACGCCGCCGAGATAGGGCCCGCACTGCGCGTCTTCTTCCGAGGAGCCTACGACGCGGAGGAAGACGACTTCCTCGGCAACACCTACTTTTCGCTTCCAGCACCCATTGGCGCCGGCGAGCACCAGGCGTTTCGCTCCACCGATAAGCGCAAGTGCGGCTTCCTCTATCTGCGGACGGTGCGCACCGGCTCGCGCGCGCTCAGCTTGGAGCGCGGATCGTTGCTGGACGTGATCCTGCGGCTTCAAGAGTCGCGCCTGAAGATGTGGGAAGAACTGCTGGGGTCGCTTCGCACCCTGCCAGTTGCTGAGAAACCTGAACTCGGCGTATCCACACTGCTGGCCGCGGTGCAGGTCTCGATCAAGAAGTTCGTGCCGTCGGATTGGGCCGAGGATCCGCACATGCGCGTTTCGGACCTCACCCGCGAAACCCTGAGACGCACGCTCACAGTCTTCATGGGCACCGGCGCGAAGCGACCGGATGGCAGCAGCTATGCGGCCCCGTACCAACATCAGGGCACGGGTACTATCAACACGCTGGTGCTCGCCTTGCTATCCATCATCGCCGAACTTAAGCAGAACGTGATTTTCGCCATGGAGGAGCCCGAGACGGCACTACCTCCACACACGCAGAAGCGGATCGTCAACAGCGTGCGCGAGAAGTCGGCGCAGGCCCTCTTCACGTCGCACTCGCCGTACGTGCTCGAGGAGTTCGAGCCCGCCCAGATTAAGGTGCTGAAGCGCGCGAGTGGGGTATTAACCTCCGTCCCCGCGAGCTTGCCGCCGACGATCAAGCGAAAGGCCTACAAGGCGGAGTTTCGAGCGCGTTTCTGCGAGGCGCTGCTCGCAAAGTACGTACTCATCGTCGAAGGTCGCACAGAGTTCGACGCGATGCAGGCGGCGGCTCGCACGCTCAGTCAGACCAATTCCGAGTATTTCAAGTCGCTCGAGGCGCTCGGCGTCGCCGTCATCGACGCCAGGTCGGACTCCCAGGTCGCGCCGCTTGGGCATTTTTTTAAGGCGCTGGGTAAGACCGTCTTCGCGGTATTCGACAAGCAGCACGAAGCACAACTCGCCCTCATTAAGGCCGCGGTCGACTACATGTTCGAGTCGCCCATGAAGGGATTCGAGTCGCTCGTGCTACAGGCAACCCATGAGAACGCGGTTCGACGATACGCGTTGAGCGTGGTGGCCGATGGCGACTGGCCGCAGCACCTGGCTCACGTGACGCCCGTGGAGGGGGTCGATTTGGCCCCGCTGAAGAGTGCGCTCTCGCAATACTTCTCTTGGGGCAAGGGCAGCGGCCAGGCAGCCGATCTGCTCGCGTCTTGCGCGGGCTGGCAGGAAATGCCTGAGTACGTCACATCGTGCCTGTACGGCATTGTCCAAGTCGTCGAGCCTCCGCCGCCCGTGCCGCCCGTGCCGCCCGTGCCGCCGGTGCCTCCTGCCGAAGCCGTAGTGGCTTGAGCCCATGGCCTGGAGTCCGCAGAAGGTCGCCTTCTTGGCTTGCCCCGAACACGCGCTGGCCCTCGCCGGCCCGGGCGCTGGCAAGACCCACGTTGCGCTCGTCAAGGCCCAGCAGCTGGTCGCAAGCGGATCGCTGAAGCCAGGACAGAAGGTGCTGTTCCTGAGCTTCGCGAGGCCCACGGTCGCCCGTATCCTTGAGAAGGCGGCCGAGCTCATCTCGCCGCAGGAACTCAAACATGTCGAGATCAATACGTACCATGGGTTCGCTTGGAGCATCCTGCGTAGTCACGGCTACCTGCTGAACACCACGAGGGCCATCACCCTTCTGCCGCCGCCGGAGGCCGCGGCTCACTTCGCCGACGTGGGCACGGATGCGCGTGATCAGGAAATGCTGCGCCTGTTCGAGGAAGAGGGGCGACTGCACTTCGACCTGTTCGCTCGATTGGTCGCACAACTTTTCCAGCGCAGCACTCGATTGGCGGGCATCTACTGCGACACCTATCCGACGATCATCCTCGACGAGTTCCAGGACACCAACGCCGACGAATGGGCGATGATTCGTCAACTGGGTCGGTGCAGCCGCCTAATCGCGCTCGGCGATCCCGACCAACGCATCTACGAGTTCCGTGGCGCTGATCCCCGCCGCCTGGGCGAATTTGTCGAGACTTTCAGGCCTGGAAGCTTTGACTTCGCGGGCGAGAACCACCGAAGCAACGGGACGGACATTACCGTGTTCGGAAACGATCTGCTGACCGAGCGAAACCGCGGCAAAGATTACACGCACGTGAAGATCGTGCGCTACGGCTTCCGCAGGAACCAGAGTACGCACTACCGGGCAAAGACGGAGGTGCTGGCGGCGCTACGGCGTCTGCACAACGAGGCAAGCACCTCGGTGTCTGTCCTCGTCCCGTCCAAGGCGTTCATGCTGCAGTTTTCGCAATACCTATCCTCGGAGCAGGATGGCCTGCCGGCGCTTCGACATGACGTGGCGATGGACGCGGAATCGCCGTCTCTTGCTGCAAACGTCATCGCCGTGCTGCTGGAGGGCGGCCCCGCTTCAGTGTTGGCGTCACGCCTTGTCGCCGCGCTCCACACCCACATCCGTGGCCGCGGTGGAAACAAGGCTCCGGCACAGGCGGAAATGGACCTCGCAGGTGCGATCAGCACCTACATGTCGACGGGAAAGATCCGGGGCAAGAACAGAGAGCTTGTCGTCAAGGAGTGCCAGAGGATCGCCGGCGAGCGCGCCGGCCTCAAGCTCTCGGGAAGCCCCGAGGAAGACTGGGCCGCCGTGAGAGAGTTGATTGCCGCATCCAGCGCGGCCCACGTGGCCCGCGTCGCCGAGGACGCACGATTCCTTCGGCTGTTACATAGGGGCTCCGCTTTGCGGACGGCGCTTAGCGGGCTGTGGCGAACGCGCGGAGACTATGTCGGAGCCGAGGCGGCGCTTCGCGACGCTTTGCTTCAAGAGCATTTTGTTGCCGCGCAGAAGGAGTGGCGCGGCTTGCACGTGATGACCATCCACAAGGCTAAAGGTAAAGAGTTTGACGAGGTCGTCATCTACGAGGGCACTTTCTCCGGGCGCATCGTAGCGGCGAACGCCGACGCCAAGCGCATTGCGCAGTCACGACTGGCACTGCGCGTCGCGGTCACGAGGGCTATTCGCCGCGCGACCATCGTGACACCCGAGAGAGACGGCTGCCAGTTTCTGTAGTCCCGCGACTGACGACCTCGGCGGGAAGTCGTTGCAGAGTTTCCCTGCAGGCTGGCGCACAAGGACGCGCCATCCACGGGACGCCTGTTTTGACGCGGCGGCGGACCACAACCTCGATTGGCGCGAAGACCGCTTCCAGTCTCAAGCTGACTGCGGAACCACAATTGGATCTGTGAGCGGAAGTTCTGCCTGATTGGCCGCTTAAGGAATCTGGGCCAACAGTAGCGAAGCCTGCACATGAACCAACGGCTCTAGATCGCGCAGCAGTAACTTTCACTCGCCTTGTGGCGTGGAGGAGCGGTTACTGGTGCAGTTACTGCACAATGCCTCGGAAGCACCCGGACCGATGCGGAAGCAAGGGCAATGAAAAAAGCCCTAAGTAGTTGATTTTCTTAGGGCTTTTGGACTTAAGCGGACAACCGCAAAAGTAGTGTTGGTGGCTCTTCACGGAAGAGCTACCGAAACCCACACGGGTGCAAGAAAAGGCAATTCAATCAACAACTTGCACCACTCATCAGGGGGTGTCATGAGCAGTACGACAGGTGGCACCCCCGACTGTACCTGCTCGGCAGTTCAGTGCACGCAGCGATCCGGGAAGTTGAGAATGTCAACGGACTCATAATCCTTTGGTCGATGGTTCAAGCCCATCACGGCCTACCACACCGCGTGTCTCATGGGAGAAGGAAAGCCTGCTATCTTTTCGATAGCAGGCTTTTTGCTTTCAGATCAGTGCTAGGTGGTCCTTGTCACGATAGGCTTTAGCTGCGTACTCATCCTGATCTTTCGTGAAAGAACAAATGGTGCGTGGGGCGCGCCAGCTCAGTGCTCGCGGAGCGGCATTAGCTTTTGAACTTTGGGCGCCCGATGTACCTCGCGGGGCAACTGTACGAGTCGAAAGCGGGTCAGCAAGACGCTCTTCAGCGCTTGAGTCGGTCGCAGATTTTTTCTATTACTTCCATAACCAGATCACGATCGGCTGGCCGAAGGTCTCCTAGTCGTTTGCTTAACCACACAGCTTGATCTTTTGGGAGCGCGCTGGTCGGCAGGATTAGCTCGTCGACGCCACAGCCGAAGACGAATGCAAACTCCGAAAGCCGCTGCAGCGAAGGCACCACCACGCCTCGCTCAGTGCGGGATACCGCTTCTTGGCCGATTCCTAATTTTTCTGCGACGTCTTCTTGGGACAACTTTGCCCCGACTCGGCGAGCAGCTATCGCTGCGCCCAAAGCTTTGGTATCGAGGTCCGGAATTTTTTTCTTCATGGTTTGCAGCCGACTCTGATAGTCGTATGTCAACCGCTTGAGTTGAAGGACCGTTTGAGTTGTAATGCCACCTATAAGGTGGCAAACACTGTTTTTCTGGATCGCTCTGTCGGCCTCGTTGATTGACGGGCCGTCTTGGGTCCGTGGTTCGAAGCGGCAGTTATCCCGTTCACTAGATTGGAGTTCCCCATGTCTCGATCATTGCTACGGCTTCCAGCCCTCCCTCACCCTCTGTACCTCGCCCTGCGCCTCGTCTTCGTGAGCCGCCTCACCCCCATCCTCGTGCTGGTCGCGGCTGTAGTGGGCTTCTTGTTTCATGCCGTCCTTCCCCACGAGCCAAGTTCCTCCAACATCAACCAAGCCTTTGCCGGCTGGAAGACCAGGGGTTTCGAAGCCAGTGCAACCCCGGAGGTCCGGAACATCACCAAGAAGTCATGTGCATCCGTAACGGAGGCAGATGGTTACCTGTGCGAACTCCAGTACACCGTCCAGCGCCTGAGTGGTCCACCCGTGACGGTGACGCGAACCCACCGGCTCTTTGCGATCGGTGACGGTTCCTGGGGTCAGCAGACCTGGTCTGCCACCGTGCAGCAATACGCCCAAGCCGATGTAGCGTGGCGCGAAGGCCACGCGTTCTGGACGCTCGTGTGCTACACCGTGGCGTCGGTCCTGGCGGCTCTGGTGCTGTTCGACGCGCTCCCGGCAGTGCCGTGGACCGCGCTGGGGATGAACACACGTGCCACGCCTTGGGCGAGCTATGGCATCCGCTCTGGCAGCAGCAGCGCCGACAACCTCGCCGACATGTTCACACGCGGTGCCAACACGCTTACCCCAGCGGGGGCCATGGGCCTCTTCTCTGCAGCGCTTGCGATCGGCGGGTTCCTCCTGGGCAGCTACGTGATTCCTGAGGCTTTCATCGACTTGCGCTACATGCGCTGGATCGAGCGGGCGTGCCTCCTGGTCTCGGGAATCAGCTTCGCGGTCGTGGGTTTCTGTCTGCCGATGCTGCTCGTGCGTGTCGTGGCATTGGGGGCGATGGTGGCGGTTCTGTACTGCGCCCTGGTGCTGCCTGCCATGTGGATCGCCACCGGCAGCGGGCCGAGTCAGACGATCGCCAAGACCTTCGGCTCTTCAGCTTCAGCCACAGCCATGACCAGCACCGCCTCCAGGGCAGGCAAGGCAACCGCTGCCCCTCCCCGACAAGGCTTCGAAGGCTATCGGCAACTGGTTACCTGGTGAGCTCTGCGCCCCGAATTTCGATTCACGGTCAACCCATTCGCTCTGGCCACAAGCCGCAGCGATGCCCATTCCCGGAGCAAGACCGGGACGTAACCTGAGAAGCGTGACCTCAGGTGTCCTTGACCACCCTTCGCCCGGACGGACACCGTGCGCAACCCCCGTGACCTCCCCCTCTTTTTTTTCTTCTTGGGGTGAGGTCGCATGTGGGCGGCGCAAGCCGCCCGGAGATAACGAATGAAACGCAAATACTCCATCACCCTGGCCTTCCTCCTGGCGATCTTTCTGGCGATCACCATTCCTGCAGGCGACGTCCTGGCTGATCAGCCCCCTCTTACTTACAAGGACCTCGTGCGCGAAGCGCGGCGCTACGAACGGCTCGAAGGCAGTGAGCGCGTCGTCTCGAACACGGTGCTGTTCCATAAGGTGCGGCTGGACCTCCGGCCCTTCGGTGGGGGCAGCAAGGACTTCTTCGTGGTGCGCAAAGACGAGATTGGTTTTGTGTGCAGCAGGATGACCCCGGGCTTTAAGGGGGGCACGGTGCAGGCCACGGTGATTCGACACGAAGAAGGTGGCGAGGGCAGCCAGTTCTTCGTGCTGGACTCTTGCACCGCGGTCAAGTAACAGGCCTGCAACATGGTTCAACCCTGGGATCGGGCGGGGGCCCGAGGTAAAGACCCGTTCGCTCAACTGGACCGGGCCCTGCGGCAGCACGCAGATGCAGCGTCTGGGCAACTGTTTGATGAACAAGAGGCGCCAGCCGGGCAAGAGACGCCAGAGGGACAAGAGGAGCAAGACGCGCCGGAAGGGTTCGAGTGGATGGGCGGTCTACCGCCGATCGACACGACGCCCGAGTCGGTTGAGGAGCCGGACGTCACCATGGAGTTCCTGGCGATCCGGCTGCCGTTCGCACGCCACCGGGCTGCCGAGACAGGGGTCACCCTCCTCTTCGACGCCATGATCTGCCAGGCCTGCGCGGGGGCAGTATTTCTCCGCGTGCGGGCTGCGGGGTATTGGCAGTACGGCTGCGATCAGTGCGGCACGCTCTTGCCACGGCGCGAAGTGACCAAGGTGCTGGGCCAGGTGGCCGAGCTGGCAGCGGCCACGTTGCCAACTCGGGTCCAGGGCCAGCCGCCACAGGTCGGCCGCGAGCAGCGCGACTGGGTCAAGGTGTTTCGGTTGGACGACTTGGCGGATCCACAGGCGATGGCGACGCTCAACAGCAGCGACGAGCATGCGCAGGCCAGGCTCAAGGCCACGGTGCAGCGACTGGTGAAGTCGAGCACAGTGCGTCACCTGGCCGTGCCGTCGCAGAAGTGGCGGACGCAGCTCGATGACATGCGCGAGCAGTTTCCAAACTTCGAACGCGCGATAGACGAGGTGATCGCACCGAGCCTGGCGGTGGCCGCGGCAGGCGGTCGGACGCGGCCTGCGCCATTGCTTTTGGTCGGGCCACCCGGGTGTGGCAAGAGCTTCTTCGCTTCACGCCTGGCAACGATGCTCAGGACGCCGACGTTTCAGGTGGACATGTCCGCGGCGAGTATCGGGGCCGTGCTGGATGGGTTGGCGGTGTATTGGGGGAATTCGGCCCCGGGACTGGTTTTTAAGACGCTGGCCTGGGGGCGTGGGGGAGTTCAGGCGACGGCCAATCCGATCGCGGTGCTGGACGAATTGGACAAAGTGGCGGTGGACCAGCGCCACGACCCGCTGGCGGCGCTTTACACCTTGCTGGAGGTGGAAACGGCCGCGCGTTTCGAGGATCAGAGCTTGCCGGGGATCCTGGTGGATGCTTCGCACATCCGGTGGGTGTGCTGTGCGAATGACACCGGGTCGATTCCCAAGCCACTGCTCAGTCGCATGCACGTGGTGCAGATTGAAGCACCGACCCAGGCGCAAGTGCACGGGATGTTCGAGCGGGTGTTCGAGAATCTGGTGAGCGAGATGCTGCTGATTAGTTTCGAGAAGTCAATACCGACATCGGTGCTCGAGCGCGTGGTCGGGGGGATGTCCGTTCGCGAGTTCAAGACGCGAGCGGGGATGGCGGTGGGGCGGGCGCTGGTGGCGGGGCGGAGGTGTGTGCAGGCGGAGGACTTTGAGATAGCCAGAATACGGAGTGTGCCGAAGATGGGATTCTGATTCTTCGAGCAGCACCTAGGATCACGCACCACTCGCCGTCGAGTCCTGATCGCTGCAGTCGATCTGAATGTTGATTCAGCTGAACCGGTCATCTCCCTATGCAATCGATCTTCAGGCCGTCGAATTCTCAATACACATAGACCGGGTCGCCAGTCCCGCACAACGACTTGGCTTACGAAATCGCGGTCAATACGTCAGGCCAAGCACTCCCGGCTTATGAACTTCGTTTCAGCACAACAATCATCCCCTTCGCTAGCAACCCCGATGACCCCCAATCTGGCCGAGCCGAGAGACTTCACTTTCTGAGTCATAGGCCAAGACACGAGCAGCCTATTCGACGTCTATGAGCGCGGCACGTACATCGTCAAGATGGTCGAGGTCAACTGCAGAGAGGCAAAACAAGATGCCAATGCGGGGGGGGGGTGAGCTGCTGGCCGAGGACGGTTCCGAGGCTTTGATCATGCGGATTTACAACGTATTCAATGCTAGCCGGATCGACGGCATGGCACCGATGCCCGTTCGCGAATGCAACGTAACCTGCGCCGATGCTGTGGAGCAAGTCATTTTGGTTTGCAGAACATGGGCCTCAAAGTCAGTTTTGGACAGGGGTTCCACCCTTGCTACGTTCCACGCACGGACGAGGTCCGCATCGCCCCTGTTAGTGAGTTCCATTCGTTAGAGGACTTCCACGCCACGCTGTTGCACGAAGCGCCAGGGAATGGCAGCCAAGCTGTGAAGCGGCTGGCCATGATGTCCTCAGACCTCCCGCGCTTCGGCTCTGCGGAATACGCGCGGCTCGAACTTATTGCCGAACTGGTGTCGGCGCAGTTTGGCGCTCAGCTTGGATTGCCCATGGTGTCGGCGCCGGTTGAACTTTGACCCACCGGGGGTGCGGCGGAATTCTTGGACTGGTTATGCCGTGAAGCCCAAGCTTCTTCGGTAGTCGATAGGACTGCGCGCACCCAAGGACATCTTGATCCGCTTCTCGTTGTACCAGCGGATGTAGGAGTCCAAGGCCTGGACGAATTGCTCGACGGTCGAAGATTGCCAATTACCAGGATAGAACCATTCGGTCTTCAATCGACCGAAGAAGCCCTCGCAAGCCGCATTGTCGGGCGAACAGCCTTTGCGGGACATAGAGCGCGTCAGGTCGGCATCCGCGATGCGTGCCAGCCATCCAGGCCAGCGGTAGTGGGCGCCGCGATCCGAGTGCACGACAGGCCGGCTGGTGCTGTCGATCGTTTCGATGGCGGCATCCAGCATCGTGTTCACAAGCTCAGCATCTGGACGCATGCCGATCGTCCAACTGACCACCTTGCCATCGAAGCAGTCGATCACGGGCGACAGGTACACCTTGCCCGCAGGAATGTGGAACTCCGAGATGTCGGTGAGCCATTTTTCGTTGGGAGCACCAGCGGTGAAGTCGCGGTTGATGAGGTTCTCTGGCGCTGGACTGATCTCGCCCAGATAGGAACCATACCGACGCCGCTTGGGCGTCGCAGCAACCAGGTGAGAGCTGGCCCCGGAAATCTGAACAAGCCGATAAGTGTGGAAACTGCTCCTGCTGGCGAGGACCTCGCCTGTGAAGACTGGAGCGAATATGAGCAGAAGACCCCGCCGCACGCACTCAGCGGCCTTC
>NZ_JAYLVN010000044.1:0-7487 GCF_046156345.1 Variovorax sp. H27-G14
AAGTAGTCCTCCACGGTGAGCTGATCGCTGACGGCGTACTTCATGACGAGGTGGTTGCCCTTGCGCTCAAGCGCTGTCACTGCGGTGGACGCCACGCCGTCGAAGATAACCACATCGACATTGCCAGCGGTGGTGTCGTAATCATCGATGACATCGACGCCCGAGCCGGCTGCAAGCTTGTAGGTGTCGTTGCCGCTGCCGCCCTTGAGTGTGTCGTTGCCGATGCCGCCGTCCAGTGTGTCCGCATCGGCGCCGCCTTCCAGGGTGTCGTTGCCTGCACCGCCGATGAGGATGTCGTTGCCGGCATCGCCTTTGAGCGTGTCATTGCCAGCCCCACCCTGCAACACGTCATTCCCCTCTCCCCCATAGACGCTGTCGTTCCCCGACCCCGCATTCACAAAGTCATTCCCAGCGCCAGCGCTGATGCTCTCATCCGCCGCACCCCCCAGAAAAATATCGTTGTTGGCCGTGCCGGCTTGCGTACCAGACAGCACATAGCCCAACGCAGAAATCTCCGAGCGCAACGCAGACCCGTCTGGCACCGCATCCATCCACACGCCGAACAACTCCAGCCCATTGAAACCCACCGCCTGAAGCGTCTTGTCCGCGTACCGGTTCAGCTCCACCAGATCGAACAAGGCTTCGCGCTCATTGCTTTGCTTCTTCCTGGCCAGCATCGCCGAAAGCGCACTGGTGTCGAACCCAATTTCCTTCTCACCAATCGTCAGACTGATGCTGTCCAGATACGGCTTCAGCCGCGTCTGCAACACCAGCGCGCCATAGATGCTCTGCTTCAGCGCCTCATAGCTTTGCTGCAACAGCGCCAACTGGTTCGCGGGCGGATTGATGGTGTAGCCCTGCCGCACGACGATTGCTGCGCCTTGGGTCGACGCCTCCGTGCTCGTCGCAAAACCGGCGACCACTCGCATGGTCTGCGTGGAGTCGGGCTTCTCGTAGAAGCGCTCGCCGTTGAACACTTCCAGCACGCCGATGAGGTTGCGAAACTGTTCCTGCGTTGTGCCCGCAGGCGCCGTGATGCTCAGGTTGACCTTGTCCTTGCCGCCAAGGTTGTCCTCGATGCTGCTCCAGAAGTCGCTGCTCTTGGCCCAGTTGGTGATCAGGTTGTCGATGAGCGCCATTTGCGTGTCGCGCGTGGTGGCCGAACTGAAGGCGGTGAGCGCCGTGGCCAGCCCCGTATTCAGACTCACGGCCTGTGCCAGATCTCGCACCCTGCCGGAGCCCTGCATGGTGGGCAGCGCCTTGGCGATGGCGGTCAACGCAACGCGGTCGGTGAATTCGCGGTGAAAGTTGCTCACCTGAAGATCGATGGCGCCGGCCGTCAGCGTGGTTTGACCATTGCGCGTGAAGCTGGCGCTGTGCGCCACAAAGTTGCCGTTGACCGTCGTTCCGGCCTGGCTGCCGCCGGTGGTGTTGGTGCTGCTGCCGACCGTGCCGATTCGGCTGATGCCCAGCGCGTCGAGCGTGAACAGTTCGCCCGTATCGGAAACGCCGTCCTGGTCGAGGTCGCGCCAAACTTTGACCTGGTTCCAGGCTGCATCGGCTTTGGTGAAATTGCCGTCTGAATTGCTGTCGATGTCTGCCAAGGCGTCGAATGCGTTGATCGCCTTTGCGCCATTGCGCTTGACGGTGTCTATGCCGAAAAGCTCTCGCCCGGAGGTGATGGCGCCGTCGCCGTTGAGGTCGCGCACCAGGATGCCGTCATCGGAATTGATCCAGCCGGTCCCGGTTTTGATGCCGTCTGCGTTGTGGTCAAAAAGAATTGCGCCGGAGGCTGCTTTTAGTTCAAGGCCGTCGCCATCCAGATCCAGCATCAATGGGTCGACGGCTTGGCGCGAATTCTTGGCGTCCCGGTAACACATATTGGTGGCGTCAGCGATGGTGGGCTTAACCACCCCATCCGAGGCGTCCTGAGCCAAGGGCGGAGGTGCCGGGCGCTCCCATTGAAATCTCTCTATGGGGTCGGGAAGATTAGGTAAAGGTTTCTTGTCGAAAATTGTTTTCGCGTTGTGAGCGCGGCTAAGCTCCATTGAGTCTTCGAAAGTTCGAGATTGATTTTTTTCCAGCTCCTTGATTCGCTCAGCAAGTGCCGTTGCCATTATTCGATCAGCATCATTTCTGATCCAATCAGATATGTCCTTTCTTCCTGCTGCTAATGCATCATCGGCATTTGCATAGCGCCAGTCATGATCTCTTGCTGCTGCATCGGTAGCGTTAATCGGCTTGAGAAAAAAATCGCCTCGCTCACCCGGACTTACGATTTCTCCCCCGGTGTAGTTCGGGCCGTAATAATTTCCATATCGGATCGGAAAATTCGAGCCGACATGCTTGTTCATTTCTACTGGAGTTCCCATTTGCCATCCCTTTCAGAAAAAACAATATCGAGTCTGCATTCGTTCTCGGCATAACTGGCTGAATAAATACTTCGCAATCCATTTCTTCCAGGAATCTGCGCATGAAAAATTACATGGCTTCCATTGTCGGAGATCTTCAACTCTCTCATCTCAAACCATTGGCCAGGTACCGTGCAAGTCTGTAGTCCTTTTGTGATTTCAATGACTGTGAGATAACCTGATTTGGTACCGCTCAATTTGTCTATTGAACACTGCAGCGGAACGGAATTGCTGCAATTTATTTCCCATACATTCGGCGAGCTTGCAAATTTTTCAGCTGTCGGCGGAACCTTTCCTGCTAATCCAAGAAAAGATCTTGGACTGGTCCAGTTCATAACATACAGAGAATCTTCCGTTAAATTCAATCTGGAAGAAAAGCGATCAGGAACGGCAAACAAGACTTTTTGTGTCATACCCTGCTGTCGAACCCAAACTCCCTGAGTTGGAATTTTTTCTAGTGCCTGAAAATAAGCATAGTCATCCGGTCCTATTTCTTTGGGCATCCAGATATCTCTGCCTTCCCGGTATATCAACTCTCGTTGACCTGTTTCGATGTTCAGCCGGTTCAAGGTCGTGATATTTTGATCTCGCGATACCTCCAATAAGTTCTCGTCATTGGAGGAAAAGCCTAAGTATCGAAGATTTTTGTTGACCGGACCGAAAGGCTTTGAAACGAATTTTTCGTTTCTCCGATCAACCATGAATGCCATCGGATTTTCACTTTTCAGACCGTATGTAATTAATATCTTGTCGCCAGAAGGTGAAATGGACAGCTTCGTGTTCTTCAAAACATATTGATCATCGATTGCTTGTTGGGCGTAGGTGGAAGTAGAAAGACAAACAGCCGCCAGGATGAAAAATCCCTGAGCAACACCCTTCGCTCTTGCGCCGCCATTTTTTTCGTTGGTCTGCTCGGTGAAATTCTTTAGATTGGCAAAAGAAGAATTCATTGCGGCGATTAGAAATTTTAGATACGTCATGATTAATCTTGCAATTTTTTTACCGAGGATTCCCGCAGTGACTCGATAGTCCGGCCAAGATTCTGATCGTCGCTTTGTCAGCTGAGCAGCCCCGAACCTCGCCTGAAGCAGTCAATGCTAGTGGACGATTTTTATAAATCAATAGGACAGATGTCCCGGTCGCTTCAGAAGCGTAATTTATTGCATTGTTTTGTGCGTGCCCAAGCTACACATTTCTCTGTCGGCATAATTGGGCTGATGGTAATTTCCATACAGATTCGGTGAGTTCCGATGTGCTGATTCGTTGTTGCTGAAGTTCCCATTTTTCATCCTTTTCTAAAAAGACAACTTCTAGCCTGCATTCTTTTTCCGCATAGCTGGCTAAATAAACACCTCGCAAACCGTTAGAGCCAGACCTTTTTGCGTGGAAAATTACATGGTTGCCGTTTTCGGAAATTTGCAACTCTCGCAAGCCAAACCATTGGCCTGGTGCTGCGCAAACCTGAAGACCTTTTGTTATTTCTACCGTTGAAAGATATCTTGATTCAGCAGGCATTAAATTTTTAATCACACATTGCAATGGGTTTGAGTTGGAGCAAGATATTTCCCAAACCCTTGAAGAATTTGCAAATTTTTAAGCCTCGGCAGGAACTGCTCCAGTGAGCGCGAAGAAAGACCTTGGATTGGTCCAGTTCATTAAATACAAAGACTCGCCTGTCCAGTTCATGGTGGAGGACAATCGATCAGGGACGGGAAACAATGTTTTTCGAACTCCGTTTTGCTGACGAACCCAAATTCCTTGCGTCGGAATTTGTTTCGTCGCCTGAAAATAAACATAGTCGTTCAGTCCGATTTCCCGCGGCATCCATATGTCTTGCGGATCTTTGTATATCGTTTCTTTTTCGCCTGTGTCGATGTTCAGTCGAGCCAAAGTAGTGATGCTTTCTTCGCGCGATACCTCCAATAAATTCTGTTCATTGGAGGCGAAACCAAGATGGCGAAGAGTTCTATCAAAAGGTGCCAAAGGCTTTGAAACGAACTTCCCGTTCTCCCGTTGCACCACGATGGAAGTCGGTTTTTCGCTTTTAAGTCCGTATGTAATTAAAATTTTCTTGCCGGAAGGGGAGATAGATAACTTTGTGTTTTGTAAAACATACTGATCGTTGACTACTTGTTGAGAGTAGGCGGAAGTAGAAAGAAAAACAGACGCCAGTGCTAGAAGCCCTTGAGCAAAACTGTTCACTCGTCCGTCGACATGTTTTTCGTTGGGCTGCACGGCGAAATTTTTTGAATTGGAAAAGGAGCAGTTCAATGCAGCAATTAGAAATTTAAGGTACTTCACGATTAATTTTGCAATTTGTTTACCCAATATTCCCGCAGTGACTTGATAGCCCGGGCAAGATTCTGATCGGCCGCTTCGTCGGCATGGAGCAGCCCCGAATCTCGCTTGAAGCAGGCAATGCTAGTAGACGATTTTCATAAATCAATAGGACATATGTCCCGGTCGCTTCAGAATCGTAATTTATTGCATTCTTTTATGTGCACCACAAGCGGCCTAGGGGACGCCCTAAATCAAATTGCGATCATTTGCCTTGCGGTCTGTCTAGATATGATCAGATCATTTCGAATTTTTTTTTCCGCAGCCCCGAACGCACGGTCTTCCCACGAGCAAGCAGAGCTTGGAATTACATCGCGCAGCCCGTCCCTAGTGATGCCAGCAATGCTAATGAGCGATTCCGGCAAAGCGATAGGACATACGTCCCGGTTACTTCAGAATCATCATCAGCTGCGTTCTTTTATGCACGCCCATTTGGGCGTACACGTCGACCAAATGGTTCCGAATGGTCTTTTCGGAAACACCCAATGCCCGCCCAATCTGTTTGTCATCAAGCCCAGTTGCGACATGCCTGACAATTTCTTTTTGACGAAAGCTCAAGCAGGCGGTTTTTTCGTTCGCGTTATTCGAAGAGCATGCGCAATAAGCGATGAACCGCTCGTTCAGCACCGGGGTCATCAGCTCCAAAGCTTCAAGGTGCCAATTGGAAAGAGGGCCTTCAATTCCGCTGAAGCTGAAGTAGGTGCCGGCGTTTGCTCTTACGTTCAGCACCCCGTGTGCAGCTACGTTCTGCAGGGAGAAAGCATGAATCTCTTCAAGTTCAAACTTGCTGGCGTAGTGGGGCGGCGCGCCGGGGTCGATGTAAAACGGGCGCCTCTCCGCAAACCACCATCGAAGGGAGCCTCTGCAATCGAGCTCGAACTTTCTTGCGAGTTGGCAGACGTACCTCTCCTCGTGCCCGGTTGTCAGCATATGGGTAATGTTCATTTCACCGGCCACAAGCTCGCCGTGCGTCAAGATCAATCCCCGATGGGGGAAAAATTCTTTAAGAGGACCTGTCAGCCATGACAAAAGCTCGGCTGAAGTTCTGGGTTGGCGTCTTACGACGGAAGCCCAGCAACGAAAGTTGGAGTCTGTGAGAGATTTCATCTGTCACTCATTCCAGTGGGCCATCTGATCAGTCGGCGGTTGAAATTGTCCTCCGCTCATGAGGTGCCCAGTGCAAGAATAATCGCGAGAAAGATGCCCGCTATTACAAGGAACCCAGCCATGATGTAGGCCTGGTCGCTTCTTCTTTTTTCCAGGCCAAAGACCTCCAGAAAAAAATAAAAGACAACGCCTACGCCGTAGCAGACAAAATTCAAAACGAGATCAGCAATCATTGGCGGCTGTTTTTATGAGGTTCATTCTTTTATCCGGCGGTTGCCTCTCTTGCTGTCGGCTAAGCAGAAGGGCACCCATCGTCGGCCACAGCCCAACTTAGTTCCATGCGATGCCGAGCTTGCAGCTCGATTTCAAACTGAAAGACTTTCGCAAACGGTGTGGTTTTGCAATGAATTATCAGAACCTTGCTCGGCTTGAGCCGCACCACTTCGTCCACCACGGGCGTCGCAAGCTCAGATTTGATATTGCCGGTTTGATAGGCCGTGGGCGTAATGTGAACTTCTACGGGCTTGAAGGCGAAGCATCCGGCAAGAGCCAATGCCGCCAGCGCAACTGAGCAGGAAATGAATTTCATGGTTTTGCAAAAATAGCTGTTGGTAGCGATCGGGTTGCGGGTAATCCTGGTGACTTGCATGGTTCAGTTCCAATCCATTCAATAGACAAGCATCACAAACCTGCCGTCGCGGCGTAGAACAACTGAATTTCTGTACGCATAGTCATCGCGGTTTTCAGCAAAAAACTCAAGTCGTATCAAATTGCCCTCGATCACTGCATGGCTGTAGGAGTCTTGCTCCGACACAAGATGAATGGCAAATTGCTGATCTATTCCAACGCGGACAAACGGAACTTCGTTGTCTTGAGTGCCAAATCTGAAGTTCTTCTCATCAATGTAGGCTGATTGAATGAAGATTTTCTTTGTATTTTTTGCCTTTACTTCTATTTGTTCTCCTTCTTTTAATTGCACTGCGGCTTTCAGAATCTGGTGCCTGAATTCGATGGCTTCCGCATTGGAGATTCGAGTCCAGATAATCGATGCCGGAAAATAAGCGACGGCAGTAAAAAGAATGATCAGAAATAATTTTTTCATTTGAAACTCTTCGGATATATAAAGTCGTCGGCCGGCGCCAGAAAAGGCTGAATTCCGAATCACCTCTCCCTCAAACTCTCCCCCGCAGCCCTCTGCACCGGGCTCAGCAAAAACTCGATAACTCGCCGCTTCCCCGTCTTTATTTCCGCAGTCAAATTCATCCCCGGGCTCAGCTTGATCGGCCTGCCGTCCACATCAATCGTTGTCGAATTCAAATTCAGCGTCACCGCAAACACAGCCCCGCGTTTCTCGTCATTCACCGCATCCGCCGTCACCGTTTTCACGGTCGCGTTCACCGTGCCGTAGCGCGTGTACGGAAAGGTCTCCAACTTGATCGCGGCCTCCTGCATCGGGCGCACGAAGCCGATGTCCTTGTTGTCCAGCGTCACCTCGGCGGTCACCTGCGCGCCGTCGGGCACGATCACCATCAGCGGCTGGGCCTGCGTGACCACGCCGCCTTCGGTGTGCGCGGCCAGTTGCTGCACGGTGCCCGCCACCGGCGCCTTCAAGGTGGTGAGGCGTTCGCGCTG
>NZ_JAYLVN010000045.1:0-6287 GCF_046156345.1 Variovorax sp. H27-G14
CAGCGTCGAATCCGTCCGGGTCCCCACTCTTTATTGCGGGCTAAACAACCCAAGGAGGAGAACAGGGTCCACCGAACGGGCTCCCTTCAGCGCTACGGGAGCGGTGGAAACAATATCAGGAGGAGGGGCGCAGCCCCGGGGGACATTCGCGGAGCAAGGCACCCCGTCGGCGTGAGCGTCGCTCACCGCCGCCAGTCACACGTGTCCGCATCCACCCAGGCCTGGAGGTTGCTCCACATGCTGCTTGCACTCACATCGCCGGCATGCGGTCGAACTTCGGCAATGCCGGGTCCAGCACGTCCCAGGCGTGGCCTCGCACGCCGTAGGTGATCAGCTGCGGGCTGAACCGGCCCGGGTCGTCGAGGCTCGCGGCATGCACGGTGAAGATGTCGGGCATGGCCGCGAAGGTCATGTACACGGGCGAGCCGCAAGCCGGGCAGAACGCGCGCGTCTTGAGGTTGCCACTGTCGCCCGCGTGGGCCCACAGCGTGGCCTGGCCGCTGTGCTGCACGCCGCCGCGCGCAAAGGTGAGGTAGGTGCCGTGACCGGTGCCGCTCATGTGCTGGCAGTCGCGGCACTGGCAGTGGTTCCGCACGATCGGCTCGCCGGCAATTTCGTAACGGATGGCGCCGCAGGCGCAGCCGCCGGTGTAGGTCGGGTTCATGTTTCTCGCCCTTTCGATGTGATGCACGCGCAATGCAGCGCGTGGGGCCAATCTATGCGCGCAGAGGCCGCAGCAGGGAGTAACAAAATCGTCGTGAATCGCGCCAACGCGGCGGCCAGGCCACAGGCCTACGTCAACATCGCCAGCAGGCTCGCGACACCCAACCCCACCGCCGCCAGCGCGTCGCCGGCAATCAGCCCGCCGCCGAACAGCGAGGCGCTGTTCATGTCCTGTGGCGCGTCGTGCCCTGCCGCCGCACGCGCGCCCCACAGGCTGCCCGCGACACCACCCGCACCGAGCCACAACGACGTCGACAGGCTCACGAAGCCGCCAAAGGCCAGCGCATACGGCGACGGCAGCACGATGGCATCGAGCACGAAGCTGCGCGGGCGCAGCCACTTGCGCAGCACCTCGATGAACAGCCCCACCGCCAAACCCACGCCAATGGCGGTGCGCTGGAACGGCAGGTCAGTGGTCAGGCTGCGCAGCACGCCAACAAACTTGTAGGTCATGGCCGAGCTCCATTCGGCCGGCTGCTGGTCGGCCTTGAGCACCGTCTGGTCTTGCAGCAGCACCGGGTACGCCGCCATGAAGAGCCGCGCGAACACCACTGCCAGCACGGCGCCCACCACCACGCCCAGCACCTGGTAGCGGAACTGCAGCACGCGCGAGGTGCCGAGCCGCCAGCCAGTGGAGCGGTCTTGCTGCATGTCGCAGGCTACGCCGGTCGCCACCAGCAGCACCGCACCGGCCATCAGGCCCACGCCCGGGTCGCGCAAGCCCAGCGCGGCAAGGATGACGATGGTCACGACGAAGGCCGAAGAAATCGGGTTGGCGTCGCTCACGCCCACCGAGATGCCGTTGACCAGCGCGAACACGAAGACAAGCGCCACCGCAATCACCAGATAGAAGACAGGTTGCCCCAGCAGCCAGTGGCCGCAGACCACGGTGGCGGCTGCCCAGAAGGCCACCCACAGCACGAGGCGCAGGCTGTCGATGCGCAGCCACGCCTTGGCCGGGTCGACTGGGTCGGCCCCGTTGGCCGCGGGCTGCGCCGCCGCGTTCTCGGACCACCCCCGACCGCGTGGCAGGGCCCGCGCGAAGATCAGCGCCATGTCCACCAGGGCCGCGCCCATGATCGCGCCCAGCGCGATCAGAAACATGATCTTGCGCGGCGGGTCCCCGGGCTGCAGCCAGCCGATGGCGACGAAGTACGGCTGCAGCGCCACGCCGATCAGCCCGCCGGTCACCGCGGGAACGCCGATGCGCGCGCCGATCACCAGCCCCGCGCCAAAGGTCGATGCAGACAGCCCGATACCGCCCAGCACCGGCAGGCGCGCCGCTGCCAACCCCGTGACCAACCCCAGCGTCATGCCGCCACCAAGCTGGCGCACCGAGCGCCGCAGCAGCGCCGGGTCGGTCAGCGCCCGCAAGATGTTGGCCACCGCCAGCCCCGACGGAAAGGCCAGGCGCATGCGGTCCACCAGCACCGGCGTGTAGAGCATGCCCACGCCCACGCCGAACATGCCCACGCAGCCTAGGTACAGCACCATCTGCCACGCCGGCGGTTGCGGCAGCCCCATCCACGCCATGGCCTGCAGCAGCACGCCCAGCCCGCTCATGCTGGTCACCGAGGCGGCCGCCGTCTGGATGTAATTGGCGCCATGTCGCCCGCCCGCGCCGTAGCCCGCGGTAACGGCCGAACCGAGCAGGCCCGCCAGCACCTGGCCGCCCACGAAGAAGCCGAGCGACAGGTTCATGTATGCCGCGGTCACGCCCGCCAACGGCCCCAGCACGAAGATGCCCAGGCTGGCCAGCAGCAGGTGGTAGCGCCAGCTGCCCTCGGCGGGCAACCAGCGCCAGCGGGGGGCTGGAGGTGAGTTCATGGGGCGGATGATCGCGCACTCGCGGGGGTTGCCGGTGGTGGGCGGCTGCTATATTGCCCCGGTCGAAAAAGGCAGACTTGGTTTGGTAAGCCCAAGTCCTTTCGGTAACGAAAGCTCTGTCCCTGCCTCGTGCATGCGTCCCCTCGACGAACACCGGATGCTGTTGAAGCGTTCATTGTTCGTCCGTGTGGTTCTCGAAACGACGAACCGCTCCGGTCGAACGACCCCAAAGGAGCAGTTCATGCGCGATACCTTGATTCACGACGTCGTCATTGCCGGTGCAGGCCCGGTCGGCTTGTTTCTGGCCTGCGAGTTGCGCCTGGCCGGTCTGTCCGTGCTGGTGCTGGAGCAGGCCGAAGACCCGCATTCGCCCCTGAAGCAGCTCCCGTTCGGCATGCGTGGGCTGTCCGTTCCCAGCACCGAAGCGTTCTACCGCCGCGGGCTGCTGAACGAGCTTGCGCCGCCGCAAGGCTCAAAAGATGCATCGGTTGGCCGCGGCGTTTCGGCCGCCGCGCACTGGATGCAGCAGGCGCGCCGCCCGGGCGGTCATTTCGCGGGCATCCAGTTCTTCCACGACACCATCGACACCACCCAGTGGCCCTACCGCCTGCCCAGCCCGGCGGGCGGCAACGTGGCAACCACGATGGCGCATATCGAATCCGTGCTGGCCGCTCGCGCCAGCGCGATGGGTGTGGAGGTTGAGCGCGGCCTTGGCGTGGAAGGCTTCGAGCAGTCGGACGACGGCGTGACCCTCCGTGCCGGCGACCAGACCTTTCGCGCACGCTGGCTCGTCGGATGCGACGGCGGCCGCAGCACCGTGCGCAAGCTCGGCGGTTTCGAGTTTGTCGGCACCGATCCCGAGTTCACCGGCTATTCAGTTGAAGTGGAGCTGGCCGATCCACACACGCTCGCGCCGGGCCGCCACTACACGCCCACGGGCATGTACACCTACCAGCCGCCCGGGACCGTTGCGATGGTCGATTTCGACGGGGGTGCGTTCCACCGCACGCAGCCGGTTGCGCTGGAGCATGTGCAGTTGGTGCTGCGGCGAATTTCCGGCACCGACGTCACGGTGACGGCACTGCGGCTTGCCACCACCTGGACGGACCGCGCTTTTCACGCCACGACCTATCGCAACGGGCGCGTGCTGCTTGCCGGCGACGCCGCCCACATCCATTCGCCATTGGGCGGCCAAGGGCTGAACCTCGGGCTCGGCGACGCAATGAACCTCGGGTGGAAGCTGGCGGCCACGGTCCGCGGCGACGCGCCGGCCGGCCTGCTCGACAGCTACGCCCGAGAAAGGCATCCGGTGGGCGCGCAGACGTTGGACTGGTCGCGCGCGCAGGTCGCGCTCATGCGGCCGAGCCGGAGTTCGCGAGCGCTCGAAGCCATCGTGCGCGACCTCATGGAGACACGCGACGGCGCCACGTACTTCGCGCAGCGCGTGTGGGGCGTGCTGCTTCGCTACGACCTTGGCGACAGCCACCCGCTGGTCGGGCGCAGCGCGCCCGACTTCGAACTGGCCGACGGCACCAGGCTCGGCGACCACCTGCGAAGCGGCAACGGCCTCTTGCTGGACTTCGACGCGGGCGCACCACTGCAAGCGCTGGCGAGCCGCTGGCGCGGTCGAATCACGTACATCGCAGGTGCAGTGAAGGACGGGCTCGGGTTGAATGCGGTGCTGGTGCGCCCTGACGGCATCGTCGCCTGGGCCGGTGCGGGTGCGCCAGACGGAACCGATGCTCCAGACCAGGAGGCGCTTGCACAGGCCGCATCGCGGTGGTTCGGCGACGCTTGAGGCCTGCGTCGGCAGCTCATCATCTCTTCCGTGGCTGTGTCTTCACCGCACCTTGTGCCGGGAGGCGGGTGAAATGGATACGCAATGCCCGTTGCTGATCGGCCGCCTGGCTACCCTTCAATCGCGAACTTGCCGAACATCCTGTCAATCCTGGCTTGGGGCACGGGTTCGACCATTTCAAGGAATGGCCCAATGAATTCCTGACCGACCGCCATGCACGCTCAGACAATCAGGATTCGCCCAGTTTCCATCCATCCAACAACCTCATACTTTCTCCTCGGGCTGGAGAGTGCGGTGGGTTTCTCTCCGCAAGTCCAACGCACGAATGACCGGCCCGAGCACATCCTTGATGTCTTTGGGCCACTCGACCTTCCGCGCCGTCCACTCGGCCAGCCGGTTGCAGAACAGCCACAGCATGTACAGCAACACGGTGACGGCAGCGCGATGTATGGAATGAAGGTCTTCATGGGTCGCCCGCAGGACGCAGCTTGTGTGCCGTGTCGGCTTTCAAGTCTTCTTCGGTGATGGGTGCGCCCAGCGCATCCTTGACCTCTCGCGGCCAAGTCACCTTCTGCGCGGTCCATACAACGAAGCGGTTGACAACGAAGAACACCGCGAACAACGGCAGTGCCAGGTGCTGCCAGAACTGTGACCACGGCAGTTCCTTCCAGTCCAGCCAGTAGTTTTTTCTTCGTTGCTTGAGCGCTTCGATCATGTCGAAGGCAGCGCCTCTGTACGGCGGGGCTTCGCCTGCAATCAGCGGCTGCGCATTGCGTTCCATGTACCGGCGGATGTACTCCCACATGGCGCTGGGGAAGTCGATGCCGGAGATGATGTACGAGTCCACGATGGTGGGATCGTCTTCGCTCTTGCGCATGAGGAAGATCAGATGATGGTCACGCCCCACGCTGGCCGTGCTGGCGCGCACGGTGGTGTGGTGCTCGGCGTCGACCAGCGACCAATCGATGACGCGGGCTTCGACTGTTGAAGAACCAAACAGGATGAAGCGGCGACGTGCGGCGCGGTGCACGTAGTAGACCTTGCGGCGCGCGCGATCGAAGTAGATCGGGGCTTCGCTGGGGCTGAACATCTCGAAGTAGATGCCGATGAGGAAGACGCAGAACATGCTCATCACCGCAAAAAGTGACAGCAAATAGTGTCCTTCGATCAAGTCTTGATAAAAATCGGACCAAAAAAAGTAAAGGCCGATCGAACCACAGATAAGTCCGAACGCTGTCGTGAATCCCCCCCCCGCCACCAACGACCCCCCATTGATTTCAATCGCGTTTCTATACACGCCCGATAGCCGTCCTTGATGGCCCGCCTGTGCACCGGCCGCACGCCTCTTGTTGTAGCGCTTGACCAGCCCGAAGACCTTGCCGCCTTCTCGCGCCTCATCGGTGCTTTGCCCGCTGGTGTTGAACAAGCCGATCATCCGTATATCCCGAAGCTGCCGTTCGGCCTGAACCTCCGATCGTCCGCCGCTGGCTCGGCCGGTGCTGGCGCTTCAACAGCTGGTGGTTGGAGCGCTTGCTCCAGCGCCGCGTCTTCTTCCTGCGCGGTGGCAAACCTTGGCGCATCAACCATGCTGTCCTTGCCAAAGTAGCTGCGCGCCGCCCAGCGTTGAAGGTCGGTGCGCGTGGTCAGGATAGCGAAGACCGTGGCACCGATACCGGCGATGAGTAATACCAAGCCGACGCCCGAGACAGCGGCAACTACGACACCAGCGGACGCGGCGAGCGCTTCAGCAGTAATAACCCCTGCAGCACGCAGGAGGACGCGACGAGCAATAAGTCGAGCAACCGCGCCACAAGGGAACATCTGATCAAGTCGTAAATTGACTTGATGACGAGCGCGCGTGTTGTGTCGCAGCGCTCGCCGGCTCGTTGCACCGGCATTCGATGTGTTTGAGCGCTTCTGTAGTGCCCTTACGCTGCCA
>NZ_JAYLVN010000046.1:0-5502 GCF_046156345.1 Variovorax sp. H27-G14
CTTCGGGGTTCGTTAAAAATTTACAGCCGATAAGCGTGGGCGTTTGAAGGTAATTGCGTAAGTTCTTCGGAACAAGTCGCAAGACTTAAAAACGCTCATGAAGATAGAAGTGAAAGTTCACTTTAATTTCTTTATTTATGAGTTTTGCCTGGCCGCGAGGTCAGGCGCAAAAATCAAGATCGAACTATAGAGTTTGATCCTGGCTCAGATTGAACGCTGGCGGCATGCCTTACACATGCAAGTCGAACGGCAGCGCGGGAGCAATCCTGGCGGCGAGTGGCGAACGGGTGAGTAATACATCGGAACGTGCCCAATCGTGGGGGATAACGCAGCGAAAGCTGTGCTAATACCGCATACGATCTACGGATGAAAGCAGGGGATCGCAAGACCTTGCGCGAATGGAGCGGCCGATGGCAGATTAGGTAGTTGGTGAGGTAAAGGCTCACCAAGCCTTCGATCTGTAGCTGGTCTGAGAGGACGACCAGCCACACTGGGACTGAGACACGGCCCAGACTCCTACGGGAGGCAGCAGTGGGGAATTTTGGACAATGGGCGAAAGCCTGATCCAGCCATGCCGCGTGCAGGATGAAGGCCTTCGGGTTGTAAACTGCTTTTGTACGGAACGAAACGGTCTCTTCTAATAAAGGGGGCTAATGACGGTACCGTAAGAATAAGCACCGGCTAACTACGTGCCAGCAGCCGCGGTAATACGTAGGGTGCAAGCGTTAATCGGAATTACTGGGCGTAAAGCGTGCGCAGGCGGTTATATAAGACAGTTGTGAAATCCCCGGGCTCAACCTGGGAACTGCATCTGTGACTGTATAGCTAGAGTACGGTAGAGGGGGATGGAATTCCGCGTGTAGCAGTGAAATGCGTAGATATGCGGAGGAACACCGATGGCGAAGGCAATCCCCTGGACCTGTACTGACGCTCATGCACGAAAGCGTGGGGAGCAAACAGGATTAGATACCCTGGTAGTCCACGCCCTAAACGATGTCAACTGGTTGTTGGGTCTTCACTGACTCAGTAACGAAGCTAACGCGTGAAGTTGACCGCCTGGGGAGTACGGCCGCAAGGTTGAAACTCAAAGGAATTGACGGGGACCCGCACAAGCGGTGGATGATGTGGTTTAATTCGATGCAACGCGAAAAACCTTACCCACCTTTGACATGTACGGAATTCGCCAGAGATGGCTTAGTGCTCGAAAGAGAACCGTAACACAGGTGCTGCATGGCTGTCGTCAGCTCGTGTCGTGAGATGTTGGGTTAAGTCCCGCAACGAGCGCAACCCTTGTCATTAGTTGCTACATTCAGTTGGGCACTCTAATGAGACTGCCGGTGACAAACCGGAGGAAGGTGGGGATGACGTCAAGTCCTCATGGCCCTTATAGGTGGGGCTACACACGTCATACAATGGCTGGTACAAAGGGTTGCCAACCCGCGAGGGGGAGCTAATCCCATAAAACCAGTCGTAGTCCGGATCGCAGTCTGCAACTCGACTGCGTGAAGTCGGAATCGCTAGTAATCGTGGATCAGAATGTCACGGTGAATACGTTCCCGGGTCTTGTACACACCGCCCGTCACACCATGGGAGCGGGTTCTGCCAGAAGTAGTTAGCTTAACCGCAAGGAGGGCGATTACCACGGCAGGGTTCGTGACTGGGGTGAAGTCGTAACAAGGTAGCCGTATCGGAAGGTGCGGCTGGATCACCTCCTTTCTGGAAACAAGCAATTTAATTTAAACGCCCACACTTATCGGTTGTTGGAAGAAGTCGATCATTTTCGATGAGAAGATGGTTGTCGATTGGGTCTGTAGCTCAGCTGGTTAGAGCACCGTCTTGATAAGGCGGGGGTCGTTGGTTCGAGCCCAACTAGACCCACCAAATCTTCTGATACCTCGCGTGAGAGAAAACTGAGGGATTTGGGGGATTAGCTCAGCTGGGAGAGCACCTGCTTTGCAAGCAGGGGGTCGTCGGTTCGATCCCGTCATCCTCCACCAACAACACTGCGCAAGAATATTGTGCGTGGTACTTAATTCAACACCAAAGCAGCTTTGCAAGAGGCTGTTTTGTTGTTGATCAAGATCTCTTGATCAATCGGCTGTTCTTTAAAAATTCATAGAGTCGAATCAGCGCTGCTGATGGAAACTGCACATTCGTAAAGGTTTAGTGCAGACCGTGCCATCAGCAGCATAGAATTTTTGATTGCGTCAAAAGAAACTTCAATTTCGAGTCAAATCGAATTTTGAATGTACGGCATAACGCGTCAGGTGCAAGACCTGACATATTCCTTGAAATGATTTTGTGTTTCGCAAGAAACGTCAAAGTTATAGGGTCAAGTGAATAAGAGCACGTGGTGGATGCCTTGGCAATGATAGGCGACGAAGGACGTGATAGCCTGCGATAAGCTTCGGGGAGCTGGCAAATTAGCTTTGATCCGGAGATTTCCGAATGGGGAAACCCACCTGCAAAGGTATCGCATGATGAATACATAGTCATGCGAGGCGAACCGGGTGAACTGAAACATCTCAGTAGCTCGAGGAAAAGACATCAACCGAGATTCCGAAAGTAGTGGCGAGCGAAATCGGAAGAGCCTGTTAGTGATAGCACAAGACATAACGGAACAGTTTGGAAAGACTGGCCATAGCGGGTGATAGCCCCGTACGTGAAATGACCTGTGTGATACTAAGCTAACGACAAGTAGGGCGGGACACGAGAAATCCTGTCTGAATATGGGGGGACCATCCTCCAAGGCTAAATACTCATCATTGACCGATAGTGAACTAGTACCGTGAGGGAAAGGCGAAAAGAACCCCGGGAGGGGAGTGAAATAGATCCTGAAACCGCGTGCTTACAAAAAGTAGGAGCCTCGTAAGGGGTGACTGCGTACCTTTTGTATAATGGGTCAGCGACTTACATTCAGTGGCAAGGTTAACCGAATAGGGAAGCCGTAGAGAAATCGAGTCCGAATAGGGCGATCAGTCGCTGGGTGTAGACCCGAAACCAAGTGATCTATCCATGGCCAGGATGAAGGTGCCGTAACAGGTACTGGAGGTCCGAACCGACTAGTGTTGCAAAACTAGCGGATGAGCTGTGGATAGGGGTGAAAGGCTAAACAAACTTGGAAATAGCTGGTTCTCTCCGAAAACTATTTAGGTAGTGCCTCAAGTATTACCATCGGGGGTAGAGCACTGTTTTGGCTAGGGGGTCATGGCGACTTACCAAACCAAGGCAAACTCCGAATACCGATGAGTACAGCTTGGGAGACAGAGCACCGGGTGCTAACGTCCGGACTCAAGAGGGAAACAACCCAGACCGCCAGCTAAGGTCCCTAAAATTGGCTAAGTGGGAAACGAAGTGGGAAGGCTAAAACAGTCAGGATGTTGGCTTAGAAGCAGCCATCATTTAAAGAAAGCGTAATAGCTCACTGATCGAGTCGTCCTGCGCGGAAGATGTAACGGGGCTAAGCCAGTTACCGAAGCTGCGGATTTGCAATTTATTGCAAGTGGTAGGAGAGCGTTCTGTAAGCCTGTGAAGGTGCGTTGTAAAGCGTGCTGGAGGTATCAGAAGTGCGAATGCTGACATGAGTAGCGTTAAAGGGGGTGAAAAGCCCCCTCGCCGTAAGCGCAAGGTTTTCTACGCAACGTTCATCGGCGTAGAGTGAGTCGGCCCCTAAGGCGAGGCAGAGATGCGTAGCTGATGGGAAACAGGTCAATATTCCTGTACCGATTGTTAGTGCGATGTGGGGACGGATCTTAATAGGTTATCCGACTGTTGGATATGTCGGTTTAGATGGATGTAGGCGTACGTTAGGCAAATCCGGCGTACATATACCGAGGCCATTGATCGAGCGGGCTTGCCCGTGAAGTAACTGAACGAGGTTCCAGGAAAAGCCACTAAGCTTCAGCTAACAACGACCGTACCGCAAACCGACACTGGTGCGCGAGATGAGTATTCTAAGGCGCTTGAGAGAACTCAGGAGAAGGAACTCGGCAAATTGACACCGTAACTTCGGAAGAAGGTGTGCCCTATTAGTGTGTAGTGAACAACGAAGCATGAATGGGTTGCAAAAAATCGGTGGCTGCGACTGTTTATTAAAAACACAGCACTCTGCAAACACGAAAGTGGACGTATAGGGTGTGACGCCTGCCCGGTGCTGGAAGATTAAATGATGGGGTGCAAGCTCTTGATTGAAGTCCCAGTAAACGGCGGCCGTAACTATAACGGTCCTAAGGTAGCGAAATTCCTTGTCGGGTAAGTTCCGACCTGCACGAATGGCGTAACGATGGCCACACTGTCTCCTCCTGAGACTCAGCGAAGTTGAAATGTTTGTGATGATGCAATCTCCCCGCGGAAAGACGGAAAGACCCCATGAACCTTTACTGTAGCTTTGTATTGGACTTTGAACAGATCTGTGTAGGATAGGTGGGAGGCTTTGAAGCAGGGTCGCTAGATCTTGTGGAGCCAACGTTGAAATACCACCCTGGTGTGTTTGAGGTTCTAACCTAGGTCCATTATCTGGATCGGGGACAGTGCATGGTAGGCAGTTTGACTGGGGCGGTCTCCTCCCAAAGCGTAACGGAGGAGTTCGAAGGTACGCTAGTTACGGTCGGACATCGTGACGATAGTGCAATGGCATAAGCGTGCTTAACTGCGAGACTGACAAGTCGAGCAGATGCGAAAGCAGGACATAGTGATCCGGTGGTTCTGTATGGAAGGGCCATCGCTCAACGGATAAAAGGTACTCTGGGGATAACAGGCTGATACCGCCCAAGAGTTCATATCGACGGCGGTGTTTGGCACCTCGATGTCGGCTCATCTCATCCTGGGGCTGTAGCCGGTCCCAAGGGTATGGCTGTTCGCCATTTAAAGAGGTACGTGAGCTGGGTTTAAAACGTCGTGAGACAGTTTGGTCCCTATCTTCCGTGGGCGCTGCAGATTTGAGGAAGCCTGCTCCTAGTACGAGAGGACCGGAGTGGACACACCTCTGGTGTATCGGTTGTCACGCCAGTGGCATTGCCGAGTAGCTAAGTGTGGAAGAGATAACCGCTGAAAGCATCTAAGCGGGAAACTCGTTTCAAGATGAGATCTGCCGGGGCCTTGAGCCCCCTGAAGAGTCGTTCAAGACCAGGACGTTGATAGGTCAGGTGTGGAAGCGCAGTAATGCGTTAAGCTAACTGATACTAATTGCTCGTGAGGCTTGACCCTATAACTTTGATCAAAATACAGATCAAGGTGTTATGCCAAGTTGACGCATTCAAAATAATTCGCCAAAAGCTGATTCCAAACTCTATGAATTCGTTTGATTGATCGCGTGATCAGTCAGACTACCCTTTATGCCTGATGACCATAGCGAGTTGGTACCACTCCTTCCCATCCCGAACAGGACAGTGAAACGACTCAGCGCCGATGATAGTGCGGGTTCCCGTGTGAAAGTAGGTCATCGTCAGGCTCTTACAGCCCAGAAAACCCCAGTCAGCAATGACTGGGGTTTTTTGCTTTGCA
>NZ_JAYLVN010000047.1:0-4290 GCF_046156345.1 Variovorax sp. H27-G14
GTAAGCGTCCGACAAAGGCATCTTGAATTTCGTTAGCACGCCCTGCGTGCCGCTCGATCGGCAAGGAGTCGAGACCCTTTGACCTTGGCGCATACTGTGCCTCACCCCGGCGACGCGAGACGATTCCGCCATCACCTCGCTGCGACCGGCGCCACGCCGCAGCCCATCAGGGCTATCAACATGCGTGGATTTCTACTGAACAATCGCGACGAGCTGATTCGTCGATGCAAGGTCAAGGTTGCGCAGCGACCCGCACGGGACGCTACCCTCGAGCAACTATCGCACGGCGTCCCAATGTTTCTCGACCAACTGGCGCGCACGCTCGAAGCCGAGGATGGTGGCGACATGGAAGGAGGGCTGCGAATCTCAGGGGCGTCGGGAGGTGAAGGCTCGGCGCTCTCGGAGATGGGCGTTTCGGCGACGGTTCATGGCGGCGAGCTCCTTGGACTCGGATACACCATAGACCAAGTCGTTCATGATTACGGCGACCTTTGCCAGGCCATCACTGACCTCGCCGTCGAGCGAGACGCCCCGTTCTCGGTAGATCAGTTTCGCACGCTGAACCGCTGCTTGGACAACGCCATCGCCGACGCAGTGACAGAGTTTGCTGCTCAGCGCGACGTCGATGTGGCGAGACGACAAGCCGAGGAGGAGAACGAACGGCTTGGCTTTCTGGCGCACGAGTTGCGCAATCACTTGCACGTCGCCAAGCTCGCATTCGCAGCATTGGAGTCAGGCAAGCTGCCGGTTGGAGGTTCCACCGGTGCGGTGCTCAACCGCAGCCTTGGCTCCATGGGAAGTTTGATCGACGATTCTTTGGCGGCTGTCCGTAACGCAGCTCTCGCGCCTCTGAATCCGCGCATCTTCTCGCTCGCAATCTTCTTGGCCGATGCCGGGCGTGTCGCCGAACTCTACGCGGCCGACACGGGGTGCGTGCTTCGCATCGCAGAAGTGGACGGCCAACTCGCGATTGAAGGCAATCGCGAACTGCTGATGGCGGCGCTCGGTAACTTGCTACAGAACGCCTTCAAGTTCACTCGACCGGGTAGCGAGGTGACGCTGCACGCACATGCGTCCGTTGATTCGATTCGCGTCGATGTGGAGGACTGCTGCGGCGGCCTTCCCGAGAGCAGCGTTGATACCCTGTTCAAGCCTTTCCAACAAGGCTTCGACGACAAACGTGGCCTGGGGTTGGGACTGTCGATTGCAAAACGCAGTGTGGAGGCCGACCGTGGGCGTTTGACCGTACAAGACATCCCGGGCAAGGGGTGCATTTTCACCATCAGCTTGCCGCTGCGTCGGATGGCGTAGCCGGACATCGCAATGGCGACTGAGGAACGAGCCCGGGACGTGCCGGTACACCCCAAAATCGCTGCGCCCGCACGCCAGTGGCGAACAGACATCGCGGCGTGGTCGCGAGATTACTCCCGTCTTTCTCTTACATTGCCATGCAAGCGCAAACCGGAAATTGCGAACATGTCACGTCGTTTGAGGGTCATCGCATTAATTCAATCGCTTTCTGCAGATGAAGGCACACGTCAGCCTACAGCGGGTGACTGGCTCGTGGAACAGGACAGGAAGCAACTTCGAAAGCTGACGAGGCCAATCGAGAGAACCGTCAGGCTGGCACCGATCTTGGCGCGATTTCCATTCGCGTCGCCCTGAAAACGTCGGCGGATCGACAGCAGCGCGCTGCAGGTTGCCCCGTCGGGCCGGGGATGGGAAGCAAGGACGAACAGCATCGCGCGTGCACAGGAGCGTTGAATGCGCAAATTGGGCCGAATTGCCCGGTGAAGACGCCGTTGCCGCAGCGCGCGTCATTCAGCTGATGGCGCGTGCTGCCACCGGTGCGGCAGCAACTCGCCAACGAGGCGAGCTTTGTGCGTCGGCAAGCGCTGCAGCACATCCTTCAGGTACGCATGCGGGTCGAGCCCGTTGAGCTTGGCGGACTGGATCAAGCTCATCACGGTCGCGGCGCGTTGACCCGCGCGCAATGAGCCGGCGAACAGCCAGTTCGAACGCCCGAGTGCGATCGGCCGGATCTGGTTCTCAACCCAGTTGTTGTCGATCGGGAGCTGCCCGTCATCGATGTAGCGCGTGAGCGCGGCCCATCGCTTTAGGCTGTAGTCCAGCGCTCGCGCCAGTCCGGTGCCGTCGGTCGCACGAAGGCGCTGTGCCAGCATCCAGGCGTGCAGCGAGTCAGCAAGCGGGCGCGCCTTCTCCTGTCGAAGCCGCAGCCTCTCGTGCGTATCCAGCGCCCGTACTTCGCGCTCGATCTCGTAGAGCTCGCCGAAGTACCTCAGGGCTTGCTCGGCCACCGCACTCTTGGTGTTCGCATGCACGTCGAAGAACTTGCGCCGTGCATGGGCTGCGCAGCCCACCTCCGTCACGCCCTGCGCGAAGCTGGCCTTGTAGCCGCTGAAGTCATCGCACACCAGCTTGCCGCGCCAGGGTTGGCTGTCCTGCTGCAGGAACGCACGAGCGTGCTCGCCAGCGCGGCTGGGCGCGAAGTCATAGACGACGGCCTTGAGGTCTTCGAACACGCCCGGGCAGTACGCCCAGAGGTAAGCGCGGTGCGTCTTCTTCTTGCCCGGCGCCAGCATCGCCACGGGTGTCTCATCGGCATGCAGCACGCTGTGGCGCAGCATCTCGTCCTTGAGCGCGTCCACCAGGGGCTGCAACTGCACGCCGCAGGCTCCGACCCACTCGGCCAACGTGGAGCGCGACAGCGCCATGCCTGCTCGGGCGAAGATGCTCTCCTGCCGGTACAGCGGCAGGTGGTCGGCGTACTTGGCCACCAGCACCTGGGCCAGGAGGCCCGCGGTGGGGATGCCCTTGTCGATCACCTGTGCGGGAACCGGTGCCTGAACCAGGGTCTCGCACCTGGCGCAGGCCCACTTGCCGCGGATGTGGCGCTCGACCGTGAACACACCCGGCGTGTAGTCGAGCTTCTCGCTCACGTCCTCGCCGATGCGCTTGAGGGCGCAGCCGCACGCACAGGTCGTTGATGCCGGTTCGTGGCGGTGCTCTGTGCGTGGCAGGTGCGCCGGCAGCGGTGCGCGTCTCGGCTGCCGCGGCGCATCGTCGGATGCCTCTGCGGGCCTGAGCTGCTCGAGTTCCAGTTCGACGGCGGCGATGTCAGCCTCGATGGACTCGTCCAGCAGGCTCTTCTGCGTTGCGTCCAGCTGCTCGCTGCGGGCACTGAACTTCCAGCGCTTGAGCACCGCGATCTCGTGTGTGAGCTGGTCGATGCGGGCCTCGCTCCACACGAGCTTGCGATCCTTCACCAGCATCTCGCTGTCGGTGTGCGCGATCTGCGCCAAGCGCTGCGCAATCTCGGCGTCCTTGCCGGCGATGACCGCATCGCGATCGTTGATCTCCCTCAGAAGGCCCTGCGCCAGAGCCCGCAGCTCCGTCTCGCCAAGACCTTGAAGTTGATCGCCGTTGAACATGAACAGCAGTGTGCCGAACTTGCCTGCGCTTCTCCATCCGCGAACGCCCCAATTGCCCGATCCTGGCTACACCACGCGGATCCGCCGGCCTCGCCCAGGCGCTGCCATGGAAGGCCCAGTACCAAGGCATCGAGCTGCTCGCGCGTCAGGGTCATCGACGTCGTGCCCAGGCCCGTACTGGCCCAGAGGAACCGGCCCTGGTGCAGCCGCCGTGCGCACAGCCAGACGCCAATCCCGTCATGCACGAGCACCTTCAGGCGATTGGCACGACGGTTGGCGAACAGGTAGGCGTGATGGGGATGTGCTGCGCCGAACACCCTTACGACACGACCGAGCGCCGTGTCGGTGCCGGCTCGCATGTCCAGCGGTTCTACTGCCAGCCATACCGCGTCTACGCGGATCATGCGCGGCTCACCGCAGCACCTCGCGGATCCACGCTGCACAAGACGCGGCGCCGGCCATCGGCCAAGTGACCTTGAGCGTGATGGCTCCTCGGCGCAGTTCGATCGCGATGTCGCTCGCTGCCGACGGCACATGCGCGGCCAACGGCAACGCGACAAATTCAGTAGCAATGCTCGTCATGAGGGCCTGCGACTTCGCAGCCAATCGGCGCCACTTGTGCACGAGGTTGGCGTTCAGGCCGTGCGCCATCGCAATGCTGGCAACGGAGGCATTCGGCTGGGCGCATTCTGCGAGAACCTGAGCCTTGAGGGCGGCGCTGTGACGCCGCCGCGAGGATTGTTTGGAGTCTTCCAGGGTGTCCACCTAACTTGTCTTGGTGGACACCATCCTTGCCGCGGCCGCCGCCGCGTTCAAGATGGGATTGCCGGACGCTTAC
>NZ_JAYLVN010000048.1:0-3469 GCF_046156345.1 Variovorax sp. H27-G14
AAGGCCGCTGAGTGCGTGCGGCGGGGTCTTCTGCTCATATTCGCTCCAGTCTTCACAGGCGAGGTCCTCGCCAGCAGGAGCAGTTTCCACACTTATCGGCTTGTTCAGATTTCCGGGGCCAGCTCTGAAATGAGGCCATTTTCCGGGACGTACACCGTCACCACCCCACCCACCGCGCTGGCTGTAGCCGCGGCCAGGGCAAAAAACAAAAATGAACGGCCCCTCAGCGTATCTTCTCGGCTGGACTGCGCCAGTGTGTCGTGATCGAAGCCGATCTGTGCTCGAACGTGATGAAGTTCCTGCGTGACAAACCTCGCAGCGAGCGCCTCGACGCATTTGGTTTGATGCTTGCTGGCGTTTGGATCCCACCAGTGGCTCACCAGCATCGGTGCCTCCTGGCGTGCAAGCAAATTGGTCGCTCCGATAAAACTGTCGAGCCCGCCGGAGAACAGGCATACACACGACGGGTCAAACATCCGAAGCTTCTCGGTGGGCCGCACCAATGAAGGTGCATCGACCGGTCGCGGACGGAAGAAGAGTTGCCAACGATCACCGGTCAGGAATCGCAGCGTCGTTTGCAGAAGCATCGCCTGCGAGGACCAACGTGCAACGTCGCCCACTGGCAAGTGCAAATCGATCTCGCGCGACCAGCCGTCCTGGGAGTGCGTGCCCCTCGAGATCCGCGTGTCGGCGGCGGTCAGTGCGGTGGCCAGCATGACTAGCTCCACGCCGATTTCGGATGGGTTGAATCCCCATTCGCGGAGTTGATCCAACGGGTGGTCGACGCCATACATGGGCTTGTCGTAGGGGTCCAGGAACGGGACATCCGTGACGATTGAATCCAGCCTCGATGGTGTCACTTGCTCGCCATCGGTGGCACCGAGTCGGAAGATGATGGTTTGGTGGCTCATTCGGCTTCCTCGCCGGCCTCTTCAACGAGGGTGAATGCCGCCTCGTAGATTTGCAAGACCTTGTCGTTGATCTGTGGATCTGTGAGGGATGTGAGCGGCCCCTCGAGCAGTTCACCGAGGTGACTGCGTGTCGCGCCGGCGATGAAGTCCTTGAGCTGTTCCTCCAGATCGAGTGCGCGTTCGACGTTTTCGGGGAGCTGGATGCTTTTTGCGGCGATGTCGCTGATCACCTTTCCCTCGATCGATCGGATGATGTAGTCAAGGAAGAACTCTTTGAGCTGATCGGGCGTCAGATCGCCAAAATCCACCACACCGGCCTCGACTTGGTCTTGGATCGCATCCAACAATGCCTGCCGCGATATCCCCTCGTCGACCGGGCCACCTGGCAGACAGATGAGGTCAATCAGGCCGAGGAATACCTCCTCTGCAGGTCGGCCGATCAGTTGCTGAAGCCCTCTGGACCGCAGCGCATCGGCGACGCCGACGCGCTGCGCGTCGCGCACCACGCCGAGCAATTGTCCGCCGGTGACGCGGGAGGCCCCCATTCGCCGAGCGGCCCCGGACGCCCCGCCTGTACTGTTCACATGGCGCCGCAGTGCGCCGCCCAGGGCGCTCGAACTCCCGGTCTTTGTGAAGGTCGTGAACTTTGACCTCGCCTGCGTCAAAGTCTTCGGGGGTGGCGTCGGCGCGACGGCTGGAGCCGGAGCAACTGGAGGAGGTGGACCGGCAGGCGGGGGAGCAGCGGTGCTTGTACCCGAGCCTTGCCCCGCTGGGGCCGCGCCGGAGGCGGGGTCGTCCGCCCACGAAGGCACCAAACCGTTGGAAGGACCGCCGAAGCCTTTGGAAGTCCCCATCAGGATGCCTTCAGTAGCTTCAGCGCGCCCTGGGCGGCGGCCTTCAGCTTTGAATTTTCAGATTGGGAGGCCCATCCTTGCAGAAGGATCCGGTACGACGCCCCAAGCTCCGGTTCAGTCTGCAGCGTGGAGAAGTTCGTCGTAGCCCAGGCACCGATCGAGCCGACGGGGAGCTCGGCGAGGAACGCACCCAACCTTCGCTGGAGCTTCGGATGACCAGCGACCAAGGACACCATGCCGTGTAACCCGGCAGGCTCTTTGCTCAGGTCGGTCGCGCTCCGGATCGCAGTCTGGAGTGCGTCGAACACCTGTTCGGGTTCCGTCCCGGCCAGCTTGTCAATCTCCGGGGCGAGGCTCTTGGCGGCCATGCGAGATCCGAGCAAGCGATCGACCAAGGCGTCCAGATGGCTTCCGGCCGCCAAGCCGCCCAGGTAATTTCTCTTGTCTCGGGTCGCGAACACATACGGCCTCAAGTCCTCGGTACCCAGCGGCGGAGCGATGGCCGCCCATTCCTTGATCCAGTCCGTCCTGGACCATTCCTCGACCTCGGGTTGAGGTGGGCTTGCGGCGGCACCCTTGGTGGCGGTGCGTGTCGCCGTGGCCCCAACAGATGCTTCGAGTTGCGCGAGCGCCAGGACCTGTCCGCCCGCGCTCGAGACAGCTATTCGCGCCAATTGCAAGTAAAACACCGGCGCAAAGCTCTCTGCCAACATCACCTTGGCCAACTTGGACTGGTCCAACTGGCCGGCGAATCCTCTCTCCTCTGCCACTGCAAAGCGCAACAGCACCGAGTTGAGGAACCGTTTGATTTGCCGCGGATTCCCCTTTGTGCCCTCGGCCAGGATGTTGCTGATCTGAATGCCAGTATTCAGGACTTTCGACAGCGCTGGGGATGGCGCCGCGCCCAGCGCCGTCGTGACGCTGCCCACGTCAAGGCCGCGGGTCGCCCAAGGCTTCTTCAACTCGCTGCGGGCCAGGTCGAGCAGCTTCTTGAAGCTCGGATCCTGCTCCCCGAGCGCCAACTGGGCGAGCAAGAGGATGACGTAGATACGCGTTTCTGCGGTGCCCAGAGCTGGGATGCGAAATGGAACTTGGACGAGCTTTTCCAGGTAGTTCCGCGCATACGGGACTTGTCCGACCTGTGCCGGCAAGTCCGGGAAGTGAGAGCGGACGGCGTATTCGATCATCATCTCGTCGGCGCCGATGACGAACGCGGTGCGCGGCACGAAGAGGAACAGCCGAATCGCCTCGAGCGTCGCGATGGCGGTCTCCGGGAGGCATCGATCGAGGTCATCGACCAGGACGACCAGCTGCTCAATGTCCGCCGCCTCGATCAGTTCTTCAAATTCCTCTCGGAATTTGTGCATCTGGTGAGGAACATTGTCCTTCGCGCCTTCTTTGTCCTTGACGAACTCACCGGCCTGATCGACCCATTGCTTGATGTCATCCGTCGAGACAACGTCGCCGGGCTTGGCGATGAACGCCTTCGCAGCGTTGGCCAAGGATTCCAGTTGATCGAAAGTCGGGATGCCGGTCATCGCAGTAAAAGCGAGTCCGCCCGTCTTCTTCGCGACCTTGGGAACATCTGATCAAGTCGTAAATTGACTTGATGACGAGCGCGCGTGTTGTGTCGCAGCGCTCGCCGGCTCGTTGCACCGGCATTCGATGTGTTTGAGCGCTTCTGTAGTGCCCTTACGCTGCCAG
>NZ_JAYLVN010000049.1:0-3199 GCF_046156345.1 Variovorax sp. H27-G14
TCATGGCCATAGTGATCACTCCTGATACCCCACCGCTTAAAAAAGCAGCAGGGTAGGCTGAACACCCGGGTCAAATTTGAAGCGGCACAACCCTCACAGGTGGGTCAAATTTCGGCCGGCGCCAACCTTCCTTGCCGTGCAACAGATCACTCACCTGTTCCACATCTGCCTCGTTGGCTGCGGTGGTCGTCACCGTGTGCACCAGCCCGGAGTCCGCATCCACGCCGATGTGCGCCTTCATGCCGAAGTGCCACTGGTTGCCCTTCTTCGTCTGGTGCATCTCCGGGTCTCGCTCGCCGCTCTCGTTCTTGGTGGAGCTGGGCGCCGCGATGATCGTGGCGTCCACGATGGAGCCTCTCTTCAGAAGCAGCCCCTTCCTGGTCAGGTGAGCGTTGACCTGCTTGAAGATGTCTTCGGCCAGGTCGCTGGCTTCCAGCAAATGGCGGAAGTTCAAGATCGTCGTTTCGTCGGGAATCGACTCCATCCCCAAGCTCGCAAACGCGCGCAACGAGGTGATCTCGTAGAGGGCTTCCTCCATCGCTGGATCGCTGAGCGCGAACCAGTTCTGCATCAAGTGCACACGCAGCATCGCTTCGAGCGGATAGGGCCGGCGTCCGCGGCCTGCCACCGGGTAGTGCGGCTCGATGACTTTGAGCAGCGCCTTCCAGGGCACCACCAGCTCCATCTCGGCAAGGAAGACTTCACGGCGTGTCTTCTTTCTCTTGCCTGCATGCTCGGCATCCGAAAAACTGATCTGGCTCATCGTTGGCTCTCCTTCAGCTGGGTGATCAACGTTCAGGTCGGCAATCGGTGGACTTGATCAGACGTTCCCTAGCGTCCGAACGTGTTCAACACCGATCTCTGCTAGTTCTTCGGCCCAATGCTCTGCCAAGTGTTGGAGCTCAAGAAGATCCGTTTCAGCGATGGCCAAGTACAGGCGCTGAAGATGTGGATGGCCTCTGAGGAGACTTTTTATATCTTCTGAATTGAGGCGTTTTCCCTCTTCTTGAAGTTCCTTGTAGCGTTTGACTGCGCCAACCTCAATTTCGTCGAGTTGGGGTTCCTGCATCAGACGGTCGGCACCCCATCCATCAACTATTTGGGGCCATATAGCGACCCTCATGAAGTCAAACAGTCTTTTGAGTTTCGCCCCAGCGAAACGGGGAGCTCCGGGCTCCGAATACGGTCGAAACCAATAAATGATGCCGACCTCAGACACCGTCACGACGTTCTCGTCCAGTGCACACTCGTGTTCCTCGATCACGCTCTTGCCAACTACGATCCGGATGGCACGAGACCTTTGGTTAGGGTGTCTAGAGAATCTCGAATTGCAGCGCTCGACAATCCACCTGAGTGCTGTCGGAATGTCCTGATGATCTGACTTTTCGTCTACGAGCATGAATTTCCCTGGACATTGAATAGATCATGCCGTCTGGTTCCGACAGCGAGACAAAGACCATTGGTACCCACGACGCGAAACACAACGGCCACGGTGCGTCTCGAGAGCGGGCGTTCGCGAATGTCAGGAGTTGGCCGAATTCTGCCTTAGCGCTGGGTGACCGCTTGTGCATGGAGTCTGCGTCAGAGGCGACAGGCCGCCTGCGACCGCGCTTTGCAAGTCACTTTTTCAAGCCTCACCATTCATTGTGAAGCGAGCTTCTTGTATGGCAGACAAGCAGGCCTCAAGACTTGGGCTAATCGACGCCCAACGTCCAGTCAGCAGGCCCAAGGTACTCGGGGAATCCGTCTGCGTTGGAGGACACCATGTAACGCGATGCCGCGCCAGCCGTTCGATTGTTGATAGCTGCAACGTCGTCGTCCATCAGCTCGATAAAGCCCTCCGCATCCGGCCCTAAACGCAGGCATGCGGTCGGTGTCAGCGGCATCGTCAGTTCGAAGGTCGCCGAACGGAAATCCGGGATTGCTCGAAATGGAGGAAACGGCCGAGCATATGGATCATAAAATACACAAGGATTGTCTGAAGTGATGAAGCGCGTAGAGCCGGCCGCGAAAAGCACAGCCGCCTGCATGTGGTCGAACCGTTCGATCAACTGCTTCATTCCCAGCAAAAGCGTCGATTGGATTGGCTCGTCCCGTAAGCGCCGAGCCTGCTCCAACGTGACCCCTTTGCCAGTGCTCGGCGACTGCATTTTTGCAATGTCAGTTCGTGCTTCAGGAGTCATCTTTGAAAGGCTCTGCACCATCTTCTCGCCAAGCTCAATAGCGTTGCCCCAGTGTTGACGATGACGATTCCGATTCATTTGCGTTCGAATGCGCGCGGCTGCGGTGAACGCGAGCAGGTCAACCCACTCCTCATGCGTCAATGCTTGGAGAGAAATTAGTTTGGTACGCACGCTGTAGAAAGCATCCTCTCGCTCCTGAAAGAAGCGTTCGAAGCGGAAATCGTCCGTACCGTCGGGTTTCCGAACTGTGTAGATGTGCGCTTCCCGAAGAATCTTTCTCGGTGACTTCAGATCGACACGGCCTAGAACCCGGTCGAACCGCCACACCCACTTGGGTTCGACGCCGCTGCCGCAAGCCCAGGCGCTCAAGTATCCGCGCGGAACAAAGTGCTGGTTGTTCGGGCTCATCCGAGATATGGGCGCGCTACCACTTGTTCTCCATCATCCATGCCGCCGAATGGCGGCTTTTGGCTGAATTGTGCCCGGCCTGCGACCGTCCGCTCCTGGCCGACTGTAGCCGGTCGCGCCGCCGTCGCGAAGGCTCAAAGCGGGCCCTGCGAGCGAATCGCTATGTCCTCGGCTCTAGCGCCCGGTTGACCGCATACCAGAATGCGGCCGCTCCGGCATCGCCCGCGTCCTTGGCTTGCTCAGACAGGCGCAGTGCATACCTGTGTGCATCCCGCCCGTGGCGAAGCACCAGTTCGTGCGACTCCCGACCGACTTTGACGTAGTCCACTGTTGGAGGCACCGGGCAATCTTCTGGCGTCATGGCGAAGGTCTGGTTCTGGTCGCATTCTGCCGCCATAGATAGACCATGACTTCACTTCAGCAAGCAGTCGGCTACGAAGCCAACTCCACAAGCGCAGCAGTAGAACCCCTGTGCAAACTGCTCTAGGGAACGTCTGATCAAGTCCACCGATTGCCGACCTGAACGTTGATCACCCAGCTGAAGGAGAGCCAACGATGAGCCAGATCAGTTTTTCGGATGCCGAGCATGCAGGCAAGAGAAAGAAGAC
>NZ_JAYLVN010000050.1:0-3094 GCF_046156345.1 Variovorax sp. H27-G14
GGCCTTGGCCAGGTCTTGCGTGCCTTGGTGGCGCTTGAGTTCGGCGGCGGCCTCGCGGGTGCGCAGGCTGTGCTTGGTCTCCGCGATGTAGGCCGCGCGGGTGTTCTCGCTCTCGCGCAACGTGGCGTTGGCTTCGGCCAGGCGGGCGCGTTGGGTGGCCAGGTCGCGCTCCAGCTCGATGCGCTCCCTGGTGCGGTCCTGGTTGGCATGGCTGGACATGAAGCCCTGGTCGGCCAGTTGATGAAAGTCGGCCTCTCGCTGCCGGGCGATGGGCAGCGTGGTCTGCAGCTTGGCGACCATCTCGCGCACGGTGGCAATCTCGGCCTGGCGGCGGTCGATCTCCGCTGCAGCCTTGGCGAGCTTGGCGGTGATGTCGCTCCACTCGTCGCGCAGTTGGGCCTGGGTGGCGGCGGTGTCTACCTCCGTCCAGCCGGCGGGGATGCTCTTGCCCAGATCCGGCGAGCGGCCTGGGGCTATGCCTGGGGCTGCGGCTGTGGCCGGCGAGTTCAGCGCCTGCAGCAAGGCCCGCGTGCGCAGCACCTCGGACTGCATCGACTTCAACTGCTCGTCGATGCTGGTCTTGTCTGCATTCGCTGTCGTGGGGTCAAGCTCGACCAAGGCTTGCCCGGCTTCGACATGGTCCCCGTCACGCACCAGCACGCGCTTGACCACGCTCACCTCCAGCGGCTGAATGAGCTTGGTGCGCTCGCTCACGATGATCTTGCCGGGCGCGACGGCCACGATGTCGATCTGCCCGCAGATGGCCCAGGTCAGCGCAATGACAAACAGCGCGATCAATGCGAAGGCCAGTCGCCTGGGCGCGGGGTGCACGGGCGTGTCCTGCAGGCTCAGGGCGGCGGGCAAGAAGGCCGCCTCGTCGCTCAAGCGCTTCGGCCCGGCCAGCTCGTGGCGGTGCTGCCATGCCGCTTTGAAGATCGCACGGTAGCGCGCCAGCAGCTCGAAGGCCGGGTGGCGCATGTCGCGCGCGTTCGGTGCGTTGGCCGCGGGCGCTGCAACCACGCTGGTCGCGGTGGAGGTGTTGGTGGTGCCTTCGTTCGTCATACCGCCGCCCCCGCGCCTTCGCTCGAATGCCCACCGCCCTGCATGCCCCACAGATGCGCGTAGATGCCCTTGGGCCGGTTCAGCAAGCTCTCATGCGTGCCGCCTTCGACGATCCGGCCCTTGTCCATCACGATGATGCGGTTCGCATGCCGCACGGCGGACAGGCGGTGTGCAATGATGAACACGGTGCGCCCCTTGCAGATGTGCGCCATGTTGCGTTGCACGATGGCCTCGCTCTCGTAGTCCAGCGCGCTGGTGGCCTCGTCGAAGATCAGGATGCGCGGGTGCGTGAACAGCGCGCGTGCAATGGCCACGCGCTGGCGTTGCCCGCCCGACAGGCTTGCGCCCTGTTCTCCGACGACGGTGTCGTAGCCCTCGGGCAGTTCGCTGATGAACTCGTGCGCGCCCGCCATGCGGGCCGCGTGCATCACCGCCTCCAGCGGCGCGGCCGGGTCGACGATGGCGATGTTCTCGCGCACGCTGCGGTTGAAGAGGGTGTTCTCCTGCAGCACCACGCCGACCTGCCTTCTGAGCTGTGCCGCATCGATCAGGCTGATGTCGATGTCGTCGACCAGCAGGCGCCCTTGCTCGGGGGAATACAACCGCTGAATGAGCTTGGTCAGCGTGCTCTTGCCGGAGCCCGAGCGCCCGACGATGCCGATGACTTCGCCGGGGCGCACGTCGAGGCTCACGCCGTTGAGCACGGGCGCCGCTTCAGGGCGGTAGCGGAAGGTGAGGTTGTCCAGCGTCACGCGGCCCTTGAGCGCTGGGAGTTGGGCTGCGGTGCTGGGTGGCACTTCGGTGCGCGTGTTCAGGATGTCGCCGAGCCGGGCCATGGAGATGCCCGTTTGCTGAAAGTCCGTCCACAGCTGCGCCATGCGCATGATGGGTTGAGACACGCGTTGGGCGAACATGTTGAAGGCGACGAACTGGCCGACGCTCATGTCGTTGTTCATGACCAGGTGCGCGCCGTACCAGAGCGTGGCCGCATTCACCAGCTTGCCGATGAGGTTGACGCCTTCATGCGCCCAGCTCGCAAGGTTCTGGGTTCTGAAGCTCGCGGAGATGTAGGCGGCGAGCTGGTTGTCCCAACGTCGCCCGAAGGCCGGCTCCAGTGCGGTGGCCTTGACGGTCTGGATGGCGCTCACGGTCTCCACCAGCATGGCCTGGTTCTCCGCGCCGCGCGCGAACTTCTCGTCCAGGCGCCGGCGCAATATGGGCACGACCGCGAGGCTCAGGGCGAAGTACAGCGGCATGCTGACCAGCACGATCAAGGTCAAGGGCACGCTGTAAAACAGCATGACGGCCACGAAGACGATGGAGAAGACGACGTCGAGCAGAACAGTCAGCGCGTTGCCGGTGAGAAAGCCGCGAATGTTCTCCAGCTCGCGCACGCGGGCAACGGAATCGCCCACGCGGCGGGCCTGAAAGTAGGCCAGTGGCAGTTGCACCAAGTGGCGGAACAAGCGCGCACCGAGTTCAACGTCGATGCGGTTCGTGGTGTGGCTGAAGACGTAGCTGCGCAGTCCGTTCAGCAGCGACTCGAAGACGACCACCACCACCAGGCCGATGACCAGCACATCGAGCGTGGTGATGCCCCGGTGCACCAGCACCTTGTCCATCACGACCTGAAAGAACAGCGGGCTGACCAGCGCGAACAGCTGGAGGATGAAGGAGATGAACAGCACCTCGCCCAGCAGCTTGCGGTGCTTGACCAGGCTGGGGATGAACCACGAGAAGTCGAACTTGGCGAGCTCGCCTGTGAGGCTGGCGCGGCTGGTGATGAGGATGAGTTCGCCGGTCCAATGTGCGGAGAAGACCTCGAGCGGTTCGATGACCGGGCGGCCGTTCGATGCAGAAGGGTCTTGCAGCAGCACGCGTTGCGCATCGCACTGCGCGAGGATCACGACGCGTTCGCTTCCGTCTTCATTGCGCAGCACGGCCAGTGCGGGCAACGGCGTCAACGACAGACGCTCAGGGGTGGTGCGTGAGGCCTTGGCCTTCAGGCCGAGTTGCCTGGCCGCTTGCAGCA
>NZ_JAYLVN010000051.1:0-2780 GCF_046156345.1 Variovorax sp. H27-G14
CTGCAGGCCCGCACACCCGATGTGGTGTACTTCGACTCGCTGCCACGGCCTTCGGCCCAGGCAGCCTGACCCCGCAGGATCCACTTAAAAGTAATCGGAATCTGTTCAAACGAACGGGGCCACCTCTTTTCCCTCAACGTACCGCTGGACCCCCTACGGGTGGGGGCGTTGAGTACGCGCACAACCCACCCTTTCTACATGGCCAGATTCAACGAGCTATTGCAAGGGCTCGGCATCCCCGCCCAACTGGAAAATCCACACCGTCACCAGACGAAGGGGGAGATGGTGGATACCTGTCTCGATAAGGAATTCCTGCGCACCAGCGCTAAGTTGACGATGTCCTGTTCGGCCGAGGGCAAGCATCGCCATGATCGCGATGAGACTCGCCGAAAGGTCCAGCACTGTGGACATTGCGTCCCATGTCTCATCCGGCGCGCGGCTCTGCTTGCAGGGTTCGGCTCGGACGATACCGAGTATTGGCTCGAGGATCTGCATGCCAAGGCGATCGACTCGTCGACGGCGATCGGCGAGCACATCCGTGCCTTCCAGTTCGCGTTGGCGCGCCTGGTGGCCCATCCAGGTAGGGCACGTCGGGACATTCATCAGCCCGGCCCGCTGTACGATCATCCTAACGACCTCAACGACTATGAGGGCGTGTACGTCCGGGGCATGCAAGAGGTCGCCGAACTGCTTGAGGACGTAGAGGCGAGACCGATCAAAGATGGATGATTCGTATGCGCCCGCGCTGGGTCGATTTTCACTGTCACTTGGACCTCTATCCGGACCACGCTTCTTTGGTGAGCGAGTGCGATCGCGAGCGCGTCGCCACGTTGGCAGTTACAACGACGCCCAAGGCCTGGAAAAGGAACCTTGAGGTCGCAACAGGTTCGGAATACGTGCGGGTGGCGCTCGGCATGCATCCGCAATTGATCGCCGAAAGGGCGTCAGAACTGCCGCTTTTCGAGAAACTCTTGAGCGAGACCAGGTACGTCGGCGAAATTGGCCTCGATGCAGGGCCGAAGTTCTATCGCTCCTTTTCCGAACAGGAGCGCGTCTTTTCCCGAATCCTCGGCGCATGCGCCGAGCAGGGCAACAAGATCCTCACAATTCACAGCGTTAGGTGCGTGAGCAAGGTTCTGGACCACTTGGAGAGGTCGTTTCCGCTCGACCGCGGCGTCGCTGTCCTGCATTGGTTCACCGGCACAGCGGCCGAGGCGAGAAGAGCGGCTGAGTTGGGTTGCTATTTCTCCATCAACGCCCAGATGCTTGTGTCGGAGAAGACTTGCCGGGTTGTCAGCGCGTTGCCCCGCGAGCGGCTGCTGACAGAGACCGATGGACCGTTCGTGGCGTTCAATGAACGCCCCTCCCGGCCGCGCGACGTGGGTGAGACACTTAAGTCGCTTGCTAGCACTTTGGGGATTGAAGTTCAGGCTGCGAGCGAGTTGGTGGTGAAGAATTTGGGCGCTCTCACTCGCAATCGCAATCGCCGAGTTTGAAGCAGCTTGCCGTGCATCGCCGCTGATTCGCGCTTACCTCGGCGAGGTCTGTGCCGGATGCAATGAAGCTGCGGCCCTCAATTGCTCGCGAGCGATCGGGGTCGCGGAAGTCTAGCCTGCGCCCCTCGAGAGCTGCCACCTTGTCTAGTTGGCGCCCGCGCTTACATTCGAGACACTATTCGTCGCCTTGAAAGTATGAGCGTCACCAATGATCATCGCCCAAGGAGGCAACAGTTGCGACTGCTTCCCTCGCAATCCTGTCTGCTTGCTGACGCAACATGGCAAGCGGATACGTGCCAATGGTGATTCCCCTGTATGCGAACTCGAAGCCCTTGATGTCACCAGTGACGTCGGCCGCAGATTCGAGGGCGCTTCGTATGGAATCAAAGCCACCATCCATCATGAGCTCCTCTCCGTCATAGGTCACCTGGAACTCATAGAAGCCAGGCTCGAGTTTGGAAACGTCGAGTCGTGGGATAAAACCCGAGCCGGAACGGGCTACGGCGGGAGCCGCGTCGGCGATTGCCTCCCCTTGCACAGGCGTCGATACTTCAAAGGATCCTCCTTCTCTGCCACCACTCGCCGCAGACATGCGTAGCGCAGAGCTGCCGGCGCCATTCGAGACATAGACCTGTTGCCCATCAACCTGCAAGGCGTGCGGGTACGCCATGTCGTGGAATTCGCCTCTCAACCAAACATGTGTTGGCGGAAAGAAGGTTTTGCTTAGTACAAACGAAAACGCCTCATCCAGCGAGCCCGGCAAAAGAGCTATATCTCCCGAGTATCGGAAGAGGCGCAGATCAGAAAGGTGATCGAGCGCCTGATCGAGCAGCAACTCGCCCTTCAACCGCTGGGCCATTGATTCGCCACGCTCGTCCGTTTGATAGATCAGTGAAGCCCAAATTTGCCGCGCGGCGATCGACTTGATCTCCTCGCACTCAACAAAATCATCGGGCCATGCGACATCCTGCGCATGCTTTGTATCCATGGCGATCACCAGCCCCGACTTGAGGGCCCCGCACGATGCGGGCATCGTCGAATTGGATCGTTCCTGCGCCGCCAGAAATTCGGCAAGGATGGAGGGCAAGGGTCTTGAAGCCGCGGGCAGCGATCTTGTCTGCTCGACGCAATCCTTGACGTGCTTCCAGCTGTGATAGCCTGTCGGCGCCGGTTGAATCTTGACCCACCCTGCCGGTTGAACTTTGACCCGGGGATGGAAGCCGGCATCGTGGAAGCCGGCTGTGCATAACTCTAGCGTCTTCCTCCTTTCTTGACTTCTTTATT
>NZ_JAYLVN010000052.1:0-2624 GCF_046156345.1 Variovorax sp. H27-G14
TGTTGGCGCCGGCCGAAATTTGACCCACCTGTGAGGGTTGTGCCGCTTCAAATTTGACCCGGGTGTTCAGCCTACCCTGCTGCTTTTTTAAGCGGTGGGGTATCAGGAGTGATCACTATGGCCATGATTGGCAAGGTCCTGCGGATGCACCACCGCGAGAACAAGTCGGTGCGGGAGATTGCGAGGGCGACAAGCCTGTCGCGCAACACCGTGCGCAAGTATTTGCGCACCCCGGTGGCGCAGCCACCGAAGTACCTGCGCAAGGGGGCCTCGACGAAGCTGGCGCCGTTCATCGAGACCGTGAAGATGGCGTTGCTGGCCGATGCACGTCGTCCGAAGAAGGAACGACGAACCGCCAAGGCACTGCTCAAGCAGATTGCCCAGGCCGGCTACGAAGGCGGCTACACCCAGCTGACCGACTTCATCCGCTCATGGCGAATGCAGCAGGGAGGCGTTGCAATCGGCAAGGCGTTCGTGCCATTGACCTTCGAGCTGGGCGAGGCGTTCCAGTTCGACTGGAGCGACGAGCCGCTGGTGGTCGGGGGCCTGTACCGCAAGCTGCAGGTCGCGCACATGAAGCTGTGCGCGAGCCGCGCGTTCTTCCTTGTGGCGTATCCGAGCCAGGGCCACGAGATGCTGTTTGATGCGCACACCCGGTCGTTTGCAGCCTTGGGTGGGGTGGCGCGTCGCGGCATCTACGACAACATGAAGACCGCCGTGGACAAGGTGCACAAGGGCAAGGGCCGCACCGTCAACGCGCGCTTCTCGGTCATGTGTGCGCACTACCTGTACGACCCCGACTTCTGCAACGTCGCTTCGGGCTGGGAGAAGGGTGTCGTGGAGAAGAACGTCCAGGACAGCCGCCGGCGTATCTGGATCGACGCGCGTGAGCGGCGCTTCGCCAACTTCGACGAGCTCAATGCCTGGCTGGGCGAACGATGTCGGGCGCTGTGGGAAGAAGTACGGCATCCCGAGCACAAGCAGTTCAGCGTCGCCGAGATGCTCGAGCACGAGCGGGTGCAATTGATGCCGATGCCGGCTGCGTTCGACGGCTACGTCGAGGAAGTGGCCCGGGTGAGCAGCACCTGCCTGGTGTCAGTGGCACGCAACCGCTACTCGGTGCCCTGCGAGCTGGCCGGGCAGATGGTCAGCACCCACCTGTACCCGACGCGCGTGACGGTGGTGGCCGGCGATAGTGTGGTGGCCGAGCACGAACGGCTGACGGACAAGAGCAAGACGCGCTATGACTGGCAGCACTACATCCCGCTGGTACAGAGGAAGCCAGGCGCGTTGCGCAACGGTGCCCCCTTCACCGATCTGCCCGAGCCATTGCAGCGGCTGCGCCGCGGCCTGCTGCGCGAGAGCGGTGGCGACCGCGTCATGGCCCGGGTGCTGGCCCTGGTGCCGACGGCGGGACTGGAAGCCGTGCTGGTGGCTGTGGAGCTGGCGCTGGACGGCGCTCCGCCCTCCGGGCGCGTGAGCATCGAGCACGTCATCAACGTGCTGGCGCGCTTGAACTCGGCGCCGCGACCAGAGAACGTCGAGACGCCGCTGCAGGTGCTGACACCGCCGATCGCCGACACGGCGCGCTACGACCGGCTGCGCGATCCGGGCAGCATGCGGGAGGCCGGTCATGCGTGATGTCATCGCCGAACTCAAGACGCTTCGTCTGCACGGCATGGCCGGGACCTGGGCCGATCTGATCGAGCAGGACAACGCCCAGCTGGAGCGATCGCGCTGGCTCATCGAGCAGATGTTGCGCGCCGAGACGACCGAGCGTGCCACGCGCTCGGTCAGCCACCAGATGGCTGCAGCCAAGTTCCCTGTGCACCGAGACCTTGCTGGGTTCGACTTCGAGGTCTCGCCGGTGGACCGCAAGCTGGTGCTGCAACTGGCCGAGATGGCCTTCACCGATGAGGCGCACAACGTCGTGTTGGTGGGTGGACCCGGAACCGGCAAGAGCCATCTGGCGACGGCCATTGGCGTGGCGGGCATCACGCAGCATGGCAAGCGTGTGCGCTTCTACTCGACCGTCGACCTGGTCAATGCGCTGGAGCAGGAGAAGGCCCAAGGCAAGGCGGGTCGCATTGCCGCGAGCCTGCTGCGCCTGGATGCGGTGGTGCTGGACGAGATGGGGTACTTGCCCTTCAGTCAGGCCGGAGGCGCGTTGCTGTTCCACCTGCTCTCCAAACTGTACGAGCACACCAGCGTGGTGGTGACGACCAACCTGGACTTCGCCGAATGGAGCAGTGTGTTCGTGGATCCGAAGATGACCACTGCGTTGCTGGACCGGCTCACGCACCACTGCCACATCGTGGAGACGGGCAATGACAGTTACCGGATCACGCACGCGACGGCGAACTCGAAGAAACGCATCAAGGCGCGTGAGCAGGAGCGAAAGGCATCGGCTGGAAATGCCGGTTGAGAAGCACCGAAGGCAGGGACAAGGCGCTGCGGGCTTCGCCCTACGCGCCTTCTTCGTGCGAGCGATTCAAGATCAATAAAGAAGTCAAGAAAGGAGGAAGACGCTAGAGTTATGCACAGCCGGCTTCCACGATGCCGGCTTCCATCCCCGGGTCAAAGTTCAACCGGCAGGGTGGGTCAAGATTCAACCGGCGCCGACA
>NZ_JAYLVN010000053.1:0-1644 GCF_046156345.1 Variovorax sp. H27-G14
TGTCAAGGCCAAATTCAGATGTCGCATCTCTGGCCAAATAGACATGTCGCATTTCTTCTTTCTTGAAGGTCTCAAGCGAACGCAGTGACTGCCTTGCTTCTACACCTGCACAGGCTTGCCACCGAAGGCATCATGATCGTCACTTCAGCGCTGCCCGATGGGTCGGCGCGGGCGGCTTGCAGACGCTCATCACGGCCAGTTCGAGGTCGCCGGATGTGAACTGCCTCGAGCGCTTAGTGCCGGGCAGAGCCTTGCGAGGGTAGGGCGCCTGCCCCTGATTCGTGCGCGAGGGCGTGCTCGACTTCCTGCGATCGTCGCGCTGGCTCTGGATCACCACGGCAGCCTGCAGTGCATGGCTCAGACGCTTGTTCTCCACGATGGCAGCCGTGTCCACCTGCGGCAATCTGTCGTAGCGCTCGTAGGCCAGACTGATGCCGTCCGCGCGCAGTTCGATGCGGCCGTCCGGATACTCGTAGACATCGATGTAGCGATGGATCAGCTTGCGGTTGGCCGGCGTGTCCTTGAGCAGGTAGATCACGCGGTCGTGCTGCAGCGTCAGTGAGAGTGACACCTTGCGCTGCAACCGCCAGGTGAAGATCAGATCGAGATCCTCGTCGGCTCGCACTGGCCGATGGGCATCGAAGTCCCGCCTGGCCGGCTTCGCAAACCGCGCATTGAAGTCCGCCATGAAGAGCGGCGCGAAGGCGTTTGCCGCATCGCGCGTGTTGATCCCGCGCAGGCGCAGTTCCTTGACCAGCCGGTCCTGCAGCGTCAGGTTGGCACGCTCGACACGACCCTTGGCCTGGCTGGTGTTGGCGCACATGATGTCGATGTTCAGCTCGAACAGCGCACGGCCGTATTGCGTGGCGCTGCGGCCGAAGTCGGTCGAGGTCTGCACCGCGCGAAAGATGGCGGCCTTGTCGCTGTAGAACGCCACCGGCTTGCCATGCTCCTCCAGGTACGACCGCGTGGCTTCGAAGTAAGCGAAGGCCGATTCCGTCGGCACGAAGTGCAACTGCATCAGACGACTGGTCGCGTCGTCGATGAACACCAGCAGCGTACAGGCCGGCGCACGGTCTTCGAACCAAGCGTGGTCGCTGCCATCGATCTGGATCAGCTCGCCCAGACACGAACGCCGGTTGCGCGGCTGGTGGATCGTCGGGGCCCGCTGTTTGCGGGGCGTCCAGAGACCTGCGGCCATCATCAGCAACCTGATGGTCTCCTTGGCCAGCGGCAGGCCGTGGCACTCGCGCAGCTTCTCGCATGCCAGCGTGGGCCCGAAGTCAGCGTAGCGCTCTTTGATCAGCGTAGTCGCGCGTTCGGCCACGCCAGGTGCCAGTTGATGGTTGCTGGGGCGGCCTCGCTTTCGCGAGACCAGCCCGCAAGCGCCTTCGTCCTTGTAGCGCTGGACCAGCCGCTCGAGCTGACGTCGGCTCAGCCCCAGGCGCTGCGCCGCCTGGCCAACCCGCAGCATCCGGTCGACCACCGCCTGGATGGTCTTGAGGCGATCGACTTCGCGCATCGACATGGTGATAGTTGCCGTGGATGTGGCCATCGCTGTACCTCGGATCCAGAAGCTGGACCGGGCCAACGATGCGACATTTCTATTTAGTCAAAACACGACATTACTAATCAGCCACTACA
>NZ_JAYLVN010000054.1:0-1282 GCF_046156345.1 Variovorax sp. H27-G14
AGAGCTGGCCCCGGAAATCTGAACAAGCCGATAAGTGTGGAAACTGCTCCTGCTGGCGAGGACCTCGCCTGTGAAGACTGGAGCGAATATGAGCAGAAGACCCCGCCGCACGCACTCAGCGGCCTTCAAGGCCAAGGTGGCGCTGGCCGCCGTTCGAGGCGACAAGACGCTGGCCGAGCTGGCGCAACAGCACGACGTGCACCCCAACCAGATCACCGACTGGAAGAACCAGTTGCTCACGCGAGCAGCCGACGTCTTCGGCGGCGAGCCATCCGCGGCAGAACCGACGATCGATCTGAAGGCGCTGCACGCCAAGATTGGCCAGCTGGCGCTGGAGAATGATTTTTTGGAAGGCGCGCTCATCAAGGCCGGCATGCTGAGCGCAAAGCGATGATTGATCCAAGCCACGATCTGCCGATCCGGCGCCAGGCCGAACTGGTGAACATCAGCCGCGGTTCGGCGTACTACACGGCCAAGCCCGTCAGCGATGCCGACCTCCATTTGATGCGTCGCATCGACGAGTTGCACCTGGAACTGCCGTTCGCTGGCGCCCGCATGCTGCGCGATCTGCTGCGTGGCGAGGGAATCGCTGTGGGCCGCAAGCACATGACCACGCTGATGCGGCGAATGGCGATCACCGCGCTCTACAGGAAGCCCAACACCAGCAGGAAGGCCCCGGGGCGCACGATCTACCCGTACCTGCTGCGCACGCTGGTCATCAACCGGGCCAACCAGGTCTGGGCGATGGACATCAGCTACATCCCGATGGCCCGGGGCTTCGTGTACTTGGCGGCGGTGATCGACTGGTACAGCCGCCGGGTGCTGGCCTGGCGGGTATCGATCTCGATGGACACCGAGTTCTGCACCGATGCCGTCGAGGAAGCCATTACCCGATACGGCACGCCCGAGATATTCAACACCGATCAGGGCAGTCAATTCACGAGTACGGCCTTCACGGGGTTGCTCGCCGATCACGGCATCCGCGTCTCGATGGACGGCAAGGGCTGCTGGAGGGACAACGTGTTCATCGAGCGGCTGTGGCGCTCGATCAAGTACGAGGAGGTGTACCTGCATGCTTACGAGAGCGTGAGCCAGGCTCGCACCGGAATCGGCCGGTACATCGAGTTCTACAACAGCCGCAGGCCGCATTCGAGCCTGCAGGCCCGCACACCCGATGTGGTGTACTTCGACTCGCTGCCACGGCCTTCGGCCCAGGCAGCCTGACCCCGCAGGATCCACTTAAAAGTAATCGGAATCTGTTCAAACGAACGGGGCCACCTCT
>NZ_JAYLVN010000055.1:0-1263 GCF_046156345.1 Variovorax sp. H27-G14
CGCAGCGAAATAAAGACACCGTTATGTTTGTCAAGCGTTGGCCATCAAGCGCGGGCCTTCTTGCCGTGATTTGGGTCGAAGGGCTTGCCCGACCTCAGGACGCCGAAGGCGATGGAAAGCAGCTTGTGCATGCACGCCACGACGATGAGCTTGCCAGGCTTGTTCTGTGCCTTCAGGCGCTGCCAGAACTCGGCCACCACCGGGTTGTATCGACCGGCCACCATCGCCGGGAAGTACAGCGCCTTCTTGAGCTCTCGATGCCCTTGAGGGTGTGTTCCTCGTCGCTTGTCCAGCGAGCTTCCGGACTGCCTGATCATGGGCGTGAGGCTCGCATAGGCACTCAGCGCCTTGACGGATGTAAACCGCTCGGGGCGACCGATGTAGGCCAGCAATTGGGGAATCGTCCTGTCCCCGAGGCCGGGGATCGTGGCGAGAAGCTCGTTGCGTTGGCGCAGATCGGGGTCGTCATCGATGGTCTTGCGGATCTGCATGCGAACCTGCTCGATGGCCTCGCCAAGGCTTGCAATGATTGCAATGAGCGATGGCTTGACCGAGCCGTGGGCAACTTCCAGGCGGTTCAACTCGCCTTGCCTGAGCTCCAGCAGCGTGTCCAGCCGGGCCACCAGCGCCTGCAGGGAGCGCACGCCGGGCGAAGGCGCCTCCCACAGATCCGGAGCCGTCTTGTCGCAAAACCGCGCCAGCGCCTTCGCATCGCCGTCATCGGTCTTGTTGCGCACTCGATCGAGTTCCATGAATCGCTTGACCGTCAACGGGTTCACGACCGAAACCGCAACCGCGTGGTCATGCAGAAAAAACGCCAGGCCCTCGTGGTACGTCCCTGTGGCTTCCATGCAGACGTGCGCCGCGGCATGGCCATCGGGCAGATTGGCATCCAGCCATTGCAGCAGCTCCGAGAAACCCGCCGCATTGTTGGGGAACACCTTGGAACGGTATTTACCGTCCGCCTTCAGCCAGGCTACGTCCAGCTTCGCCTTGCTGATGTCAACTCCTACATTGCATGTCACCGTGGTACTCCTTGGATCAAGGATCAACGCGCCACATTCGACATGCACATCCTGATATGCGGGGTCGTCGTCGGCACATTGGCCGGCGACGCCCCAAGACACCGTTCGAGCTACAGCGTCGAATCCGTCCGGGTCCCCACTCTTTATTGCGGGCTAAACAACCCAAGGAGGAGAACAGGGTCCACCGAACGGGCTCCCTTCAGCGCTACGGGAGCGGTGGAAACAATATCAGGAGGAG
>NZ_JAYLVN010000056.1:0-1114 GCF_046156345.1 Variovorax sp. H27-G14
GATGTCGACCTGTTCGAGCGTCTCGGCCAGCGTGTGGCCATCGTACGGATTGCCCGGCATGCTGCGCATGCCCACCACCAGACCCTCCTTCAAGGTCGTCGCGATGCTCACCTTCACGCCGAACTCGTACGGCGTTCGGGCCTTGCCCTTGGAGATGCACTCGACCTCGGGTGCGTGCAGCGCGTAGAGCTTGTTCTTGTTCTTGTCCTTCGTGCGCTGGGCCAGGATGCGGCCTGTACGAGTGAGCAAATCGCCGACCTTGGCCTGTGCCTGCTCGGGCAGCGCGCCGAGTTGGCGCGCCACGTCGCGGTGCACCCGTCCCACGCGCGTGCGCAATGTGCGAACGGCGTGGCGCATGCGCTTGAACTGCTTGGCGTGGGCGTAGCGCCCGATCTGCGCGGCCAGTCTCGGGGCGGTGCGGTTGTAGTTCTGGCGCAGGTTCAGGCCGTGTTCTTCGGCGACCTTCACCAGATGCTGGCGACTCTTCTCCAGCAGCCGGCTGTCGGTGGGGTGCGCGATGGCCTTGGGCATCACAGTCGTGTCGACGATCACGCGGTCCACGCTGGAGGCCTTCACGACGCCGCCGCGCCGAGCTGCGTCGATGGTCGCCATCAACAAAGTTTCCACGCCCTCTTCGCCGATGCGCTTCCTCCAGCGCGTGAGGCTGCTTGGGTCGATGGGCGCTGCGGTCTGCAGGTACACCTCGCCGCAGAAGTACTGCCAGTACGGGTTCTCGATCCAGGTGTTGACTACCGCTTCGTCGGAAGCATCGAAGGTGTGCTGCAAGTACAGCAGGCCGGCCACCAGCCGAGGAGGCAATGCAGGGCGACCGCGCCCCGAGTTGAAGTGAGCGCCAAACGTGCGTTCGATCTCGCTCCAGTCGATCAAGCCGGCCAAGCGAACGAGCGCGTGACGCATGTTGATCAACTCGTCCAGGCGAGAGACGAACAGCTCGTCGGTCTGCGGTGCTACAGGCTTGGGTCCCATCGATAAAACCTCGTCGGAATTTGCAAGGAAACTGCGTTCTACGCCCAAGTACCTTGCAAATTCCGCGCCACGCACGCTCCGAAATCACCAGTGAAATCAAAGAGTTAGAGATTGTTCAGGGCGGACT
>NZ_JAYLVN010000057.1:0-1041 GCF_046156345.1 Variovorax sp. H27-G14
GCGGGCCTGGACGTCAAGCGCATCATCAACGAACCCACCGCAGCGGCCCTGGCCTTCGGCCTGGACAAGAAAGACAAGGCCGACCGCAAGATCGCGGTATATGACCTGGGTGGCGGCACCTTCGACATTTCGATCATCGACATTGGCCATGTAGAGGGCGACAAACAGTTCGAGGTGCTGTCGACCAACGGCGACACTTTTCTGGGCGGCGAAGACTTCGACCAGCGCATCATCGACCACGTGATTGCCGAGTTCAAGAAAGAGCAGGCCGTGGACCTGGGCAAGGACGTGCTCGCGCTGCAGCGCCTGAAAGATGCGGCGGAGAAAGCCAAGATCGAGCTGTCCAGCAGTGCGCAGACCGACATCAACCTGCCCTACATCACAGCCGATGCCTCGGGTCCGAAGCACCTGAACATCAAGCTGACCCGCGCCAAGCTGGAAAGCCTGGTCGACGAGCTGGTCGAGCGCACCATTGCGCCTTGCCGCCTGGCCATCAAGGACGCCGGCATCAGCGTGAACGACATCAACGACGTGATCCTGGTCGGTGGCATGACCCGCATGCCCAAAGTGCAGGAAAAGGTGAAGGCCTTCTTCGGCAAGGAACCGCGCAAGGACGTGAACCCCGACGAAGCCGTGGCTGTCGGCGCTGCGATTCAAGGGCAAGTGCTCTCGGGCGACCGCAAGGACGTGCTGCTGCTGGACGTGACCCCGCTGTCGCTCGGCATCGAGACCATGGGCGGCGTCATGACCAAGATGATCACCAAGAACACCACGATCCCGACGAAGTTCGCACAGACCTTCTCGACCGCCGAAGACAACCAGCCGGCCGTGACCATCAAGGTGTTCCAGGGCGAACGCGAAATTGCCTCGGGCAACAAGGCACTGGGCGAGTTCAACCTGGAAGGCATTCCGCCGGCATCGCGCGGCACGCCGCAGATCGAAGTGAGCTTCGACATCGACGCCAACGGCATCCTGCACGTGGGCGCCAAGGACAAGGGCACGGGCAAGGAAAACAAGATCACCATCAAGGCGAACTCGGGC
>NZ_JAYLVN010000058.1:0-1018 GCF_046156345.1 Variovorax sp. H27-G14
CGCGCCAACCAACTCGCTGCTGCCGCACGCGGCGTTGAACACACGGGTCAGTGACTCACGGTAGCTGTTGTCCAGTTCCTCGCGCCTGTTCGCTGCCGCCAAGCGGCTTTCTTTCGAATTCTTGCCACGGCCCATGTAGAGCGCGTTTTCTGTGGAGGCGCAACTTGCCGCGACAATCGAAAGAGCGATGGCTGCCAGAGCCGTTTGCAAGTGCTTCATGGGGAGCCCTGTACCGAAAGGATCGTGCTGCGTTGACCGTGATGCAGAGGGGGGGCGGGCCGGATGACCACTGCACCCAGGATTTGTTTTGCAGCTTAGGCCCGCACCCCGCTGACGCGCTGTTCGCTGGCGCACGGACGCGCGAAAGGTACGGGCCTAAAACCGAGACTCTTTTTCAGGAGTCCAAAGACCATGGCCAGAATTATCGGCATCGACCTCGGCACCACCAATTCATGCGTGGCCATCATGGACGGCAACACCATGCGCGTGATCGAGAACTCCGAAGGTGCGCGCACGACGCCGTCGATCGTCGCGTACCAGGAGGACGGTGAGGTGCTCGTCGGTGCCTCGGCCAAGCGCCAGGCCGTGACGAATCCCAGGAACACGATCTACGCAGTGAAGCGCCTGATCGGGCGAAAGTTCGATGAAAAGGAAGTGCAGAAAGACATCGACCTGATGCCTTACACCATTGCCAAGGCCGACAACGGCGACGCATGGGTGGAAGTGCACGGCAAGAAGATGGCGCCGCAGCAGATCAGTGCCGACATTCTGCGCAAGATGAAGAGGACGGCCGAAGACTATCTGGGCGAACCGGTGACCGAAGCGGTGATCACTGTACCGGCCTACTTCAACGATGCCCAGCGCCAGGCCACGAAAGACGCCGGCCGCATTGCGGGCCTGGACGTCAAGCGCATCATCAACGAACCCACCGCAGCGGCCCTGGCCTTCGGCCTGGACAAGAAAGACAAGGCCGACCGCAAGATCGCGGTATATGACCTGGGTGGCGGCACCTTCGACA
>NZ_JAYLVN010000059.1:0-857 GCF_046156345.1 Variovorax sp. H27-G14
ACCGGTGAGGTAGTCGTTGCCGTCCATGCCGAAGATGCGGTTGGTGCCGTCCTGGTAGCCGGTGATCGAGTCGGCGTCGGCGTTCCCATTGGTGATGACGCGCGATTTGATGAGCACCTCGTCCCAGGTCACGCCATCGCTGAACTTGAAATGTTCGACCTTGCTGCCCGGATAGGCGGTGTGGAAGTAGTCCTCCACGGTGAGCTGATCGCTGACGGCGTACTTCATGACGAGGTGGTTGCCCTTGCGCTCAAGCGCTGTCACTGCGGTGGACGCCACGCCGTCGAAGATAACCACATCGACATTGCCAGTGGTGGTGTCGTAATCATCGATGACATCGACGCCCGAGCCGGCTGCAAGCTTGTAGGTGTCGTTGCCGCTGCCGCCCTTGAGTGTGTCGTTGCCGATGCCGCCGTCCAGTGTGTCCGCATCGGCGCCGCCTTCCAGGGTGTCGTTGCCTGCACCGCCGATCAGTGTGTCGTCGCCGGCATCGCCTTTGAGCGTGTCGTCGCCGATGCCCCCGTTGATGATGTCGGCCCACCTACCACCGGTGAGGTAGTCGTTGCCGTCCATGCCGAAGATGCGGTTGGTGCCGTCCTGGTAGCCGGTGATCGAGTCGGCGTCGGCGTTCCCATTGGTGATGACGCGCGACTTGATGCTCGCTTCGTCCCAGATGACGCCATCGCTGAACTTGAACTGTTCGACCTTGCAGCCCGGATAGGCGGTGTGGAAGTAGTCCTCCACGGTGAGCTGATCGCTGACGGCGTACTTCATGACGAGGTGGTTGCCCTTGCGCTCAAGCGCTGTCACTGCGGTGGACGCCACGCCGTCGAAGATAACCACATCGACATTGCCAG
>NZ_JAYLVN010000060.1:0-750 GCF_046156345.1 Variovorax sp. H27-G14
TGTCTTCTTTCTCTTGCCTGCATGCTCGGCATCCGAAAAACTGATCTGGCTCATCGTTGGCTCTCCTTCAGCTGGGTGATCAACGTTCAGGTCGGCAATCGGTGGACTTGATCAGACGTTCCCTAGGGCCACCGGCTACAGTCGGCCATAACCAGACGTTCCCGCCTGTCCTCCAGTTCAACGGAGCCACCATGCTTGTTCACATCATCTACACGGAGGCCGCGGTGTTCTTGTCGAAGAAGGGATACCCATCTTGGCGCGATATTCAGGGTGAGTTCCCCGACTACAAGGCGTCGTTGGGTCCATGGAAAGCTGATGCCGTGACGGAGTATCTGCAGGGCGACTACTCGGACCTCGTGCCGCCGGCGGCCACACAGGTCGCTGAACTCCTCCGGGCCGATGCCGTTCTCCGACAACTTACGTTTCTGGCCTAAGCGAGGACCGAGTCCGGCCAAGATCAGGCATTCCCAACCGCCCGTCAATTCGTCCCCAACGCCCTGGCATGACAACAATGAACTTCCCCGCACCTAGCAGGCGTGATCGGCTGTCCGTCCCCGGCACTTCATTCCTTCAACGAACCAGGAGATTGTCATGACCTCATCCAATGATCCCAAGCGCGTGCTGTTCATCGGCCAGCAGCCCGAGACCGTCGATTTTTCGGACCCGGCGCTGCCACCCGGCTTCGATGCCGCAAAGATCCATGCCGGCATCGCGATCGGCATGCAGCAGATGGCCGCTCGCGGCTGGGCC
>NZ_JAYLVN010000061.1:0-723 GCF_046156345.1 Variovorax sp. H27-G14
CTTCCACCCATGCGTCGCCGTTGTCGGCCTTGGCAATGGTGTAAGGCATCAGGTCGATGTCTTTCTGCACTTCCTTTTCATCGAACTTTCGCCCGATCAGGCGCTTCACTGCGTAGATCGTGTTCCTAGGATTCGTCACGGCCTGGCGCTTGGCCGGGGCACCGACGAGCACCTCACCGTCTTCCTGGTACGCGACGATCGACGGCGTCGTGCGCGCACCTTCGGAGTTCTCGATCACGCGCATGGTGTTGCCGTCCATGACGGCCACGCATGAATTGGTGGTGCCGAGGTCGATGCCGATGATTCTGGCCATGGTCTTTGGACTCCTGAAGAAGAGTCTCGGTTTTAGGCCCGTGCCTTTCGCGCGTCCGTGCGCCAGCGAACAGCGCGTCAGCGGGGTGCGGGCCTAAGCTGCAAAACAAATCCTGGGTGCTGTGGTCATCCGGCCCGCCCCCCTCTGCATCACGGTCAACGCAGCACGATCCTTTCGGTACAGGGCTCCCCATGAAGCACTTGCAAACGGCTCTGGCAGCCATCGCCCTTTCGATGGTTGCGGCAAGTTGCGCCTCCACAGAAAACGCGCTCTACATGGGCCATGGCAAGAATTCGAAAGAAAGCCGCTTGGCGGCAGCGAACAGGCGCGAGGAACTGGACAACAGCTACCGTGAGTCACTGACCCGTGTGTTCAACGCCGCGTGCGGCAGCAGCGAGTTGGTTGGCGCG
>NZ_JAYLVN010000062.1:0-501 GCF_046156345.1 Variovorax sp. H27-G14
GGCCAACGAGATCGACGCGCTGGTCGACAAGGTGGAGAAGCTCAAGGCCAGCGTGCGTGCCAAAGTGGAGCATCCGTTCCGGGTGATCAAGCGCCAGTTCGGCCATGTGAAGGTGCGCTACCGCGGGATGAGGAAGAACACGGCGCAACTGGTCACGCTGTTCGCGCTGAGCAATCTGTGGATGGTGCGCGGCAAATTGCTGGCTGCGCAGGCATGAGTGCGTCTGATGCTCAGCCAAACAGCCCGCAAGGGGCGCGAAGTCGTAGGGATGAACTCGCCACGCGTGCCGGCTGATGCTGAATCGCTAGCTGCACGGCGCTCACCGAATCAGTTGTTTGTGAATGCACGGCTCAAATCGCATTGATCAGGCCATCCCTAGGGAACATCTGATCAAGTCGTAAATTGACTTGATGACGAGCGCGCGTGTTGTGTCGCAGCGCTCGCCGGCTCGTTGCACCGGCATTCGATGTGTTTGAGCGCTTCTGTAGTGCCCTTACGCTG